>DASYMZ010000050.1:0-44132 GCA_036008805.1 Gemmatimonadaceae bacterium
ACGTCTTCGAGGGAAAGGGCGGCACCAGCGCATCGGCGCGAATCCCCGCCGCGCCGATGCGGTCGAGCACGGGCAGGTGATAGCGGTCGAGATAGTCGTGACGAAACGCGTCGAGCGAGACGACCAGAACGTACGGGCGCGCGCGCGCGGCGGCGGAGGACGCTCCACCGCTCGATGACGGCGGACTGCACGCGGCGCTCGCGACGGAGGAGACGACGATCGCGAGCGTGGCGACGACCCGCGCGGCCGACACGCGCCTCCGCGTTCGCTTATGGATGACGTGGTGCGCGGGTGCCGCTCGGTGCATCTGCTCCGTGGAGTGAGGGGGCGCGATGCTCGGAGAATGAAAGGCGGCCCACCCGCGCGCCAGCGCAGCGAGTCGAGGTATCTGCACCGACGTCCACCGACCCGATACCCGCTACGACGTCCCGCTACTGCTACTCTCTACCACCTACAGGCTAGTGGTAGTGAGAGCAGCTCGAGGCTCACCTTCTCCACTCCCGACTGCCATACATCGCATCCGTCGCCGCGATCAGATACGCAAACGGTGCGTTCCAGTTGATCGCCACCTCGTTCGACGCGTACGAGCACTGCGCGTCGAGATACGAGAGCGCCGGCAGCTTCGACGGATAGCCCTGACACCGGTCCTGCTGTGACGGGTTCGGTCCGCCGACCAGCAGTCCGGGCACCGGCGCCGCGATCGTGTCCGCCGCCGACGGCCGATGGTGCGGGAACATCGGCGTCTTCACACCGAATCCGGTCACGAACGAGTATCCCGTCGCGTTGCGGCCGAGCAGATAATCGAGGTTGCTCGCTGCCGCGCGGAGGTAGCTCGTGTCGCCCGTCGCGCGCGCGGCCTGAATGAGGATCAACCCCTGATTCGCCGCCACCGCGTTGCTGCCCCACGCGAAATCCTGCCGCTGCGCCATCGCGACGCCGTACGGCGACGTGTCGGCCGCCGTCCGCAGCGAGCGCGCGAGCGCGACCAACGACTCCTTCAGCCGAACGGTATCGATCGCGCCGCGCAGCTCGCGCCGATGATCGAGGAGCGACACGATGGCGAGCGTGCCGACCGAGCCCCACGTCGGCACCGACAGCCCATCGTTGGCGAATGGCGGCACCGCGACGACGAAGCTGTCCTGCTTCGTCGCGAGCGCGAGCTCCGCTGCCGCCCAACGCATCTCGTCGCTCACGCTCCGGTCGCCGTAGTCGCCCGTGCTGACGGGCGGCTTGTATGTCTGGTTCATCCGGGACTGGTCGTAGATCGAGTCCGGATGCAGGCGACCCCACCGCCACGCGTGGAGCGCGGCTCGCGCGAGCGAGTCGGAGAGACCGGGAAGCTGCCGCTCGTACCCGCGCGTCACCATCGACGCGTGCGCCATCACCGCCGCGAAGTCGAGCGTCGCCGCGGTGCTCTTCTGCACGACGTAGCGCGGCGCCACGGCCTTCTCCGGCGCGATGAAGGCGTCGAACGCGGCGTTGGTCAGCTTGTGATACACGCCTCCGTCCGACGGATCCTGCATCGTCATCATCCAGCGGATGTTCCACAGCGCTTCGTTCAGCACGTCGGGCACGCCGTTCCCCGTCTCTGGAATCTCGAGGCGCAGCGACTGCGCGTATCGCGGGAACTGCTCGGCGATCAACAGCAGGGTGTAGGTCGAGATGCCGGAGTTGACGACGTACTTGTTGTAGTCGCCCGCGTCGTACCAGCCGCGCGGCGAGGAGATGTGCGTGCCCTCCGGCCGAGCCGCGGTGGCCGCGGACGAGTGCACGAGCACCACGGTGTCGGGATGACCCTCCGCTCGCGCCCAGCGCCCGGCGAACTTCGCCTCGAGCGGGATGCCCGTGCGCTGGTAGTAGTACGACTTGACCGCGGCGCGCGACACTGGCCGCAGCGCCGTGTCGCCGATCGCGAACGGCGTCGAGCGGCCGACACCCGGCACGACGAGCACGTAGCGGCCAGGCTTCCTCAGCGAGCTGAAATCCGCGCGACGCACTTCCTCTCCCGACATCGGCCACGTCGCGGGCGCGGAGAGCGAGCCGCGCGACACCACCGCGCCGCCCTGCGCCGTCTCGACGGTGAAGCTCTTCCCCGTCGCACCGACGACGACCGCAACCTTCGGCGCTTCGGGGAGGAAGCCGATCTGATTCAACCTGATCGGCGCAACGGGCTGCGCCGCCGCGGGCGGAGCCTCCTGCGACGCGGCGGTGCCCGCGTGAGCGAGGATCGCGAGCCCGGCCGGCACCCACATGTTCAGTCTCATCATGGTATCACGCCTTCCTGAGTCGCAGCATCAATACATCGCGCCCCGGCACCGTCGCCGAGAGAGGTTGCGCGGTCGAACCCACATCCTTCTTGCTCCACAGATCGCGCAGCCGGTATCGCGTCGTCGTGAACGCGGGCGAGCGCTTCGCCACGGTGTCCATCACCGCCTCGGTTGCCCACGCGAAGCGCACCGTGCGCGGCGACGTCGCGCGATTGAGCGCGGTCATCGCCCACTCTCCACCGACGAGCGGCTTGAACCAGTACTCCACGCTGTCTCGCACGGCGTATCTGAACCCCTGCACGCCGAGCGAGTCCTGATTGATCGCGATCACGTCGCGGTTCGTCAGCACGCTCGCCACGTTGGCCGGCATCGAGCGCAGGTCGTTGCCCGCGATCAGCGGCGCGGCGAGCATGCTCCACATCGAGAAGTGCGCGCGGTCTTCGTTGGGCGTGAGACCATTGCCCACCTCGAGCATGTCGGGATCGTTCCAGTGTCCCGGCCCCGCGTACTGCCTCAGCCCCTCCTGCTTGTCGAGGATCTGCATCACGCCCCACGCCTTCCAGCCGCCCATCTCCTTGATGCAGTCGAAGCACGCGGTGATGTCGCCCGTCGTGCGCCAGAGGTGTCCCATGCTCGGCCCCCAGCTCCACGGCTTGTTGCTCCCCCACTCGCAGATGCTGAACACGATCGGCCGCCCCGCCTTCGCGAGCGCGTCCCGCATGGTCATGTACGCACCGGGAGCGTTGAGAGAATCGGTCGAGCACCAGTCGTACTTGAGGTAGTCGACGCCCCACTTCGCGTACGTCTGCGCATCCTGATACTCGTAGCCTCGGCTGCCCGGCCGGCCACCGCACGTCTTGGAGCCTGCATCGGAGTACACGCCGAGCTTGAGCCCCTTCGAGTGGATGTAGTCGGAGAGCGCCCGCATTCCGGACGGAAATCGCGCGGAGTCGGCATGGATGAAGCCGAGGCTGTCGCGCGCGCCGTGCCAGCAGTCGTCGATGTTCACGAACTGATAGCCCGCGTCCTTCATCCCGGTGGAGACCATCGCGTCGGCAGTCTCTCGAATGAGCTGCTCGCTCACGTTGCACGCGAACTTGTTCCAGCTGTTCCATCCCATCGGCGGCGTCTGCGCGAGCGCCGTGAACTTCTGCGCGTGCGCGTCTCGCGCGAAGAGGCACAGCATGAGCAACAGGACCAGTCTCATCTCGACGTCACGGTGTTCGGGTTGAGTCGCGCGCGCGCCGAGGCGCGCGGCGCACGATGCGATCACGAAGGCTGGTGCGACGACGCTCGAGTGGTGGCTCGGCGCGTCAGAGCGAGGTGACGGGGCGATGTCGCCCCGACTGCCCATTGCTCGTCACGCGGCGCGTCTTGAGCAGCACGCGCGGCGCGGGAGCGAAGATCTCGTAGATCGGGAGCGTGGCAACGCCGAGCGCGCCGGCGTCGGCGCCGGCGGTGGCGAGAAAGTGCCGCGGCACGTCGACCTTGCCGCGCGGTCGTCGCTCGGGAAGCAGGCGAGCGACGCGGTCCATCAGGCCGCCGACGATCCGGTCGGAGAGCCGGCCGCCGAAGCAGATGGCTTCGGGATCGAGCACGTACTCGATCGCGAGCACGAGCGCGGTGAGATGGTCGGACGCGTCGTCCATCCACTCGAGCATCCCCGCGTGACCCTCCAGAACCAGCCGATCGAGCTCCTCGAGCGAGCCGACTATCGTCCCGCCGCGACGGAGACGCTCGTACAGTCGCGGCATGTTGAAGTGGAGCCCCACGTGCGGCTCGTCCTCGGTCAGCGGGTTCGCCGAATCGCGGGAGAGAACGGTCGGCAGATATCCGATCTCACCCGCGTTGCCAGTGAACCCTTCGTGCGGCTGACCGTTCATGATCAGACCGCCGCCGAGCCCACTCCCGAAATAGATGTAGAAGAAGTTGCTGATCTGCCGGCCCGCGCCGTACCAGCGCTCGCCGACCGCGGCGGCCAGGGCGTTGTTCTCGAGGAACACCGGCATGTTGAGCCGCTCGCGCAGCCAGCTCGCGAGAGGGATGTCGTGCCAGCCGGGAAACGCCTTCGGGTTGACGAGATAGCCGTCGCCCCCCTTGTCGCGATGCATCGGGCCCGGCACGCCCAGCCCGAGCCCGGCGACCTCGTTCAACTGCAACCCCTGCCGGGTGGCCATCGTCTCCACCATCCCGCACATCAGCTCGAGCATCTCGGTGGGCGACGGCGTCTCCACCTCCACGTTCATGCGATGGCGGACGTTGCCCGCGAGATCGACGAGGACTCCCGTGAGGTGGTCGCGGTCGAGATCGAGCCCGATCGCGTACGCCCCATCGGGGTTCAGGGTCAGCGACGTGGACGGCGCGCCTCGGCCCTCACTGCGACGCCCGCCCTCCTGCACCAGCCGATGCCCGAGCAGCTCCTTGACGAGGTTCGACACCGTCTGGACGCTCAGCTCGGTGTGCCGCGCAATGTCGGCGCGCGAGAGCGGCCCGTACACGCGAATGACCTCGTGGACGATCCGCAGGTTGAACTTCTTCGTGTAAACGAGATTGGTGCCGGTCAGCACTTAGCGGCCGTGGCGCGCGGGTGGGTGGCGATTCTGGCGATGCTACTCGATCGATTGGCGGGACGCAACGCCGGAGCCGGCAGCCCTCCGGCTTGACGGTCGGTCGGCGGAGGCGCATATACCCGCCCGTGCCGACCCGGCGCGCGGTCCGCCCCGGGCGGCGACGAGACCGTCGGGATGCGACGCCGGCCGTCGAGCCGATCGTGTTCGAAGTTCGTGCCGTCGTACGTCCGTGCCAATTATTCCAACGAATTGAATAACAGTCCGCGACGCATTTGTCATCCGTCTCGACAAACCTCGATACCTCTTCATGCGAATCAGCGCAACTCACCGCTGCCTGATCGTCGTCACGCTCCTCCTCGCGAGCGTGGCGCGGGGGCAGGACGCGCGGCCGGCGGGCGCACTGCGCCTGCCTCTCCTGTTCGGCTCCGGAATGGTGATCCAGCGTGACGCCGCCGTCCCGGTCTGGGGCTGGAGCGCGCCGGGCGCTTCGATTCGGGTGTCGCTCGACGCGCAGTCCCGCGCGACCACCGCGGGCTCCGACGGTGCATGGAAGGTGGCATTCGCTCCGCTTCCCGCGGGCGGGCCGCACCGCCTGATCGTCCGCTCGGCGGCCGACAGCCTGGTGATCGGCGACATCCTGGCCGGCGACGTCTGGGTCGCGTCGGGGCAGTCGAACATGGAGTTCGTCGTCTCCAACGTGAACGGCGCGGCGGCGGAGATCGCCGCGGCGCACGATCCGAACATCCGTCACTTCAAGGTGCCGACCTCGTTCGCGCCCGCCCCCGACGCAGATCTGGCTGGCGGGGAATGGGCGTCGGCGGATCCGCAGCACGTCGGCACCTTCAGCGCGGTCCCGTACTTCTTCGCGCGCGATCTCCGCAAGTCGGTCGACGTGCCGATCGGGATCGTGAACACCTCGTGGGGCGGCAGCCGCATAGAGCCGTGGATGAGCCGAGAGGCACTCGGTCTGGACGAGGCGGCGTGGCGCCGTCTGTGGGACGAGGAGCAGCGCTCGCAGCAGCGGCTCATCGAGACGATGCGCGCGAAGATCGGCGACCTGCCGACGGTCGATTCGGGGTTGGTGCAGGGCCGCGCGGCGTGGGCCGACCCCGCGCTCGACGAGAGCCGCTGGCAGCCGATCGCGGTGCCGTCGCTGTGGGAGCAGGCCGGCTATCCGGACATGGACGGCATCGCGTGGTATCGCGCCTCGTTCGACCTCACCGCCGACGAGGCGGCGCGCGGCGTGAAGCTCGGGCTCGGCGCGATCGACGACGCGGACATCTCGTGGGTGAACGGCGTCGAGATCGGCCGCACCAACAACTACAGCACCGCGCGCGTGTACGACGTCCCCGCGTCGGCGTTGAGAGCGGGGCGCAACGTGATCGCGGTGCGCGTCGACGACACGGGGGGCGGCGGCGGCATCTACGGCGATCCGTCGGCGCTCTTTCTCGAGGTCGGAGGCACGCGCCGCCCGCTCGCGGCGCAGTGGAAGTTCAGAGTCGGCGCCATCTCGCTGCAGGCCGATGGGCAGCACATCAACAAGGTGCCCACGGTGCTCTACAACAAGATGGTGCACCCCCTGCTCCCCTTCCCGATCACGGGCGTGCTCTGGTACCAGGGCGAGTCGAATGCCGACAGCGTCGCCGATGCGGTCAGGTACCGCGCGCTGTTCGCGACGATGATCACGAGCTGGCGCCGAGCGTGGGGCATGGGCAGCGTCCCCTTCCTCTGGGTGCAGCTCGCGAACTACATGGCGCCCGACTCGCAGCCCGCGGCGCAGAGCGCGTGGGCAGCGCTGCGTGACGCGCAGAGCGCCGCGCTCGCGCTCCCGAAGACGGCGCAGGCCGTGATCATCGACATCGGCGACGAGAAGGACATTCACCCGCGCAACAAGCAGGACGTCGGGCATCGGCTCGCGCTCGCCGCGCGTCGAGTCGCGTATCGGCAGCGCGTCGAGGACGTCGGTCCCACCCATCGCTCGCACGGTGTGCGCGGCGGCACGGTGATCGTTCGGTTCGACCACGCGGCGGGCGGACTGGTGAGCCGTTCTCCTGGAGGCGCCGTGGGCGGTTTCGCGATCGCGGGAGCGGACCGCCACTTCGTGTGGGCCGATGCGCGCATCGAGGGGAGCAGCGTGATCGTCTCGAGCCCTCGCGTCGCCAGCCCGGTTGCGGTTCGCTACGGCTGGGGCAACAACCCGACCGAGGCGCGCCTCTACAACGGCGAAGGACTCCCGGCCGTGCCCTTCCGCACGGACGGTTGGTGATGCGCCGATGAACCTTCATCTGATCGACGCACTGATCATCGCCGCCTATCTGACGGCGACGATCGTGATCGGCTTCTGGATCTCGAAGCGCGCCACCCGCAGCATCCGCAGCTACTTCCTCGGCGGGAACACCATCCCCTGGTACGTGCTCGGCGTCTCCGACGCGTCGGGCATGTTCGACATCAGCGGCACGATGTGGATGGTCTATCTGCTGTTCGTCTACGGGATGAAGAGCATCTGGATCCCGTGGCTGTGGCCCGTCTTCAATCAGATCATCCTGATGGTCTTCCTCTCGACCTGGCTCCGCCGGTCGGGCGTGATGACCGGCGCCGAGTGGATCAGGTTTCGTTTTGGCGAGGGACGCGGCAGCACCCTCGCGCATCTCATCGTCGTGCTGTTCGCGTTGATGAACGTGATCGGCTTTCTCGCGTACGCCTTCATCGGCATCGGCAAGTTCGCGGCGACCTTTCTTCCGTGGGCGCTCGCCGCCGACCCGACGACCAACGCCAAGCTGTGGGGACTGCTGATCGTCGCGATCACGACGATCTACGTCGCCAAGGGCGGAATGTTCAGCGTGGTGTTCACCGAGCTGCTCCAGTTCTCGATCATGACGATCGCGAGCACCTCGGTCGGCATCCTCGTGATGCGGCAGGTCTCGCCCGACATGCTGAACCACGTCATCCCGAATGGCTGGCGCAGCCCATGGTTCGGCAAGATGCTCGACATCGACTGGTCGAAGCTCATGCCCGCGGTGAACGAGCGCATCGCGGAGGATGGCTGGTCGTTCTTCTCCGCGTTCTGGGGAATGCTCCTGTTCAAGGGGCTGCTGCAGGCGGGCGCGGGCCCCGCCCCGAACTACGACATGCAGCGCATCCTCTCGACGCGCTCGCCCAGCGACGCGGCGAAGATGAACGGCATCGTCAACGTGGTGCTGCTGATTCCGCGCTACATGCTGATCACCGGGCTCACCGTGCTCGCGCTCGTGTACTTCAGCCCACAGCTCAGGGCGATGGGCACCGGCGTCGACTTCGAGCTGATCCTGCCGCTGGCGATGCGCAGCTTCATCCCCACCGGGCTGCTCGGGCTGCTGATCGCCGCGCTGCTCGCCGCGTTCATGTCGAACTTCGCCGCGACGGTGAACGCGGCGCCGGCGTACATCGTCAACGACATCTATCGGAAATATCTCCGGCCCGACGCCGACCAGCGCACGCTCGTGCGGATGAGCTACGCGAGCTCCGTCGCGGTCGTCGTGATCGGCACCGGGATGGGGTTCTTCATCGGCTCGCTCAACGAGATCGTCGGCTGGATCGTCTCGGCGCTGTATGGCGGCTACACCGCGTCGAACCTGCTCAAGTGGTACTGGTGGCGGTTCAACGCGTACGGGTACTTCTGGGGAATGGTCGCCGGGATCGCCGGCTCGATGATCGTGCCGCTGCTCATGCGCGGCGTGCCACCGATCTACGGGTTTCCGGTGATCCTCGCGCTCTCGCTCGTCGGCTGCATCGCCGGCACGCTGATGACGCCGCCCGACGACCAGGCCGTGCTCGAGAACTTCTACCTGCGCGTCCGCCCGTGGGGATTCTGGAAGCCAGTGCACGATCGGCTCGCGTTGGAGCGGCCTGGGCTCGTGGCCAACCCGGCCTTCAGGCGCGACATGTTCAACGTCGTCGTCGGCATCGTCTGGCAGACCGCGCTCACCGCGACCGGGATCTTCATCGTGCTGCGCGACGTGCGCGGGCTGGCCGTGTCGGTCGGGCTCGTGCTGGTGTCGACGGCAACGCTGAAGCGCACCTGGTTCGATCGACTGGAGGACTATCCGGCGGATCTGCGGGTGGAGGAGCGTCGTACGCCTGCACTAGAGCGAGAGCCTCTGACGGCCGCGATGCCATGACCCGCCCACCCGATCCGGGACGGACTCCTGGGGACGGGGTCGCGACTCCGTCCCCAGGAGTCCGTCCCGAGGAGTCCGTCCCCGGGAGTCCGACGGCAACGCTTCACGCGCTCCAGTCGGCGCACGACGCGCTGATCGCGCGCCCCAATGAACGCCTCGAAGGCGGCAACGGGATCTTTCACCGGTACCGGCATCCAGTCCTCACCGCGGAGCACACGCCGCTCTTCTGGCGCTACGATCTCGCGCCGGACACCAATCCGCTCGGACTCGAGCGCATGGGCATCAACGCGGTGTTCAACCCTGGCGCGATCAAGCACGCCGGCCGCTACCTCATGGTCGCGCGCGTCGAGGGCGCCGATCGCAAGTCGTTCTTCGCCGTCGCCGAGAGCGCCGATGGCATCAATGGATGGAAGTTCTGGGATCGCCCCATCCGCCTGCCGCAGACCGACAATCCCGACGTGAACGTGTACGACATGCGTCTCACGCGGCACGAGGACGGGTGGATCTACGGCGTGTTCTGCACGGAGCGGAAGGATCCTCGCGCGCCGCACGACCTCTCCGCCGCGGTCGCGCAGGCGGGGATCGTGCGCACGCACGATCTGGTGGAGTGGGAGCGCCTGCCCGATCTCGTCACGCGCTCCGAGCAGCAGCGAAACGTCGTGCTGCATCCGCGCTTCGTGGGCGACCGATACGGCTTCTATACACGACCACAAGACAGCTTCATCGAGGCGGGTTCCGGCGGCGGCATCGGGTGGGGACTCTGCGAGGACATCACGCGTCCCATCGTGCTCGACGAGCAGGTGATCGAGCCGCGCGAGTATCACACGATCAAGGAATCGAAGAACGGCCAGGGTCCGCCGCCGATCGAGACGGAGGCGGGATGGCTGCATCTCGCGCACGGCGTGCGCAACACGGCGGCGGGGCTGCGCTACGTGCTCTACCTCTTCGTGTCCGATCGCGACGAGCCGTGGCGCGTGACGCATCGGCCCGCCGGCTATCTCATCGCGCCCGAGGGCTCCGAGCGCGTGGGCGACGTCTCGAACGTCGTGTTCAGCTGCGGCTGGATTCCCGACGACGACGGCCGCGTGCTGATCTACTACGCGTCGTCCGACACGCGCATTCACGTCGCCGAGTCGAGTCTCGACCGCCTCGTCGACTACGCCCTCGACACCCCACCCGATCCACTCACCTCGGCGGGAAGCGTCGCGCAGCGCATCGCGCTCATCGATCGCAACCTCGCGCGACACGACCACTCGGCCCGCCATGACTGACGCCGTGCTGCGGTCGCTGCGCGACGAGATGCGCGACGAGCTCACCCAGCGCATCCTCCCGTTCTGGATGAACGAGGCGGCCGACCAGCGCCGAGGCGGTGTCGTCGGACTCATCGCCGAGGACGGCACGCGCCAGGACGACGCACCGAAAGGCTGCATCCTGCACGCGCGCCTGCTCTGGACCTTCTCCGCCGCGTATCACGCGCTCGGCGACGACGCCTATCGCGCGGCCGCCGAGCGCGCCGCGGTGTACTTCGCGGCGCACTTCATCGATCCCACCTTCGGCGGCGTGGTCTGGATGGTGGACGCGCAGGGCCGTCCGATCGACGAGCGCAAGCACGTGTACGCGCAGGCGTTCGCGATCTACGCGCTCGTCGAGCACTTCCGCGCCACCGGCGACCAGCGCAGCCTCGATGCGGCCATCGCGATCTTCAAGCTCGTCGAGGCGCACGCGCACGACGCGGAGCTCGGCGGCTACGAGGAAGCGTTCTCCCGGGAATGGAAGCTGCTCGACGACGTACGACTCAGCGACGTCGACGCGCCCGAGCGGAAGAGCATGAACACGCACCTGCACCTGCTCGAGGCGTACACGTCGCTCTGCGCGGTGTGGGGCGACGCGAGACTCCGCGCGCGGCTCGGGTCGCTGCTCGAGCTGTTCCTCGCGCGCATCATCGCACCCGATGGCGGGCACGTGACCGGCTTCTTCACGGCCGACTGGCAACCGCGGTCGAGCAAGAGCTCGTTCGGTCACGACATCGAGACGAGCTGGCTGCTCGCGGACGCGGCGCACGTGCTCGGCGACGCGGCACTGACCGACCGCGTACAGGCGGCGTCGATCCATCTGGCCGACGCGGTGCTCGAGCACGCCGTCGATCGCGTGCACGGCGGGATCTTCTACGAGCGCGAGGACGGGCACGTCGAGACCGACAAGGAGTGGTGGCCGCAGGCCGAGGCGATCGTCGGCTTTCTCAATGCGTATCAGGAAACCGGACGTCCCGCCTTTCTCGACGCGGCCTCGGCGGCGTGGCGCTTCACGCGCGAGCACATGCTGGACCGTCGCCATGGCGAATGGCTGCGGCGCGTGTCGAGCTCGGGACGCGAGAGCCGAGGTGGCGAGAAGGTCGGCCCGTGGAAGTGTCCCTACCACAACACGCGCGCCTGCCTCGAGGTGATACGCCGCGTGGACGCGCTGCTCGTCGAGCACGAGAAGCAGGTGGTCGCATGATCTCCCGCAGCACCCCGACGCGGTAACGGCCGCGGCGTCTCTCCCCCACCTCCCCCCAGCTCCATGACGAGATCCCCTCTCGCCGTACTCTGCGCGTGTGCGCTTCTCGCGACCGCCGCGCCGCCCGTCGTCGCCCAGACCTCGGACCCGATCGGCCGCCGCGTCGAGGCGCTCCTGCGGCAGATGACGTTGGAAGAGAAGGTCGGCCAGATGACCCAGCTCGCGCTCGCGACGGTGTCCAGCCGCGCGGGCGACGCGAACACGCGCGTGCAGCTCGACTCGGCCAAGCTCGAGGACGCGATCGTTCGCCGCCACGTCGGCGCGCTGCTCAACGTCTACAACGTGGCGATGAGCCCGGAGGAATGGCGCGACGCGATCACGATGATCGAGCGCTTCGCCATGCGCGCGCGCGTCAAGATTCCGGTCATCTACGGCATCGACGCGGTGCACGGGCAGCACTATCAGACGCGCAGCACGCTCTTCCCGCAGAACATCGCGCTCGCGGCGACGTTCGATCCCGCTCTCGTGCGACGCGCCAGCGAGATCACCGCGTACGAGACGCGCGCCAGTGGCATTCCGTGGAACTTCGCCCCGGTGCTCGATCTCGGACGCCAGCCGCTCTGGCCGCGCTACTACGAGACGTTCGGCGAGGATCCCTACGTCGCGTCGGTGCTCGGCGTCGAGGCGGTGCTCGGCAACCAGAACGATCCGTGGCCCGGCCTGCAGCCACTGCTCGGCGCCGGTGGGGCGAGACCGAAGTTCACCGGCCCCGTCTTCGTCGCCGCGTCGGCCAAGCACTTCCTCGGCTACTCGATGCCGCTGAGCGGGAAAGACCGCACGACCGCGTGGATCCCCGAGCGCGAGCTGCGCGAGTACTTCGTGCCGAGCTTTCGCGCCGCGATCCAGGCGGGGATTCGCACGGTGATGGTCAATTCGAGCGACATCAACGGCGTCCCCGTGCACAGCGACAGAGCAATCCTCGTCGACCTGCTGCGCACTGAGCTCGGCTTCACCGGCGTGGTCGACTCCGACTGGGAGGACATCGTCCGCCTGTACTCGGTGCATCGCGTCGCGAAGGACAACAAAGACGCCGTGCGCATCGCCGTGAACGCGGGCATCGACATGAGCATGGTGCCCAACGACTTCCGCTTCACCGACGATCTGATCGCCCTCGTGAAGGAGGGCGCGGTCCCGCGCGCGCGCATCGACGAGGCGACGCGCCGGATCCTCCGCTTGAAGGTGGAGCTCGGTCTGTTCGAGAACGCGCTCCCCGATCCGGCGATGATCGCCAACATCGGCGCACCGGCGTTCCAGACGGTGAGCCGGCAGGCGGCCGACGAGGCGATCACGCTGCTCAAGAACGACGGCAACCTGCTCCCACTCGCGAAGTCGACGCGCGTGCTGGTGACGGGCCCGACGGCCAACTACGTGCCGTCGATGTACGGCGGCTGGTCGTACACCTGGCAGGGTCAGGACACGCTGATGTATCCGAAGGAGGTGAAGACGCTGCTCGCCGCGGTGCGCGATCAGGCCGGCGCCTCGAACGTGACGTACGTGCCGGGCGCGAGCTTCACCGACACGCTCGACGTCGCCGCCGCGGTCGCCGCCGCGCGCTCGGCGCAGGTGGTGGTGCTCGCGCTCGGCGAGGGCGCGTACGCCGAGACGCCGGGCAACATCGACGATCTCACGATCTCGCCGTCGCAGGTGAGACTCGCGCGCGCGATCGAGGCCGCCGGCACGCCGGTGGTGGTCGCCCTGTATCACGGCCGGCCGCGCGTGATCCGTGACGTCGTCGACGGCGCGCGCGCGATCGTCACGGGCTACGAGACCGGACCCTACGGCGGCGAAGCGCTCGCGCGCGTCCTGTTCGGCGAGGTGAACCCGAGCGGCAAGCTCCCCTTCACCTGGCCGCGCACCACCGGCTCCACGCTCATCGCGTACGACCGCGCGCGTCCCGCCGACATCGGCGGCACCGATTCGACCAACCGCGGCTACGCGCCCGAGTTCGCGTTCGGTCACGGG
The DNA here is from genome assembly GCA_036008805.1 of Gemmatimonadaceae bacterium. Taxonomy (GTDB): domain Bacteria; phylum Gemmatimonadota; class Gemmatimonadetes; order Gemmatimonadales; family Gemmatimonadaceae; genus AG11. The sequence continues at coordinate 13,513 of DASYMZ010000050.1, forward strand.
CTCTCGTACACGACGTTCGGCTACTCGAACCTCCACGTCGCGTCGGCGATGCTCGGCCCGCGCGACACGGTGAAGGTGTCGGTCAGCGTCACGAACAGTGGAAGCCGGGCGGGCACCGAGGTCGTGCAATTGTACGTGCGTGATCTCGTCGCGTCCGTCACGCCGCCGACGCGCCGGCTGCGGCGCTTCGAGAGAGTGACGCTCGCACCGGGCGCATCGCGGACGGTGAGCTTCTCGCTTCCCGCCCGCGAGCTCAGCTTCATCGGCCGCGACCAAAAGCCTGTGCTCGAGCCCGGCGAGTTCGACGCGATCGTCGGCGATCTCACCTCGCGCTTCGAGGTCGTCGCGCGGCCCTGAGGCCGCGACCCGCACGTCTCTTGCTCTCCTCGCCGTCTCTCACTTCGGAGACGGCGAGATGCAAGAGTTCGTGCGATACCGTTTGATGCGTGCACTGGGCGTTGTGGCGCTGCTCCTTGGCGGTTGCACCGTGAGCGACGTCGACGACAGGAGCGCGGCGAGCTCTGGCGCCGGCGCGACGACGTCGGCGCGGGCATCGTCGCCCGCGTCGTCCCAGCCCGCGCCCGGGGCGGCGACGAGCGGTGCCTCGACCGCGACGCCCACCGTAGACAACGCTGCGGCGGCGGGCGTTGCGGAGAGCGCCAGCCTGTCACCGGACAGCGTCGACGTCGGCCGGAAGGGGAACAAGGCGGACACGCTTCCGCTGTCGAGCATCCGTCTCGAGGTGAATCTTTCCGCTCGCACCCTCACCGTGTTCGACCACGATCAGCCCGTCGCCACGCATCGCGTCGCCGTGGGCTCGCCGCAGTGGCCCACGCAGACCGGCGACTGGAACATCAAGCAGGTCGTCTGGAATCCCGAGTGGATCCCCCCCGACGAGACGTGGGCCGAGCAGAGGACGCCCAGGAAGCCGGGCGCGCCGGACAATCCGCTCGGACGCGGCCAGCTCGTCTACGATCCTCCACGAACGATTCACGGCACCAACGAGCCGGCGTCGATCGGCAAGGCCGTGTCACACGGCTCGATCAGGCTGCCGAACGCGGTGGTGACTCAGCTCGCACGCGAGCTCATGGAGGCCACCGGTGCGGGCAAGGACAATGCGTGGTACCGCCGGGTCCAGGAGAATCGCACCGAGAAGGTGATCGTCGACCTGCCGCAGCGTGTACCGATTCGGGTGTACTGACTAACGCCCGTGGGAGCGGGGAGTGGGCGGTGCGTTCGAACGCTGCCGCTTCGAGCGCACCACCTCGCACCCATCACCGCGGCGAACGAATCGGCGTGGCCGAGTCTTGGTGCTGGTGATCTCGCGCCCGATCATGTCACGTCCGGAGAGCACTCATGACTGACCACAGCACGATCCTTCCCGCGGGCACTCCCGCGCCCGCGTTCACCCTTCCGTCCACGCCCGATCAGTCCGTCTCGCTCGAGGATTTTCGCGGCAAGCCGGTGATCCTCGCCTTCTATCCGGCGGACTGGAGTCCGGTGTGCGGCGATCAGATGGCGCTGTACAACGAGATTCTTCCGGAGTTTCACAAGCATCACGCCACGCTGCTCGGCATCTCCGTGGACAGCGCGTGGTGCCACAGCGCGTTCGCGCGCACGCGGAAGCTGCACTTCCCGCTGCTGGCCGACTTCGAGCCGAAGGGAGAGGTGTCTCGCCGGTACCACTCGTATCGAGCGCACGAAGGCACGTCGGAGCGCGCGCTGTTCGTGCTCGACGGCGAGGGAATCATTCGCTGGAGCTACTGCTCACCGGTCGGCGTGAATCCTGGCGCGGATGGGATCCTCGAAGCGCTCGAGGGACTCGACGCGGCGTCGTCCGGCACGAGCGCGACACCCTCGACCGGAGCCGCACGATGACTACCTCGCTGGGAACCCTTCGCCCCCCGGTCACCGCCGACGACCACGTCCTCGGCGACGCGAACGCGCCGATCACCCTGGTGGAATACGGTGACTACGAGTGTCCGCACTGCGCGCACGCACACTCGCTCCTGCCCCGGGTCCGCAAGGCGCTTGGCGCGCGCCTTCGCTACGTGTTCCGCAACTTTCCGCTCACCGAGATCCATCCTCACGCGCTGCACGCCGCCGAGGCGGCGGAGAGCGTCTCGGGACACGCGGGCGAGAAGGCATACTGGAAGATGCACGACACGATCTTCGACCATCAGCGCGACGGCGAAGACGCGCTCGAAGACGAGCATCTCGTGCAGTACGCGCAGCGTGCGGGCGCTCCGCCGAACGACGTCGCGAGCGACCTCGAGTCGGAGAGGTACGAGCCGCGCGTGAAGGCGGACTTCATGAGCGGTGTGCGCAGCGGAGTGAACGGCACCCCCACCTTCTTCATCAATGGACAGCGCTTCGAGGGTGACTGGACGAACCCATCGAGCTTCGCCGCCGCGCTCGAAGAGGCGGGGCGATGACCGCAGCCGGTGACGGCTCCGCCATCACGTCTACGCTGATAGAGAACGTCACCGACGAACACGAATGGATCACGGCACACGTTGGCGCGTCGGGCTATCGCACGGAGGTCACGGCGGGACAGCACGTGCTCATCGCCGACGAGCCTCGAGCGCTCGGCGGAACCGGCATGGGGCCGACGCCCTATGAGCTCCTGCTCGCCGCGCTGAGCAGCTGCATGGCGATGACGCTGCGCATGTACGCGGACCGCAAGGGCTGGCCGCTCGAGGGCGTGCGCATCGGTCTCCGCACCGAGCGCGCGCACGAGAAGGACTGCCAGGACTGCGAGCTGTCCGAGGTGGGCATCCCCCGCGTCGCGCGGCGCATCGAGCTCGAGGGACCGCTGTCGGACGAGCAGCGGAAGCGGCTGCTGCAGATCGCCGACCGGTGCCCGGTGAAGCAGACGCTCACGCGAGGGATCATCGTCGAGACGGTTTCGTGAGGTGGGGTTGCTGACTGAACTGCAACTGCGTGTACGCCGGGATGACTGACGTACTCTGGATACTCGGATTGGCATACTGGCCATTCCAATTCGTGTCGAGCTGTCCGTGGATACCGCCTCTGACCCACACTCGCGTGGCTGGCTTCTCGCGCGGTCAGAGTGGTGCGGGCGCCTCCGCTGACAGCTTCTTCGTCAACGCCGCGAGCATGCGCTGGATAGAACGGGTCGTGTCCAGGTGCTTCTCTTTCACCACCGGAGTGAGGTACCCGAGGGCGCAGGCAATCTCGAGATGGCTTTCGGCCTCCCTCGCCGACCCCGCCGCGATCTGAAGGAAACGTACCGTCTCCTTTCGCGAGCCCTTGCCGCATCCCTCGGCGATGTTGGAGGGGATGGAAAGGGCCGCACGGCGAAGTTGGCCCGCCATTACTCCGCGGTCGCTTCGTGGAAAAGCCCGCGTGAGAGCGTCGATCGCCACGGCGAGATCGCGCGCCTTCGTCCAGACCTGCAGCCGACGGAAATCATGCATGCCGCCAAGCTACGCATGCCCGACCGGGATGCCGTACCAGGCGAGCGTGGTTCAGAGCATTAATCCGCGGACAGCCATCCACAAATTGGAATGGCCCGTATGCCAATCTGAGTATCCTGGTACGTCAGTCGTCCTGGCGTACACGCAGTTGCAGTTCGGTACAAGGAGGTTGGTACAACGAGGTCGGTACAAGGAGCTCGGCACAACGAGCTCGAAAAAACTCAGGGAATCGCGAACGCCACGTACGAATCCCCCGACCTCGTCCCCAGCTTCCCGCCGCCCGCCGCGATCACGACGTACTGCTTTCCTCCCACCCGATACGTCATCGGCGTCGCGTACCCCGCCGCGGGGAGCTGATACTCCCACAGCAACGCGCCCGTGCTCTTGTCGAACGCGCGGAACTTCGCATCCATCGTCGCCGCGATGAACACGAGCCCGCCCGCCGTCACGATCGGTCCGCCGTACTGCTCCGTGCCGGTCGGTGGAATTCCTTTCGCCGCGAGCGCGGCGTGCTCGCCGAGCGTGACGCGCCAGCGATACTCGCCCGTGTTCAGGTCGATCGCGCTGAGCGTTCCCCACGGTGGCTTGATCGCCGGGTAGCCGCTCGAGTCGCGCCAGCGCTCGTATCCCACGAACTGGAATCGCGACGGCGTCGCCTCGGGCAGCGCGGCTGATCCCGTCGCGGCCGGCTCGGCGCGCTGCGGCGCGCTCACCGCTCGCCCGGTGAGGTACGAGATCACCGCATCCTTCTGCTGCTCCGTCAAGCTCGGAAACGCCGGCATGAAGCCGCGCCCGCGCTCGAGGATCTGGCGGATCTCGCTGACGGAACGCCGTTCACCGACGCCCACCAGCGACGGCGTGCGTCCTCCATCGCCGCGGCGATCGGCGCGATGACAGCCGGCGCAGTTGTTCGCGTACACCGCGTCGCCCGACTGGGGCGGCGCGTTCGCCGCGCGCGTCTCGCGCTCGCGCAGCGCGGCGATCCACGGGATGTCGCTCGCGTTCACGTACAGCACACTGCTCTCGCGGTCCACCGCCGCGCCCCCCCACTCGCCGCCGCCATCGAAGCCCGGAAGGACCACCGTTCCTTCCCTGCTCGGCGGCGTGAACAGATCGCCGTGACGCAGCGTGCGGAAGCGCGCGAGCGCCGCCGCGTGTGCACCAGGCGAGAGGTCGGTGAGGTCCGCCTCCGTCATGCGCTGCCGCGCGAATGGCGCCGGCTTCACCGGGATCGGCTGCGTCGCCCATGCGTGCTCGCCCTCGATGTCGGACGCCGGCACCGGGCGCTCCTCGACCGGAAAGAGCGGCGCGCCCGTCTCCCGGTCGAACAGGAAGACGAACCCCGACTTCGTGATCTGCGCGACCGCGTCGACGCGCCGTCCGTCGCGCACCACGCTGAGCAGATTCGGCACCGCGGGCAGATCGCGATCCCAGATGTCGTGGTGCACCGTCTGGAAGTGCCACACGCGCTTGCCCGTTCGCGCGTCGAGCGCGAGCAGGGTGTTCGCGAACAGGTTCTGGCCCAGCCGCTCGCCACCGTAGAAGTCGGGCGTCGCCGATCCCGTCGGCACGAACACGAGCCCGCGCCGCTCGTCCACGCTCATGCCAGGCCACGAGTTCGCGCCGCCGGAACGTTCCAGCACGCTGTCTGGCCACGTGTCGGCGCCGGGCTCACCGCGCTGCGGCACGGTATGAAACGTCCAGCGGAGCTGTCCGGTGCGCACGTCGTACGCGCGCACGTGTCCGGGCGCGGCGCCTTCGCCCTCGCTCACGCGCGTGCCCTGGATGATCAGATCGCCGAAGATCACCCCCGGACTCGTGGCCACGAGCTGGGTGCGCGACACGTCGCGGCCGAGCCCCTGCCCCAGGTCCACCCAACCTCCGGTGCCGAACGTCGGCACCGGCTTGCCCGTCGCCGCATCCAGCGCGTAGAGGCGGCGTCCCACGACGTACAGCACGCGCCGCTCGTCGCCGTGCTCCCAGTACACCACGCCGCGATTGACGTGACTCTCGCGCGGCTGATGCTGGAACGGATCGAACCGCCAGAGCAGCGCGCCCGTCTCCGCGTGCAGCGCGAACGCGGCGAGCGAGGGCGACGTCGCGTACAGCACGCCGCGCACGACGATGGGTGTCGCCTGGATCTCCGTCCGGTTCTGTGGCGATGCGTCGCCCGCGTGATACTCCCACGCCACGCGAAGCCGCTTCACGTTGCCGCGATCGATCTGCGCGAGCGGCGAGTAGCGCGATTGGCCCGGCTCGCCGCCCGTCACGCGCCAATCCTGATCCGGCGGCGGCGGTGGCGCCTGGTGAGCGCACGACGACGCGCCGAGCACGAGCGAGAGTGCGACGATCGCCGGCGCGAGGCGCGGGCGCAGGGACGCGCGCTGATTGTCGGAGATCACGATCACTCGACCGTGATCGTGCGCCACTTGCCCTGATCGAAGCGGAGCACGCTCAGCGTGCAGCGCGTCGCGTGACCGATGAGGATCGCGATCCAGATGTGGATTGGCTGGAGGGTGCCCATGCGTTGCATGACGAAGCAGATGCCGAGTGGGATGAGAACCTGCGAGACGATCGAGATGTAGAGCGGGCTCCTGGTGTCGCCCGTTCCCTGCAGGCCGCCGGTATACGTCAGGGCGACCGTGATGAACAGTCCGGACACGCTCAGCACGCGAAGCAGCTGCGTTCCGATCGCGACGACCTGGGGATCGTACATGCCGAACACGCCGAGGAGCTGGCGCGGGAAGAGGAAGAAGCACGTCCCCACCACCGCGGCCACGCCCAGGCCGAAGCGGGCCGAGAGGTGCACCGCCGCCGACGCGCGCTCGGGCTTGCCCGCGCCGAGATTCTGGCCGGCGACGGCCGCCGCCGCGCCCATGAGGCCCATCGACGTCCACGTGATGAGCGAGAAGAGCTGCGAGTACGAGATCGCGAACGCCGCCTGCGCCGCCGCGCTCTGCGCCAGCGAGCCGATGAAGCCGAGCATGAACAGCCCGCCCACGTTCATCGCGATCCCCTGCACGCCGGTGGGAAGCCCGAACCGGAAGAGTGAGCGGATGATCGTCCAGTCCGGGCTTCGCCTGCCCTGCTTCGGGAACGACACCACCCATCCGCCGCGCCACAGCCTGAACAGCGCATACGACGACACGAGCCCCGACGAGATGCACGTCCCCATCGCCGCGCCCTTGGTGCCGAACGACGGGATCGGACCGAGGCCGCGAATGAGGATCACGTTGAGCGCGATGTTGAGCGCCGTCGTCGTGATGCCGAGTACCATCGGCGTGCGCGCGTCGCCCGCCGAGCGCAGCGCGCCGCCGAGCATGAAGAACACCAGCATGCCGCTGCTGCACAGGAACATGATGCGCAGAAACGGCAGCGCCTCCGCTTTCACCGTCGGCGCGGCGTGCACCAGATCGAGCAGATACGGCGAGAGGAAGTAGCCGACCGGCGCCATCACGAAGAGCGCGATGCCGATCGCCGTGAGGAAAGCTTGATAGACGGTGCGGTCGACGCGCTCCACCTCGCCCGCGCCGGCGAATCGCGACACGAGCACGCTCATCCCCGTGAACAGGGAGGAGATGAAGACGATGACGATGAGGAAGATCTGCCAGGCGACGCCGATCGCCGCGTTGCCGGCGTAGCCCACGAGATGGCCGACCATGATGTGATCGACGAGACCCTGCAGCCCGCCGATGATGTTCGCGAGCATCGTCGGCCACGCGATCTTCCACACCGCCGCGCGCAGCGGACCCTCGATGATCGAGCGGTCGTAGCGCTTCGTCGACGCGCCCACGGCGGGTGCTGCGGGGCGGTCACCGACTTCGGTCGCGGCGCGCGCCACGGGAACTGCCGCGGTGTCGGTCACGAGAAGTCGGCGGACGTCGGGCGGGAGATCATCGGCTCCAAGTTAGGGCGCGGCTCCGACGCGGGCGAGATCGATCTTGCGGCTGCCGTTGCTGCGCACGAAGTGAGCGAACCGCGGACGCGTTCCCCTCGTCCGCCTCAGTGGTGACGTGCCGGAGACGTCGCGAGTCCCGCGAGCAGCCGGTCCGCCGCCGCCTCGAACCGGCTCACGTCGCCGTAGGGCCGCGCGATCAGCAGCGCACCTTCGAGACCACTCACGATCGACCGCGCGACCTCGACGACCGATCCAGTGAACTCGAGCGTGCCATCCGCTCGACCCTGCTCGAGCACTCGCACGAGCCATCGCTCGCTCGCGTCGAAGAACAGGACGACCGCGCTGCGCATCGCGTCGGGCAGCGTGTCGTAGTCGGCCGCGAGCATGCCACAGAGACACATCCGACCCTGGCGCAGCACATCGGCGTAGATGCGCGAGTACGCCGCGAGCTTCACCGGGGCGGCATCGCCCGCGCGATCGATCGCGTCGAGCGCCTGTCCGAAGCGCGACGTGTAGCGCGTGATCAGCGCTTCGCCGAGCTCGGCCTTGCCTCGATAGTGGTAGTGGAGGCTCGCGTTCGTGACCTGCAGCTCGGCGGCGACATCGGCGTAGCTGAAGCCGTTGAAGCCGCGCGTCTGCACCAGCCCCTCCGCGACGTCGAGGATCCGCGATGCGGTCCCGGGCACGTCCTGCCGCTTGCTCATCCGGTCCGCCTCCGATGGCTCGAACTGCCTATTGACGACTTACCTATTAGTAAGTAACATAGCCGCCCCCCGATCGTCCACTCTCCCACCTGCACGCGAGGGTAGCCGCATGATCGAACGCCACGACACCGAGCACAAGAGCTTCCAAGCACCCGACGAGACCCGCCAGTTCCCCAACGGACGCGCCGAGATCCTCAACATCGGCGGCGGCGAGGTGGGACGGCTCGTCTTCCAGCCCGGCTGGCGCTGGTCCAACGACGTGAAGCCGCTCGCCAACACCCCGAGCTGCACCGCGCCGCACTTCCAGTATCACGTCAGCGGCACGCTCGGGATCAGGATGGACGACGGCACCGAGCTGGTCGCCGGTCCGGGTGACATCACCTCGCTTCCGAGTGGCCACGACGCCTGGGTCGTCGGCAGTGAGCCGGTGGTGGTGGTGGACTGGTACGGCGCGAGCAACTACGCCCGTCGCACCTGACTCGCTGCCATGAAAAACGCCGGCGCGCTCACGGCGCGCCGGCGTTTCGGTTTGGTCCGCGCTTACGAGCCGACGCGGAAGTTCGTGCTCGCGCCGACGCTGCCCCACGACACCCGCAGCTGATTGACGGGGCCCACCCGCTCGATGTTGAACGTCACCTGCTCCGCCGGGGGCACCAGCGTCTGCACGGCCATCGGCGTGCGCGCGATCTCGAGCGCGGGAAGATAGGGAACGCCCCACTGCCCTTCCTTCTCCAGCTTCCCGAAGATCAGCTCCCACGTCTTCTCGCCAGGCTGGGTGTTGATCGTGTACGACCCGGGCTGCAGCACGACCTTCCCGAAGATCAGCGGCTTGTCCGTCGTGAGCACGGTCGCGGCGTCCGCGCCGGTGCGCCACGGCTTTCCAGCCGGCATCATGCTCGCCTCGGAGCGCCCCTTCAACGCGGGTCGGCCGTACGAGATCGAGATGTGCGCGGCCCCGATGGTCCACTCGGTCTTCACGTGCTCGCTGCCGCCGTTCCCGCTCCCGAGATCCGTCGTCTTCTGCGCCCGCGCGACCGCCGCCGTCGCGGTCAACAGGGCTGCGGTGGTCAGGATCTGCCTGGCTGCTCTCATCAGTGCTCCTCGGTGAGTGGGGCGCTCGCGCGACTCGTGCGGCGCTTCGATCGGATGGCGCAACAACCATACACCGCGCGGAGAGGCGAGTGCCCCTCTTAACGCCCGCCGGGCCTGGTTCGCTGGGAAGGGAACAAAGCTGGCCGCGCGCGTGCGAGCCACGCCATCGCGCGCCATACTTAGGCGCGCGGCACAGCACTCCAGCGAGCAGTCCACCCGCACCCGAGCGCCAATGAGCGGAACTCCGACTGCTCCTCCAGGTCCCGACCTCGCCGCCGGCGTGCCGATCTCCGAGCTCCCGGACGGCGCGTCGCTGCTCGGCCACGTCGGCGACGACGCGGTGTTGCTCTCGCGGCGCAGCGACGAGCTCTTCGCCGTCTCCGCCACCTGCACGCATTACGGCGGACCGCTCGGCGAGGGCCTCATCGACGGCGACTCCGTGCGCTGTCCGTGGCACCACGCCTGCTTCAGCCTTCGCACCGGTGAGGCGCTCCGCGCTCCCGCACTCAACCCACTCGCGTCCTGGCGCGCGGAGCGGCGCGGCGAGCTGGTGATCGTCGGCGAGAAGCTCGAGCGCGATCCGCTCGCACCGACCTACCCGGCGCGAATCGCGCGCGACGCCACCGTGCGGAACGTCGTCATCGTCGGCGCCGGTGCCGCCGGCTCAGCCGCCGCCGAGATGCTGCGCCGCTGCGGCTTCGACGGCTCGGTCACGATCGTCGACGAGGAGGAGACGTCGCCCTACGATCGGCCGAACCTCTCGAAGGACTATCTGGCCGGCAACGCGCCCGAAGAGTGGATCCCTCTGCGACCGGCCGACTTTTACGCCGCGCACGACATCGAGGTGGTGCGCGCGCGAGCCACGCGGATCGACGTTGCCGGCCGATCGCTCGAGGCCAGCGGCCGCGCGCCGATTCCGTTCGACGCGCTGCTGCTCGCGACGGGCGCGGACCCGATTCGTCTCCCGATTCCCGGCGCCGACCTTCCGCACGTGCGCTACCTGCGCTCGCTGGCCGACAGCCGCGCGATCATCGCTGCGCTCGCCGACGTACAGCGTGTCGTGGTGATCGGCGGCAGCTTCATCGGTCTCGAGGTGGCGGCCTCGCTGCGCACCCGTGGGCTCGACGTCCACGTCGTCGCGCCTGAGTCCGTTCCGCTCGAGCGCGTGCTCGGCGCGGAGCTCGGGGCGTTCATCAGGGCGCTGCACGAGGAGCGCGGCGTGGTGTTTCATCTCGGACACAAGCCCGCCTCCATCGACGCCGGCGGGGTCGTGCTCGACGACGGCTCCCGCGTCGACGCGCAGCTCGTCGTCATCGGCGTCGGCGTGCGCCCGCGGCTCGCGCTCGCCGAGGCGGCGGGGCTCGCGATGGATCGCGGCGTGAGCGTCGACGCGCGACTCGCGACGAGCGCACCCGGCATCTACGCCGCTGGCGACATCGCGCGCTGGCCCGATCCGCACACCGGTGAGCGCATTCGTGTCGAGCACTGGGTCGTCGCGCAGCGGATGGGACAGACCGCAGCGCGCAACATGCTCGGCGCGAGCGAAGCGTTCGATCAGGTGCCCTTCTTCTGGAGCGCGCACTACGACGTGAGCATCAACTACGTCGGACACGCCGAGAAGTGGGACGCCATCGTGACGGATGGGTCGGCCGCACACCGCGACGTCGCGGTCTCGTTCGAGCTGGCGGGCAAGCGCCTCGCGCTCGCGACGATCTTCCGCGACGAGGAGAGCCTGCGCGCCGAGCTCGCGATGGAGACGGAGGGACGACCGTGACGACGTCCTCGCGCGAACCCACAATCCTGCCGAGCGCGTCCTTCGTTCCGTAGCTTTCTCCACGAGTCAGCCTGGTTGATTTCGTCGGCCGGCGCGGCGACGTTTGTGCGCGGATCCCCATGGGAGGATGCGATGTCGAGGAAGGCTGTGAAGTCCGGCGCGACGAAGGGCGCGACCGCGAAGTCCGCGAAGGCGAAGACGGGCAAGTCCGCGAAGAAGAAGCGCGCCCCGGGCGCGAAGGCGGCGCCCATGACGGCGCAGCTCGACGCCGAGGTCGAGTACTTCCACAAGACGCTGCGCGCGAACGCTCAGCTCAGCCAGGATACTCTGCTCGGTCCCGGCGAGACGCACACCTCGGTGCCCGACTCCGCCGGACGCACCGCGATCACGCGCAAGCGCTTCTCGGCGACCTGAGCGCCGCTCGCGCGTCGCGGCTACTTCGTCCGAGGCGCGACGCGCGAGCAGCCGCAGGCGAAGCGCACGCGCGTGAGCACGCGCTCCGCTCCGCGTGACGTCACCACGTGCGTGGGCATCGCGGTGGTGCCGCCCTGCGCGCCGCGTCTTCCGCGAGAGATCGCGGAGAGCAGCATCTCTCCGCCTGCTCTCGCTGCGCCGCGCGGCGACTGCTGCTCGCCGATCTGACCATTGCGCAGCAGCGTCATGGCGAAGTAGCGGACTTCGTCTTCGGTGGTGTGCGAGTCGGGAATCGGCGAGAGCGCGACAGCCGCGGTGGCGCTCGCGCGGGAGACCACGACCGGCTCCGGCGCGGGCGCGACCACCCCTTCGAGCGCCGCGCCCAGGCCATCGAGGCTCACGCTGCGCTCGTGCACGAACTTGGACGCCGCGTCGGCGCCCAGCGTGAAGTCGTCCACCCGCATCGTGCCCGTCGTCGCGCCGAGCCGGCGTCGCAGCTCGGCGCTCACGGCGCGCGCCGACAGCGCCGCTGCACCGCGCTTCGGCTTGGCCACACCGCCGGCGAGCCGCGCGCGTGGCTGGAACGCGCGAGCCGGGTGCGCCAGCGCTATGCCGTGATTGGCGAACGCCGCGACGATCGCCAACTGGTTCGCTCCGCGATTCATACCGAGATCCGCCGCGAGCATCGCGACGCCGACCGCTTCGTACAACCTTGGATTCTCGACCGCGTTGCGCGCGCCTTCGGCCAGCAGCGCGCCCGCGATGCGCGACGCTGTGAGCAGCCCTGCCGGCGTGAGGGTGCCGCGCGACGTGAAGATGTTCCGCACCACGTCGTAGAAGCATCCCGTGAACACGCGCGCGAAGCTGTGCACCTCGCCGGTGAGCTCATCGGGGTTGTGCCCTGGCGCGAGCTCCGCCGGCAGCGTGGTCGGAAGCTGCCACCTCAACTTGTTGAGGGAGCGTCGCGGCTTCGAGCCGTCCACGACGCCGTCGACCAGACGGACGCCGTGCGCCAGGTCCTCGAGGATCGACTCCAGGAAGTTCGCCTTCGACAGGTTCGGCGAGATGGCGAGCACCGCGGTTCGCGTCTCGGCGTCGTTGAACGCGGTGAGCATGGCGACGCAGTCGCCGAACGCCTCGTGAAATGCGGCGTGCTCGGTGAGGGAGCTGGTCCAGAAGTCGGGGCGCAGCGCGTCGAGGATCGCGTGACCAACCTCGTGCGCGACGCAATCAGTGCTGGCGCCGGAGAATGTCGGTCCACCCGCGAGCACCGAGTGGAAGAACGACACCGAGTCGCGCGAGTAGTACGCGTTGAGGTCGCGGCCGGCGTCGGGCTCGAGCGGCAGCGGCTGCGCGGCGAACGACGACCATGCGCGCAGCGGTCCGGCCGCCGCCTCGAACGCTTCCACCGCTGCGAGCGCCGCCTCGCGCGACTGCCAGTACAGGAACTCGGGCGTGCCCGGCTCGAACAGGCCGGCCCTCGCGGGTGCCGCCTGGAACGCGAACTTCGCCACCGTGCCCGTGCGATTGGGGCGCGGAGCGACCGCGCGCATCGGCGGACCGTTCACGGCGCGTGGATCGTTCGGGATGAAGTTGATCTTCTTCGTCGCGCCTGCGCCGCTCTTCTTCGTCGCGCGCTTGACGCGTCGCTTCGTGGCCTTCCCTTTCGTCGCCGGCATGGTGTGCTCGCTCGCTCGAGGAGGTGATCGAGGGCGATACGCTACCGATGGCCGGGCGATTCGACAATGAGGATAGACGCGCGACGAGCTCCGCGCCTGAGTGTCATCTCAGCATTGCGCGGATCGCGGGCGCTACTTCGGCCAGCCCGACTGCGGCAATCGCGGCGTGATCTGCAGCGCGTTGCGGAAGTAGACCTTCTGCAATACGGAATCCGGCAGGTCGATCCCGTACAGCTTCCAGAACGCGTGATAGCCGCGGTAGTAGTCGAAGTACTCGTCCCGTGTCTCGAGCACGCGCCAGTAGTACGGGTATTCCGCAGGCTGGAACGAGTCCTTTCCGAACAGCAGGCGATCCTGGTACTTGACAAAGAAGTCGTGCGCCCCGCGCGGCTGGCGGCCGATGTCGTAGAGCACGGCGCCGATCTCGCTGTACACGTTCGGCAACGCGTCGAGCAGCCTGCCGAGTCGCGCCAGGTCGTTCGCTTCCCATCCCAGGTGCGCGGTGACGAACGTCGTCTTCGGATGACGACGGAAGAGATTGTCCCGCTCCGTGAGCAGCTCCTCGAAGGTCGGATAGCGCTCGGGCGCGTAGTGTCGCTGCGGAAAGAGCGCCTGCTCCAGCCACCGCTCGTTGTTGAGATCGAGCGGGCGAAAGAACTCTTCCGGGTCTGCGGTGTGGATGAACACCGGGAGCCGCAGCCGCGCGCAGGCGTCCCAGATCGGATCGAGCGCCGGGTCGTCGATGCGCAGGCGGCTGCCGTCTGGCTTCCTGATCGACAGACCAAAGCTCTTCGAGATCTCGCCGACGCCGACGGCCCCGGCGGCGACGTCCGCCTCGAGCTGGGCGACCGCCTTGGGCGCCCACCCTGGCCCGACGTTCCGGAAGTTGATTCCCGCCAGCACGCGCACGCGATCGCGATTCGGCGATCCGTTCACGACCGCGACCGCGCTCGACAGCTCCTGCCCCGACATGTTGTCGGCAGAGAGCATCAACCGCACGTTGAGGCTGTCCAGCGATCGCACCATCGACGCGAGTGCTTCAGCGGACTGAAGCCGGTCCTCGGGATGCCCGTGGAAATCGATCACCGGATACTTCGCGCGACGAAGCTGGTGCGCGGGGGTGACGAGCGTCGACCGCGGCCGATAGTCCACGATGCTCGGCGGCGGAAGCTGCGGTGCTCGGCACGAGCCTGGTCGCACCTCGGTCGTACCCGCGGGGCACCCGGCGCCGGGCCGCGCGGTGATCTCGCCAGTGTCCGTCTGTGCGAACGCGCGACCGCCGACCAGCGACGTGAGCAGCAGCACGCCGAGACCGGCGCGCCGAGCGAATCTCGGCGCGGTGGTGTGCATGGAGAGCGGACGCATCGACCTCTGTACGGGGGACGACGCAGACCGAGTGGGAGCAGCCGAGCGGCTGCCGGTGCGTCGCTCTCGTAGAGTGCGCTGCGCGCGTCAACGGTGCAAGCGGCAGTGCGTGGGCGCGCATGGTGCCTCGAGGAAGGTGAAGCTCACTCGGTGTGCCGGCCGCGTCATCGACGCGGACAGTAGGCGGCAGCGCCACCACTCGGCTCACGGCTGAGACCTGACTGTCGGCGGAGGTCAGCACGAGCTTCGCGGCGACTGGCGCAGCCGCAGTGGCCGGGGTCGTCGGCGTTGTTGGTGTTGTCGGCCACGATCGCGAGTGTCATGTCGGGCTCCGGTGAGTAGCCAATGGGGTGAGACCATTCACATGGCCTCACCCCATTTCGCGTAACCGGAGCTCGAATCCGGACATCGGCGTCGAGCGTCGACGCTCAGGCCCGAGAGGTCTCCCGATGATCCGCGTTGCCTTCGTAGACCACGCCCGCTCCGTCGGCGCCGACTGGCTCGTGCTCGCGCCACTCGTGGGTGCCGAGCAGGATGGGGACACTCCTGTGATAGAGGGTGACCCGCAGACCATCGTCGCTCACCTGGGCGAACAGATCCTGCCTCGCCGCCCCGAGGTCGAGCGTCGAGCGTGCGGAGTACTCGGCGAGCACTTCGGGTCGTTCGCGCCGACGAGAGAGCAGCGTGAACTGTCGCCGCCCGCCTCGCCACGCCAGCCGCTCGCTTGGAGCGTGCGCACCTCGCGAGCTCACTTCGGCAAGCTCCGCCGAGCGCGTCGCGAGCCCCGCGTTGTACGGCGACGGAAGAGCGTGCGCGATGCGCTCGCCGCTCGCGGTCTCCACCGTCAGGACGCTCGATCTCCCGTTCTCGTCGAGCGAGAGAGCGACGATCGCCTCGTCGAAGCTGATGTCCTCCACCTCGACGAGGGTGGTCTGCCGCACGGAGACCTCCGCCTGGCTCCGCGGTGCGTCTTCCGAATCGGCGATTATCCGGCGCAGCTGCCGAGCGCTGACGAACGGATTGTCGTCCAGACCGATGAGCAGCGCATCGGCGTGCTCGCCATCACGAAGCACGAGCGAGACGTCGATCCGGCCGGCGCGGTCGGCGAACGCCCGCACGAGCGGAGCGCCTGTATCCTGATTCCACACCGTCGCGGCACGTCCCGCGGCGAGCCCGCTGAGGTGGACCTCCCACTCGTGCGTCACCCCGCCGTGATCGTCGGCCGGACTGCCCAGCCAGAGCAGCGACAGGTATCGGTGCAGCACGAGGCTGCTCCCGCGATGCTTGCAGTTGTTGATGCGAATCACGGCGTCTTGCACCGACTCCTGGAACTGCCTGAACTTCGGAGGTGCGGCGAACTCGTACTCGCGAATTCCGGCGTTCGTGTAGAAGCGCAGCCGCAGCGGGTACGGCTTGGTTGCGAACGGCTCGAACTTCGGCTGCTCGCGAAGCCTGTGTGCATCGAGCTGGACCTCGACTACCCCCGGAATGCCGGGGACGAACACCTCCTGGTACAGCGAAAAGCGATACTGGTAGATCCCCAGATCGTCGTTGACGACGTCGAACACGAGCTCGCCCCCGTCCGGACGTCTCCCCCACTTGAGTGGGATCGTGGGAAAGCGCACGGGCTGCACGCTCGCCGCCTCGGCGCCATGTCCAGGCGAGAGCGTGAGCGCGAGTGAGCCCTCGGTCCGCTGACCCTTGCCGGGATCACACCGGTCGCTCAACAGCCAGTCGCCCATCCCCTCGAGATCCGACGCGTCGAGTCGCGGCAGCACGGGATCGGGCACCCGAAGCGCGCCCTGGAGGAGCAGTCGCCCATTCGAGCCGGCGCAGTGGGTCAACACGAGCCAGTCGCGAGTGAGCGCGTTCACCGAGTCCATCTTCCGATCCATCGCGAAGCCGCCGTCGGGCAGCTTCGTGACCTTCGCGCTCTCCTTGAGCTTTCCGTCGATGACGTGCTGCGCGATGGTCTTGTCCATTCCGGTGATCATCATCGTGATGGCGCCGAGCGCGATGAACGCTTTCGTCGGGAACACGAAGCTGAGCGCGAGCTCGGCAGCGCCGAGCCCTCCTTCCCCATGGTCGAGCGCGGTCAGGAAGACGGACAGGGGATTGAGCAGGTCGACGATGATGCAGGTCGCCGTGTCCACGTCGTCCTTCTCCATCGTGAAGCCCACCGCGCCGCGCAACAGATTCTCCGACGGAACCGAGAGATCGAGGTAGGTGAACGCATCGAAGCCGAGGTCGTTGCCCGCGCACGCGTTCTCGATGTATCCGTGCTTCCTGATCCGCACGCGCGCGGGATCGCCGTCGAAGAAGTCGGTGACGGGGCTTCCGTCGAAGAACACCGGCGGATCGTTCTTGAACTCGCCGTCGATCGCCGCGGCGAGTCCCACCGCCACTGCGCCGCCATCGAGGTCGATGCGCCAGTCGGCGTCGTCCAGGTGGACGTCGAGCGCGGCGCTGAAGAAGACGTCCCACTCGTGAATGCGGTCGGACAACGAGTCGCTGAGCTGATAGGGAAGCTCGAAGCGCAGCACGACGGCGCCGCGATCGTCCCGCGTGATTCCCGCGTTCAACACCTTGTCGTTGCCCGGCGGAAGGATGTCCTTGAGCTGCCCACCGATGTCGAGAGGAAAGCTCGCGTTTCCCACCGCTCGCAAACCGTCGAGAATCTCCGGCGGAAGCCCGAGACCGGCGATCTTGACCCGATCGAGATCCATTCGCAGCAGCGGAACTCCGTCGGGGCCGACGCTCGCGCGCACGAGCAGCGTCAGCGGCCCGCGTCCGATCGAGAGCGTCTGCACCGGCGGCTGCCCGAGGCCGGCGTTGGCCACCGCGCTCTCCTCGGCCAGGAAGACGTCCACCCCGAGCTCCACCGAGAGCCCACCAGCCTCGTAGCCGCGCCCGAGAATGTTTGGACGGATGCCGCCGTCGGGCCACCGCTCATTGAGCGGCGCGAACTGCTCGTCGGTGAGGCGAACGAGCTCGATCCCGTTGACGAGCATTCCATCGATCCAGCTCTGCACGCCTTTCGGCTGTTCGACGGTCTTCACCGGCGGGCGAAACAGATCGGCGATGCGATACTTGATCAGGCGCTTGAACGCATCGCCGGAGAACGCGAGTTGGCAATACATGGGCACTCCTCGACATGAGACGCACGGGGCGATTCGCGGCGTCGCGACGGTCGCCGAGGGCCGGCGGTGCACATCGAGCGATCTGCGGTGTGGCGGCCCTCGTCATGAGCGCGCAAACGCGCCCCGAAAGCGGACACGCGACGCGCCGCGCGCCGCGCTAGGCCCGGGACGCTCCCGCCGTCCGCGCCGCGCGGGGCAGCCGCGCCAACAGCCGGTCCGATTCCGCGGCGAGCAACGGCTGCGCGCGGCGCATCGGTGCGAGCACCGCGCGTGACGACTCGATCAGTGGCCGCGCGTCGTCGAATCTGCCCATCGACTCCAGCACCGCCGCGAGTGCGAGGCGCGAGTCGGACTGCCGCCAGCTGCCCGGCTTCCACTCCTGGAGCGCCATCGCCGGCATCGGCTCGAGCAACTCGAGCGCCTCGGCATGCCGGCCCTTCTTCTCCAGCGTGCGGCCGAGACCGACCCGCACCGCGATGTAGATCGCGCGTTGTCCCGTGTTGGATGAATCGATGCGCGTCAACGCGTCGCGCAGCAGCTCTTCGGCCTCGCGCAGGTCTCCACGCTCGCGGAGCGCGCGGGCAAGGTTGCTCGTGTTCACGAGCGTGTTGATGTGCCCCGGTCCCGACATGCGCGCGAACCGGTCCCGTGCGCCGCGAAGGTAGACGACCGCGCTGTCGAAGTTGCCCCGCAGCAGCATGATGCTTCCGACGTCGCCGAGGTCGAGGGCCACCGACTTGTTCTCCTCGGAGTACAACGCGCGGTTGATCGCGAGCGACTGGCGCGCGATGCTCTCCGCCTCCGGGAAATCTCCCTTCAGCCGCAGCACGAGCGCGAGATTGTTCAGGCTTGCCGCCACGAACGCGTGCTTCTCGCCGAACATCTTCCGGTCCATCGCGAGCGCTTCGCGAATGAGCGGCTCGGCCTCCGCCGGCCGGTCCATCTGCCCACCGAGCATCCTCCCGAGATTGTTCAGGTTGATGGAGATGGTGGGATGCGCGTCTCCGAGCGCGGCACGCTTCGCGGCCAGCGCCCGCCGGTAGTACACCTCGGCCGAGTCCAGGCGTCCCTGCATCTGCATCGTCTGGGCGAGGTTGTGCAGCGACATCGCCGTGAGCGCGGCGTTGTCGCCGATCGTCCGCCGCTGGATCGCGATCGCCTGGCGAAGCAGTCGCTCGGATTCATCGTAGTCGCCCCGCATCCACGTGTTCAACGCCACGTCGACCAGATTGGACGCGAACTTCGAACTCTCCCCGCCGAACACCCGCTTCCGTACCACGAGCGCCGCCTTCGAGCTCGCCACCGCCTTGTCGAACTCGCTCTTGTTCT
Organism: Gemmatimonadaceae bacterium; assembly: GCA_036008805.1. Taxonomy (GTDB): domain Bacteria; phylum Gemmatimonadota; class Gemmatimonadetes; order Gemmatimonadales; family Gemmatimonadaceae; genus AG11. Next base: position 32,348 of record DASYMZ010000050.1, read on the forward strand.
GATACAGCTCCGCGAGGTGCTCGAGGCTCTCGCCGATCGCCGAATCATCCGGAGCCAGGAGCGCCTTCCGGGTGGCGAGCGCGCCGAGCAGGAGACGTTCGGCAACAGCGAGGGAGTCCCGCTTGAGCATCACCAGCCCGAGCTGGTCGGTCGCCTCCGCCACTTCGAGATCGCGCGGCCCATGCAGCGCACTTCGCCGCGCGAGCGCCTGCTGCGCCTGTGCCTCGGCGGCGTCGTACGCGCCGAGACTCGTGTACACGCGGCTGAGCACCGTGCGCATCTCCGCTTCCACCTCCGGCTGCGCCGCGAGCTCGGTGCCGACCCGCTGCGCACCGCGGTCGAGCAGCGCGCGCGTGCTGATCTGCCGTCCGTCCGAACTGCCCGAGGAGAACGGATCCGATCCGTCGAAGATGCCGACGACGTACGCCTCCACCGCCTTCGACTTGCGCGACTCGGTCTCGGCGCGCGCACGGAGCACGCGCTCGCGCGTGAAGCCGCCGGTGAGCACGATCAGGAGCGCCGCCGCGACGGCGATGCCGAGCCGATGGCGCAGCGCGAACTTGCCCAGGCGGTATCGGGCTCCATCGGGACGAGCGAGCACCGGCATCCGCGTGCGCAGGCGGCGCAGGTCGTCGAGCAGTGCGGCCGCCGATGGATAGCGGCGCGACGGCTCCTTGCGCAGGGCCTGCATGATGATCGCGTCGAGGTCGCCCTGGATCTGCCGGCGCAATCGATCCGGGGACTCCCCGCGCACTCGCGCACGCGCGTTGCGCTCAACGCCCGCGCCCGCATCCGGCGCGAACGCCGCGGAGGGCTTCGGTGGCTCGAGCTCGCACACGATGTGCTCCACCTCGGCCGGCGAGCGCCCGCGCAACTCGTATGGTCGGCGCCCCGCGACGAGCGCGTAGAGCACCACGCCGAGCGCGTAGACGTCCGTCTCCGTGCTCACCGCCGTGCGGCGCACCTGCTCCGGTGCCGCGTACTCGGGCGTCATCGCCTGCCACTCCGTCCGCGTGGCATCCGCGCCCGGCTCAGCGAGCGGATCGACCAGCTTCGCGATGCCGAAGTCGAGCAGCTTGACCGTGCCTTCGTTCGTGACGAGCACGTTGGACGGCTTGAGATCGCGATGCACCACCAGATGCTGATGCGCGTACTGCACGGCATCGCACACGGAGCCGAACAGCGCGAGCCGCTGCTCGAGCGTGAGCGAGTGTGCATCGCAGTACCGGTCGAGCGGCTCCCCGTCGACGTACTCCATCGCGAACCAGGGCACCCCCTCGTCCGTGACGCCGCCGTCGACGAGGCGGGCGATGCCGGGATGCTCGAGCACCGCGAGGATCCGGCGCTCCTCGAGAAAGCGGTTCACGAGTCCGGCGCGGTGCGTGAGCGCGTGCCGGATCAGCTTGAGCGCCACTCGCTGCTCGAATTGCCCGTCGTCTCGCTCGGCCAGGTACACGGTGCCCATGCCGCCATGCCCGATCTCGCGCACGATGCGGTACGGTCCCACTCGCTGCGGCGCCGCTTCGGCGCGCGGCGCCGGCTCGGTGTCGCCCTGCGGGAGCAGCGGCGCCGCGAGCTCCAACGCCGACCGCTCGAGAAAATCGGCGGACGACCGATGCGCGTCGAGCCGGCGCAGCAGCTCCTCGCCCAGGTCGGCGTCTTCCTTCGCGAGCTGGAGGACGTACTCGTCGCGCTCCCCAGTCGGCAGATCGAGCAGGGCATCGAGGAGCGCGTCGATCTGGCGGAAGCGTTCAGGCGAGGAGCTCCGCACGCGAGCCTCCAATGCGCAGGCTGAGGGATACTCCTTCGACGACGGCATCAGCGCTGGAGGAGCGCGCGATCGCGAGGGCTACCTCGCGCACCGCGCGGCGCGTCCAATATCGAGTGCATGGACGCGACCCGCAACGTCCGCTTCCCGGACCGAGCGACCCGTATGTCTATGCGCGTGATCTCACCGAGAATCCGGACATCGTCTCGTCAGGACGTCTCGTTCGAGTACAGCTCCTGGTAGAGCCAGCTTTTCGCCTTCGACCAGTCCCGGCGCGCCGTGCGCGCGTTGACGCCGAGCGCTTCGGCCGTCTCCTCCTCCGTCATGCCGGCGAAGAAACGGCACTCCACCACGCGCGCCTGTCGCTCGTCCAGCGCTCGCAGACGCTCGAGCGCCTCGTCCAGCGCGAGCAGCAGCTCGGCACGGCTTTCCGTCGCGAGCTCGACGGAATCCATCGGCACGCGGCGCATCAGCCCGCCGCGCTTCACGCTGCCGTAGCTGCGCGCATGGTCGACGAGGATGCGCCGCATCGCCGTCGCGGCGATCGCCATGAAGTGCGAGCGTCCCTGCCACTGCACGCGCGACTGTCCGACGAGCTGCAGATACGCCTGATGCACCAGCTCGGTCGTCACGAGCGTATGGCCGTCCGGCTCGCGTCGGAGCTGTGCGTGCGCGAGGCGGCGCAGCTCGTCGTAGACGAGCGGGAACACCCGCTCGACGGCAGTCGCGTCGCCGGCGTGGGCATGGAGCAGCAGATCGCTGACGGTGTCTCGCTCGTCCATGACGCACCCGGGTTCCTGCGAGGTGGCGCGTGCTCCGCGACGACCGCGCCCGCCGCACCGCGTGGAGCAGGCACCGGGCTCGCCCGAATATGGACGGGTGCCGTCGAGCGCGACAGACAGACGGCCGGACGGTTGTCGAGAGCGGTCGCGCGCAGGCCGCGTCGTTTTCAACGACCGCCCACGCGCGCTCGCCCGCTTGGCGGCTACCGTGCGCTCGACGGCGGCGCGACGCTCCGCATCAACGCCTTGATCCGCTTCCACGCGCCCGGTCGAGGCGGCTCAACGGCGGGCGCCTTGGTGTCCGAGTCGATCGCGCGGAACACCAGCTCGACGCCGCCGACGCGTATAGTTGCCCCGGGATGAAGCTGTCGCTCGCCCGAGACCCGCGACCCGTCGACGAACGTGCCGTTCATCGAGCGAAGGTCCACGACGAACCATGCCTCCTGCTTGCGCAGCAGCGTCGCGTGGGTCAACGACACCGTGTCGTCGCGGATGCGCACGTCGTTCTCGTCGCCGCGCCCGATCGAGCACACCACCCGGTCGACCTGGAAGCACGCGCCGGCGAACGGCCCACGCACGATCTCCAGGCTCGCGGTGAGCGTCCGCTTCGCCGCTCGCGCCTGTTCGTCCGCAACGCCGCGCGTGATGTGCGACAGATCCATCAGCGCCGTCTGCTCGCCACCGACCACGGGCGCGGGCGCCGATGCGTCCAGTTCCACCCGGAGCTCGTCGTCGTGCACGCGCACGACGTCGCCATTGTCCAGCAGATACGTGCCGACGATGCGCTGCCCGTTCACGAGCGTGCCGTTCGAGCTCTCGTCGCGGAGCATGAACCCTCCCGCGACGGGCGCCACCGACGCGTGCCGGCGCGATACGCTGTTTCCGCGCACGATCACGTCGCACGAGTCGTCGCGTCCGATGAAGATCCGCCGCGCGCGCAGCGGATACCTCGCACCAGATCGAACGTCTACCAGCGCCGCCTCCGTCACCGGCTCGACCTTCGGCCCCGTCCGGGTGGGGGACATGACGCCGATCTGCCCACCGGCTCCCGCGCCGACCGATCGGGCGGGCGACTCGCTCGTCGCGTTGGCGCCCGATGCCAGCTGTTCCTCCGTCCGCGACGCGGATGACGGCGCGCCTGGCGCCGACGACTCCAGGATCAGGCGGCACTCGCCGAACTCCACGACCGCGCCATGTCGGAGCTCCACTGGCGAGATCCCGATCGTCTCCCCGTCGACCCGCACCACGATGGATGCGGTGGTGCGCTGCAGCACGACCGACCCGGTGTCGGAGACAGTGAGCGTCGCAGCGCGCGGCTGGCTCCCGAGCGACGCGAGCGGCAGCGCGTCAGCGGCTCGCCCCCCCAGTCCATGGGTCCCTGGGAGGAGAGTACAGCGCTGGTCCCCCGAGCGCAGGCTCGGCTGGCCGACGAGCGGGGAGACGGAGGCGTCTGGTGCGAGGAGAGACGGCATCGGCACGAGAGCACGCGAGGCGGGTCGGGTGGGTGTGCCGGGATTTGGTACCGGCGAGGAAGGACTCGAAGCGTAGCTACCGAGCCCATCAGGAACAGTGATCCCGGACACGGCGCTCATCGCGATCGGCGCTTGTTCGGGGTGTCGCACCCCGCCCCGCACGAGGCGCGCTGCTTGACAACTCATAAGCAGTGGCTTATTAATTGCCCATGCAGATCGCGGCCGCCGCCCAGAACAAGATCTTCGTCGCGCTCGCGGACCCCAGCCGCCGGGCAATCTTCGAGTCGCTCACCCGTGGCGAAGCCGCGGTGAAGGACCTCACGGCGCGCTTCGACATCTCGCAGCCGGCGGTCTCGCAGCATCTCGCCGCCCTCAAAGACGCCGGCCTGGTGAACGGCCGGCGCGAGGGACGTTGCGTCTACTACCGCGTCGAGCCGCGGGGGATGAAGCCGCTCATCGACTGGATCGCGCACTACCGCGCCTTCTGGACGGAGCACGTCGACCGCCTCGAGCAACTGCTGGAGAAGATGGACGGATGACTTTCATCGAGAAGACCGCACCGTCGCAGAGCGAATCCATCGCCTTCGAGTGCGACCTGCACCATTCCCCGGCGAAGGTCTGGCGCGCGCTCACCGATCCCACGCTGCTCGCCGAATGGCTGCTCCCCGTCGCCGGACTCCAGCTCGAGCCGGGTGCGGTGTTCACGCTGCACGCACCGCCGCAGCCCGGCTGGGACGGGGTCGTCGACTGCCGCATTCTCGAGATCGAGAGCGAGCGAACGCTGCGCTACAGCTGGCGCGTCGGCGGAATGGACACCGTCGTGACCTTCACGCTCGCGCCCGCGCCGACGGGCACCCGCCTGTCCCTCGTGCAGTCGGGCTTCACGCAGGATCAGAAGCGGAATTTCGGCGGCGCGCGCTACGGCTGGAGGATGATGGGCGCGAAGCTCGACGAGCTCCTGGCGAGGACGCCGGAGCCGGCCGCGATGCCCTGAACATGGAGATGCAGACCGTATGAACAGGACCCCAACCAAGGGCGGTTCGGCCGCCGAGAAGATCGACGCACGGATCGACGAGCTGGACGACTGGCGCGGCGAGACCCTCGCCCGACTCCGCGCGCTCATCAAGAAGGCCGATCCCGCCGTGGTCGAGGAGTGGAAGTGGAACGTTCCCGTCTGGTCGCACGATGGGATCATCTGCACCGGCGAGACCTACAAACGCGCCGTGAAGCTGACGTTCGCCAAGGGTGCATCGCTCGACGATCCGACGGGGCTCTTCAACTCGAGCCTCGAGGGCAGCACCCGTCGCGCCATCGACGTTCACGAGGGCGAAGCGCTGGATGCGCGTGCGTTCACGGCGTTGATTCGCGCCGCGGTCGCACTGAACGGCACGTCCGCTCGCTAGCACATCGGCGCGAGCCTCCGCGGCGCGCGTCTGCCTAGAGCGTCTTCAGATACTCGACGAGATCCGCGCGCTGTTGCTTGCCGAGCACCAGTCCTTGCAGCTGCACATAGTGGTCGATCGCCGCATCCAGCGTGGCGGCGCGTCCGTCATGGAAGTACGGACCCTGAAGTTGCGGCGGATGCCAGAGCCCGCGAAGCGGCGTGGTTCGATACAGCTTCGTCGCGCTTCGAAGCGCGTACGCAGGATCCTGTCCGACTTCGGCGGGCGTATGAAGCACTCCCCGGTTCACGTCCGTGAGCACGGTTCCCACGTGACAGCTCGAGCACTTGGCGACGCCGTCGAAAACCTCGCGGCCTCTGCGCGCCGCTTCCTGGTCGAAGGCGCCGGGCGGCGGCGCCGCCAGGCTGAGCTGATAGGCACGTAGCGCGGGCAGCTTCGGCTCGACGAGCTCCGGCGGATTGCTCTTGCTCACGCCGATGCGCTGATCGACGAACTGCCCATGTCCGTGCATCTGCGTGACCGCGACGTAGTCGTTCCAGTACGATATTGGGCCATCGCCCGTGAAGATCTCGCGTGCGACGTTGCGCAACCCGAATGCTGGCGGGATCACGACGGGCATGTTCTTCCCGTCGATGTTGAGGCGCGGATCGTAGCGGCCCGGTCCCCACGATTTGTAGATGGCCTTCTGCGCCTTCGTGAGCACCGGCGACAGCGCGACGATCGCTCCGACGTTCAAGTCGCGATTCGGCCAGCCGTCGAGGCGGCGGCCGATGCCTGGCGCCAACGAGTTGTCCACCGTCGAGTGGCAGAACGCACAGGTGATCCCCACCCGCGTGAGCGTGCCGTTCTCGCTCACGCGACCGACGACGCCGAGCACCGCGCCCAACTCGAGCAGCGTGACGGTGGTTGCGGGATCGTTCAGATCGATCGTGCCGTTGCGGAGCGCGGCCTTCACCGCCTCCGGCAGCGCGTCTGCATCGACCTTGAGTCCCACGGAGAGCGCGGTCGCCGGACTCACCGCGGTCCTGATCACCTCGTGCAGACGCAGAGTGTCGGTCCAGAATGTCTCGTCTCCGTACGTGTCGAAGCGAAAGATCTGCTTCCCGCCGGCGATCGCCACGGGCGTGTCTGGACTGCGCTCGGCATGCGCGACTGGTGGCGACTCCGAAAGTGTCGGGCGATCGCTGCTGCATCCGGCGCCGACGACGGCGGCGGCGGCGGCGGCGAGCGCGATCCGCCACTGCGCTCTCATGAACATTGCTCTCTCCGACAATGCGGTTGCGCTGTGTAGCGTGCGCCTCGCGCGTGCACCGTGCATTCGGCGCACGTCGCGCCTCGTCTCGCACCGCGCGCGTCGCGGGAATCTTTTTTGCGCCGCGGGATGCGCCATCTCGACGCTCGGGCGACTCGGCGGCGACGTCGCCGTTGCATTTCCAACTAATCGCGTTCGTTTCTGGGTGTCTTGTGGATTCTTGACCTCGACTTCCAATCAGCGCCATCAATGCGTGCAGCTCCCGGTGATCGTTCCCGTGCAGTCGCCGATCGAGCGGAGGTCGCGCAGATCGAGCTCGCGCCATCGCTGACGGTCGAGTTGATGCGCACCTGGTATCAGCGTCAGGCCTTCCCCAGACACACGCACGAGTACTTCACGATTGCGCTCGGCCTTCGCGGCGCAGGTGTCGTCTGGTTCCGGGGTGCGGACCGGGTACGCCGTTTGGGAGAGCTCGTCATGCTCCCGCCGGGTGAGGTGCACACCGGCGCGCCGGCGCCCGGCTCGGCGGTCCTGTCATACCTCGCGCTTCACGTGCCTCCCTCGGTCCTCACGCTGTGTGCGCAGACGCACGGGCTGCCCGGCGACAGCCCATCGAGCCTGGCGGCGGCGATCTTTCGAGACCCCGACATCGGCAGGGAGCTTCGCCGGCTCGATGCAGCCATGAACACCACGCTCGACAGCGGCGCCGCGGCGGAATCGGTGATCTCCGCCCTGGACCGGCTGGTCTCCCGGTATGCTGGTCCAGGACGCTCGCGCGAGAGGACGAGCGATGAACCCAGACTCGTCCGGATCGTTCGTCAGATCATCGACGACTGCTACGCCGACAGTGCACGGACGTCGCTGGCCACGCTGTCGGCGAGCTGCGGCGTGACGCCGTTTCACATCGTTCGGCTGTTCACCCGCAGCGTTGGCATCTCACCGCACCGCTATCTCGTGCAGGTACGCGTGCGCCATGCGCGCGAGCTCCTCGCGCGCGGGATCCCTCCGTCATTCGTCGCCGCCACCACGGGGTTCGCCGACCAGAGTCATCTCACCGCGCAGTTCAAGCGGCTCGTTGGAACCACGCCGGGCTCCTACCAACGATGCTTGTGCGCGGGAGCACGGTAGGCGGCGACCCCATCGTCGCCGCCGACGCCACGCGTCGTCCGCCTAGCTGAGCGGAATGCTCTTGATCTGGGTCATGTTCGCCGCGATCGGCGTGGTGGCAGCCGCGGCGAGAACCGCGGCCGGCACGGTCGCGATCGCGCCCGCGACGTCCGACGCGTCGGCCGGATCGGGCGGCAGGTTGTTCGTCTTCGCGATCACGGCCGACACGTCGGCGGCCAACGACGCGCCCGTCGGAGCACCGAGCCGCGCGAAGCTGTCCCCGCTCTGAATCACGTCGCTCGAGATGGGGATCCGCTCCATGAACGCGAAGTTGTTCGCGGAGAGAAAGGCGAGCGTCACGAAGTCCGCGCCGGTCGTCACCGCGGCGTCGGGAAGATCGAGCCGGTACAATCCCGGCATCGCGGCCGCGTCCACTTCCGCGAAGCCACCCGACGTCCACCCTCCTCCCGCCGTCTGCGCCGCGAGAGCGATCGCCGTGGGCGTCTCTCCCTGCCGGCAGTAGCTCGCGACGACGCCCGCCGTGTTGAACGACAGGCCGGTCACTTCGGCGTTGTCACTCTTCCGACGGACGAGCAGATGAACGGACACTCCCGTGGACCCGGTCTTGATCCCGCCGAAAAATCTGTCTGTCATCAGTGGAGCCCCTGGAGAGAGGAGAGTCCCAATCCATCGGGAAGGAAGGTGGAGCCCGACGGCCAGAAGTACCCGTTGACGTCGAAATCGGCGTTGACGATGTGTGCGAGCGCGGCCTGGCCGGCGTCGGTGGGATGCGTCTGATCGCTGTTGAAGAACGTCGCGTTCGCGCACGCGCGAGTGACCGGATCGAACCGAGGATCGGCGGCGACATCGATCAGCCGGTTGCAGTACAGCGCGCGATTCGCTCGAAGCTCGGCGTTCATGGCGACGAGCGTCACGCCTTCCGACGAGAGCGCGGTGCCGGTCGGGGCGGCGTAGCAGCCATTCGGAGCGCCGCCCAATCCGGAGCCGTAGCCAGGCGCGGTGAGCATCACGAGCGTCACCCCCGCCCCCACGCACGTCGCGAAGTACGCGGCCATGTCGAGCTTGAGCTGCGCGAACGGCGTCTGCGACACGCGCTCGTCGTTCGTGATCCACATCGCCACGAGCACGCTCGGTCCCGCACGCAGCCCATCGAAGATCGCCGCGAGCTCGTGCGGAAACTTCGCCGTGCCCACCGGCGCGGTCCGCCCTCCGACGCCGATGTTGTACTGGTGCACGTCGGTGAGGCCGATCCTCGCCGCGAGCTGTCCGCGCGGCGTCGTCGTGTTCACCACGAGGAAGGGCCACGAGGTGGTGCCGGAGCCGATCGACGGTGTCAGAGGATTCGCCGTCTGCGTGCCGGCGCCGAGCGAGTGCGAGTGCACGGCGAAGGTGCCGTGCACCAGCACGTCCACCGTTGCGCCGAACTCGGCGATCGCGAACGCCTTGAAGCCCGCGATCATCGCCGGCGTCAACTCGACGGAGGCCCACCCCTGCCAGTAGAGTGTCGCCGCGACGAACGTCGTGCCGTATCCGCCGAAGCATTCCTTCAGTCCACCGGCCACTGTCGCGGCCTGGGTGTTCTTCACGAACGTCGACGCCTGGCGGCCGACGAGATCGTAGTGCCAGCCGTCGTCGCCATTCACGGTCGTCGCGACGCGCGCGATGCGCCCCACGTACGCCGCGCGAATCAGCCCGTCGTTCGACGCCACCGCACTGTTCGGTGCGACCGAGCCCGTGCCGGCGCTCGCGGGATTGTAGAGCGCTCCGTGCTTCCCCGCCGCGGTCTGGATGAACGCCTGCGGAAAGAGAGCGGAGTTCGTCGGGTCCGCGCCCGCCCCGCAGACGGGGCCATTGCTCGATGCCTTGTAGATCGCGAGGCAGGTGAGCGCACCCGCGGCGTCGAACGCGAGGCGTGAGTCCTGCCCGCTCACGAGAATGTCGTCGACGCCGTCGAAGACGAGACCTTCGCCCACGACCGCGGGCCGCTTGCTCGCATTCGCCTGCGTCGCGGTGATGCCCGCGGCGCGACCGCCCACCGCGCCGATCGCGTCTCGATGCAGGCTTCGGTTGCCGAGGAGGTTCAGGCGCGCGTCCTTGATCGAGAAGAGATTCGCGTTCCCCCCGAACTGCGCGACCAGTGCGGTGTTCGCGTCGATGGCGCTCGTGACCGCTGGTCCCGTGCTCTGGGTCGCGCCGGTCACCACGCCGTTCGCGTTGCCCGCATAATCGATCGCGTCGGCGCCCGCGACGCCGAAGTGCTTGAAGTCGACGGCGACGAAGCCGTTCACCACCTGACGCGGCTTGTTCTGCCAGGAGATCAGGTCGGCGAGCGCCATCGCACCGGGGAAGTGCGCGCCGTACGCGATCTGCCCCTGCAACGCGGCGGAGATGGCCGCGTTGTTGTTGCCCCACGTGCTCCCCTTCCCCGCGTCGCTCGTGAAGGTGCCGCTCCCTTCGTTCGGCGACATCGTTGCCGCGGTGGCGTTCACCCCGACGCGCCCCGAGAAGATCTGCACCTTGCTCCCGGCGCTCGCGTTCGCGTCGAAGACGAATGCGACGAAGCACCAGCTGTTGAGGGTGAGCGGCGCGGAGGTCGTGACGGTCAGACAATGGGTGGTGCCACGAATGTGCACCCCCTGCAGATCGCCCGTGGTGTTCGCGAGCCGGAGTGCCTTGATGTTCGCGCCCTTCGACCAGATCACGCGATCCTTCGTGAACGTCGTGAACCTGACCCACGCGAGCAGCGTGTAGGGATTCAGGTCCGCAGCCGCGGCGAGGACTCCGGAGTCCACGCGGTCGGACACGGCTGCGCCGAGCGTGAGTGCGCCAGCCATCAGATCCTCCCTGTGTGAGAGGTGAGGCGCGCGGCGGCCCTCGCGGTCCCGCGCTCTTTCGCATTCTCGACTGCGCCCAACGATGGCGCCATCCGGGCTGGCCGTCCAATCCGGAATGCAACGGGACCCCCGGATGCATGCCACGGCTGCTGGTCGGACGGCGACTCAGGTCGCAGGCGTGGCGCGCAATGGCAAGCCGCGACGCCCTGGCGACTGAACCGGCCGATCACGCGCCGATCACCCGATCGCGGCGCCGCCGAGGACGCTCAGAGGCATCCCTCGAGAATGTCCAGGCCGTCTTTCGCCGTAGGGCGATCGACGTTCAACGCCGGGAGCATGAGCAGCACGCTCCCCTGCGGGTCGAGCAGCAGCCCGTCCGCGCGACACTTCTTCGCCACGCGCTCGGCGTATTTCTCGTCACCAACGTCCACCGCGATCGCCAGGCCGCGCCAGCGAAGCTCCGGTTCCGCCGGGAACGCCATCTCGCGAATGCGCTTCACGAAGTAGGCGCTGGTGCGCTCCACCTGGCGCAGCAGGCGGCTTTGATTCCGTTTGATCCAGCGTAGGTTCGCGATGGCGACATCCACGCTGAGCGGGTGCCAGCCGTAGGTGGAGTAGACATTGCCATCCTGTTCGAGCGTCTCGGCGAGATCGTCGCGCACGAGCAAGCCACCGATGCCTGCCGCGCCTCCCGTCGCCGCTTTCGCGATCGTCATCATGTCCGGCTGCACGTCGTAGTACTCGCAGGCGAACAGCTTCCCCGTGCGTCCGAACCCTGTTGCGACTTCGTCCAGGATGAGCAGCGTGCCGTAGCGGTGACAGAGCGGAACGAGTCCTTCCATGAACTCCGTCTCGGGGATCAGGACGCCGAGGTTCATCGCGATCGGCTCCATGATCACGGCGGCGACGTCACGATGCTTGAGCCGCGTCTCGAGACGATCGAGCGCGTCGGCATCGAGTGGCGGCTTGAGTCGCGACACCGGCAGCACGCGCACCGCGTCGTCCCCGTCGCCGACACTCAACGCGCCCAGCGTGTTGCCGTGGTAGGCATCCTGGATGGCGACGAACTTCCTGCGGCCGGTGTGCAGCATCGCCGCCTGGAGCGCCAGCTCCACCGCCTCGGATCCCCCCGTCGCGCGGCAGCAG
>DASYMZ010000051.1:0-112290 GCA_036008805.1 Gemmatimonadaceae bacterium
CTGTCGGACGACTACTTCGTGTCGCGCAAGCTCTACCCGAACGTCGACTTCTACACGGGACTGATCTACCGGTCGATGGCGTTCCCGACCGACTTCTTCACCGTGCTGTTCGCGGTGGCGCGCACCGCTGGCTGGCTCGCGCAGTGGGAGGAGATGCTGATGGATCCCGAGCAGAAGATCGCCCGCCCGCGCCAGATCTACACCGGCTATCCCGAGCGGCCGTACGAGTCCTCGCTCGACTATGGCCAGCGCGGCGGCGCACACAAGGACGCGGTGCGGCGCTAGTCGCCGCACCGCGGGTGTTCTTCAACGATCAGCGCACGGAGCTCGCTCCCTTACGGGACGAGCTCCGTGTTCGTATCTCTCACGCATCCGCGAGTCTCGCCCCCGGCGGTCGGCTCTCGACGGACCGCGAGGCCGACTCGAGAATCCCCCTCTCCGCAGAGACGCATGCGCCCCGCTCTCATCGTCGCCACCATCGCGCTCACGGTCGCCTGCAGCAGCGGCGACTCGGTGAACAAGGAGCCGGCCGGCTCGGTCGCCGGCAAGTGGGTGCTGCAGACCTACAACGGCAACGCCCTTCCGTTCACCGGATCGGTGAACGCCAACGGCTCGGTGAATCGGGTCGACTCCGGCTCGATCACGTTTGATGGCAAGAGGAAGTCGTACGTGCTCGACATCAAGATCGTGAACACGCTCGGGAGCACGGTCACCCCGCAGGACTTCGCGGAGGTTGGATCGTTTGCCGGCAATGCCACGACCGGCGTGGTGCTGAAGCCCAACGATCTGAGTGGGGGCACCAGCCGTCAGATCTATCAGCAGGTGCCGGTCGCCGTGTCGGGCAACACGCTCAGCCTCCCGCAGGACGGCAAGATCCTGCGATTCGCCAAGCAGTGACGAGCCGCTAGGTCGTCTGTCGCGCTGGCGTCTGTCGCGCGGGCGCTCGACGCACGACGATCGGCACTGTCTTCCCACCGATGGACGCGTCCGCCCGGACGTACGTCGCGCACACCGAACGCACCGGACACACGCCGCAGTGGGCGATGCGCGCCGTGCACACCAGGGCACCCAGCTCCATCAGCGCCTGGTTGTGCGTCCAGGTCGTCTTGCCGGTTCGCGGGAGGATGTCCTTCGCGATCGCCCAGACACGCTTCTGCCCGCGCCCAGACTTGAGGTCGACGCCGGGCGCGAACACGCGCTTCAGCACGCGCGCCACGTTCGTGTCCACGAGCTCCGCGCGCCGCTCGTAGGCGAACGAGCTCACGGCTCCCGCGGTGTACGCGCCGATGCCGGGTAGGGCGCGCAGCGCTGCGGCGTCCGGGGGCAACGTCGCTTCCACGTCGCGCCCGCGATCCGTGACGGCGCGCGCGAGCGAGTGAAGGTTCCGCGCGCGCGCATAGTACCCGAGCCCCGCCCAGGCCTCCGTCACTCGCGAGGGCCGCGCGCGCGCGATGTGGTGGAGCGTCGGGAACGTCGCAAGAAACTCGGCGTACTTCGGCACGACGCGCGACACCTGGGTCTGCTGCAGCATCAGCTCGGAGACCAGGATGCGATATGGGTCGCGCGTCTTGCGCCACGGCAGGTCGCGGCCATTCGCGCGGAACCAGCGCCGCAGCAGCACACCGAAGCGCCTGCGGCGTGACGCGTCGATCGGTGGCTCGCTCGCTCGAGCGGAACGCGTCACCAGACTCGCGATCTCAGTCGCGACGTGAAGCTCAGTGCGGCGTCCACGCCGGCGCCGCGGTGAACAGTCCGTCGACGAAGCCGATGCGGTGCACGAGCAGCAGCCCGAACCCGATGCTCGCGACCCCCGACGCGATCCGCAGCGTACGGTTCATCCCCGCGAATCGCCGTACGGCGATCAGCGACGGCGCGGCGATGGAGATCGTGATGAGCATCATGCCGGCGATCGTTCCGACGCCGAACACCGACAGGTATCCCACCGCCCAGAGGGGATCGGGGATCAGCGCCACCTGCGGTAGCGTGGCAACCGCGGCCGAACCGGCGAGGCCGTGCACGAAGCCGATCGTCATCGGCCGAGTCGTGCTCTCGGAGACCCGTCGGTCGTCGCCGGCGAGCGTGAGCAGCCCGAGCACGATCAGCATCACCGCGACCGCGAGCTCGAGCGAGAGTCCGAGCCGAGGTGGGATGCCGGAGAGCTGCAGCTTGAGCACGACGATCGCCCCTCCGACGAGGAGGATCGTGGTGGTATGCCCGACGCCCCACAGCACTCCTGTGCGCGCCGCGCGCGCGAGCGACCGCTGCTGCGCCACGATCGTCGTGACCGCGACGACGTGATCCGGATCGGTCGCGTGCCGCATGCCGAGCACGAAGCCGAGGAGCAGGATGGAAAGGAGGGCGGGGAGCATTCACCAACAATAACTACGCAGTGCCGTACTACGTACCTGCGGATCGCGTACGGCGACCGCTGCTTCCTGCTGTGCGCACGGCAGTACGCGGGTAAACTCGGGCGGAGGAAGGAGGATTGGCATACGACCCCTCCTGATTCGGGCCGCCTTTGGACGGATCGCTGCGCCGCTCCCGTCATCCCCAGCGAGCGCAGCGAGTCGCGGGCCCTGCACTTGGGTGCCAGATCAACCACATGGCATCCAAGCATTGGGCGTTGGTTGGCTGTCGGTCGCGGTACGGCGTACGAAGGTACGAGCGTACCGTACCGAGTACTCAGTGCGGCCCGCATTCGAAATGCTACCGCCCTGAATCCCGCGCCCTCACCCCCTCCCCAGCACCAGCCGGCCGACCGCCAGCCCCACCCCCACCCCAGCGAGCCCCAATCCGACGCTCGCGAACACATTGAGAGCCGCGATACTCCAACCGCGCGACTCGAGCAGCGCCACCGTGTCCAGGCTGAACGTCGAGAACGTCGTGTATCCTCCACAAAATCCCACGGCGAGGAGCAATCGCGTCACGCTCGGCGGCGCACCAGGCACCTCGCGCGCGAGCGCGACGGCGAGCACGCCGAGCACGAACGATCCCGTCGCGTTGATGACGAGCGTGCCGAGGGGAAATACCGCCGGGGGCGCGCCACCTGCCGCACGCTGCACCCAATCGCCGAGCAGCCAGCGCGTCACGCCGCCCAGCGCGCTGCCGATTGCCACGAAGAGAACGTTCAAGATCCCAATCCGGTTCGCGTCGCCGGCAATCTAGCGCGCACCGGATTCGCGCGCGCTCCCGACGTCGCTCAGCTGACCTTGCGCGTCTTCCGCTTGAGGAAGTCCATCAGGATGAACTGTCCCAGCGTCATCGTCGTGGTGAAGTACGCCTTGCCTCGGCTGATCTCGCTCATCCGCTTCACGAACTCCACCAGTGCACGGTCGCGCGCGAGCATGAAGGTGTTGATCATGATCCCCGACTTCCGGCACGCCGCTACTTCCTGCAGCGTCTTCTCGATCACCGTGATGTCGAGGCCGAACGAGTTCTTGTAGATCTGGCCGTCCGGCATCGTCAACGCGCTCGGCTTGCCGTCGGTGATCATGATGATCTGCCGCATGTCCTTCTTCTGCGCGAGCAGCAGCCGGCGCGCCAGCTTCAACCCTTCCGCCGTGTTCGTGTGGTACGGCCCCACCTGCGCGCTCGCGAGCGTCGCGAGCGGGATCTCCTCGGCGCTGTCGTGGAACAGCACCACCTTGATCGAGTCGCCGGGGAACTGCGTGCGGATCAGGTGCGTCAGCGCGAGCGCGACCTTCTTCGCCGGCGTGAAGCGATCCTCGCCGTAGAGGATCATCGAGTGCGAGCAGTCGAGCATCAGCACCGTCGCGCAGCTCGAGCGATACTCGGCCTGCCGCACCATCAGGTCGCTGTACTCGAGGTCCATGGGAACACTGACGCTTCCGGTGCGCATCATGGACGCCTTCAACGTCTCGTTGACGTCGATGTTGAGCACGTCGCCGAACTCGTACTGCTTGCTCCAGCCGTCCGCTTCGATGCCCGTCGCGAGATACGGCGTGTCGTGGCTGCCGAAGCTCGACTTGCCGAGCGATCCGAGCAGACCGCGCAGCGTCTTGTAGCCGAGAAAGTCGATTCCCTTCTCGGTCAGATTGAAGTTCACGTCGCGCGCGGCCGCCTGCGCGATCGACCCCTTGCCCTCGAGCGGCTGGTGGCCGGCGGGCATCTGCGGCGGCGCGTCGAGCTTGAGATAGCCCTCGTCGATCAGCCGCTGCACGAGATCGTCGAGCAGCTTGGCGAGCTTCGCCTGCGCCTCGTCGTCGCCGTCTCCGCGCAGCGCCTCGAGCATCTCGGGAGTGAACTGCCCACTCTCCATCAGCGCCTCGAGGATCGCCTGACGGAGCGCATCGAGCGAACGGTCGCCCGGCTCCTCGAAGCCCATGCCGTAGTACGACTGGCCGTCGCCGGCGAAGCCCGACTGCAACAGGAAGTCGGCGAGCTTGTCCAGGAGCGACTGGAGATCGACCGCGTCGGCCATCTCCGGCGAGAACTTGCTGTAGGTGTGAAAGCGCATGCGAGCCTCCTCCTTCACTAATAGCGCCGGACGCGCCGGAGTGCCAACCGCCCGCGCCTATATTCCGACTGTGTCCGCTCCCCTCCCGCTCAACCCGTTCCGAGTCGTACTCCGCCACCGGAACTTCCGCCTGTTCTGGATCGGCCAGACGCTCTCGCTGATCGGTACCTGGATGCAGACGATGGCGCAGGGTTGGCTCGCGCTCGAGCTCACCAACAGCGCATTTCTCGTCGGGCTCGTCGCCACCGCCTCGTCGATTCCGATCCTGCTGTTCACGATGCCCGCCGGCACGATCGTGGACCGCGCCGACAAGCTCAGGATCGTCCGCTTCGCGCAGGTGGCGTTCGTCGGCGAGGCATCACTGTTGTGGTGGCTGACGGCGACCCATCGGATCACGATCGTCTCACTGCTCGTCCTCGCCTTCGTCAGTGGGCTCATCGCGTCGATCGAGATCCCGGCGCGCCAGGCGATGATGATCGATCTGGTAGGGCGAGACGATCTCCCCGACGCGATCGCGCTCAACTCGAGCGGCTACAATCTGGCTCGCGTGATCGGGCCCGCGCTCGCCGCCGCGACGATCGCGCGGCTCGGGATCGCCTGGTGCTTCTTCCTCAACGCGGCGAGCTTCGCCGCCGTGCTTGCCGGCCTCTTCATGATGCAGCTTCCGCCGTGGACGCCGCAGCGCAGCCGAACCAGCCCGTGGCAGGGCGTGGTGCAGGTCGCGCGGTACATGCGTGGCACGCCGGACGTCCGCGCGCTGATGGGGATGGTGACGATGTACTCGATCCTCGGCATTCCGCTCCTCGCGCTCATGCCCGTGGTGGCTCGCGAGATGTTCGGACTAGGCGCCGGCGGGTACGGGCTGCTCCTCTCGTTTCTCGGCATCGGTGGGCTCGCCGGCGCACTCGGATTGGCGGCCGTCGGATCACGCATCTCTCGAATGAAGCTTCTCGTGATCGCGTCGATGCTGTGGCCGGCACTCCTGATCGTCTTCTCCTTCGTCCGGAACCCCGTGGTCGGCTACGTGCTGTTGCTCGCGATCGGCTGCACCATGATCCTGAACGGCGCGATCGCGAACGGCTTGCTGCAGGGAATCGTCCCGGATGCGCTACGCGGTCGAATCATGGCGGCGTACGGGCTCGTGGTCGTCGGACTCTCGCAGGTCGTCGGCGCGTTCACGGGCGGGATCGTCGCGCACGCGGTCGGCGTCGCGCCGGCGATCGGCGGCTCGGCCGCGGCCATGCTCGCGTACGGCCTCTGGGCGTTCTTCCGGCGGCCGGAACTCCGCGCCCTCGGGTCTCGTACGATGTGACATGTACCGCACCTGTCTGTTCTGCAACGGCGACCTCGGCCGCAACGAGTCGATCGAGCACTTCCAGGTCGGACGCCGGCTCGCCTTCGATGCCGCGAAAGGGCGACTCTGGGTCGTCTGCCGCAAGTGCGAGCGATGGAACCTCACGCCGCTCGAAGAGCGGTGGGAAGCGATCGAGGAGTGCGAGCGTGCGTTCAGCGGCACGCGGCTGCGCGTGTCGACGGATCACATTGGCCTCGCCCGTCTGAAAGAGGGGCTGGAGCTCGTTCGCATCGGCGAGCCGCAGCGTCCCGAGATGGCGGCGTGGCGCTACGGCGATCAGTTCGGCCGGCGAAGGCGCAATCAATATCTCCTGGGCGGCGGCATCGTCCTGCTCGCCGGAGCGGTCGTGGTCGCGGGCCCGATGACGGGACTCATCGGAGCGGGCGCCATCAGCCCACTCTCCAACCTGATCTCCACCGGAAGTCAGCTCTATCGGCAGCGGACGATCATCAGAGTTCCGGGCCCGGGTGGTGAGTTGCTGCGCACGCGACTCTCCGACATCGATCGAGTGCGCCTCGACGTGCAGGGTGACGAGCTGGCGCTCTCCGTTCCCGTCGCCTTGAAGAGCAGGTCCTGGTTCCCGCAGCGCGGGTCGCGCGAGATGCGCACGCTCACTGGCGAGGACGCCGTTCGCGCGGCGGGCGCGCTGCTCTCGCGGGTCAACCACGGAGGTGGCAACGCGGAGCAGATCCAGAGCGCGGTCGGGCTGATCGAGGACGCGAGCGATCCCGCAGCGCTGTTCAAGCGTATTGCCCGAGAGCATGCCGAGCGCAGCGCGCGCCGGATGGGAAACCCGAATCGGCGCGGTGCGCTGAAGCGCGTGCCCGTCGCCGCGCGTCTGGCACTCGAGATGGCCGCGCACGAGGAGAGCGAGCGTCGCGCTCTCGAGGGCGAGCTGCACCTGCTCGAGCGAGCCTGGAAGGACGCCGACGAGATTGCCGCGATCGCCGACGACATGTTTCTCCCGGCCTCCGTGAGCGACAGCTTCGCGCAACTCAAGGATGCGCGGCGCGACGATCCGCCGGCGGCGCGCTAGCCGAACCGCTCCTTCGCCACCTGGACGACCAGCTCGGCCGCGCCGTCCAGCCCCAGCCACGCGGTGTTCACGCAGATGTGATAGTTGGCGACGTCGCGCCAGTTGCGCTTCCAATGCCGCTTCACGAACTGCTCGCGTTGATGGTTGGTCTCCTCCACGACCCGGCGTGCGTCGGCGCGTGCGACGCCGAGGTTCGTGATCGCGTAGCTCACGAGCGCGTCGAACGGTGCGTAGCAGAAGACGTGCAGCGCATCGGCGCGCGTCGCGAGCAGGCACTGCGCCCCGCGTCCCACGAGAACGGCCGGCCCCGCGAGCACTGCTTCCTCCATCACACGCTGAGTCATCCCGAGAATGCGGTCGTCGTCGGGATGCATCGCGAGGTCCGCGACGGTCGGCATCACTTCGGGCATGCCGAGCGCCATGGCCGAGGCGATCCGCTCGGGCAGCGACGGCACGCGCTCCTCTCGCGCCGACACGTCTTCGGAGCTCATCCCGAGGCGGCGTGCCACCTCGTTTACCACGTCGTTGTCGTAGAGATGCCACCCCAGCGCTCGAGCGACTCGCTCCGCTACCTCCGAGCCGCCGGATCCGTACTGCCGCGACACGGTGATGATCGGCATCAGCGTCCCGGTGAAAGGTGCCGGAGGCGCACCTGCTCGACGATCGCGAAGCCGAGCGCGTCCCACGCGCGCTCGGCCAGCGTACTGCCCGCGACGTTGTGCAGCCGCATCTCGCTCAGGCCGCGCGCGCGGCACCAGCGATCGGCTTCGGCGACCAGCGCGCGGAGCACGCCGCGGCGGCGCGCCTCCGGTCGCACGTACACGGATGACACGTACGCGTAGCGTTCCGGCTCGAGCAACGGCGAGCCGGCCGACTCCACGCATCGGAGGATCCCGACCACCGCGCCGTCCATCTCGGCGAGCAGAATCGACTCGCCCGTCGCGCGGAGTTGCGCGGCGAACAGCTCGCGCGCGCGCCGGTCGATCTCGGTGCGGAGGCGTCCGTAGATCGGGTGGTCCGGATGCTCGCGCAGCAGCGCGAGTCGCAGTGCGACGACGGAGTCGAGATCTCGCAGGCGCGCCGGCCGCACGCGGGGCACCGCGGCATCACGCGCCGCGGTGGCCTCGCGCTGGGCCATGCGCCCGATGGCCATCGGTTATGCCGAGAGCCCGTCGCCGAAGAAGTCCTGCTTCGGCCGCCGACGGCGCTCCGGCTCCGCGCGACCATACAATCCGCCGTCGGAGCGCGAGATCTTCTTGCGCGCCACCAGCGCCTCGAGGACGAGCTCGCACGCCGACACCGTCTGCGGCGCGTCGTCGGCTGAGGCGAGGCCGACGCGGCGCACGAGATCGAGCAGTCCGGGGACTGTCTCGAATCCCATCGCGATCGCCTCGGCGCGCTCGTCGTCCGTCACCTGCAGCGCGCCGCCCTCGTCGAACCAGATCACGACGTCGTCCGTGTTCACCCCGCCGGCGCGCTCCTGGAACGTCGCGTCGGCGGCGCGGCGGATCAACTCGCGCGCGATCGCGTGGCCGCCGATCAGCTCACCCTCGTATTCCAGCTCGATCTTTCCGGTGATCGCGGGCTGTGCGGCGTACACGTCGGAGATGCGAGGCACGATCTCCTCCTCGCCAGTCACGATCGCGCGGCGCTCGGCGTTCGAGACCACGTTCTCCATCACGCTGATCGGCATGCGCTGCGAGACGCCCGAGCGCTTGTCGATTCGCTTGTCCGTGCGCGCCTCGAACGCGACCCGCTCGACCACCTCGGAGATGAAGTCGGGCACGCGCACCGGCTTCGCCTCGCGGGCGGTCCACGCTTCCTGCTCGGTGATCGCCATCCCCAGCTCGACCGTCTCGGGATAGTGCGTGATGATCTCGCTCCCGATGCGATCCTTGAGTGGCGTGATGATCTTGCCGCGCGCCGTGTAGTCCTCGGGGTTCGCGGTGAAGCAGAGCTGCACGTCGAGCGAGAGGCGCACCGGATAGCCCTTGATCTGGACGTCCCCCTCCTGCATCACGTTGAACAGGCCGACCTGCACCTTGCCCGCGAGATCGGGGAGCTCGTTCAGCGCGAAGATGCCGCGGTTCGCGCGCGGCAGCATGCCGTAGTGAATCGTCAGCTCGTCCGAGAGGATGTGACCCCCTCGCGCGGCCTTGATCGGATCGAGGTCGCCGATCATGTCGGCGATCGTGACGTCGGGCGTCGCGAGCTTCTCGATGAAGCGCGCATCGCGGCCGACCCACGCGATCGGCGCGTCGTCCCCCGCCTCGGTGAGCAGGTTGCGCGCGTAGCGCGAGATGGGCGCGAACGGGTTGTCGTTCACTTCACTCCCAGCGACGATCGGCATCGCCTCGTCGAGCAGCCCGACGAGTGCGCGCAAGATGCGCGACTTCGCCTGGCCGCGCAGTCCGAGCAGGATGAAGTTGTGCCGAGACAGCAGCGCGTTGACGATCTGCGGCATGACCGTCTCCTCGTAGCCGATCACGCCGGCGAAGAGCGGTCCGCCCGCGGAGAGCCGGGCGATGAGGTTCTGACGGAGCTCGTCCTTGACCGAGCGCGTGGCGCGGTCGGCGGCACCGAATGGTGAGCGCTTGAGTGCGCCCAGAGTCTCTGGATACGACGGCACTGAGCCTCCACGGCGGGAACGGGACTGTCACCAGCCCCACTGATGTACAAAGGCACGCGGGCCACGACATTGCAAGACCGCGCGCGTGTTTACGAACGCACGACGCAGTCGCGTGGTTCACGCCGCTTCGTGTCTCGATTTTCTCGGCGCCCGAGATCATCGCGCCGGTCGGTCGCGCGAGGGTATTCCGGCGGCCCCTGCGGGCTTGCACGCTGCGAGCCCGTCGCCTGCGGCGCCGGTCTCTTGCTACGCCCGATGGGGCCGCCTCCACACCCTCGCGCTCCCTCCTGCGAGCCATCACGCGAGACGCGAGAGTCGTGCGACGCAGCAATTCCCGCGTTCTGACATCGCTCTCGACCTTCGTGCGCCGTCGCAACTTCGCAGGCAGTCGAGATCGCGACAAAGAAGCGAGCCGGATCTCGGCTTCTCTTGCCGGTGCACGCAACGGCCAAGGCGCCGGCGCGATCGCACTCGCTAGCGGGAGAAAGGTCGCGCGTTCGTCTCGATGAGATGTCGAGAGGGAGGGAGGCGACGCGTGCCCTGGAGGACGCTTCCGGTGAGGCAAGCGCGCAGCGCGCCGCCGAACAGGTGGCGGCCGGAAGGGCATGCGCCGCCGACCGACCGCGCCGCACACCACGGAGCGAGGCACTCCGAGACCACGGAGCCGAGCGTCAGCCGATCTCGACCTCGACCTGATTGTCGTAGAACACCGGACCATGCCCGAGATCCGTCTCGCGCTGCGACGTGGTTTGATTCGCGTTCGCCCCGTCCCCGGTCAGCTTGCCCCACCAGATCGACGGCGCCCACACCACTCCCTCCCGAATGCTCGGCTCCACCCGCGCCGTGGCGACGAACGCGCCGCGATCGTTGCGCACCGTCACGCGCATCCCCGCTCCGATCGCGCGACGCTCCGCGTCGGCCGGATGCAGCAGCACCTCCGGCTCGCGCGCCTGGCGGCGCAGCGAGGTGATGTTCGCGAACGTCGTGTTGAGAAACGTGTGCGCCGGCGACGAGATCAACGTCAGCGGATAGCGCTCGACCAGCGCCGGGTCGTTCTCCACCGACTCGTATGGCGGGATGTACGCCGGCAGCGGATCGAGCCCCATCTCGGCCATCCGCTGCGACACGAGCTCGCACTTGCCACTCGGCGTCGAGAAACCGCCCTCCGCGTATGGCAGATACGGCGTTGGCAGGTTGAGTCGCATCCAGCCGCGCTCGAGCAGCGCGTCGAGCGTCACGCCCTGCAGCTTCGGCGACTGGGTCTCGAGCGCCTGCCGCATCAGCGTGAGATCGTCGTCGCGGAAGATCGGGTCGTCCATTCCCATCCGCGCCGCGAGCCGCCGGAAGATCTCGCTGTTCGGCAGCGCCTCACCGATCGGCTCGATCGACGGGCGGTTCAGTGAGATGTAGTGATGTCCGTACGCGAGATGCAGATCCCAATGCTCGAGCTGGGTCGTCGCGGGGAGGACGATGTCGGCCCAATCGGCGGTGTCGGTGAGGAAGTGCTCGAGCACCACGGTGAACAGATCCTCACGCCCGAAGCCGCGCACCACCGCGTTGCGATCCGGCGCGACCGCGGCCGGGTTGCAGTTGTAGACGACGAGCGCTTTCACCGGCGGTCCGCCCACTCCGGCGTCTGGCAGGGTGAGCGCCTCGCCGAGTCGGATCATGTTGATCGTGCGCGCCGGCGGTCCGAGATCGGGGCGCTCCACCACCGCGCGGTTGAACGCGAAGTTCGCCGAGGTGGAGAGCTGCACGCCGCCGCCCGCGCGGCGCCAGTGTCCCACGATCGCCGGCAGACACGCGATGTTGCGCACCGTCATGCCGCCGCCGGCATGTCGCTGCAATCCATAGTTCACTCTGATGAACGCGGCGCGCGCACGGCCGTAGCGCTCCGCCAGGGAGACGATCGACTCGGCTGGCAGCCCCGTCACCGCTGCCGTGCGCTCCGGCGTCCACTCGGCGGCGCGCCCCCGCAGCTCCTCGTGCCCGATGGTGTAGCGCTCGAGGTAGTCGCGATCCTCGAGACCGTTGGCGAAGAGGACGTGCATCATCCCCAACGCCAGCGCCGCGTCGGTGCCGGGCCGGATCGGGTGCCACTCGTCGCACTGCTCGGCGGTGCGCGTGCGGATCGGATCGATGCAGATGATCGGTGCGCCGCGCCGCCGCGCCTCGAGGATGAAGGGCCAGAGGTGCGGGTTGGCCGTGAGCGTGTTCGTGCCCCACAGCAGCACGAGATCGCTGTCGGGGATGCCCTCGCCATCCGCTCCGATGTTCGCGCCGACGGTCATGCGCATCCCGACCGTGCCTGCCATCGAGCAGATCGTCCGGTCGAGCCGTGATGCACCGAGCGCATGGAAGAACCGCCGGTCCATCGACGAGCCCTGCACGAGGCCCATCGTCCCTGCGTAGGAGTAGGGCAGGATCGCCTGCGGCCCGTCGGGCGACGCGGCGATCGCGCCGAGCCGCTCGGCGATCTCACCGAGCGCATCGTCCCACGAGATCGGCTCGAACCTTCCGCTTCCCTTCGGACCCACCCGCCGCAGCGGCGTCCGCACGCGGTCCTCGTGATACGTCCGCTCGACGTATCGATTCACCTTGGCGCACAGGAAGCCGCGCGTGATCGGGTGGTCGGGGTCGCCAGCGACCCGAGTCGCGCGGCCCTGCTCGACAGTGACGACCATCGCGCAGGTGTCCGGACAGTCGTGAGGGCAGGCGCCGCGCACCACGCCGTCGAGCGGGGGCGTCAGATCGTGCAGGGTTCGAATCGAGGAGGCCATGCGCGAAGTGTGGGTGGTCTCAACGTATCACGCGGCGTGGACGCGAGCCACGCGCGCGGCGGCAGGGACGTCGTACGCGGCGATGAGCCGGAGCTGAAGCGCGCTGACGCGCGACGGATGCACTAGGTAACTCGTTGCTCAAGCGCGCGTTACGCTCGGCCGCGGAACATCTGTAGCAAACCGCGGGTCGCCAGGTGACTGGAATGGGCCGCCTTTCTCGTCGCGCGGACTGACGAAAGCCGTTGAATCGCTTTCACTTGGAGCGAAAAGTTACTCTTGACACCGCCTCTCAGAAATCTAAGTTTCACGCCGCTAACCGGGCACTCTATTGCGTGCGCGGACCAACGCGTCTTTTCCCAAGCCCAATCTCAGGAGATTCACATGAAGCGCCTGGCCCTTGTCGCCGCTGTGCTCGTCGCCGCCTGTACCGCGAAGGAGACCCCGAAGGCTGACACCGCCGCTCCGGCGATGGCTCCGGCTCCGGCCGTTGCCGCCGATAGCGGCATGAAGATGGATTCCACCGCGAAGGACACCTCGGCCGCCGCCAAGATGGACACGGCGATGAAGAAGGTCGACACCGCCGCCAAGAAGCTCGACGAGGCGAAGGGCGCGATGAAGGACGCAGCGAAGAAGCCGTAAGCTTCTCGCTTCACCGTAACGCAAGCGGGGCGGCATACCTCAGGGTATGCCGCCCCGCTCGTTTTTCCCTCGGTCGCTCAGTGATGACTCGCCCACCAGCGAAACGCTTCGGTCACCCCCTGCTCGGCCGGCATCGGCGGATCCCAACCCAGCTCGCGCCTGGCGCGCTCGGAGCTGAACGGATTGTCCCGCGCGAGGAAGTCGAGTGACGCAGACGTCACGGAGTTGAACCGGTCCCCGACGATCAGCGGAGCGATTCGCTGAAAGGCGCCCGCCGCGAGACGAGCCGCGAACATCGGCACGGAGACGATGCGAAGCGTGGCGCCCATACCCTCAGCGGCGCATCGGTAGAATGCCGCCACCGAGAGCGGGAAGTCGTTCGCGAGGTTGTAGGCGTTGCCGTTCGCACCGTCGTGCGCGGCCGCGCGCACCATCCCGTCCGCGACGTTGGCCGCGTGCACGAGCGGCACGGTCGTCCGCCCGCCCGAGATGACCGGCGCGAATCCTCGGCGCAGCAGCCGAGCCAGTCGCGGCACGAACTGCCGGTCGTGCGGCCCGTATACGACGCAGGGCCTCACCGCCGTGGCCCACAGTGCGCCCGACCGTTGCGCCTCGAACACCAGGTCCTCCGACTCGCGCTTCGAGCGCGCGTAGTACGAGGTCGCGGGAATGTTGCCTGGCGGCGCGGTCTCGTCGGTGAGGCGGCCGTCGGCGGAGTAGCGGTCGCTCGCGCCGTAGACTGCCACGCTGCTGACGTGAACGAGCTTCGCCTTCGCCGAGATGGCCGCGGCGATCGCGTTCCGCGTGCCCTCGACGTTGGGCCGGCGATAGGCCTCCCATCCGCCGCGAAGGGTGATCACCGCCGCGGTGTGGAAGACGACGTCGCAATTCCGCGCGGCGCGCGCGAAGCCGGTGGGCTCGAGGACGTCTCCGGTCGCCAGGGTCACGTCCGCGCGGCTGAGCGAACCGGCGCGTGCGGCGTCGCGCACCAGCGCCCGAACGTGCCAGCCATCGCGCTGAAGCCGCTGTACGAGATGCATTCCCACGAGCCCCGTCGCGCCTGTGACGAGGGCCGTGGGCATCCTTAGACGGAGAAGGGCAGGGCGGCCACGTCCACGCGCCGCTCCAGGGGCGAAGCTCCCTCCGTCGACGAGCTCCATCGCGCGATCAGCGCGGCGCCAGGCTCGACCTCACGACGGATCATCGCCAGCGCGATCGCGCCCAACCGGGGCGACCGGACCGCGCTGCGTACGTCGCCCACCTGCGCGCCAGATTCGTCGTGCAGCGTTGCACCGGTCTGGATCGGCTCGATGCCGGCGCCGCGAACGCCACGCAGATGCTTGTTGACGTGCCCGCGGAAGTGCACGCGCGCCACCGTCTCCTGTCCCACGTAGCAGCCCTTGGTGTAGGAGATCGCGTGCAGCGCGTCGAAGTTCGCCTCCTGCGGAATCGTGTTGTCGTCGATGTCGATTCCCCACTCCGGCCGCCCCGCCTCGACGCGCGCGATGTCCCACGCCTCGAGCCCTGCGGGCGTCGCCCCCGCCGCCACCGCGCGCGACCAGAATGACGTGAACGCGTCGGCGGGCAGGATCAGCTCGAATCCCTCGAGCTCCAGGTCGGGCACCTTCACCACGAGCAGGGTCGTCCCTTCCACCTGCACGCTCACGTGCGAATATGGTGCGAGCGAGGTGAGCGCCGGCGACTGCACTCCCGTCAGCTCGCTCACCACGTGCCGGGCCGTCGCGCCGAAGATGCCGATGTCCCGCAGCGCCGCGCTCTCGTCCTGGTGCGGTGCGATGCGCGGGTTCACGAACTTCTTCACCATCGCCGCCCACGCGGCGGCCGAGCGTGGCGGAGCGTCCACGAGGATGCCGTCCTCCTCGACGAGCACCCGGACGTCCGCGACGATCTTGCCCTTCGCGGTGAGCGCCGCGGCGTAGCACCCCTGGCCCGGCACGAGCGCGGCGACGTCGTTCGTCACCATCCCCGTCACCATCTCCGCTGCCCGGGGCCCCTTCACGCGCAGGCGCCCGCGATGACTGCGATCGAACACCGCGGCGCGCGACTGCAGCGCCTCGTACTCCGCCGCGACGCTGCCGTACGCCAGCACGACGCTGCGTCCGCCGACGTCACCGATCGTCGCGCCGGACTCGTGGAGAGTGTGGGTGCTCATGCGGGTCGCTCCGAGGAGATGCCAGCGAGCGCCGCCAGCTCGTCGAGCGCGACGCCCAGCAGCGATCCGATCGCGCCGTCGGCGTCGAGCGCGACGTGGGCCGGTACCCCGACGGCGACGGTGTGTACGCCGGCCTCTCGCGCCGCTCTGATCGCCGCGCGCGTCGACACCAGCGCCACGACGCGCCCGCCGCGAACGCGACGCCGGCGACCGAGCTGCGCGAGCGCCAGCTCGAACTGCGCGGGTGACGGCGCGTCGCCGCGAACCTCGTCGGCGGTGACGATTGCCGCGCACGAATCGAGGAAGCCGGCGAGACGCAGAGCAGATTCAGTCTCGGACCGGCGTGCCTCGGTCACGATGGCGACCGGCGCGCGAAGCTGCGCGAGCTCGAGCAGTCGCGCGGCGCCCGGCTGCAGAGCGAAGCCCTGTGCGACCCGGGTGGCGAAGGCGCGCCGTGCGCGAACGGCGACGAGCTCGAGAAGAGTCGGATCGGCCGCGCCGACGGCGGCCGCGGCGGCCTC
This sequence comes from Gemmatimonadaceae bacterium, assembly GCA_036008805.1. Lineage (GTDB taxonomy): Bacteria > Gemmatimonadota > Gemmatimonadetes > Gemmatimonadales > Gemmatimonadaceae > AG11. The sequence goes on from DASYMZ010000051.1 coordinate 15,610, forward strand.
CTGAACGGAAAGGCCGAGACAATACTCGTCGTATGCCGTCGCATCGAAGCGCACGCCCTCGTCGGCCAGCGCACCCAACATCGAGTCGCGTCGTGCCTGACCGGTGTCGGCGAGCACTCCTTCCCAGTCGAGGAGCACGCCATCTACCATACCGGTAATCAAATCGCGAAGCCCCGCAGGCGCTACGGGCAGGCGAGCCCCCACCCGCCGCGATCAGTCGCCGCGCCCGCCCTCGTGCCGGCTCGCGGCATACGATGCGTCGAGCAGATCCACCGGATGAATGGCGCGCACCGCGCCGCCCGCTCGTAGCAGCCCCGCACCGATCTGCATCAGGCACCCGGGATTTCCCGTCGCGACGAGCGGCGCGCGCGTCTCGGCGATCCGCGCCAACTTCGGCGCGAGCACGGTGTCGCTCACATCCGGCTCGACGAGGTTGTAGATGCCCGCGCTGCCGCAGCAGTGCTCGCTCCCTTCGAGCGGAACGAGCGTAAGCCCGGGGATCGCGCCGAGCACGCGAAGCGGTGGCGACGCGATGCGCTGCGCGTGCAGCAGGTGACATGGCGCGTCGTAGGTCACGGTGAGCTCGAGCGCGCCGCCCGGCTTCGGCCCAGCCTCGGCGAGCAGCTCACTCACGTCGCGCACGCGCGCGGCGACGGCGGCCGCGCGGTGGCGCCACGCGTCGTCGTGATCCAGGAGATGCTCGTACTCCTTCATCATGGCGCCACAACCCGCGGCGTTAACCACGATGTAGTCCGCGCCCGAGCGCTCGAATGCCGCGATGTTGCGCCGCGCGAGATCACGCGCCGCGTCCGCGTCACCGGCATGCGCGTGCAGCGCGCCGCAGCACCCCTGACCGCTGGTGTGAGCGACGGCGAAGTCGTTGACCTGCAGCGCGCGCTCGGTCGCGCGGTTCGTCTCGGTGAACAGCCCTTCCATCACGCAGCCGGTGAGGAGGGTGGCGCGGCCGCGGCTTCCGTCGCCATGCGGCGTGTACACGCCGCGCTCGTTCGTCCGCGTGGACTCGAGCATCGCCATCGCGAACCCGAGACGTCCCGGCAGCCGCGCGAGCAGGCGCGACAGCCCGAGCGCGCGGGTGATTCGTCCGCCGAGCATCGCGAGCGCGAGCAGTGGCCGATGCGCGAACGCGAACAGGATCGCGCGCGCGATTGGTGGATTCGGGCGCACCGCCGTCAGAGTGTCGCGCGTGGCCTCGAGCAATTGTCCGTACGGCACGCCAGACGGACAGGCCGTCTCACACGCGCGGCAGCCGAGGCAGCGGTCGATGTGCGTGCGCGCGTCGCGGTCGTCGAGCGGCAGCGAGCCTTCGACGAGCGCGCGCATGAGCACGATGCGGCCGCGGGGACTGTCGTTCTCGTCCTCGAGGGTGAGATACGTGGGGCAGGACTGGAGACAGAAGCCGCAGTGCACACACGCGTCGATCCCCGCGCTCGCGTTCGCGAGCGGCGTTCCGGGAATGGCGCAGGGCGCGTCGGCACGACTGGGAGACGTCATGCGAGCTCGCCGAGAATACCGGGATTGAGCAGGAAGTGCGGATCGAACGCCCGCCGGACTTCGCGCGAGAGCGGATCCGCGGCGGGCGGCGGGAAGCGGTCCCAGAGTGAGCGAGGCAACCGCTCCGCGATTCGCGATCCTGCCGATTGGAGCTCCGCGATCATACCCCGCAGCCGCCCATTCTCTTCCTCCGTCTGCTCGACCGGCACCACACATCGCACCACGCCACGTTCGAGCGTCGCGTGGGCGAAGCCGCCCGCGCGCTCGGCCACGGGCGCAAGCGTTGCCCAGAGCTCGCCGACGTGCGAGGGAAGGTCGCCGAGCCTCAGCACCGCGGAGCCGGCAGGCTCCGCTTCCCGCAGCCGGTCCCACACGTCGCCGCTCACGACGCGCGAGTCGCCCAGCTCGGCGACCGACCGTTCAGCCGATAGCACCAGTGCCGCGTTGCCGCCCAGCCGCACCAGCAGGACAGTGCTCTCACCGGCGCCGATCCGCCGCGCCAGAGATGCCGAGCACAGCTCGGCCGCCAGTGGCGTGAACGGGCTCGCGCGGAGCCAGCGCCACGCGGTCGCCGCGGCGTCCTCGCCCGAACGGTCCATCGCGACGGCGAGTGTGCGCTCCACTTCGGGCTTGGCGCGCAGCCGCACCGTCACCGTTGTGATCGCGCCCAGCGTTCCCCACGCACCGGTCATCAACCGCGCGAGATCGAACCCCGCGACGTTCTTCACGACGCGGCCGCCCGCTCGTACCACGTCGCCGTTGCCGGTGACCATCTCACAGCCGAGCAGATGATCGCGCGGGGTGCCGAAGGCGGAGGCGAGCGGGCCCGCCGATGCGGTCGCGATGGTTGCGCCGATCGATCCATTCGGCGAGCCGAACGGATCGAGCGTGAGCCACTGTCCTTCGCGCGCGGTCACGCGCGCGATCTCGGCCAGCGTGGTGCCCGCGCGTGCCGTGAGCACGAGGTCGCCCGGCTCGTATTCCGTCACGCCGTCGAGCGCGTCGAGCGAGAGCGTCTCCGCCGCGCTGCACTCGCGTCCCGCGTCGAGCCAGTGGCCGCGTCCGACGATGCGAAGCGGAGTGTTCGACGCACGCGCCGATCGAACACGCGCCGCGACTCCTTCAGTGCTCGTGAGCGGTGACTGGCCGATCACGCGAAACGAGGCCGCGCCGACGGCGCACCGTGCCACTCGCGGCAGCTGTGAATCGGCACGACCTTGCCGGGGTTCGCGCGGCGCAACGGATCGAACACCCCTCGCAGCGCGCACATCGCGCCGAGCGTCTCGGGTGTGAAGAGACGTTCCATATATGGAAGCTTGTCGAGCCCCACGCCGTGCTCGCCAGTGATCGTCCCGCCGGCGGCGATGCACGCCTCCATCACCTGCTTCATCGCGCGGTGCACGCGCGCCGACTCGTCCGGGTTGCCCGCGTCGTACGGGATGTTCGGGTGCAGGTTGCCGTCGCCGGCGTGGAACACGTTGCACACCCGCACGTCGTTCTCCAGGCCGATGCGCGCGATCTCGGCGAGGATGGCCGGCAGCTTCGTGCGCGGCACGACCGCGTCCTGCACGACGAGATGCGGCGAGATGCGGCCCATCGCGCCGAACGCCTTCTTTCGTCCCTGCCACAGCCGCGCGCGGTCCGCGGCGTCGGTCGCGACGCGTACGCCGCGCGCGCCGGCAGTGCTGCAGAAGCCCGCGACGCGGGTGACGTCGTCGTCGAGGCCGGCCGACGCACCATCGAGCTCGATGAGCAGGATCGCCGCGGCATCGGTGGGATAACCGGCGGCATAGATCGACGCTTCCACGGCCTGGATCGTCGCGGCGTCCATCATCTCGAGCGCGGCGGGAACGATGCCCGACGCGATGATCGCCGACACCGCTTCGGCCGCCGCGCCCACCGATGAGAAGTCGGCGAGCAGCGTGCGAACGGACTGCGGAAGACGCGACAGCCGCACGGTGACGTCGAGCGCGACGCCGAAGCATCCCTCGGATCCGATGAACGCGCCGAGTAGGTCGTATCCGTCGCACTCACCCGCCGCGTTCCCGAGCGTGACGATCTCACCACTTGGCAGCAGCGCCGTGATGGCGAGGACGTGATTGAGCGTCACACCGTACTTCAGGCAGTGTGGCCCACCGGCGTTCTCGGCGACATTGCCGCCGATGGTGCACGCCGTCTGACTCGACGGATCCGGCGCGTAGTACAGGCCGAACGGTGCAGCGGCGCGCGACAGCGTCGCGTTCACCACTCCGGGCTCGACCACGGCTCGCCCGTTCTCGCCGTCGATCGAGACGATGCGGGTGAGGCGATGCAGGCCGAGGAGCACCACGTCATCCGCGAGCGCGCCACCGGAGAGCCCCGTTCCGGCGCCGCGCGGCACGTAGCGCACACCCGTCTCCGCGAGCAGGCGGACGACGTCGATCGCCTCCTGCCTCGTCCCGGGGAACACCGCGAGTGAGGGACGTTGTTGGTAACCCGGCAGTCCATCGGACTCGTACGCACGGAGCTCGCCCGGTCGCTCGAGCACACGTCGCCCGCCGACGATCTCGGCGAGTCGGCGGGCGAGCTGCGCGTCCGCGCTCGAGCTGGCTCGGCGCGGCGCCGGGGGGGCGGACGAGGTGTCGGAGTGCACGCTGGGAAGCTATAACGGGGACTCGAGCCGAACTACAGTCGACGGGCGTAGGAGACTCGACTCGCTGCGCTCGCTCGGGAAGACAGGCAGCTCGCGGCGAGTGAAGAGTCATCCCCAGCGCAGTCGAGGAATCTTCACCTCCGGCCCCCGCGCTGCGACGGTCAGAGCCGATATCCACGGACAGCTGGACACGAATTGGAATGGCCCGTATGCCAATCCGAGTATCCAGGTACGTCAGTCGTCCCGGCGTACACGCAGTTGCAGGTCGGTCGCAGTTTTATTGAGAAGCAGCCTTCGCCTCTCGAGCCAGCTCCGCCGGCTCCTTCTCCGGGCACACCACGCTGAGCGCATCGCGCCGCAGCTCGTACTCGAGCGTCGTCGGCATCGAGACCAGCTCGCCGTCCACCGCGACGTAGCCCGGCCGCCGCACGGTGATCTTGCATCGGTCGACCAGAAAGCTGTCGAACTGCGGAGTGCGCGCGACGGACTTCACTCCGCGCGCCACCGCCGCGAGCGCCAGCGCGAGCAGCCGCGAGCGCGTGCGTCCCTGCACGATCATCACGTGCAGACCACGCTTGCCATCGGGCACTCGGCTGCCGAGCGTCGGGAGCTGCAGCTCGCGCTCGCCCACACCGATGAAGACGAGCGGCGTGCGATAGATGCGCGGCTTTCCGTCGACTTCCACTTCCACGGCGATGAGCCGCATCTGCAGAAGCAGTCGGAACGCGGCGAGCGCCGAGGCGACGCGGTAGCCGAAGCGACGCTCGAGCCGCTCGCGAATCCGCACGAAGCGCACGTATGCGCCGACACTGCTCGTATTGAGAAACACTCTCCCACTCACCGTCCCGACATCCACTCCTCGGCACGCGCCTTCGGCCGCGAGCTTCAACGCCTCCGCCGCGTCGGTGCTCACGCCAAGATCGCGGGCGAAGTGGTTGAGCGTTCCGCCGGGAAGGATCGCCATCTCGGCCGGAGTCTCCATCAGGACTGCCGCCGCGGTGGCGATGGTTCCGTCGCCGCCACTGACGAGGATGCGCTTCGCGCCGCCTGCTACCAGCTCGCGCACCGTCTCAGCGATCCGATCGGGCTTCACCGCGTGCACCTCGAACGCCTCTCCCTGCTCGAGCACGGCCTGCGCTTCGTCGGCCGTGCCTGACTCGACGTTCACGATGGCAGGAATGCGCGGGTCCGTCACGTCGCGCGTCTCCAGAGTAGGCGGCCGAATCGCTCCCACAGCGACGGTGAGCTCGACGGGAGCGACACCGTCGCCTTGCGCTCGAGCTTGCCCCATCCCTGCAGACGTCCGCTCAGCGCCGCCGCGAACGAGCGCACCACGACCCAGTACATCACCTGCCGATACGCGAAGCGCTGCAGGAAGATCAGCCAGGTGAGACTCTTGTCCTCGTCCGACTCCATCAGGAACGCCGCCACCGCGGCGAGCCAGTCCACGAGCAGGAACACCGCGTAGTAGCTGAGCACCTGCTCGAGGTTGGGCAGCGCATACGCGAGCCGGCCATCCACGGTGTGAACTCGGGCATTGAGCCACACCGACGCCAGGCTCCACACGAACATCAGATCGGCGATGGGCGAGAGCGCCGGCAGCAGAAGCTGGAACAGGATCACATTGGGCAGCGCGACGAAGCCGAGCGAGCCGTACTTCGGGCGGAAGAAGGCATCGCGATGTTTCCACGTGCACTGCAGCGTGCCGAACGACCAGCGGAACCGCTGCTTCGCGAGTCCGCGCAGTGTATCGGGAGCCTCGGTATAGGCGATGGCGCCGTCGGCGTAGGCCACCGAGTAGCCCGCACGCCGGATGGCCAGAGTGAGATCCTGATCTTCCGCGAGCGTGTCTTCCCGGAAGCCGCCGACCGCCTGCACCAGCGTTCGGCGCCACGCGCCGACTGCACCCGGCACGACCGTGATGCAGTCGAGCAGCGAGAAGGCACGCCGGTCGATGTTCTGGCTCGTCACGTACTCCAGCGCCTGCCAGCGCGTCACGAGGTTGATCCGGTTGCCGACTTTCGCGTTGCCGGCGACGGCCCCGACGCGCGGGTTCTGCAGCGGCTTGACGAGCTCCGAGATCGTGTCGTCGTCGAACAGCGTGTCGGCATCGAGCCCGATCACGATCTCGTGCTGCGCGTGCTCGATGCCGTAATTGAGCGCGCTCGCCTTGCCGCCATTCGGCTTCCGATGGATCGTGACCAGCTCGTGCTCGCCGTACGCCTCTTCGACGATGTCGGCCGTGTCGTCCGACGAGCCGTCATCGACGACGACGATCTCGATCGGGCCGGCGTACTGCTGGTTGAGCAGCGATGCGATGGTGCGGACAATGACGCGCTCTTCGTTGTACGCCGGAACGATGACGCTCACACCCGGGGTGAACGACGACCCCGCGCCATCGCGGGTCTGATGCTGCGCGAGCCGCTGGATCAGCGCGAGGATGCCGATGATCACCAGCCGTCCGATCCCCAACGCGACGGCGATGCTGAACACCCAGAAGGTGATCGTCTCCCCCGTGCCGAGCAGGAGGAAGCCGGCGCGCACGAACAGCCGCGTCGCTTCCGTAGTCGGCGGGAGCGGCGGCATCGCGTCGTCGCGTGTGATGCCGGCGAGATCGCTCACCAACACCAGCGTGTCGCCTCGGGCCCGCAACGAATCGATCAGCGGTCCGAGCGCCGCCACGGTGTTGCGCCGGTCGCCGCCGGAGTCGTGCAGCAGCACCACGTTGCGCGCCGAGTCCTGGTTGGTGGCCTGCGTGATGCGCGGGACCAGGCGTTGGTGCAGCACGTTCGCGATGATCGAGTCGGGGCTCGGCTCGCGCCAGTCTTCGGAGTCGACGTGCAGCCCGATCGTCCAGTAGTTGCGCCGCGACGCGATGCCCACCGGCACGAGCTCGTCGCTCGTCGTCGGCTCGGCGTCTCCGAAGTAGGGCGGCCGGAAGAAAGAGAGCCGGCGGTTGATCACCGACGACACGAGCTGCGACGTCATGTCGAGCTCGAGGATCGAGCGGGCGCTGCTCGTGAGGGCGAGGTTCGGATGACGGAAGGTGTGGTTCCCGATCTCGTGCCCTTCATCATAGATGCGCTGAAGCAGCCGCTGCTCCGTGTCCACGTTCTGGCCGACGACGAAGAAGGTGGCCTTCACTCCGCGCGAGCGAAGCGTGTCGAGGATCATCGGCGTCCAGCGTCCGTCGGGGCCGTCGTCGAAGGTGAGCGCGACGCGATGCCGGTTCCGCTCCTGTCCGCCGGTGCGCGAGAGCACGTACGGCACGGGCGGGTGAACGAGCGTGGACGTCGTCACGTAGCCGCTCTTCGGATCGACGCCGACGTTGCGGCGGCCGTCGGAGGGGAAGTAGGTGATCTGGAGGATCTCTCCGGTGCCCTCGAACTCCGCGTCGTATCCGGAGGGGATGCGCTGCAGGCTGTCCGCGCTGAGCAGCGAGCCGTCCACGCCGATGGCGTTCCAGATCGCGGGATCCTCGCTGCCGAGGTGCCACAGCGCGTGGCCGGCGACGCCGAGCGCCTGGCCGATCTTCATCTCGTTGTACGCCGTGGTCGCGTCGAGATACCAGAGGACATGGTCGGTGGAGTCCGCGCTCGTCCACTGCATGTATGGATTGAGCGACACCGGGTCGAGTATCGACTGCGGGTGCGACGCGCTCCGCGCCGCGCGCATCGTCTCCTGGAAGTCCGACGTCTCCGCGCGATGGTTGATCACCGCCTCGGCGTCGTTCCAGTCGTAGCCGTACGCGCCGACCATCAGGATCAGCTTCGACGGCGCCACGAGACGCGCGAAGCGCTGTGCCTCCGTGGTGTAGAAGCGCTGGCTCGCGATCGGCCCCGGGTCGCCCGCCGCGTAGTGCTCGTCGAACAGCATCGGGAACAGCTTGTCGTTCACGCGTGCGGCGCGGCGTACGTAGTCGTCGCTGTCCCCCGCCGCGACGGCCTGCGTCGCCAGCTTGCCGATGCCGTGCATCTCGGCGGCGAGCTGGCCGGCAAAGCTCAGCACTTCTTCCTGGAGCGCCGGATCGAAGTTCTCCATGTCCAGCGTCGTGCCGGCGAGCCCGTATCGCTGCACGGCGACCCGGAGCTGGCGAATGGCGTTCGCGCGCGCCACCGGGTTCGACATGAACCGCCGAATGACATTGGGATCGAACCGTCCCGCCGCCGAGTCGCTCCCCGTGACGACGAAGTTGCTCAGCATGATGAAGAGCGACGGCCGCGTCTCGGGCGGGTTGTCGTGCAGAAGCTCGGTCACTTCCGGCTTCACGCGCAGCAGCAGCGTGTCGGCGTCCCGCGGGATGAACGCCCATTCGCCAATGACCCAATCGAGCTTGTCGTAATTCTGCTTGAGCGACGTGTAGGAGTTGTCCGCCCAGTTGACGTAGAAGCCGGCGACGATTCCGTCGGTGCGCGTGGGTCGAGTGCCCGTCCCGACGTCGAGGACCGGGATCGTCTCCGGCCGGCGAGAGGCCGGCGCCCCGTGATGGCCGATGCTCGCGGCGAGCTTTCGCCGGTAGGCGATGCGCAGCCGATCGAGCTTGGTGAACGTCGTGGCGGGACGCGGGAGACGACGCCCGGTCGGCTTGTCGTTCGCGGTGGCGAGCGGAAGCTCTGGTGGGATGGGCGGAAAGAACAGCTCGGACGCGACGAGCACGAGCGCGATCAGGGTCGTGACGACACCGAGTGCCAGGACTGTCCGGCGGATGCGCCGCCAGCGTCGCCCTGAGTAGTCGATGAAGATTGGTCTGAGTCGGTCGGCCATCGTGAGCGTGGCATGAGCGTGGCCTGTTCGGCGCTGCCGAACGGCGTCGATCAAATTACCCCGCTCTCTGCATTCCGGCGTCGGGATGCGGAATTCGGAGTGCGGGGTCGGGGATTCGGAGTCAAAAAAGGCGGGGCGGAGATTCAGCTCTCCGCCCCGCCTTTCCGATGCGTCTCGACTAGCTCCGCCTATCCGTGGTCGTCAGGCTGCCTGCCAGAAGCCGGCGAGTGCGCGGCCATCGGGTGACTCACGGAGCTTCTCGAAGGCGCGCTCGCGGATCTGCCGGATGCGCTCGCGAGTGACTCCCATCAGCGCGCCGATCTTCTCCAGCGTCATCGGCTCGCCACTCTCGTCGAGCCCGTAGTAGAGGAAGAGGATCTTGCGCTCCCGGGGGGTGAGATATTTCCGGAAGACGCGCTCGATGAATTCCTTCATGAGCTTGTAGTCGGTCGTATCCTCGATCTCGGTGCCGTCGACACCGGCGAATCGCTCGCCGAGCGTGGAGGCTTCCCGATCCGACCTGTCGATGGGGGCGTCCAGCGAGACCTCGGTGCTGGACATCTGCTTCGCCGCGCGCACCTGCTCGGGGGTCTCCTCGAGGAGGCGGGAGATCTCGTTCTCGGTCGGGTCGCGCTTCAGCACCTGGGCGAGGATCGTCTCGGCCCGGGCGAGCCTGATCAGCTGTGAGTTCTGGTTCAGCGGGATGCGAACGCTGCGGGTCTGCTCAGCCAGCGCCTTGAGAACCGCCTGGCGCACCCACCACACCGCGTACGAGATGAACTTCACGCCCTGGTCCGGATCGAACTTTCGAACCGCCTTCAGAAGCCCCTCGTTTCCGATCGCGACCAGCTCGGAGAGATCGAGCCCGTGTCCCTGGTACTTCTTCACGTACGAGATGACGAAGCGGAGATTCGCCGTCACGAGCCGCTCGGCGGCGGCCTCGTCGCCCTTCTGCGCCAGTCGGGCGAGGCGCCGCTCTTCGGCGGCGTCACTGATCAGCGGGAGCTTTTGTATGTCGTGGAGATACTGGTCGAACGCGGTGGAAGGAGACGAGCGGAAATAACCCTTGGACCTGGTCTCGGTCGCTTGCTCCATACACGCCCCTTACCTGTGCCGGAAGGTGGTCGATTGTCGCAGTCAGCGCTGGCTGCGTGCCCGCGGTGGTCTCAACGGGAGGGCCAGGATAATGTCGGGGGAAAAAACCGTCAACAGTGAGTTTGCCAGAATGACCCTCTCGGCAGATTTGTGATCGAGCTAACTGCTGCAATGACAGCCGTTTGTCGGTTAGCGAAATAGATTCCGTCATTTCGCGCCACGTCGGTCATCATGCCCGCGCACACGGTAGAGCTCGGTGAATGCGCGCGCAAAACGACTCAGGCAGCATTCGTCCATCGACGAATGCTGCCTGAGTCGTTGCTGACGTCTACGCCGGAACGACTCGGTCGCTTCCGGACTGTCGAGGATCAGGCGCCGGGCGGAGCCGGCGGATCCTTCATCTTCCCCCGAGTGGTTGCCATGAGCACGCCGATGCCGATCATGATGATCGCTCCGACTACGATCCACATCGTGGGCACATTGAGCAGGTACGCGGCGATCGCGAGCCCGATGATGAGGATGAGAAATCCGACGAGATAAGTGCCGAACGAAGACATAGGGGCCGTTCCGATGAGGTCGTCGCCAACAGGAAGCAAAGACGAGACCAGGCGCGGCCGGAGGCGCGGAGGACCCTCAGCGCTCGCGCGACCCTCCGAGCCTTCCGGTGAGCAGCGAGTCGGCGGGCACCCCATGCGGTCGTGACACGAGCACCGCGGTGCCCCTCACACGACCAAATCGCTGCGCGTCGCGGCACTCCGGCGTCCAGATGTCGAGGATCGCGTCCTTGATCTTCCCGCCAGTGTCGTCGACGAGGAAGCGGCCGAAGTACTTCCGCCCCACGTAGAGCTCCACGTATCGGCCAAGGGGGAAGAGCCGAGGATCGGCGGCGACGATCCCCTGCCGGACGTATCGGTCGCGGCGCGTAGTGCCCTTCAGGCAGTACGACGTGAGCTGGACGGGCACCGGCTCGCCGTAATGCGCAGGACCGGCGCGGCCGAGCGCCCATCCACGCGATGCGCCGCGCACGAGTGCCCCGTCGAGCCGCAGTGTGGCGCGCACGATCGCCGGCTCCACGCGGAGTGGCGCCAGCCGCGCAATGGTGGCCGTCCTCGAGCGTACGGACATCGCGGCGCCCCCGCCGACGAGGAGCAGCGCGCCGAACACGGGGAGCACGCTCGCGATCCTGCGCTGCAGGCGCGAGCGACGCATGCGTCGCACCTGCCGCTGCCGTCTCTCGCGCATCGCGCCACGATCCACGACAGCATGCGAAAACGCGTCGCCCGACGGCTCGGGCGACGCGATCATGCGAGCACCTCGTGAACGAGCTGGTCATCGACCGGGAGTGCCCATCCGCTGTCGCCGCCGGCCATGGCACCGATGCGAGCGGGAAGGGAATACTCGACCCGACCGCCGCGCGCCTTCTTGTCGAGCCGAGTGGCGTCGACGATCGCGTCGACGGAGAGATCGCGCGGCCGCTCGGTCGGAAGGCCGGCCCGCTGCAGCACCTCGGTGATGCGGCTGGTCGTCCCCGCGTCCGCGACGCCGAGCCGCTCGGCGATGCGCGATTCGAGCACCATGCCAATCGCCACGCACTCGCCGTGCAGCAACGCGTATCCGCTCACGTGCTCGATCGCGTGTCCGATGGTGTGTCCGAGATTCAGCGTCTTTCGAAGACCGTGCTCGCGGGTGTCGGCGCGCACCACGTCCGCCTTGATCTCCACACTACGCGCGACGACGTCGAGCGTCGCGGCTGGCTCCGCGTCGAGCAGTTCCGCCAACAGCGCGTCGATGCGCGCGAAGTAGGCGGCGTCCGCGAGCACACCGTGCTTGATCGCCTCGACGAGACCCGACCGCCGCTGCGCGAGTGGAAGGGTGCGCGCCATCTCGACGTCGGCCAGCACCGCTGCAGGCGCGTGAAACGCGCCGACGAGATTCTTGCCCGCCGCCGTGTCGACTCCCGTCTTGCCGCCGATCGATGCATCGATCATCGCGAGCAGCGTGGTCGGGCACTGCACCACCGGCACGCCACGCATGAAGGTCGCGGCGACGAAACCGGCCAGGTCCCCGACCACGCCGCCGCCGAGCGCGACGACCGTGGTGTCGCGGCCGCAGCCCGCGTCGAGGAGACCGTCTGTGACGCGTGCCCAGGTGTCGCGCGTCTTGTGCGCCTCACCGGACGGAATCACGTGCACCGACACGGGGGCGTGCGCCGCGAGCGCGAGCACCAACGGTTCGGCGTAGAGCGGGGCGACCTCCGCGTCGCTCACGATCGCGTAGTGGTGAGCGGGCGCCGAGTCGGCAATGTGGCTCGCGAAGTCGTGGCGGAGTCCCGCGGACACGATGACGCGGTAGTCGCCCGCGTCGATGACGCGGGCCTGGGCGCGCTCCGGCTCCGGGTCGATGTTCGTCGCCATCCTACCAGGTCACCTCGCCCGCGCCGGCGCGCCGATTGGCCAGTCGCGCGAGGGTGAAGAGCAGATCGGAGAGCCGGTTCAGGTAGATGACCGCGAGCTCGGGCAGCTCGACGCTGTGGCGGAGCGTCACGACTCGCCGTTCGGCGCGACGGCACACCGTGCGCGCGACGTGCAGCGCCGCGGCCTTCGGCGTACCGCCCGGCAGGATGAATGCGCGAAGTGGCTCCAGCTCCGTCTCGGCGTCGTCGATGGCCTGCTCGAGCTCCGCGATCCGTTCCTCATCGATGCGGGCCTTCGCGAGATGCTGGGCCATCTTCTCACGGTCCGGGGTGGCGAGCAGCGCGCCGATCGCGAACAGATCGCGCTGCACGGGCACGAGCACCTCGTCGATGCGTGGCATCTGCTCGACGGCGCGCGCCATTCCGAGGACGGCATTGAGCTCGTCCACGTCACCGTAGGCCTCGACGCGCGGATCGTCCTTCGCGACGCGACCGCCGCCGAACAGCCCCGTATCGCCGGCGTCGCCGGTGCGTGTGTAGATCTTCATTCAGGGCGAAGTATAACGTCGGCCGAAGGCCGACGCGCTCGTGTGTGATCAGGATCACAGGTCCTGGTGACCGGTGACCGGTGATCGGTGATCGGGGTGCCTCGGGGAGCTTCTGCGTCCCGAGGTCGGAACCGATCACCGATCACTGTTCACTGTTCACGGCGCGCTCCGCGCGCTCTCACCGCCCAAACCACCGATGCAGCAATCCAGCCCGCCCTGCCGTCGCGTTCACCGCTCTCTCGAGCGCAGAGAAACCCGTGTGGACGTCGTTCGCGTCGTCCCAGGTCGGCGGGCGGAAATCGTGCGGGAAGAGCAGCGCGAGATGGCTCTGGAGCTGGTCCGGTGATCCATACGCGTGCTGCGCGGCGATCCAGCGATCGAGGTCGGCGCCCATCATCGCCGCGGTCGGGCGGCGCGCGGGATCGTGGTCGAGCGCGAGGGTGAGGATCGCCTCGAGGTCCGGGTCGAGGCCGTGGATGCGACCGCGCAGATCGGGGAGAGGGTTCATCGCGACCTCCTCCACCATGTTCGTCGTCGATTCTTCGACGAACAGCAGGTCGAGCGCGAGCAGCTCGTACAGCACGACGCCCAGCGAGAAGACATCGGTGCGCGCGTCGGCGTCGACGCCGAGGATCTGCTCGGGGCTCATGTAGTGCTTCTTGCCCATGCGCATGCGGCCGCCGTTGGCGAGATCGATCGACGTGTGGGCCTTGGCGATGCCGAAATCCGCGAGCTTGATGTGGCCGTCCCACGTCGCGAGCACGTTGCCGGGGCTCACGTCGCGGTGCACGATGTCGAGACGCTGCCCATCGGGCGCGACGAACTTGTGCGCGAAGTCGAGCGCGCGGCAGACGCGGCTCGCGATGTACGCCGCGAGCGGAGCGGGAAGCGCTCGGCCGAGCGCGCGGTGCCGGTCGATGAGCTGCCGCACCGTCGGGCCCTGGATGTACTCCATCGCGATGAAGTAGTCGCCGCCCACTTCGCCGAGCTGAAAGATCTGCACGATGTTGCCGTGCATGAGGTTCGCCGAGAGCTTGGCCTCGTCGATGAACGCGCGGAGGAAGGTGGCGCGCTTGGCGTAGCGCGGGTGGATCACCTTCAGCGCGACGCGCTTGGTGAACCCTTCCGCGCCGAGCTGCTCCGCTTCGTAGACCGTCGCCATCCCGCCCTCGGCGATCTTGCGGACGAGTCGGAAGCGACCGGTGAACTCGAGCTCTGGCTGTTCCATGGCGTGCCGGCGTGATGGGAAGTGTTCCCTTGATGATCGGCCGGTCACTGGCGAACCTTCAGTGATGGAACACGAGATGAGGGACATCACGATCATCGGCGGGGGCCCGGCGGGCCTGTTCGCCCTCTTTTACGCCGGCATGCGCGGCGCGACGGCGCAGATCGTCGACGCCCTCCCCCAGCTCGGCGGGCAGCTCACGGCGCTCTACCCCGAGAAGTACATCTTCGACGTCGCCGGCTTCGGGCAGGTGCTGGCGAAGGATCTGGTGAAGTCGCTGCGCGAGCAGGCGGCCCAGTTCCAGCAGCCGACGCACCTCGGTCAGCGCGTGACCGGACTGCACGAGCGCGACGGGCATTTCGTGCTCGAGACGGAGAAGGCGACCTTTCCCACGAAGGCGATCATCATCGCCGCCGGCATCGGGGCGTTCTCGCCGAGGCGGCTTCCGCACGCGGCGGCCGAGCCGTGGTACGGGCGCGGGATCTACGACGCAGTCACCGACCCGCAGGACTATCGCGATCAACGCGTCGTGATCATCGGGGGCGGCGACTCGGCGTTCGACTGGGCCACCCAGCTCGCGGGCATCGCGACGCACGTGACGGTGGTGCACCGGAGCGACCGGTTCCGCGCGCACGGCGCCACGGTCACGCAGTTCCAGGCCGACGTCGCCGCCGGGCGCGCCTCGCTGTTCACCTTCCACGAGCTCGTCGACGTGATCGAGCACGCGGAGGGCGAGCGCTTCTCACACATCGTGTTGAAGGACATCAAGGCGAAGACGACGCGCGAGCTCGAGGCTGACGTCGTGCTGCCGATGCTCGGCTTCGTGAGCGACATCGGGCCGATCGCCGAGTGGGGGCTCACCTTTCAGAAGGACGAGATCGTCGTCAATCAGGTGATGGAGACGGGGCGGCCGGGAATCTGGGCCGCGGGCGACGTCACCACCTACCCGGGCAAGCTCAAGCTGATCGCGTGCGGCTTCGGCGAGGCGGCGACGGCGGTGAATCAGGCGGTGCACTGGGTCTACCCGGAGAAGAAGATCGCGCCGGGCCACTCCAGCAACATGGCCATCTTCGGGCAGAAGGACGACTGAAAAACGAAAAGGCGGACCCACGCGGGTCCGCCTTTTCAATCAGGCCGGCGCTTACGGTACCTGCTTGTTCGACAACAGGACGATGACCGGCCCCCCGTTCGCGTTGATGCCGAACCGGTTCTGCGCCGCATTGGTGTCGAGGTAGCGGATCTCGACGATGCTCATCGCGTTCAGAGAGTTGAGCTGGCTGACCGGGAGCAGCGGTCCGAAGTCGTGCGAGACCTGCACGCTCCCCGCCGACGCGTTGCTGAAGCTCTGCGGACCCGAAGAGCGGAAGAACGACGGCCGCAGACGCCGGATCGCCGACGCGAGATCCAGACTCATGATCGCCGGGTCGAGCAGCTCCTGCTGCGAGATGATGTTCGGGTCCTTCGAAATCTGCTCGGCGCGCGCGGCGGCACCCAACTCGCCCGGCGGCGTGGACGATGCGGTGCTTCTCGCGCAGGATGCGGCAATCACGAGCAGTGCGGCGAGGTAGTGGCGAGTGGCGATCATGGTGGACCTCGGGTGGGATAGCGGTGCCGGTATACGCCGAGCATCAATTGAGCCTGCGAACCGATCGGCCGTGGCTGCGAACCGGTTTTCCCTCGTGATGCGGAACGGTCGGACGGCCGGTGGTGCCGGCGATCTCGGCACCACCGGCACAGTCGTTACTTGGGCGTGGTGCTGCTGAGTAGGACGATGACGGGTCCGCCGTTGGCGTTGATGCCGAAGCGAGACTGCGCGTCGTTGGAGTTCAGATAGCGCACTTCGACGAGGCTGCGCGTATCGACCCCGCTGAGCTGGGACAGCGGCTGAAGCGGACCGTAGTCCTGCGAGATCTGCACCTCACCGGCGGTGGCGTTGCTGAAGCTCTGCGGGCCGCGCGTCCGAAAGAAGGTGGGCCGAAGCTGTCGGATGGCCGTCATCGCGTCGGAGCCGGCGATCACGGGATCCCTGAGCTCTTCTGTGGAGATGACGTCAGGGTTGCGGTTCGGCCGCGCGGCGCGAGGTGTCGACGAGGCCGAGGCGCTCGGCGCGCCCGCGCTTGGGCCCTTGGACTGCGACGCGCAGGAAGCCGCGAAGACGAGCAGGACGGCGAGGGAACGACGCGTGACATGCATGATGCACCTCGAGCGGAGAGAATGGACGGTCCCGAACGCATCGGCGGGTGCTGACCCAGCATTGTCACCAGACGATGCGCAGCGGTCCGGGATGATCGAACGATCTGCGTTGCCTATCTCGCCGCGCCGATCACGCTCGGCGAGCGATCAATCAGGGTACCGCAATCGAAGCTTCTCGATGTTGAGCCGAGCCACGTCCTGCAGAGAGACCCCCAGTGTATCCGCCGCGACCGAGAGGCACCAGAGCGCGTCACCCAGCTCCAGCGCGACGGCGTCGCGATCCAGCGTCCGGCCCCGCATGACGTGCTTCCGAACGTGCGAGAGCACCTCGCCGGCCTCCTCCGCCAGGCCCGCCGCCGCATCCATGAGGCGCTGGTCGCCGGTGAGATCCCGGTTGATCGTCCGTCGGGCCTCAGCCTGGTACCCGTCGAGCGTCGTCACGTTCTCGCGCGCGCCGCTCATGCGTACGTGACCCGTGGATCGGCCTTGGCGTACGCGAGGTCGGTGAGAAGGTTCACGAGCACGAAGACCGCCGAGAGAAAGAGGACGGAGCCCTGGATCGCCGGCAGGTCGCGCCGAGCGATCGCGTTGACGACGTACCGGCCGATGCCGGGCCAGGAGAAGATCGTCTCGGTGAGGATGCTGCCGGTGAGATAGGCGCCGAAGTCCAGGCCGAGTACGGTGATGATCGGGATGAGCGCGTTGCGCAGCGCATGTCGCCCCACGACGACGGACTCGCTGAGACCCTTGGCGCGCGCGGTCCGCACGAAGTCCGCCCCGAGCGAATCGAGCATCGCCGAACGAGTCATGCGCGCGAGGAAGGCGATGGAGCGCATGCCGAGGGCGAGCGCGGGCAGCACGAGGTAGCGCACCCCGCCGAAGCCCGATGGCGGAAGCCAGTGCAGCGTCACGGCGAAGAGCAGGATGAGCAGCAGTCCGACCCAGTAGACCGGAAAGCTGATCCCCAGATACGCGAGCGCCAGCCCGAACCTGTCGATGAGGCCACCGGGATTGCGAGCGCTGAAGACGCCGAGCGTCACGCCGCAGATCGTGGCGAGCAGCATCGCCGCTCCGGCGAGCTGCAGCGTCTTCGGAAAGCGCTCGATGATGTCGCGCCGGATCGGCCGATTCGTGATGTACGAGCGTCCGAGGTCGCCTTTCGCGATGCCGGCGACGTAGTGCCCGAACTGCACCGGAAGCGGATCGTCCAGACGGAGCTCCGAGCGCAGCCGTGCGATCGTCTCCTCGTCGGCGCGCTCACCCACCATCGCCATCACCGGGTCGCCAGGCGCGACGTAGAGCAGGAGGAACGCGACGATCAGCACGCCGAACAGCGTGGGAATCGCGAGCAGCAGACGCCGAAGGATGAATGCGGTCATGATTCGCCCGCGCTCATCTCGCGGCTTGCTGCGTGGACTGGGGGGTGGCGGCGGTCGTCGTCACCG
This sequence comes from Gemmatimonadaceae bacterium, assembly GCA_036008805.1. Classification (GTDB taxonomy): domain Bacteria; phylum Gemmatimonadota; class Gemmatimonadetes; order Gemmatimonadales; family Gemmatimonadaceae; genus AG11. The sequence goes on from DASYMZ010000051.1 coordinate 33,437, forward strand.
ACGTCCAGGGCTGGCCGTTGAAGATGACGGGCGGCACGAACCCCTTCACCCACGGCTGCACGGCGTACAGCTCGCTGTAGAACCAGAGAAAGATCATGGGTGCATCGCGAAAGGCGATCCGGTCGGCCTGGGTGTACAGCGCGACGCGCTTCGCCTCGTCGGGCTCGCGCCGAGCGGCGGTGACGAGCGAGTCGAACACCGGATTGGAATAATAGGAGACGTTCCCACCGACACCTTTGTTCGCGCTGTGCAGCAGCGGATAGAGAAAGTTCTCCGCATCGGGATAGTCGGCGTACCAGTCCTTGATGAACAGATCGGTCTTTCCCTTGCGCGCCGCTTCGCGCGCCGCCGCGCTCTCTCGCTGGACCACCTTCACACGGATGCCCGAGAGCTGCAGATACGCTTGCAGCGTCTCGGCGATGCGGACATAGATCGGATTGGTCGACGTCCACAGCTCGAGATCGATGCCGTTCGGGTATCCCGCCTCGCGGAGCAGCTGGCGGGCGCGGAGCGTGTCGAACTGGTAGCCCGCGCGCGAGGTCTCCGCACCGGGAAGCGAGGAGGGAATCACTCCGGCGGCGAGCTCGCCACGGCCCGCGATGAGATTGCGCACGATGATCCGCCGGTCGATCGCGTAGTTGAGCGCCTGCCGCACGCGTACGTCGGCGAGCGGACCGCGGGTGGTGTTGATCGCGACGTACACCAGCTCGAGCGACGGCGTGGATGCGAGCAGCTTCCGACGCTCGGTGTCCTCTTCCCAATCGCGGATCTCGGCCTGCGGCAGCTGGAGCACGTCCACGGTGCCGCTCTGAAACTCGGCGACCGCCGTGCTCGGCTCGGCGATGATGCGCGCCTTGAGCGAATCCGCTTTTGGTGCGCCGCCCCAGTAGTGCGGGTTCGGCGCGAAGAGCAGATAGTCGTCGTGCCGCCATTCCACGAGCCGCCACGGACCGGTGCCGACGGGTCGCTCGCCGAAGTTGGCGGGGACCGTCTCGGGCGCGATCGAGGCGACCGGCATGGCGAGGAGCTTGGGGAAGATCGCGAACGGCTCCTTCAGCGCGACCACGACGGTGGAGTCGTTGGGAGCGGAGAGCCCATCGATATGGGTCGCCTTGCCGTCGGCGAACTCCTTCGCTCCCTTCACCGGGTAGAGGGGCCATCCGCGCCCACCGCGCACCTTGGGATCGAGCACGCGCTGCCAGCTCGCGAGCACCTGCCGGGCGACGAAGGGAGTGCCGTCGGTGAAGGTGACGCCGCGGCGGAGGTGGAAGGTGTAGGTCGCTCCGTCCGGCGAGACGTCCCAGCTCGTGGCGAGCGCGGGGACGACGCGCGCGTCCGGCGTGAAGCGCGTGAGCCCGTCGAACAGGTAGCCGACGGCCCGCCCGGTGGGGACGTCGGTGGAGAGCGCGGGATCGAGCGACCGCGGATCGTAGTTGTCGCGCGAGTCGACGAGCGTGCGTCGATCGGTGCCTCCGCCGCCCCCGCCGCAGGCGAGCGCGAGCGCGAGGAAGAGCAGGGCGATGGAACGACGCATGACGTTCTGGCGTAAGCAGTTGACAGCCGGGAGGAGGCGCGAGAACTTACCCGCGCCGCAGAGCAGCGTCAAACTTCAACGCGCCCGCCGGAAGCGACACGCCGCGCGGGCGCGCTGCGTGTGCGAGCCGCGGCTCTCCCACGCGAATGTGCAAGTTGCGTCCCTCCCTCCTTTCGCCTGCTCGCCGAGCCGCATGAGTCGAGAATCCAGGTCCCGCTCGCCGCGTCTCACGACGCGCCTCGACGGGTACGTGTACCGTCGCCCGCTGAGCGGTCGCGAGCTGCTTCCTGCGATCGGCGTCGGCGTGGTCGCGGGGCTCGCGGCGTTCTACGTGGCGCGGCTGTTCGCCGAGCGAACGCCGCTGCTGCCGGAGGAGCGGCGGCTCGGCAAGCACCACGCGTCGGGGCCGCGACCGGCGTGATCGCGGGCGGTCGCCGGTGGCTCGCGCGCGGGTGGCGCGTCGCCATGACGGCCGCTCTGCTCGCCATCGCGCCGCGGCTCGCGCGCGCGCAGGGCGACGCGTGCGATGTGGGCCAGCGCGAGCTGCGCTCGCTCGACTTCAAGGGGAACCACGAGTTTCGCAGCAGCGACCTCGCGCTCCGCATCGCCACGACGCCGCCCGCGTTCTTCAAGCGAACGTTTCGCGTGTTCGGCGCGAAGCGCTGTCTCGACAGCGACGTCCTGCGGCTCGACGTCGGCCGGCTGCGCCTCTTCTATCGGCGGCACGGCTACTACAACACCGTCGTGGACACCGCGGTGACGACCGAGTCCGATGGCAGCGTGCGTCTGGCCTTCCTCATCACCGAGGGCGCGCCGGTGCTGGTCGACTCGCTCCGCATCGCCGGACTGGACTCGATCACGGCGCCGATCGCCAACACGAACGATCTCGACCTCCGGCGCGGCGTCGTGTTCGACATGGGGCGGCTGCAGGGCGCGATCGACTCGATCAAGACTCGGCTGCGCGATCAGGGCTATCCGCGCGCCGACGTCGCCGCGAGCTACACCGTGTTCGACACGCTCGGGCATCGCGCGCGCGTCTCGCTCGACGTCATTCCAGGTGCGCGCGCGAAGATCGGCCAGATTCGCGTGCGCAACGAGCCGATGCCCGGCGCGCCGCAGCGGCTGGGCGACGAGACGGTTCGCCGCCTCCTCGGTGTGAGCGTCGGCGACGAGTACAACGAGCACGAGCTGGCCGACGCGCAGCGCGCGCTCTACCAGAGCGACCTGTTCCGGCACGTGGAGGTCGGGATCGCACCCGACAGCGCGCAGGGAAGGGCCGACTCGCTGGTGACGGTGGACGTCGTGCTGCGCGAGAACTACGTGCGGCAGCTCGACACGGAAGTCGGGTGGGCGGTGCTCGACTGCTTCAAGGGGCGCGCGCAGCTCGTGGACAAGAACTTCCTGGGCGAGGCGCGCCGCCTCGAGCTCACGGCGCAGGTGTCGAAGGTCGGCCACGCCGAGCACACCCGCTTCGCCAACGGGAAGTTCTGCGCGTCGGACATGAGCAAGGATCCGTTCAGCAGCAGCCTCAATTACTTCGTGAGCGGCACGTTCCGCCTGCCCACGCTGTTCGGGCTGCGCGGCTCGCCCGCCATCTCGTTGTACAGCGAGCGGCGCGGCGAATATCAGGCGTTCCTCCGCACGACCATCGTCGGCGGCGAGGCGTCGATCACGCGGGACATCCGCCACGAGCTGCCGCTGCGCCTCGCGTATTCACTGGAGTTCGGACGCACCGACGCGCAGCCCGCGCTGCTGTGCGCGGTGTTCAACCGGTGTGACACCGAATCGCGCGCGTTGCTCACCGAGAGAAACCGTCCGCTCGCGGTCGCGAGCGCGCACCTGGAGCGGCTGCGCGCCGACAACGCGCTCAACCCGCGCGCGGGCACCATTCTTCGAATGGATCTTCGCGGCGCCGCTCACGAGATCGGATCGGATCGCGACCTCCAGTTCGTGAAGGGGCTCGTGGACGGCTCGGTGTATCGCGGCGTGACGAGTGGGATCACCCTGGCCGCGCGGCTGCGGCTCGGGAGCGTGCTGGGCCGAACGCTGTCGTTCGGCGACTCGGTGGGATTCATCCCGCCCGAGGAGCGGTTGTACGCCGGCGGCGCCTCGAGCGTGCGCGGGTACCAGCAAAACGAGCTCGGGGATCTCATCTACATCTCCGAGCGCGCGCCGACCCAGATCGCGGGCAGAGGCGACACGGTGTACTTCGAGGTGCCGGCCGACGCACCGCTCCGCAGAGTGGTGCCCGTAGGCGGCAACGCGCTGATCGTCGCGAACTTCGAGGCGCGGCTGCGCAGCTTCTTCTACCCCGAGCTCATCCAGTACACCGCGTTCCTCGACGCGGGAGACGTGTGGCAGCGCGGAAAGAACCTCGGCGGCCGCACCCACAACGTCGGCTCGCTGCTCCTCAGCGGACTTCGCTGGACGCCGGGGCTCGGCGTCCGCGTGTTCACGCCGGTCGGGCCCTTCCAGGCCAACGTGGGGTACAATCCGTACGCGCGGCCCGCGGGCGCGATCTTCTACGACGAAGCGCCGAACGCGCAGGGCTTCGCCCCGTTGTACTGTGTGAGCCCGGGCAACCGGGTGCCGGCGGTGAAGCTGGCGAACGGGGTGTACGAGCAGATCGCCGGCAGCAGCTGTCCCGCCACCTACGCGCCGGCGCAGTCGAACAGCTTCTTCCGTCGATTGACCTTCACCTTCTCGATCGGTCCCGATTTCTGAGCCGCCCGTCTCCCGGATGACCCGACGGCGCTTCATCGCGCTCGTCAGCCTGTGCGTGCTCGTCGCGCTCGGGCTCATCGGAGTGAGCGCGGGCCTGTTCGTCACGAAATCGGAATGGGGGCAGGAGTGGCTCCGGCAGACGGTGGAGTCGCGCATCGCGTCGGCCGTTCACGGCAAGGTGTACGTGGGCCGCATCTCGGGCGGCCTGCTCACCGGCGTCACGATCGACTCGCTCGAGCTGCGCGACGAGGAAGACTCGCTGTTCGCCGCGACGGGACGGATCCGCGCCGAGTACGATCCGCGCGATCTCGTCGACCGCCGGCTGTACTTCAGCCGCGTCGAGGTGGAGCATCCGAACGTCGTGCTTCGGCAGCACGGTGACTTCACCTGGAACTACAAGCGGATGTTCCGGCGCTCGGGTCCGCCCACGCTCAAAGGGCCCGAGCGCGGCTACGGCGACTTCGTCGTGATCGACTCGGTGCACCTGCGCGGCGCCCAGATGCGGCTGACCATCCCGTGGCATCCGGACGACTCGCTCCACGGCGCGAAGCGCGACAGCGCGATCCGCGCGAACATGCTGCGCAAGGACCACGAGATCCGGCGCACGCGCGATGGCTTCACCCAGAACTACCGGTGGACCGACGCGTACGCCGCCGTGTCGCACATGCGCATCGCCGATCCCGACAGCGTGGGGAGGCTGTTCGTCATCGACACCCTGCACGCGGTCGAGAGCGTGCCGACGTTCCGTTGGCGCAACGTCTCCGGCACGGTGCGCCAGCTCGGCGACTCGGTGTGGATGCACCTTCCTCATTGGGACCTGCCCGGCTCCACCGGGCACGGCGAGGGGAAGATCGTGTGGGGGAGCGATCTGCCGGTGCGCTACGCGATACGCGTGTTCGGCGACTCCGTCTCACTCAACGACGTGGGCTGGGTATATCCCACGCTCCCGAGGACGGGGGGCGGCAAGATGGTGCTCGACATCAAGAACGAGCGCAATCTGCAGCGGCTGGACTACGCGATCTCGGCGATGGACGTGCGCAGCACCAAGTCGCGCCTGATCGGCGACATGACGTTCGAGACCGGCGGGCCGGTGCTGTCCGTGCACGACGTGAAGCTCAAGGCGGATCCGGTCGACTTCGATCTGCTGCGTGCGTTGAACGGCAAGCCGTTCCCGGCAGACTGGCAGGGGACGTTGACCGGCACCGTGAACGCGCGCGGCGGTCCGCTGACGCACTTCATGGTGGACGCGGCGGACATGACGTTCAACGACGCGCACGTGCCCGGCGCGGTGTCACACTTCAAGGGACACGGCGAGCTGGACATCCTGCTGCCCGCGTTCACCGCCTTCCACAACTTCAGCGCGCAGACCGACCGGCTCGATCTGCGCACGCTCGTGAAGATCTATCCCGCGTTCCCGCGAGTGACCGGCATCGTATCGGGACGCGCCGTGCTCGACTCGTCCTGGCTCGACGTGCGCGTCCGCGACGCGGACCTCACCCATACCGACGGGCCGGCCGAACCGACGCACGCCACCGGCGGTGGACGGATCACCTACGGCACGCAGTTCATGGCGTACGATCTCAATCTGCAGGCGTCGCCGCTCTCGCTGACCACGCTCGCTCGGTCGTATCCACTGCTTCCGCTGCGCGGCACCTTCACGGGACCGATCGCGGTGCGCGGCATCGCGCCCGCGCTCGAGGTCACCGCCGACCTCACCGGTGCCGCTGGACACATCACGTACGTCGGCGCCGCGGACGCGGACTCCATCGGCGGCTACGGTGCCCGGGGAGCCGGCTCGTTCGACGCGATCGACGCCGCCGCGCTCCTGGGACGCACGACTCCACCGTCGCGCCTCGCCGGCAGCTATCAGGTGGACCTCACGGGCGATCTGCTCTCGAACCTCACCGGCTCGCTCGGCGTGCAGCTCGAGCGATCCGAGGTGGACGGCATCACCTTCGCCGACGGCCGAGCACGCGCGCGGTTCGAGCAGGGCATCCTTCGGCTCGATACGCTGCGCCTCGCCGGTCCCGCGGGCACGCTGACGGGTGCCGGCACCCTCGGGCTGACGCGGCCCGCGGGCAACGACTCGCTCGTGATCGCGCTCGACGTCGATTCGCTCGGCGGGTTGCGGCGCTATCTCGGCAGGAGCGTCGAGCAGGCCGGCACGGTGAGCACGACGACGCCCGCCACCGTGCCGAACGACACCCTCCTGGGAGCGGTGCGCGTGACCAGCGTGCTGCGCGGCTGGCTCGACTCGCTCGACATTCGTGGAACGATCACCGGGCGCGATCTGCACGCACGGGCGCAGGGTGCGCGCTCCGTGCAGGGCGCGATGGCGATCCAGCAGGTGCGCGGCCACACGACTGGATCGATCGCGCTCCGAGCCGACACCGCGATCGTGGGCGGGCTCCGCATCGACGGCATGAGCGTGCAGACCCAGATGCTCGACAAGGGTCGTGCACGCTTCGCCGCGGCGGCGAGAGCGTTCAACGGCACGAGCATCCGCGCTGGTGGGGACTACGCGCAGGCGGGCGACAGCGTGGACCTGCGGCTCGATACGCTGACGCTCGCCATCGGTGATTCGTCGCGCTGGAGTCTGCTACTGCCGGCGCACGTGACGAAGACGCCCGCGGCACTCTCGCTCGACACGCTGCTGCTCGGCAGCGGCACCGCACGTCTGTCCGGCTCGGCGTTCGTTCCGGCCACCGCGCCGGTGCGCGTTCATCTGCGCGCGGACTCGATGCCGCTCGCCGACATCGGCATCCTCGCGCAGCTCGCGACGCCGCTCGTCGGACGCGTCGGACTCGACGTCGACGTCTCGGGCACCAGGCAAGCGCCGCTCGCGACCCTCAGCGGCAGCGCCAACGCACTCAAGGTCGGCGGCTTGACCGCGGAGTCGATGCGGCTCGGCGGTCGCTATGCGGACGGCCGCGCGGCGATGGACGCCACCCTGGTGCGCGGCGGCCGCTCGATCCTCGACGCGAGCGTGAGCTATCCCATCGCGCTCACGCTCTTCTCCGCGACGCCCACCAGCGATTCGCTCGGCGGCCGCATCCACGCGGACAGCGTCGACCTCGCGCTCATCGAGGCGTTGTCGCCCAAGCTGCACAACGCCACGGGCCGGCTCGCGCTCGACCTCGCCGTCTCGGGCAAGCCGGAGCACCCGCACGTTGGCGGCCTGGCGACGATTCGCGGCGGCGCGGTCGAGATTCCGAACTTCGGCATCCGGTTCAACGGGATCGACATGCGCCTCTCGGTCGATCCGCAGCGGGACTCGCTCACGATCGAGCAGCTCCGGTGGACCAGTCCGGCGAGCGGTGGCACCGCGTCGGTACGCGGTTCGGTCGTGTTTCGCGACATCCACGATCCACAGTTCGACCTCCGGCTGGACGCGCGCGGTCTGCGTGCGGTGGACAAGCGCGACCTCGCGCGGCTCGACATCTCGACCGGTCCGTCCGGACTCACGCTCACCGGCACCGAGGAGCAGGCGCGGATGAGCGGCGCGGTGAACGTCGATCGCGGGACGATCTTCATCCCGGAGCTGGTGAACAAGAGGCTCGTCGACTTCACGCAGGAGGAGTTCGCCGAGCTGTTCGACACCACCGACGTACGCAATCGCTCCCTCATGCCACAGCCGCCAGGCCGGCTCGTCGAGCATCTCCAGCTCGACGGCGTATCGGTGAACATCGGAGACGAGGTCTGGCTCCGCTCCGCGGAAGCGAACATCAAGCTGGGCGGCTCGCTCAACGTCACGCGCGCGCGCGACGAGCGCGAGACGACGCGGTCGAACCTCGGACGCACCACGCGCGGAGACTCCGCGCTCTACCGGCTCGCACTGAGTGGCGCGCTCAGCGCCGATCGCGGCACCTACACCCTCGACCTCGGCGTCGTGCAGCGCGAGTTCCAGGTGCAGGCCGGAAAGATCAGCTTCTTCGGCACTCCCGGCTTCAATCCCGAGATCGACGTCAGCGCGCTCTACCGAGTGAAGCAGGCGCGCCGCGCCGACATCGGGGTGAAGGTGCGCATCGTCGGGCCGTTCTATCCGCAACCTGCGCTCGAGCTCTCGAGCGACGACGCGCTCGTCTCGCAGACCGATCTCGTGTCGTATCTCGTGACCGGCCGGCCCAGCTTCGAGCTCAACGAGTCGGGCGCCGCCGCCACTCAGCGAGCCGCCGAGGTGCTGCTGCCTACCGGCGGAGCGCTGCTGAGCCGTGCGTTGCGCGAGCAGCTCGGGAGCTGGGTGGACCTCATCCAGATTCAGACCGGCGCGGTGAACGACGATCGGAGCGCGACCACGACCACGCCGAACGCGGTGAGCGACCAGTTCAAGAGCGTGCTGTCGGGAACGCGGCTCGGCGGCGAGAAGCAGATCAGCAACCGGCTCTTCCTGAGCTTCAGCACGGGGCTCTGCCAGCTCAGCGGCAGCGACAAGGACCAACCCGGCGTGACCGGCTTCGTGAACTCGATCGAAGGAAAGCTCGAATATCGCTTCCCGATGATCGCGCCGGACCAGCTCTCGCTGCGCGCGGGGCGCGAGCCCGCGGCGAGTGCGCTGCGCTGCGGCAGCACGGGCAACCTCCGCGGCTTCGTCGCCACCCCGCAGCAGTGGGGGCTCTCGCTCTTCCGCTCCTGGTCGTTCTGACGTCGCGCGTCCTGCTCATCGCCAATCCGGCCTCGCGCCGAGGGGCCCGGCTGATCGATCGGGCACGCGACGCCGTGATCGCGAGCGGCGCCACCTGCGAGCTGGTGTTGACGGAACGCGCCGGCCACGCGGCGGAGATCGCGACCGCGAAGGGCCGCGACTTCGACGTGGTGCTCACGCTCGGCGGCGACGGCACGGCGATGGAAGTCGCGGGCGCGCTCGCGTGGAGCGAGATCCCGATCGGCGTGCTCGCCGGAGGCACCGGCAACCTGCTCGCGCGCGCGCTCGGCGTCCCGATGAACGTCGAGCGCGCGGTGCCCGCGCTGCTCGGCGGCACGCTCAAACGGATCGATCTGGGCGTCGTCTGTGGACATCGCTTCGCCGTCGCCGCTGGTGTCGGCATCGATGCGGCGATGATCGAGGAGACGCCGAGGTGGTTGAAGCGCCGGCTCGGCGTGCTCGCCTACACGATCATCGCCTCGCGCGCCGCGCTTCGCGCCGTGCTGCGCAAACAGTTCTTCCTCGCACGGGTGGAGGTGGACGGCGAGCTGATCGAGCGGCGCGCCGCCGCCGTGCTGTTCGCCAACTTCGGCGCCATCCTCGAGAACCGGATCGCGTTCGGGCCCGACATCGAGGTGGACGACGGGGTGCTGGATTGCTGCATCTTCTCACCCCGGCATCTGCGCGACGCGATGCGAATCATGTGGCGCGTGACGCGGCGCGACTTCCGGCCGGATCCGTCGATACTATACAGAAAGGGGACGCGATTTCGCCTCGAGACGGAACCGGTCCTCGCTCTCCAAGCCGACGGAGAGCTGTTGGGAACCACACCGGCTGATGTCACCGTCGAGCCACTGGCGGCGCATCTGCTCGTCCCGCGTCACTGAAGCCGTGACGCGGAGCACTCTGCTCGCGTCGTCTTCGTATCACCGGGATACGGCGCGGCGCGGCGCGGCGACACGTCTCCGCGTCGTCCTCGTCCGTGTCTCGCCAGCCCTCCACCGGACCACCTCGCAACCGTGATCGCGGCCCCGACGCCCTGATGGCGAAGATCCTCATCGTAGACGACGAGCCGGACCTGACCTCCGCGTTCGCCCGCTATTTCGAGCGCACCGGCCACGACGTGCTGCGCGCGAGCACGGGCGAGCAGGCGGTCGCCGTCGTCCAGGCCGAGCATCCGGCGCTCATGCTGCTCGACCTCAAGCTTCCCGACATCACCGGGTTCGAGGTGCTGGAGCGGACGCGCGAGCATCGTCCGGTCGTGATCATGGTGACGGGCCATGGTGACGTGGCGCTCGCGGTGCAGGCGATGCAGGCCGGCGCCGAAGGCTTCCTCACCAAGCCGGTGGAGCTCGCGCATCTGGGCGCGGTCGTGGACCGCGCGCTCGAGAAGGCGCAGCTCCGCGACCTGAGCCGCGCGGCGGGCGCTCGGCTCGGCCGCGTCTCCACCGAGATGCTCCTTGGCTCGTCTCCCCCGATGCGCGAGCTGGCGCAGCAGATCGAGCTGCTCGCGCGCAGCGAGCGCACCGTCGCGCTCATCGTGGGCGAGAGCGGGGTCGGCAAGGCGCGCGTCGCGCGCGCCATCCATGCGCTCAGCCCGCGCGGCGGCCGAGCGTTTCACGAAGTCGATTGCTCGATGCGGCCGGTCGAGGAGCTCGATCTCGAGCTGTTCGGCATCGAGCGCAGCGTCGGCGGGCCGGTGCCGGGCCTGTTCGAGGCGGCCGACGGCGGCACACTGTTCCTCGACGAGATCGCCGACCTGCCCGCGACACTGCAGCCGACGCTGCTGCGCGCGCTGGAGTCGCGCCGAGTGCGGCGCTCCGGCGGGACGCGCGAGGTGCTGGTGGACGTTCGACTGATCGCCGCTACCGTGCGAGACCTCGCCACCGAGGTCACGGAGGAGCGCTTTCGCGAGGACCTCTACTACAAGCTCGGCGTGATGCCGCTCTATCTGCCGCCGCTGCGTGCACGCGCGCCCGAGGATCTTCGAGAGACGGTGCGCGCGCTCGTGACCGAGCTGCGGCGCGGGATGCCGGACGCGCCGAGCGATGTGTCCAGCGAGGCGATGGAGCTCATCGCGGCGTACCCGTGGCCCGGCAACGTGCGCGAGCTTCGCAACGTGTTGGAGAGAGCCCTCCTGCTCGCGCGTGGCGGAACGACAGTCCTGCCGCGACACCTCCCGTCGGAGGTGCGCGGCGCCGGCGACGAGCTTATGCTACCGCACGTCTCGCGCTCGCTGGCCGAGGTGGAGCGGGCGCACATCGACCGCACCCTGCGCGCGCACGGCGCCAACCGCACGCGCGCCGCGAAGGAGCTGGGCATCTCGCGGGCGACGTTGATCAAGAAGATCCGTGAATACGAGCTGGGCGAGCGGCCACGCGCCGCTCGCCGTGATGGGAGGACGGTGCATGACTAAGCTTCGCGAGCGGGACGCGATGGTCTGCCGCGCATGCGGCAACGAGGAGCGCGCGTCCGAAGGTTATCCATGCGTCAAGTGCGGCACCTTCGTGTGCGTCGTGTGCAACATGCGCGGCGTGGTGGAGTGCCGCGCGTGCGCGGAGAAGGCCGTGCCCATGCCGAAGTGGCTCGAGGATTGACCGTGCGACGCTCGGCATGACGAGCTTCGCCGAGTGCGGGCTTGCCATCGGACATTCGACCGACGCCGAGGGCGCGACGGGCTGCACGGTGATCCGCGGTGATCGCGCGGCGTTCCGCTGCGGCGTTGCCGTGATCGGCCGCGCGACGGGCACGCGCGAGCTCGCGTTGCTCGATCCCGCCCATCTCGTGAGTCGGGTCGACGCGATCCTGCTCGCGGGTGGATCGGCGTATGGGCTCGACGCAGCGGCGGGCGTGATGCGCTGGATGGAGGAGCGGTCGCGCGGCTTCGACGTCGGCGCCGGCGTGGTGCCGATCGTTCCCGCGGCAGTACTGTTCGATCTCGCTCCGCTCGGCCGGTTCGACGCGCGGACGACGCCCGAGATGGCGTACGCGGCGTGCGAGTCGGCGAGCACCGGCGACGTACCGGAAGGCGCGGTTGGCGCGGGCACTGGCGCGACGGTGGGCAAGGCGACCGGACCGGCGCACGCGATGAAGGGCGGCCTTGGCTGCGGAGCGGCCGACGCGGGTGACGTTCGCGTGCGGGCGCTCGCGGTCGTGAACGCGTTCGGCGACGTGCGCGACGGCGAGGGGCGCATCGTCGCGGGGGCACGCGCGGCGGATGGGTCATGGCTGGACAGCGCGGCATGGCTGGCGAGCGGCGGCTCGGAAGCCGCGCGCTTCGATGCGCTCGCGGGACGGAGCACGACACTCTGCGTGGTCGCGACGAACACGTCGCTCGACCGCGCGTCGCTCGGCGCGCTCGCCCGCTCGGCCAGCGCGGCGCTCTATCACCGGATCACGCCCGTCGCGACACCATTCGACGGCGACGTGGTGTTCGCGACCGCACCGGCGACGGGCGGCGTCGAGGCGAACGTGGCGCACGTCGAGGCGCTCGCGGTGCGCGCGCTGGAACAGGCGATCGAGCGCGCCGTGCGCGCGCGCGTACCAGGTGAGATCATCTCCGCATGACGTCAGATCATCCGCGCGCGATCGTGCGCAGCGCGGTCGCACCGCTGTTCGCCGAGCCGCGGGTGTCGAGCGTGCAGATTTCGCAGCTCCTCGCCGGTCATCCGGTGGAGCTGCTCGAGGAGCGCGACGCGTGGTGGTGCGTGCGCGGCACCGATCGCTACGAAGGGTGGATGCACCGCGGATACCTGCACGCGACCGAGCTCACCGAAGCGTCACTCGGCGCGCGGCTCTCGCTCGGGTGCGTCGTGATTCGGGACGGCGCGCGCCACGCGCTGCCGCTGGGAGCGTACCTGAGCGACGACGACCACGTCGCGAGCGGTGAGGCGATCGCGCGCGCGGAGCAGGGCGCGCACTTCCCGCGCGACGCGAGCGCGATCACGCGGACGGCTCGCTGCTTCTTCGAAGGGACGAGCTATCTGTGGGGGGGCGTGACGCCGTGGGGCGCGGACTGCTCGGGCCTCGTGCAGTCGGTGTTCGCGCTGCACGGGAGACCGCTCCCGCGCGATGCGTGGCAGCAGGCGAGCGAGGGCGACACCGGCGAGCGCGACCCGCGCGAGGCGCGCGAGGGCGATCTGCTCTTCTTCTCCGATCGCACGGATCACCACGTCACGCACGTCGCCATCGCGCTCGGCGGCGGAGGTATCGTGCACCTCGCGCTCGGCAGAGGAGGGTACGCGGTCGAAGATCTTCACGCAGGCGGCGACCCGTACGTGAGCGCGCTGCTGGAGAGATTCGTCGGAGCGAGGAGGGTGTTGTGACGGACCGGGACCGCCGCTGCCGTACTCGGTAGTCGTCGCAGGAGGTACCGGAGCCAGACTGCTGGCGGCCTGAATTCGGAGCCGTACTGCGTACTCGGTACCGTAGCTTCGTACCTTCGTACGGCGCATGGCGACCGACATCCAACCAATCCTCAATGATTGGATGCGATTAGATGGGGTCTGCCTGTGGCGCTGCGACGGTCAGAGCCAGTCAGATAGAGCGCCGTCCACGAATTGGAATGGCCCGTATGCCAATCCGAGTGTCCAGAGTACGTCAGTCGTCCTGGCGTACACGCGGTTGCCGTTCAGTCGCAACGGCGTACACGCCGTTGCCGTTCAGTCGCAACCCAAAGCTGTCAGCCCCCGAGAACCGTCCCGCAGCAGTCAGGACAGCCACGCCGCCGCCGGCGCTATCGGTACGTTCGCCGGCGTCCGCACCTGCAGCGGAACCTCCGCGTGCGTGTTTCCGTCCAGCCCTACGCGCATCAGGTATGCTCCGCCCTGGTCCAGTGGCAGATCGATCTGCGCGATGAGTGGGAAGTCCATCTCGAGCACGCCCGACGGCGGCGGCGAGACGCCGAGCTCTCCCTCGCTGCTCCACAGCTCGTGGCCGCTCGGGCTCATCCACTGCAAGCTCACCCGGTGCGTGCCGACGTCGAGCGCCGAGCCCTTGAGATGCACCACGAGCGACGCGCGCGGATGCATCGACGGCAGGGTGCCGACCTGAAGCGCGTCGAACACGCCGAGGATGTTGAGCTTTCCTTCCTGCGAGAGATTCGCCGCGTCGGCGAAGAGCGCAAAGGTGACGTGCATGGAGCGAAGCTAGCGCGCGCGTCGGCGGTTTGCGACGGTCCGACACGCGTCTAGCTTTCGGCATGTCATCGTCACCGCGAAGCGCTCCCGATGCCGGGCGCACCAGGAAGGTCGTGCTGTTCGACATCGACGGGACCATCCTCTGGACCGACGGCGCCGGTCGCCGCGCCGTGTTCCAGGCGCTCGAGGAGCACTTCGGCGCGACTGGGCCAGGCGAGCATCGCTTCGACGGCAAGACCGATCCGCAGATCGTACGCGAGCTGATGCTCCACGCCGGCATCGCCGACGAGGACATCGATGCGCGCCTCGACGTGGTGCTCGATCGCTACCTCTCCCTCCTCCAGGAGGAGCTCGCCGACGCGGATCACCGGCAGCACGTCTTTCCCGGCGTACGCGAGCTGCTCGAAGTGCTCGAGGCGCGCGACGACGTGCTGCTCGGACTGCTCACCGGCAACATCCATCCCGGCGCGCGCGCGAAGCTCACCGCCGTCGGCATCGCGCCCGAGCGCTTTCTCGTCGGCGCGTTCGGCTCGGACCATCACGAGCGCCCGGAGCTGCCGGAGATCGCACGGCGCCGCGCCGAGCATCTGCTCGGCGGCCCCGTGTCGGGACGCGACGTGGTCGTGATCGGTGACACGCCGGCCGACATCGCCTGCGGCGAGGCGATCGGTGCGCGCGCGATCGGCGTGGCGACGGGCCGCTACTCGGTGGAAGAGCTGGCGGCATGCAATCCAGCCGCCGTCTTCCCGGACCTCAGCGACACCGACGCGGTCGTTCGCGCCATCCTCGGCGAGGCGTAACGCATGCTCGAGGTGGAGCTCAAGAGCGCGGTGGACGACGTGGCGCGCTGCAGGACGCTCGTCGAGAATGCGGGAGGGCAGATCGTCTTCGCGGGGCGACTCGAGGACCGGCGGTGGGACACCTACGACCGCGTGCTCGCCGCAAAGGACCACGTGCTGCGCGTCCGGGTCTACCGCTCGGCGAGCGAGGTGCGCGCCGAGCTGGATTGGAAGGGCCCGACACGGCGCGACGGGCGCTACAAGCTGCGCGAGGAGCTCGGTACCGGCGTCTCCGATCCCGACGTGCTCAACGCGATGCTCGTCCACCTGGGCTATGAGGTGACGATCGCGATCGACCGCGAGATCGTGCAGTACGACCTCGACGGCACGATGATCCGCTTCGAGCACTATCCGCGCATGGACGATCTGGTCGAGGTCGAAGGCTTGCCCGACCAGATCGAACGCGCGATCGCGACCCTCGGACTTCCGCGCGACGGCTTCACCACCGACCGGCTGCCCGACTTCGTGAAGCGCTACGAGGCGCGCACCGGACAGAGCGCCGCCATCTCGATCGCCGAGCTCACCGGAGACACGTCGTTCGACGTCTCCAATGCCTGACGAGAGCAAGCTTCCAGAGCTGGCGCGTTCGCTCCGCTCGCTCGGTGCCGCGCGCGATCCGGCCGCTGAAGCGGCGCACGACGCCATCTTCACTCCGCTCATCGAGGCGCGCGTCCGCGCGGCGCGCGCGACGGGTCGCGACATCGTCGGGCTGCTTCGCGGTGCGACCCTCTATCAGCAGATCGAGCGCGGAGTCGTGAGCGCGGTCTCGGCGGGCGCGTCCCCTCCGGCGGTCGCGCGAGCACGGGCGGCGGCGGCGCGCGAGATGCTCGAGCCGGTCCGGGTCGCGCTCGTCGCGGTGGACGACCGTGCGTCGGCGGCGAGTGCGGACGGCCTCGGAACTCCGGCCTGGGAGGCATGGCTCGTGGAGCTCCGGCGCGTGTTCGGCGCCGCCGATGATGCCTGCATCAAGCTCGCACGGCTGATCGCCGTCCCCGCCCGGCTCGACGAGCCGTCGCGCTGGTTCGGGCCTCGCACGGGGTGATCGCGCTTCCGCTGGCGGTGCTTTGGAAATCCCGATACATTTCCTCGGCAATGAGAATCCCGACCATTCTCAACCGATTCCTGGTCCTGGCCGCATGCTGCGTCGCCCTTCCGGCGTCGGCTCAGGAGCACCCCGCGCGCCGCGTGGCCAACATAGTCAATGTGGCCGTCGAGGAGTATGGCAAAGCGGTGGACGCCCAGGGCCGGCTGATCAGCGCGCAGGAATATTCCGAGGCGAATGACTTCCTGATCGACGCCAAGCGGGCGGCCGATCGGTTGTCCGGCGCCAGCGCCCCTCCCGCGCGCGCTCTGCTCGACTCGATCGCCGCGGCCGTCGTCGCGAAGCGCCCGCCGGCTGTGCTCGACTCGCTCGAGCGCCGCTTCGCGACGATTCTCGGAAACGAGGCCAAGCTCGAGTTGCCGCGCACGGCGCTCGATCTCGCCGAAGGGAAGGGGATCTACGAGCGGAGCTGCGCGAGCTGCCACGGGGCCACCGGCCTCGGCGACGGATCGGCCGGAGTCGCGCTGCATCCCAAGCCGCCCGCGATCGGCACGTCGCAGATCATGAGCGGGGTGACCCCGGCGCTCACCTATCGCGTCCTCTCCGTCGGCATCGCCGGCACGCCGATGGTCGGCTACGCTGGAGTCCTCACCCCCGAGCAGCGCTGGAACGTCGTGGCGTACCTGACGTCGCTACGATCGACGCACGCCCAGCTCATGGATGGCGAGGGGCTGTACACCCAGCGCTGCGCGTCGTGTCATGGCGTGACCGGCGCCGGCGACGGCGCGCTCGCGCGATCGCTGACGCGTCTTCCGCCCGAGATCGGCACCGTCGCGTGGCAGATCGAGCACAGCGACGAGCAGCTCGGCCAGGTGGTGCGCGCCGGCATCGCCGGCACCTCCATGCCGCCCTCGCGCGAGCTGTCGGACTCGCAGGTGCAGAGCGTGGTGGCCTACCTCCGCACCCTGCCGATGAAGGATCGGTCCAATGGATCGATCGCGTCGGCCGACAGCACCGGCGCACAGAACGTGTCGCGTACGGTGGTCGCGTTGCTCGAGCAGTCGCTGAGCGCCGCGAAGAGTGGACGTCCATCCGACGCGGCGGACAAGGCCTCGGACGCCTACATGGCGTTCGAGCCGATCGAGTCGCCCGCTCGTGCGAAGAATCCGGGCCTCGTCGCCTCGATGGAGCGCATCTTCACCGACTTCCGCGCCGCGATCCGTGTCAATGACGTGCGCGCCGCCGAGCGGTTGCGCGACGCGATCGAGGCCGGGCTCCCTGAAGTGGTGGCGCTCACCGCGCCGGCCGGTAGTGGATGGGAAGCGTTCTGGCAGTCGTTCCTCATCATCCTGCGTGAAGGGTTCGAGGCGATCCTCGTCGTCGGCGCGGTCGTCGCGTTCCTGATCAAGACCGGGCATCGCGAACGCCTGCGCAACATCTGGCTCGGCGTCGCCTACGCGCTCCTCGCCAGCGCGGCGACCGCGGTGGTGCTGAAGACGATCCTCTCCGCGATGCCCGCGAGCCGCGAGATCATCGAGGGGCTGACGCTGCTCGTCGCCGTCGGCGTGCTGTTCTCGGTGAGCTACTGGCTGATCTCGAAGGTCGAGGCGGCAAAGTGGCAGCAGTTCATCAAGGAGAAGGTGAACACCGCGCTCAATCAGGGCGGTGGGCGCGCGCTCACCTTCGTCGCGTTCCTCGCCGTCTATCGCGAGGGCGCCGAGACCGCGCTGTTCTATCAGGCGCTGTTCAACGAGGGACCGCACGTCGCCTTCCCGCTGTCGATGGGGATCGTCGCCGGCTTCGCGGCGCTCGCGGTGATCTTCACCTTGTTCTATCGCTTCGGCGTGCGGATCCCGCTCCGGCCGTTCTTCTCCGTCACGAGCGTGCTGCTGTACTTCATGGCGTTCGTCTTCACCGGCAAGGGGGTGCGCGAGCTGCAAGAGGGCAACGCGCTGCCGCTCACGGCGATCCCAGGCTTCCCGCACTCGGAGTTTTTCGGAATCTATGCGAGCTGGCAGGGCGTGCTCGCGCAGCTCGCGCTGCTGCTGCTCTTCGCGTTCGCGGTGTTGAAGACGTTCTGGCCGAAGCGCTCGGTGACGCTGCCGACGGTGATGCCCGTTTCGGTCTCGGCTCCGCCATCGGAGGAGCTGGCCGCGCTGCACGCCGAGAACGAGGAGCTGCGGCGTCGTCTCTCGGCGCTCGAGGAAGCGATCACTCGCGAGCCGGCGCGCGGGTAGCCTCCCGCGGAAGAACACCGCGCTCCCTCACTGCAAGCGTCTCGATCCCGCCCCGCGAGCCGAGCTCGATAACGAGCGAACTACGCGACCGGCTCCGCCACCGGAGCAGCGACACCCCGCGCCGCGTAGATGCCGGGCCAGCCCTCACGCACGCGGTTGAACACCGCGAGCCAGACGACGCCCAGCACCACGAACGCGAGCGCGATGAGCTGGGCGTACGTCAGTCCCGCCACGAGCCGATCGTCTTTGGCGCGGTAGAACTCGATCACGAACCGCTCGATCCCGGCGAGCACACAGTACCAACCGAACAGCCAGCCCTCCGCATGCTTGTGATCGCGGATGCGCCACATGATCCCGAACATCACGAGCCCCATCGCGACCTCGTAGAGCTGCGTCGGATACACCGAGAGCAGCGTCGTCGGGCCGGTGCCCGGTGGCATCGCGATGCCGAACTCGCGCGCCATCACGCCCGCCGTCGACGGCGGCGCACCCTGCGGAAACGCAACCGCGAGGAATCCCTTCCAGGGCCGGCCATAGTCGTCGCCGATCGCCCAGCAGCCGGTGCGACCCACGCCGTATGCCGCGGCCACCGCGAGCCCGCCGACGTCGAAGATGCGCTTCACGCCGAACCGCTTCTTGATCACCACCGCCAGCACCGCGATCGACGCACCGAGGAACCCACCCCAGAACACGAAGCCGCCGCGATCGAACATCGCGTCCCAGTGCCGCAGCACGACCACGTAGTACAGCTTCGCGCCGAGCAATCCGCCGAGCACCGCGGCGAAGATCATGTCGCTGATCGGCTCGGGGTCGTGACCGCGCCGCGCGAGCTCGCTCTGCGCCACCGCCTGGCCCACGACGAAGCACATCAGGATCGCCAACCCGAAGCCGGTGAACTGCAGCGGCCCGAGACTGAGCACGAACGGGTGGTGAATGATCGGGTGCGGCAGCATCACGCGCTCACGAGTCCGGGGATCGCCAGGCTGGCGAACGCATTGAGATCGAGCGGCGCGCGCTCGCCTCGTTCGAAATGAAAGAGTCCCGCTCGCGCGATCATCGCCGCGTTGTCGGTCGCCAGCCGCGCGCTCGGCGCATACACCTCGGCGCCCAGGCGCTTGGCGCGAGCGCGCATCGCCGCGGCGAGGGTGCGGTTGCCCGCAACGCCTCCACCGAGCACGATGCGCGTACGGCCGAACTCCGCGACGGCGCGTGCCGTCTTCTCCACGAGCGTCTCGACGAGTGCATCGTGGAACGCACGCGCGATGTGCGGATGATCCTCCGCGCTGCCGGTGCGCACCGCGTTGAGCACCGCTGTCTTGAGACCACTGAACGAGAGGTCGTAGTAGTCCGGATCGCCCGGCAGCTGGTCGCGCCGCAGCATCGGACGCGCGAAGCGGAAGCGTGACGGGTCGCCCGTGGCGGCGAGCTTCTCGACCGGCGGGCCCCCCGGATACGGAAGACCGAGCAGCTTGGCCACCTTGTCGAACGCCTCGCCCGCGGCGTCGTCGCGGGTACGGCCCAGCAGCCGGTACTCGCCCCACGCGGCGACGTCGACGATCATCGTGTGTCCGCCAGAGACGAGCAGCGCGGTGAACGGCGGCACCGCGTCGCGATGCTCGAGCGCGGTGGCGAACAGGTGCCCTTCCATGTGGTGCACTCCGACGCACGGCAGTCCGCGTCCGAACGCGAGGGCCTTCGCGAAGCTCACGCCGACCAGCAGCGCACCGACGAGCCCAGGCGCATGGGTCACCGCGATCGCGTCGATCTGCTCGAACGACGTCCCCGCGTCCTCGATCGCTCGCGTCACCACCGGAACGAGCGCGGTCAGGTGTTGGCGCGACGCGAGCTCCGGCACGACGCCGCCGAACAGCCGGTGCACGTCCTGCGACAGGATCACGAGCGACTCCATCCGCACGTCGTCGCCCGCGCCGTCGATGACGGAGGCGGAGGTCTCGTCGCACGACGTCTCGATGCCGAGGATCCTGGTCACGTGCGCATCCTCACGGGCTCGTCGCCGCGGTCGACTGCGCCGGCGCCGAGGTTGGTGTGGACTCCGAGCGCATGGGCGCGCTGACCGCGACGGGCATCGCGCGCACGCGCACCTTCACCTGCATCGGCTCGGCGCGCACCCCCGTCCCGGTGGTGTCGAGATCGGCGACGTGTGCGAGGGTGTCGGCGTTCGAGATGGACAGCGAGAAGGGGCGGATGCCGCGAAGCTGCCGCACGACGCGTCGTGGTCCGGTGACGCGCACAGTCTGCGGCTCGAACTCGACCTCGCTCGCGGGACGCGCGCCGCTGTCCGCGAGCACGGTGATCCGTCCGTCGCTCACGACCGACACACGTCGCGTCGCCCGCGACTCGAACCGCAGCACGACGTTCCTCGGCTGCACGTCGACGACCCGCACGGCGTCGTTCAGCTCGGGCGGGATGTGCACGTCCGCGGGAGAGACGTCCAACACGAGGGTGTCCGGCACGTCGCCTCCGACGCGGCGCCGCAGCACGAGGGGCGCCGCGTAGAGCTTCACCAGGTCCGCGGCACGACCCGCCACCAGCGCCTGCAGCTCGACGGTGCCATCGAGCATCACGAGCGAGCTGTCGAGGTCGGGCTCGACTTTCACTCGCACGTACCCCTCGGTGGGTTGGCGCGCGCTGACGACGACCCAGAGGAGCGCAGCGACCGCGAGCGCGATGCCTTTGAGCGCGAGCCGCTCGGTGGCGATCTCGCGGGCGCGCCGTCGCCACGTCGGCCTCGATGGCTGCACGGGCGGACCGCTCACGTCGTCACCGGCGCGCTGGCGTCTTCGCGTCGAGCACCACCGAGTCGGACGCGTCGCGTCCCGGCGCGCCCGCGAGCGGGGCCGTGGTCGTATCCACCGGAAGGCCGAGCAGCTCGCGCACGAGCGCGCGGTTCGCCTCGGAGCTCCAATCGGCCGAGCTGATCACCTTCTTCCGGATCGTGCCGTCGCGCGCGATCACGAACGTCTCCGGATAGCCGGTGATCTGATAGCTGCGGGTGATCGTCTGTCCGGGATCGTGAAGCACCTCGAACGTGAGGCCGAGCTCCTTCGTGAAGTCCACCACGCGCGACTCCGCGCCCGGGTCGTCCACGCTCACCGCGACGACCGCCAATCCCTTCGGCCCGAACTCCCGATGCAGCTTCTCGATGCTCGGCATCTCCACTCGGCAGGGCTCGCACCAGGTGGCCCACACGTTCAGCAGCACGACCTTGCCCTTGTAGTCGGCGAGCGTCTTCGTGCGCTTCGTGCCGTCGACCGTGACGGCCTTGAACTCGGGCGCGGTCGAGCCGACCGCGATGGGAAACAGCTCGTCGCCGAGAAAGTGCACGCCGGCGCCGAGGGCGACGGCGAGCAGCAGCACGATGCCGAGTACGATCCCCCACTGCTGACGCATCGTCACCGCATGTTCCTCACGCCTGGTGCGCGCAGCGCGCGCGCAGTGCGGCCACCTCGTGCGCGGGATCGCTCGCGCTGAACACCGCATTGCCGGCGACGAAGGTGTCGGCGCCGGCGCGCCACACGTCGGCGATCGTGTCGCGGTTGATGCCGCCGTCCACCTCGAGCAGCGCGGTCGAGCGCGACGCGTCGAGCATGCGTCGCGCGCGCGCGATCTTCGCCACCGAGGTGGCGATGAAGCTCTGCCCGCCGAACCCCGGATTCACCGACATGACGAGCAGCAGATCCAGCGCGCCGAGCACCTCTTCGACGGCGACGAGCGGCGTCGACGGGTTGATCGCGACGCCCGCGGCGCAGCCCAGCTCGCGGATGCGCGTGAGCTGCCGGTGCAGATGCGGCGACACTTCGGCGTGAATCGTCATGCCCGTCGCCCCCGCGGAAGCGAAGTCGTCGAAGTAGCGCTCGGGCTCCACGACCATCATGTGCACGTCGAGAGGAAGCGTGGTGCGCTTGCGGATCGTCTCGATCACCTTCGCGCCGAAGGTGAGGTTGGGCACGAACCGGCCGTCCATGACGTCGACGTGCAGCCAGTCCGCGCCGGCCTGCTCGAGCATCGCGACCTCGTCGCCGAGCTTCGAGAAGTCGGCGCTGAGGATCGACGGGGCGATGCGCACTCCGCTCATGGCTGGTTGGCCGGCGGCGCCGGCGGAAGCGTCATTGGATTCGGATCGGTGGGGGCGGGCGGCTCGCCGACGACGCGAAGCTGCACCGTCATGTCCGACGCGATCGTCGCGCCGCTCACCGGCGACTGTCCGATCACCGTGCCCGGCGTCCCCGGGCTCGTCGGGTCGAGCGTGACCTTGATGTCCTTCACGCCGAGCTGAACGAGCACCTGCCGCGCACCGTTCACGTCGCGGCCGGTCAGGTCGGGCATCTGCTGCGCCGGTGCGCCGCCGCTCAGCACGAGCGAGACGGTCGTCGGCACACCCACCGCCGTCCCGATCGCCGGCCGTGTCGCGATCACCGTTCCGCGCGGCGCGTTGCTCGGCGCTTCCGTGGCTTCACCGACGTCGAACCCATCCTTCTCGAGCTGCGCCTGCGCTTCGGCTCGAGTCATGCCGCCCACCGCGGGGATCGCGACGAGCCGCTGTCCGCCGCTGACGACGAGCGTGATCACGTCACCGACTCCCGTACGCGTTCCCGGCGGCGGCGACTGCTCGAGCACGGTCATCTTTGGTGCGGAGTTGTTGTAGCGCTGCTCGCCCTGCTCGGCCTTGAAGCCCGCCTGCGCGAGCCGCTGCGCCGCTTCGTCGAACTCCAGACCCGTGACGTTCGGCACCTTCACGTCACGCGGGATCACTCCGGCGGGGAAGACCACGAACGCGACGAGAAGGTACGCGAGCGTGAACCCCGCCACGATGCTGACGAGATACACGAGCGACGTGCGGAACTTCGCGCGCCAGTTCATGCCCCGCCGTTGTCGGCGCGCCGCAGTCGTGCGGCGAACGCGCCGTCGGTGCCGTGCTTCTGTGGCAGCACGCGCAGGCGGCCGGCATCGAGCACCGCCGGGGGCACCGCGCCCTCCGGCGGTGGCTCCAGCCGCCACTCCGGATGGTCGGAGAGGAAGCTCTCCACCTGCGCGTCGTTCTCCTCCGTCTCGAGCGAGCACGTGCTGTAGATCAGCAGTCCGCCGGGCCGCACCGCGGTGGCGGCCGCACGGATGATCGAGCGCTGCGTCGCGGGCAGCACGGCGAGATCGCTGATGCGAAGCCGCCAACGCGCATCCGGATGACGGCGGAACGTTCCGGTGCCGGTGCAGGGCACGTCGACGAGCACGGCGTCCAACCCGCGCACCGCCGGGAAGCGCGCGTCGCCGACGAACGGGATGATGTTGCTCGCGTCGAGCCGTCGCACGTTGTCGCGCACGCGCGCGAGGCGCGCGTACGACGCGTCGCCCGCGAACACGACCCCCGCGGTGCGCGCGAGCTCGAGCGACTTGCCGCCGGGCGCGGCACAGAGGTCCGCGATCCGTGCACCAGGGGGAATGGCCGCATAGCGCGTCACGAGCGTCGACGCCGGATCCTGCAGATGGAAGAGCCCCTGCTTGAACGCGCCGAGCTCCGTCATCGCGCCCACCCCACTCGTGAGCACCAGGCTGTCCGGCACGAGCGGTGCCTCCGCGACGGTGACTCCCGCACCTTCCAACATCGCCTCGAGCTGCTCGCGCACCACGTGATACGGCCGCGCGACGAGCGGCGCCTCACGATTGTTCGCCTCGAGCAGCTTTCGCGTCTCGTCCGCGCCCCACCGCGCGATCCAGCGCGCGACGAGCCAGCGCGGATGCGAGTGCTCCAGCGCGAGCGCCTCCACCGGATCCTCCGGTGTGGCGACGACGAGCCGCTCACGCTCGCGATCGAGCCGGCGCAGCACCGCGTTCGCCAGCTTGCTCGCGCCGATTCCGTGACGGCGCTTCGTCAGCTCCACCGTCTGCCCGATCGCCGCGTATGCGGGCACGCTGCCCATCGAGAGCAGCTGATACGCGCCGGCGCGCAGCAGGTCGATCAGGTCGGGATCGAGCTTGGCGAGACCGCCGCGCACCCGGTCGTCGAGGAGCGCGTCGATCCAGCTCCGGCGACGCAGCATCCCGTACACGAGCTCGCGAGTCCACCGCCGGTCGCGCGGATCCAGCCTGGCCGTGCGCCGCTCGAACGCGCTGTCGAGCAGCTCACCGCCTCGCATGTCGGTGAGCACCTCGGCTGCCGCGCAGCGCGCCTCCGTCACGGCGCCGCGCACCGCCATCGCGGGGCGCCCGGCGTCACTCACCGGTCGAGCATCCCCGTCGTCGGCGACGAAGGCACCGCGACCTCGCGCCGAGGCATCCTGCCCGCCAGGTACGCGAGTCTGCCGGCATCTACAGCAAGGCGCATCGCCGTTGCCATGCGCACAGGGTCGCTCGCCGCGGCGATGCCCGTGTTCATCAACACGCCGTCCACACCCTGTTCCATCACGACCGCGGCGTCCGATGCGGTGCCCACACCGGCATCGACGATCACCGGCACGCTCAACCGATGCTTGATCGTGCGGATCGCGTACGGGTTGAGCATGCCGAGCCCGGAGCCGATCGGCGACGCGAGCGGCATCACGCACACGGCTCCAGCATCCTCGAGCCTGAGCGCGCTGATCAGATCGTCGTTGGTGTACGCCATCACCTTGAACCCTTCGGCGGCGAGCACGCGCGTCGCCTCGATCGTCGCCGCCGCATCGGGCAGCAGCGTCGCCTGGTCGCCGATCACCTCGAGCTTCACCCACTCGTTGAAGCCGGCGGCGCGCGCCAGCCGCGCGTAGCGAATCGTGTCATCGGCCGTGAAACAGCCGGCGGTGTTGGCGAGCAGCATGTATCGCTGCGGATCGAGGTGATGGAGGATCCCCTCGTCCTTCGAGCGGTCGAGATCGACGCGTCGCACCGCGACGGTCACCACCTCGGCGCCCGACGCGTCGATCGCGGCGATCATCTGGGCATTCGAGACATACTTGCCGGTGCCGACCATCAGGCGCGAGCGGAACTCGCGCCCTCCGATTTCGAATCGGGTGTCCAGCGACGTCGCGAGATCGGCGGATGCGGTCATCTCACCCGCCGCCGACGAAGTGCACGATCTCCAGCACGTCGCCGTCGGCGAGCGCCAGCGAGGCGTACGCGGCGCGGTCGCGCAGGATCGTGCGGTTGTGCTCGACGACGACCATTCGTGGGTCGAGCTTGAGCGAGGCGAGGTACTCGGACAGGGTCGTGCCCGGTGCGACCGAGCGCGCATCCCCGTTGACCGTCAACGCGAGGGCGGACGGCTCATGCACCAGCGGCGTTGTCATACGCCGAAAGATAGTCGCTCGCGGCCTGTTCGGCATTCGTCGCGTCCCAGATTCCCCGGATCACCGCGACGCCGTGCACGCCCGCCGCGCGCAGCTCCGCGCCGTGCGCCGGACGGATCCCGCCGATGGCGATCACGGGCACGTTCAGCTCCGTCACGAGGCTCCGTACGAACGAGAGTCCGCGCTCGGGCATGCCGGGATGCGTCGTCGTCGGGAACACGTGGCCGGCAACGACCCAATCCGCGCCCTGATCCGCCGCCGCGCGAGCCTCGTCGAGCGAGTGCACGCTCGCCCCCAACGCCAGCGCGGGCGCGGCGCGGCGCGCATCCGCGACGCTCAACGAGCGACTCGTGAGCTGCGCGCCTCGCGCGCGAGAAGCCAGCGCCAGATCGACGCGATCGTTGATCACGAGCCAGGCGCCCGTGATCGCCTGCGCCGCCTCCAATCCTTCGGAGAGCAGTTGAAGCCGCGCTGCCGGAAGTCGGCCGGCGCGCAGGTGAAGCGCTCCGCGTTGGCCGAGCGCGGCCATCACCGCGCAGGCGACGTCGATGAAGTCGGCGCGCGAGACGATCTCGTCGCTCGTGACGGCGTGCACGAGCGGGATCGCCGCGGCGCGCGGCGGGAGGACGTTCACGGTAGGGTCGAGCACGCTCCCCCTACGGAGCGGCGGGCCCATCAGTGTCGAATCGGTCGCCGACCGCGACTCCTCGGCCGTTGGCCCACTCGCTCGGGCTCAGTCGCCGCTTCCCCGCGGGTTGCACGGCCGTCACTCGGACCGCCCCTCCGCCGCAGGCGACCAGCAATCCGACCTCGTCCACGGCGAGCACTTCGCCCGGGCTCTGGGTCGAACCACGCGGAGCTATCCTCGCGCCGAACAGCTTCACCTCGACGTCGTGGAGTCGTCCCCACGCGCCCGGCTTCGGATCGTACGCGCGGATGTGCCGCCCGACCTCGTGCGCCGTGCGCGTCCAGTCCACGCGCGCCGACTCGCGCGACAGCTTGGTCGCGTAGGTGGCGGCGGACTCGCCCTGCGGCTCGGGCTTCGCGAGACCGAGCTCGATCAGCGCGAGCGCCTCGATCAGCGCCATCGCTCCCAGCTCGCTCAGACGCAGCGCCAGCTCGCCGGCGGTCTCGTCCTCGAGGATCGGAGTGCGCTGCTTGAGCAGCATCGGCCCAGCATCGAGCGCGGGAACCATCTGCATGATCGTGACGCCGGTCTCGGCGAGCCCTTCTCGAATTGCTGCCTGGATCGGCGCCGCTCCACGGAGCGCGGGGAGCAGCGACGCATGGATGTTCAGCGTGCCGAGCCGCGGCAGGTCGATCACCGCCTTCGGGAGGATGTGGCCGTACGCGACGACGACGCTCACGTCGGGCTCGAGCGCGCGGAGCTGCGCGAGGAACTCGTCGCCCTTCGGCTTCTCGGGCTGGAGGACTGGAATCCCCTCCGCGAGCGCGACCTCCTTCACCGCCGACGGACGCAGCGTCGAGCGCGAGCGGCCCACCGGTTTGTCCGGCTGGGTGACGACGGCGACGACGTCCGATCCTTCACCGAGCAGCGCCCGCAACGGAGCGGTGGCAAACTCCGGCGTGCCCCAGAAGAGCACGCGCACGCTAGAGCTCCTCGTCCGGATGCTCGTGGTGGCCGCGCTCTTCGGGCGTCTCCAGCGCGACGCGGCGGATGAAGCCCGGATACTTGTCCTGCGTCAGCTTCCACTTCGTGAGCGCGGCGGTCCGCTTCAACACGCTCAGATAGTCCAGGAAGAGCCGGCCGTCGAGGTGATCGATCTCGTGCTGCAGACAGCGCGCGAGCAGGTCGGTCGCGCTGATCTCGATCTCCTGCCAATCCTGATCCATCGCGCGGACGACGACGTCCTTCGGCCGCTCGACATCGGCGTAGATGTCGGGGATGGAGAGGCAGCCCTCCTCGGCCTTCGCCTTTCCGGTGCGCTCGATGATCTCCGGATTGATGATCACGAGCGGCTGATCGTCGATCTCGATCACCGCGAGTCGCTCGGTGCGGCCGACCTGCGGTGCGGCCAGGCCGATGCCGCGCGCGTGGCGCATCGTGTCGAACATGTCTTCGATCAGATCGCGGAGCTCGTCCGTGATCTCGGTGACGGGTGTCGTCGCCTGGCGGAGGATGGGGTCGCCGAGGACCCGGATGTCGAGGATGCTCACGGCGACGCGGTCACTCCTTGGCGTTCGACGCGCTCGTCGCGACGCCGCCGATCCGCGCGATCTTCCCGCGCTCGACGACGAGCCGCGACTCGGCGGACTTGATGGTGATGTGATCCTCCATCGGACGCGCCGTCGCGCCTTCCCCCGTCGCGCTCTCGCGGATGTGGATCACCTCGCCCACGATGCCTCCGGTCGTCACCACCTGGTCGCCGCGCTTGATCGCGCGCAGTGCCTCCTCGTGCTTCTTCCGCTGTGCCGCCTGCGGACGAATCATGAAGAAGTAGAAGATCGCCAGGATCAGCGAGATCTGGATGAGGAAGGGCGTCATCGCGCCCAGGCCACCGCCGCCGCCGAGTTGGAGCGCGAGGAGAGTGGGAAGCAGGCCAGCGTGCGTCATGCGGTGACCGGAATGGTGCGGGAGTGGTAGCGCTGGAGCCAACCGTCGCTCCAGCCGCTGAAGGTGCCGCCGAGGAGGGCGGAGCGCGCCTCCCGCATGAGCGACACGAGGAAATGTACATTGTGCAGCGAGAGGAGGCGGAGCCCGAGCATCTCGTCGGACACGTAGAGATGCCGGACGTAGGCGCGCGAGAAACGCGTGCAGCAGGCGCAGTCGCACTCGGGGTCGATCGGCCCGCGGTCGGCGCGGAACTCGGCTCGCTTGATGTTGATGCGTCCGTCGCGCGTGAACACCGTGCCGTTGCGCCCCATCCGTGTCGGCGCCACGCAGTCGAACAGATCGACGCCACGTCGCACCCCCTCGACGAGATCCTCGGGGAAGCCGACGCCCATCAGATAGCGCGGGCGTTCCGTCGGCAGCACCTCGTGCACCTCCTCGAGGATCCGGTACATGTCGGCCTTCGCTTCACCGACGGACAGCCCGCCGATGCCGTAGCCGCGCCAGTCGGCCATGTCGCGAATCGCCGATGCGGCCTCACGGCGCAGGTCGGCGTGAATGCCGCCCTGGACGATCGGGAAGAGCGTCTGCTCGCTGCGGCCGGCAATCGGATCCTCTCGTACCAGTCGCTCGAACTCCGCGCGGCAGCGGGCGAGCCAGCGCAGGCTGCGCTCGCTCGCGTCGCGCGCGATGGTCGCCTCGCTCTGTCCCGGGATCACATGATCGAACTGCATGATCACGTCGGCGCCGAGGTTGCGCTCGATGCGCATCACGCTCTCGGGGGTGAAGACCCGCTTGGAGCCGTCGATGTGACTCTGGAACTCCACGCCCTGCTCGTCGATCGTGCGCAGCGTGGCGAGCGAGAACACCTGGAAGCCGCCCGAGTCGGTGAGGATCGGACCGTCCCACCGCATGAACTCGTGCAGTCCGCCGAGCTCGCGCACCAGCTCGTCGCCGGGCCGGAGGTGCAGATGATACGCGTTGGCGAGGATCATCTGCGCGTGCATCGCGCGCAGGTCGTCGGGATCGAGCGCCTTCACCGTGGCGAGCGTGCCGACTGCCATGAACGCCGGCGACTGCACCACGCCGTGCGGCGTGTCGAATCGGCCGGCGCGCGCGGCGCCACTCGTCGCCTCGACCGTGAAGCCGAAGCTCGCGCGCGCCTCGCTCATACGATCGCCATCGCGTCGCCGTACGAGTAGAA
The DNA here is from genome assembly GCA_036008805.1 of Gemmatimonadaceae bacterium. GTDB lineage: Bacteria > Gemmatimonadota > Gemmatimonadetes > Gemmatimonadales > Gemmatimonadaceae > AG11. Next base: position 62,646 of record DASYMZ010000051.1, read on the forward strand.
GCGATAGCGTTCGGCGATCGCCTCGCGATAGGCGCGCATCGTGAGATCGTAGCCGGCGAACGCCGCGACGAGCATGATCAGCGTGGAGCGGGGAAGGTGAAAGTTCGTGACGAGCGCATCCACCGCGCGCGGCCTGGCGGGGGGGCGAAGGAAGATACGCGTCTCGCCAGCGCCGGCGCGCACTGCGCCCGACTCGTCGATGGCACTCTCGAGCGTACGCACCGTGGTCGTGCCGACGGCCCACACTCGGCCGGCCGAGGCGCGCGCCCGCGCGAACGCCGCGGCGGTCTCGTCGGGCACGGTGAACCGCTCTTCGTGCATGAGGTGCTCCGCGGGATCGTCCACTTCGACCGGCTTGAAGGTGCCCGCGCCGACGTGGAGCACCACCTCGGCGCGCTGCACTCCGCGAGCCTCGATCGCGGCCAGGAGCTCCGGGGTGAAGTGGAGCCCGGCGGTGGGCGCCGCCACTGAGCCCGCCTCGCGTGCATACACCGTTTGATACCGCTCGACGTCGGCCGCCTCGTCGCTGCGAGCGATGTAGGGCGGTAGCGGAATGTGTCCGTGGCGCTCGATCGCCTGCTCGGCCCCACCTTCCGCGCGAAGCTGCACGATGCGCGTGCGCCGATCGGTCACCGACAGGATCTCCGCGGTGAAGCCCGGTGCGATGTCGATGATGCGCCCCGGCTTGAGCTTTCCGCCGGGCGACACCATCGCCTCGTAGCGGTCGTCGCCCAGCGGCGAGAGCAGAAAGATCTCCGCCGGTGCGCCGGAGCCCAGCCGAGTGCCGAGCAGTCGAGCGTTGACGACGCGCGAGCGGTTGACGACGAGCAGGTCGCGAGGCTCGAGCAGGGCGGGGAGATCCAGGAAGCTCCGGTGGGCGATCGATCCGGTGGTTCGGTCGATCACCATGAGTCGGCTCGCGTCGCGTCTGGCGAGCGGCGCCTGGGCAATCAACTCGGACGGAAGGTCGAAGTGGTAATCGGAGGTGCGGAGGCCGAGCGGCATCGCTGAAGATAGATGGCTGGCGCGAGCGTTCTGAAGTTTCGCGGTCTCCGAAACCCACCACCCTCTCGAGGGTGATAGGCGCACTTCATGTTAGTTCGACGACCAACCCGCAGAGTCGGGCGACGAAGCAATGAATCGGGAAACGGATATGAAGCCAATGATGAGCATCGGGAGACGAACGATCGCGATCGGCATCTCGGCGGCCTGCGCGCTGGCCGCGCCGGCGCGTGCCCAGAACGACAAGATGGCGCCGGTGCCGACGCCGGCGCAGCCGAACGCGATCGAGCTCGGAACGGGGCCCCTTCCCGGCGCAACGGCACCAGAGTCCTGGCACAGCCAGTACGGGAGCCTGTTCGCTCGCAACGTCACGATCGCGACGCTGACTCCCTATCTGCCGGATCCGTCCAACGCGTCCGGGGCCGCAGTGGTGGTGGCGCCGGGCGGGGGCTTCCGCACCCTCTCGATGGAGAATGAAGGATCGAACGTCGCCAAAGCGCTCGCCGGCAAGGGCGTCGCCGCGTTCGTGCTGAAGTACCGGCTCAGGCAGACGCCGGCGGACATGCCCGGCTTCGAGAAATCGATGGCTCAGATGTTCTCGGGCACTGCTGCTCGGCCGCCCGCGCCGTCCACTCCTGAGGCGATGGCGGCGGGGATTGCACCGCAACTCGAGGACGCACGCGCCGCCTTTGCCCTGATCCGCCGCCGCGCGGCGGAATGGCATGTCGATCCAACCCGCATCGGCATGGTCGGCTTCTCGGCCGGCGCGATGCTGACCATGACGACAGCCCTTGCCGGGCAGGAGGCAAAACCTGCCTTCGTCGGCGACATCTATGGACCGGTCGGCGCCATGACCGTTCCGGCCGAGGCGCCCCCGCTGTTCGTCGCGGTGGCCGCCGACGATCCGTTCTTCGGGGGTGGAGAGATGGGCATCATCAAGAGCTGGATTGCGGCAAAGCGCCCGGCAGAGCTCCACCTGTTCGAGCGGGGCGGACACGGGTTCGGCATGTATCCGAAGGAGACTACGAGCACCGGGTGGTTCGAGGAGTTCGTGCGCTGGCTCGGCATGCACGGGATGCTCAAGCCGGCCCACTGACGTCTCGGGGCTCCGCTCGTGATGCGAGCCAGGGCGTATGCCGATCGCTACGCTCTTGCGCCGTTCGGAGGGTCGCCGTACTTTGCAGTGTAAAGTACTTCTCGAAACCTCACGTTCGGAGGTCTTATGCGTGCTTGGTTTGGACCGTGGGGATGGACGTATCGGCCCGTGTCCCTGCCAGGGTTCGTGCTCGTCGGACTGGCCGCGGCGTTCTGCGCACAGGTGTTCGTCGCGATCGACCGGCACTCGCACTCGGTGAGCGACACGATGTACGGGGTGTACCCGTTCGTGGTGCCGACGCTGATCGTGCTGAACTGGATCGCGTCCAAGACGAGCCCGTCTCCGACCGAGCACTCCCGAGCGGAGCAGTAGGCGCCTTCGAACCGCGGTCGCCGACAAGCGAGCTTGAGAACAACAGATGTTTGGGCGTCGACGTTGCATACAAAGAGTCGCTTCGCGATTCGCAACTCGATCGACGTCCGTCCACCGCGGGCGTCGACCTCTTTGACACAGGAGACGCTCAGGTGCGGATTGCATGCAATGTCAAACGTGGGGGCGCAGCCGTAGCCGCCGCGCTCGCTCTGATCACAGCGCTCGGTTGCGCCAGCGACACGCCGACCAGCACGGTAACCACCCGCAACCCGGCCCAGGCCTCGGCGACGATCGACGGAACGCCGTGGGCCGCCAACTTCCAGATCAACCTCGCGGTGGCGGACTGGTATCCGGCGGACCAGCGCATGGAGATCAACGCGCTCGAGCTGCATCCGGACTCGTCGGGCCGACAGTTGTCGATCGTGCTGAAGCCGTTCACCGGACCGGGCACCTACGTCCTCGGCCCGCACAACGCCACCGCCTCTCCGCTCGCGTCGTCGGCCTACTTCATCGCCTCGCCGAACGTGACCTACAAGGTGGACTCGAGCATGGTGTTCGCATCGGCGCGGCAGAACGCCGGCACGGTCACGGTGACGGACTACGACGCGAGCGCACGATGGATCTCTGGCACCTTCACTCTGGAGGCGGCGCAGACCAACGATCAATCGAAAGTCATTCACATCACCAACGGCACGTTCGACGGGCGCATCGCGCCGGGCACCTGAGCTCCGGCTGCCGATCGCGGGCAGTTCAGAACAGTGCCGGCTGCTCGCTTGCCAGAGGCGGTGGCGTGTACCCGAAGTGCCGGTACGCCATCGGCGTCGCCACTCGTCCGCGTGGCGTGCGCTGCAGGAATCCCTGCTGCACGAGGAAGGGCTCGTACACTTCCTCGAGCGTGCTCGCGTCCTCGCCGATCGCCGCCGAGATCGTGCTCACGCCGACCGGGCCCCCCTCGAACTTCTCGATGATCGCCTTGAGGATGCGCGCATCCATGTCGTCCAGCCCGAACTGATCGACGTCGAGCATCGCGAGCGCGGCGCGTGCGACGTCTTCGGTGATGATGCCGTTCGCGCGCACCTGCGCGTAGTCGCGCACGCGGCGCAGCAGCCGGTTCGCCACGCGAGGCGTGCCGCGCGAGCGGCGTGCGATCTCGCGCGCTCCCGCGATCTCGATCTCGACCTTGAGCACCTCGGCCGTGCGCCGCACGATCAGCTCGAGATCCTCCGGCGCGTAGTAGTTGAGCCGCTGCTCGATGCCGAAGCGCGCACGCATCGGCGGGGTGAGCATGCCGAAACGAGTCGTCGCGCCAATCAGGGTGAACCGCTCGATCGGCATCGTGATCGTCTGCGCCTTCGGTCCTTCGCTCAACCGGATGTCGATCCGGTAGTCCTCCATCGCGGGATAGAGGAACTCCTCGATCACCGGCCGCAGCCGATGGATCTCGTCGATGAACAGGATGTCGCCCGCTCGCAGGTTGGTGAGCGTGCCGACGAGGTCGCCCGGCTTCTCCAGCGCGGGGCCCGATGTCGTGCGGATGTTCACCCGGAGCTCACGCGCGATCAGCTCCGCCAGCGTCGTCTTGCCAAGCCCCGGAGGACCGTAGAAGATCGAATGGTCGAGCGGCTCCGCGCGCGCCAGCGCCGCATCGATGGCCAGACGAAGGTTGTCCTTCACCTTCTGCTGCCCGATGAACTCCTCGAGCCGCTGCGGACGCAGCGACAGCTCGACGACGCTCTCCTCGGAGAGCGCTTCTGGCGTGGTGATCTCGGCGCGGGACATGGCTGGATACTACCTGGAAAACGGAAGGCGGCGACTGCTCCGGGTCCACTAATTCTACACCGAATATTTCCCGAAGCCAAGGCGACGTCGTGAGCGTGAGCTTCGAGCACTGAGCAGGTCCGGCTCGAGCTTCAGCCCGAGCTCGAGCTGGAGACGCTCAGAGCTCGCAGCTCACGCTCAAACGGTGGTTCTCACCGTGGCCAACCGATCCGCCGCTCGCTTCAACGTCTCGTACTTCTTACAGAACGCGAAACGCACCAGCGACTTCCCGAGCGACTTGTCGGAGTAGAAGCTCGAGCCCGGCACCGTGGCCACGCCGACCTCCGTGCAGAGCCACTTGGCGAACTTCACGTCGTCCATGTCGCTCAACCCCGAGAAGTCTGCGAGCACGTAGTACGCGCCCTCCGGCTGGGTGAAGCTGAAGCCGGCCTCGCTCAGCGCATCACAGAGCAGGGTCCGACGGCCGCGATAGTCGAGTGCGAGATGGTTGAAGTAGTCCGCGTCGAAGTGCATCCCCACCGCGCCTGCCGCCTGCAGTGGAGCCGGCGCGCCGACGGTCAGGAAGTCGTGCACCTTCCGGATCGCCGCCGTCTGCGCGGCTGGTGCGACGACGTGTCCCAGCCGCCAGCCCGTGCAGCTGAACGTCTTCGACAGTCCCGAGATCGTGATCGTCCGATTCTCCATCCCTGGCCACGTGGCCATCACGTGGTGCTCGCCGGCGTAGCGGATGTGCTCGTAGATCTCGTCCGTGATCACCCAGACGTCGTGCTTGATGCACAGCTCGGCGATCATCGTCATCTCGGCGCGGGTCATCACGCGGCCGGTGGGATTGTGGGGAGTGTTGAGGATCAGCGCCTTGGTCCGCTTGGTGAACGCCTTCGCGAGGCGCTCGGGGTCGATCGTCCAGTGGGGACGCTCGAGAGGGACGAAGGTCGGGATCGCGCCGGCCAGAATGGCGTCCGGGCCGTAGTTCTCGTAAAAGGGCTCGAAGACGATCACTTCGTCTCCCGGATCGATCAGCGCGAGGAACACCGCCGCCATCGCCTCCGTCGCGCCGCACGTCACCGTCACCTGTCGGTCGTGATCGACGTCCATCCCATACCATCGCCTGTACTTCTCGGCGATCGCGATGCGCAGCGCCGAGCTTCCCCACGTCACGGCGTACTGATTGATGTTGCCGTGGATCGCCGCGCACGCCGCATCCTTCATCGGCTCGGGCATCGGGAAGTCGGGGAACCCCTGCGCGAGGTTCACGGCCTCGTGCTGGTTCGCGATGCGGGTCATCTCGCGGATGACCGATTCCGTGAACGTGTGCGTGCGGCGTGCTGCGAGCATTTATGAGGAGCTAGAGGTTCAGCGTGATGCCTTCGGAGTCTCGCCTCGGGCGAGACGAACGGCTAGGTGCCCCGACCTGATCGAGACCGCTTGCGCTTGCTACCGTCCTCCGATCCGCGCGAGCGCCGCCCGGATCAGCTCCGGCGCCGACAATCCCTTCGAGCCGGAATCGAGCACGCCGCGCACCGCCTTCTCTGCGTCAGCGGTCGTGTAGCCGAGCGACACGAGCGCGCGGATCGCATCCTCGGCGCCGGGCCCCGCGCCGCGGCCCACCCCAGCCGGAGTCGCCGCACCCTGCAACTCGTCGAGCTTGTCGGCGAGATCGAGGATGAGCTGCTCCGCCTTCTTCCGGCCCACGCGCGGCACGCTCTGCAGCGTGGCGACATCCTTCTCGCGGATCGCGCGCACGAGCCGTTCGGCGGTGAGCGACGACAACAGTCCCAGCGCGAGTGCCGGTCCCACTCCCTTGGCGCCGAGGACCTTCTGGAACACCCGGCGCTCGTGCGGCGTGGTGAAGCCGAAGAGCTGCCAGCCGTCCTCCTTCACCACGAGATACGTGTGCACGGCGCACCGCTCTCCTGGCTTCGGCAGCGCCTCGTAGGCGTTGAGCGGCACCGCCAGCTCGTACGCCACGCCACCGTCGGTGAGGATCTCGATCCGGTCGAGCTCTTTCGTGACCAGCACGCCGGCGACCTGTACGATCATGAGAGCCTCATGGGCGGCGCGTGCTCGGCGGTGGTGAGAGTCGTGGTGTGGCGACGAGCCGCGGACGCGACGGCTCGCGCACTCGGCCTCCGTCGTCGATGCGCGGCAGCGATGCGCCCATGAGACACGCGAGTGCCGCGGCGACGCCGTCAGCCGCGTCCGAGGGCTGCGGCACGCTCTTGAGTCGCAGCAGCCGCGTGAGCATGAACTGCACCTGCTCCTTGGTCGCGCCTCCGGTGCCGACGACGGCCTTCTTGATTTCGGCGGGCGCCATCTCGTTCACGGGGAGGTCGCTCAACGATGCGGCGAGCAGGATCACGCCGCGTGCGTGGCCGAGCACCACCGTCGTCCGCACGTTCCGCGCGTAGAACACGTCCTCCACCGACAGCGCGTCGGGCCGGTGACGCGCGATGAGCTCGGAGACGCCTTCAAAAATCTCACGCAGCCGCGACGGCAGCGGATCGCGCGCGCGCGTGCGGATCACGCCGCATTCCACGAGCGTGGGAAATCCCGGTCCTCCGCCGCGGACGACGCCGTACCCGGTGTTCGCCGTCCCCGGATCGATGCCGAGTACGAGCACGCGCGCCGCCTGCGTGAGAGAGAGTGCCGCGCTCAGTCCTCGAGCTTCTCGAGATCCGCGTCGTCCACTTCGAAGTTCGCCCACACCTTCTGGACGTCGTCGAGATCCTCGAGCGACTCGATGAGCTTGAACAGCTGTCCAACCGCGTCGCCGGTCACCGGAACGGTGTTCCTCGGCACCATCGCGAGCTCGGACTCGGTCGGCGTGATCCCCTTCGCGACGAGAGCGGCCTGCACGGCGTGGAACGAGGCGGGATCGGTCGTGACGATGTAGACGTCGTCTTCGCGGCGAAAGTCCTCGGCGCCGGCCTCGAGCGCCGCCTCGAGCGTGGCATCCTCGTCGGCGTGCTGCGTCGCGTCGATCTCGAGCTGGCCCTTCTTCTCGAACATGAAGGCGACCGATCCCGGCGTGCCGAGGTTGCCTCCGCTGCGGGACATCTTGTGACGGACGTCGGCAACGGTGCGCGTCGGGTTGTCGGTCATCGCGTCGATGATCAGTGCGACTCCGCCCGGGCCGTAGCCCTCGTACGTCACTTCCTGAATCTGCTCGCCCTCGAGCTCGCCGGTCCCCTTCTTGATCGCGCGCTCGATGTTGTCCTTCGGCAGCGACTTCGCGCGCCCGGCGTCGATCGCGAGCCGCAGCCGCGCGTTCGCTGCTGGATCCCCCCCGCCGAGCTTCGCGGCCATCGTGATCTCACGAATGAGCTTCGTGAACAGCACACCACGCTTGGCGTCAGTGGCCGCCTTGTAGTGCTTGATGTTCTTCCACTTACTATGGCCTGCCATACGTCGCTCTCGTCGGGAGTTGCGGGTCGTTCGGTGATGCCGGGTGAGGAATATACTTTCGCGGCTGGCCTACGGCGCCAGCCTCACCGCGAGCTGCGCCTTGAATCCGCTGATGTCGGCTTGCACGGGCTGCCCGGTCGCATCCGTCGCGGCCAGCCTGCCGAACGCCGTGTAGCCGGCGCTCGGATACACGCTCAGTCCGCCGGCGGTGATGCGCGTGCGCAGCCCGAACGTCGCCAGTCGGCTCGACTGCGAATGCGACGCGCCCGCGACAGTGCCCGCCGGATAGACGTTCTGCAGCCAGTGCCGAAGCTCGATGCTCGGCTCCACGAGCGCGCTTCCCGCGTGCAACCCCAGCGAGAGGAAGATGTTGGCGATGTTCTCGCGCCCAGCGCGGTCGCCCGACGCGTAGTTGCCGGGCGCACGGAACACGTTGTACGCCGCGATGCTGTAGTCGTTCGAGCCGACGAGACCCGACAGGGCACCCTGTGCGATCACGCGGTCGCCCGTGTTGTACGCGGAGCCACCTGCCTCGTCGCGACCGAACGCGGAGTAGGTGAGGCCGAGCGCGAGCCGTCCCGACGCGACGGTGCGGTCGACGCCGAGCCGAGCGCGCACCTCGTTCCCGGGCTGATAGCGGAAGCTCTGGCCGGGAACGTCGAAGGGCTCATACGCCGCCGAGCGTCGCGCGGCCGCACCGATGCCGACGTTCCAGTCGCCGAGCGGCCGCGCGATCGCGATGCCGCCCGTCGCCGCGAGCCCGGTCCCCATGTTGGAGATCGGAAAGGCGAGGAAGTCGTTGCCGATGCGGCTGGCCGCGTCGAGCTGCGCGAGCGTGACCGACGAATTGCCCGTGGGCAGGCTCACCCCCGCGGTGAGCACGACCAGATCGCCGCCGAGCGTGAGGTTGCCGCGAATCTGGGTGTCGGTGAGCCCATTGATCTCGCTCCGCTCGGCGCCAGAGGTGACGCGCGCGCGAGCGTACGCGGTGCCCACGTCGAAGGTCAGTCGAGAGCCGGCGGGGATGGTGACGAACACCGGTACCGCCAGCTCGGCGATCGTCTCGTCGGCGGGCGCGTGCACCTGGTACTGCACGAACTGCGGCGCGAAGCGCAGCTCGGCGTCGAGCGTCGATTGCGCGCGCGCCGACGACGCGGCGACGCCGAGCGCGATCGAGATGGCTGCTCCGCGCCGGAGCAGCCGCGACCAGCGAATCATCAGATCTTCGGCCGCGTGATGACGATCGTCACGCGACCGGCGCGCCCGACGGCGTCGGTGTTCGTCGCGGCGGACACCGGATCGCGCTGTGGCGGGCCTTGCTCTCCGCCGCCACCCGGCGAGGTTGCCGCGCCGGCGGCGGAGGGATTCAGGTCGCCCGCGGCCTCGCGCGCCGACACAGCGGCGTCGGCTCCGCCACCGCGCGTTCCAGCGGCCGCGCCTTCGCTCGTGCCACGCAGCCCCGCCTCGAGCGACTTGGTGGAGACGTCGGTTCCCCGGATCACGGCGCGCGCTTCCTGACGCTTCTGCATCGCCGCGCCGAATCCCGGATCGAGACGGATCGCGTCGCGGTAGAAGCGACCGGCCTCGTCGTACCGGCCCTGATCCTCGGACGCGAGTCCTCGGCTGTACGCGAGGAAGGCGGTGAGCGAGCGAGTGGGCCGCTGTTCGACGGCGTTGCGCTCCGCGATGGTCAGCGTGACGCCGAGCTCGCGGAAGAGATCGAGCGCGATGCGCTTCTCCAGATCGAACAGTCGCTCGAGCTGATCGGCGCCCTGCGCGGTGCCGCTGATCTGGGTCGTCGGAACGTCCACGATCGCGGCGTCGAGGCGGAGTTGCGAGCCGCCGAGCTGCAGGATCGAGCCCTGCACGACGCGTCCGGCGCGCAGCAGCTTGCCGGTGCGCACGGTGGTCGCGGCATCGGTCTGTCCCGAGTGCTGGCGCGCGAGCTCGTCGAGCAATGCCTGGATGCGAGAGCGCTCGACGACGGTGAGCTTCGACGAGCGCGCGAGGTCGGTCGTCAGAAGCTCGGCGATGCCGCGTTCGAGCGGGCGCAGCGAGCTGTCGGCTCCGGTGAAGCGCAGCGGCATGACGGCCACCGTGGTCGGTGCGCCCACGATGCCGCCGACGGCATTCTCGCGCTGTACCGCGGCCTTCGCGTCGGCCGCGAGCTCTCGCTTGGCGAGCGCCGCGAGCCGCGATTGGAGCTGCAGCCGCACGCGGCTCGTCCGGCCCACATCGAGGTACGACGCGTAGGCGGTTCGGGCCGCGGGGAGATCTCCGAGCTCCTCGGCGGTGAGCCCGAGATAGAGCGCGGTGGTGCCGTCCCTCGGTTCGAGGCGCGAAGCGGTTTCGAGCGCCGCGCGCGCGTCGGTGTAGCGCCCAGCACGAAAGTAGGCGATGCCGAGCGACCGGTTCACCGCGAACGAGCCAGGGGTGGCCTGTCGCTCGTGCTCCAGCCGCGCGAGCGACGTGCTCGCGCACGCCGAGAGCGCGAGCACGAGGAGCAGTGTGCCGATCGAGTTGCGTGGGCGCATGTGAGGACTCCTAACGGTCCGGGTCGAGCATGTCCTCGAAGCGCATCCACTGCGCATAGAAGTACAGATCCACGTAGCCGGTGCCACCGTTGCGGTTCTTTCGGACGAGCAGCTCGGTCGCGCCCTCGATGCCCCGGGCGGTGTCGTACATCCCTTCGCGAAACAGCGCGAGCACCACGTCCGCCCGCTCCTTCACCGTGCCGCGCGCACCGAAGTCGTCGAGCACCGGACGGCGATCATCGCGCACCTGGAGCAGCGGAAGCGGTGACGTCACGAGCACCGCGGCGCGGGTATCGAGCGCGAGCTGTTTCAGAGCACGAATCGCCGCGGCCTCTTCCTCCTCCGTGTTGCGCGTGCCGGGAAGGAGCGAGTCGAGCCCGTCGATCACGACGAGCTCCACGGTGCGCAGCGCCGAGACCTCGTCGGCGATCGCGCCGATTCCGCCGACCGGCACTCGTTCGACGATCGGGAGCTCGTCGCGCAATCGGACGGCGGCTGCGCCGACGCCGGCGCGGGATGCTTCGTCCAGGGTGCCTCGGCGCAGGTCGTCGATCCGGGTGCGGCCCTCGATCGCGAGCACCCGCTCGAGCACGCGCTCCACGTGCATCTCGCCCGAGTAGAACAGGGCGGATCGGCTCGCCTGCGCCACCCGCAGCGCGATCGCGAGCGCGAATGCGCTCTTTCCGCTTCCCACGTCACCTCCGAGGACGATCAGGTCGCCGCGGCGCAGGCCGCCGCCGAGGAGCTTGTCCAGGCTCGGGAAGCCGGACGGAACCGTGTCGGCCGGGGTGGCTCCGTCGGCGACCGCATCGACGCGACCGAGGAGCAGGGAGAGGGGCGAGATGTCGGAACCTCGTGGCATTGCCCAAGATACGGCTCGGCTGACGAACCGAGCAAGGAACATTCTGGGCGGGCGAGGTGGGAGCACCGGGTGCCGCCAGTCTCGCCCTCGTCCTCCGGATGGTCGCCGATCCCGAGGTGGAGCTGACCCACGCCCAGTTCGTCCTCCTCGTCAGAACCGCGTGGCCGCAAGCCGCCGGCGACGAGCCCGTGACCCAGACGTTCCTGACCGCCCACACGAACACGGACGCCGTGATGACGTCGTCGAAGCGCGCGATCGCGCGCTTCGAGGCGCTGGACGAAGCGTTCTTCAGCGCGCCGAGCGAGGAGCTGCAGGCGTTGGCGCGGTTGATCTGTCCACGCGCGTCGCGCGTGAGCGAGTGGGAGTCGTCAGGAGACCGCGTGATTCAGTCTCGCCGCGAGAGCTTCCAGCTCGCCGCGCGCCGCGACGTCGAGAAAGCTCTCCGCGGCCTTCGCGAGATTGGTGACGAGCGGCGCCATCGTCTTCGCGTCGGCGATCGCCGAGGCCTCGGCGCATCGCGCGACCGGCGTGCGCACGGGGGCGGGAATGGCGATGGTGCCCAGCCACGCCTTCGCGCCGGTGCAGCGCGCGAGTCGAGACTCGTCGTCCAGCGAGAGCGTCGGATCACAGCAATCGGACACGAGACGCGCGGCGACGAAGCACGCCAGCGCGACCTCACGCGCACCACCGATGGGCGCGCGACCCGCGAGGGCCGCGAGATGGCGAAAGCGGAAGACCGGCGTGGGAAGCGCGTAGGGCGGGAGAGTCACGGGCACCGGACGAATTTGTGCGACGCGAGTCTGCAGGGCTAGGCGGGAGGCGGTTGTGGCTCGTGCGTGGTGAGTCATGGCCGAACGCATCGCGAGCTGTGCGCGTCACTCACCGCCCGCCACTCGTCACCGACTACCGTCGTTCGCGTTGCTCCCCCTATAGTGCGCCGCTACGTTTGAACCATGCCGCACCAGGCCAAGGCCGTCCTCTGGGTCGACGATGAGGCGGAGCTGCTCGAGCCGCACCGCATGTTCTTGCGGGACAAAGGGTTCGAAGTCGAGACCGCGACCAACGCCGACGACGCCGCCGAGCTCGTGCGGCGTCGTCCGTTCGATCTCGTTCTGCTCGACGAGCAGATGCCGGGAACGCGCGGGCTCGAATCGCTGAAGGAGCTGCGCGAGATCGACCCGAATCTCCAGGTCGTGATGGTCACGAAGAGCGAGGAGGACTCCACGCTCACCGAGGCCCTCGGCAAGGACATCGCCGGCTACCTCGTGAAGCCCGTCACGCCGCGACAGGTCTACGCGCTCGTGGCACGTCTGCTCGAGGGGCCGCGCATCCGACAGCAGGCGATCGCGCGCTCGTTCGTCGATCGCTTCCGCGCGATGCAGAACGAGTCGCTGCGCGACCTCGACTGGCGCGGATGGATCGACCGCTATCTCGAGCTCGTGCAGTGGGATCTCGATCTCACGTCGGCGAACGAGATGGGACTGCACGAGTCGCTGCGCGGGCTCTTTCCGGATCTGCGCCGAGAGTTCGCGCTGTTCATGTCGCGCGCATATCCGGGTTGGCTGGGCCATCTGGAGGGTGAACGGCCGCCGCTCTCGGTCGACATCGTGAGCGAGTTCCTGATGCCGGTGTTGAAGCAGGACCGCGCCGTGGCGTTCATCGTCATCGACTGTCTGCGGCTGGATCAGTGGAAGGCGCTGGAGCCGGTGATCGCCCCGCTGTTCGACATCGAGACGACGCACTACTTCGGCGTGCTGCCGACGGCGACGCCGTACGCGCGAAACGCGCTGTTCAGCGGGCTGTTCCCGAACGAGATCGCGGCGCGCTTTCCCGATTGGTGGGGCGAGCGCGAGGACGAGACGCTCAACGCCCACGAGAAGGATCTCCTCGAGGCGCAGCTCACGGAGCTCAAGCACAAAGTGCCGGTGAAGTACGACAAGATCTCCTCGTCGTACGAAGCCGACGAGCTGGAACGGCGGCTGGCGAACGCGATCGCGCCGGAGGGAATCAGCGCGTTCGTGTTCAACTTCGTCGACCTGCTCACCCACGGCCGCTCGGAGTCGGCGATCCTCTACGAGGTTGCGCGCGACGAGATCGCCCTGCGCCAGCTCACGCTCCAGTGGTTCAAGCGGTCGGCGTTGTTCAGCGTGCTCCAGGAGGCGGCGCGGCGCAAAGTGAAGGTGCTGGTCACGAGCGATCACGGCTCCATCCATTGCCACACGCCGGCAACGGTGTTCGCCAAGCGCGACGCGACCCAGAACCTGCGCTACAAGTTCGGCGAGGATCTGCGCGCGGAGAACTCCGACCTCGCCCTGTTGTTCAAGAACGAGGACGCCCTCAAGCTGCCCCGACGTGGACTTGGCGCGAACACGCTGCTCGCGACCGGCGACAGCTTCTTCGTCTATCCCACGAAGCTACGCGAGTATCAGAGCCGGTACCGCGGCTCGTTCCTGCACGGCGGCGTGACGCCGGAGGAATGCATCCTCCCGGTGTCGCTGCTCACGCCGAAGCGCTGACGCATGTACCGCCGGCTGTTGCGCTATCTGCGCCCGCATTCGTGGCGGATGGTGGGGACGATCGCGTGCAACGTGATCGCCGCCGCACTCGACGTCTTCTCGTTCACGCTCCTCGTGCCGTTCCTGAATGCGCTGTTCGGCGCGGCGAGCCTGATCCCGAAGACCTCGCCGAGCTGGATCACGGAACTGCAGGACCGGATGGTGGGGGCGTTCCTGAATCCCGCCGACCGGCTCGGCTCGGTGGAGACGATGATGATCGCGATCATCGCGATCGTCACCCTCAAGAACCTGTTCGTGTGGCTCGCCGGCCAGCTCGGCGCCGCGCTTCAGGAGAACGTGACGCGCGACCTGCGCGATGGCGTCTTCAGTCATCTGCAGCGACTGCCGCTCGGCTACTTCCAGCGCACCAAGACGGGACAGATCATCTCCCGCGTGCTGTCGGACACCGAGCAGACGAAGGCCCTGATCACGGAGCTCGTCACCCGAACGCTCCAGAACCTGGCGCAGATCGTCGGCACGATCGTCATCCTGCTCAACTATTCGGTGCGGCTGACCTTCGTCGCGCTGGTGATCGCGCCGCTGCTCACCCTCGCGCTGCAGCCCGTGCTGCGCAAGCTGCGCAAGGGACATCGCCGGCTGCGCGGCGACTATGGCGAGATCACGAGCGTGCTGCAGGAGGTGGTGAGCGGCGTCCGACTGGTGAAGTCGTTTCGCGGCGAGCCGTACGAGGACGAGCGCTTCACGGGCGCGAGCCACCGCTATTCGGCGGGGATGGTACGGATCACGCGCATCGCCGCACTGTCGCAGCCGATGACGGAGATGATCGGCACCTCGGTGGCGATGCTGATCCTGTGGATCGGGGCGCGCGAGGTGCTGCTCGGCACGGGTGCGATGGACAGCGCCACGCTGATCACCTTCATGATCATGGTGATGCGTCTGCTGCCGCCGCTCAAGCAGCTCTCCCAAGCGCCCACCACCGCGCAGCAGTCGTTCGCGTCGGCGGAGCGGCTGTTCGAGGTGCTCGATCTGCCGACCGAGAACCAGCTCGACCGCGGGACCCGCGTCGTGAGCGAGCTGCGCGAGTCGCTCGCCTTCGAGACGGTGAGCTTCGCGTACGGTGACGAGCCGGTGCTGCGCGACGTCAGCTTCGTGGCGCGGCGCGGCGAGGTGGTCGCGCTCGTCGGTGCGAGCGGGGCGGGGAAGAGCACGCTCGTGGATCTCATCCCTCGCTTCTACGAGCCCACCGGCGGCGTCATCCGGCTCGACGGCGTGAACACCAGCGAGATCACCCTCGCGTCCCTGCGCGGGCTCACCGGGATCGTCAGTCAGGACACGGTGCTGTTCAACGACACGGTGCGAAACAACATCGCATACGGCGCGGCCGATCGCTTCTCCAACGCGCAGGTCGAGGCTGCGGCCCGCGCCGCGAACGCGCACACCTTCATCACCGATCTGCCCGAGGGCTATGATACGGTCCTCGGAGAGCGCGGCACCCGGCTGTCCGGCGGCCAGCGCCAGCGTCTCGCCATCGCACGGGCACTCCTCACCGATCCACCCATCCTCATCCTGGACGAAGCCACCTCGTCGCTCGACACCGAGTCCGAGCGGCTCGTGCAGGAGGCGATCGACCGGCTGCTCGCCGGGCGCACCGTCTTCGTGATCGCTCACCGTCTCTCCACCGTCGTGCACGCCGACCAGATCCTCGTCCTCGACCGCGGTGAGATCGTCGAGCGCGGCACGCACGAGCAACTGCTCGCCATGCGCGGTAGCTATCACCGACTCCACGAAGCGCAGCTTCGCCGCGACGTCGATGCGGGCAGCGGCGACGTGTCCACGCCCCCCGTTCCGGCGGGAGCGCACTAGCTCGTGCGGACGCTCTTCTACTACACGTCGCAGCACTGGTCCGGCTCCGCGCGCGCCTTCGCCGTCGCGGCGCGCGGGCTCGTCGCGCGCGGTGAGCCCGTCACCGTGGTCTGCTGCGTCGACAGCGCTGCCGAGCAGGGGTTCGCGCGCGAGGGGCTCGAGGTCGTGGCGCTGCCGCCGGGGGGCTCCACCACCGGCGACGCGTGGCGCCTGCGCCGGGTGCTCCGCGAGAAGTTCATCGAGGTGGTCTTCCTGCACACCGAGCGCGAGCAGCTCGTCGCGAGCTCGGCGATGCGCATGGCCGAGCGCGGCGCCGTGATCCGGCGCGTGCCCGCCGGAACGACCGCGAGCGGCGGGCGGTCCGGGCTGCTCGCTGGAAAGATGACGGCGGTGCGGCTGCTGTTCAGCACCGAAGCGGATCGCGCGCGGACAGTGGGGGGCGAGCGAGGATTCGTCGCCCCGCTCGGCGTCGACGTCACGCGCGTGGACGGCATTCGCGCCGCGGCACGCACGAGCCTCGGTCTCGAAGTGGAGACGCAGCTGATCGTCTGCGTCACCGCCGGCGAGGTGCGCGTGCGCACCGCCACGGCGCTTCGCACGCTCGCGCTGCTGGCCGAGCGTCATCCCGATCTGCGGCTCGCGCTCGTGGGGCCGGGATCGGATCAGGAAGACGTGCACATGCACGCCGCCGCGCTGGGAGTGAGCACGCTCGTGCATTTTCTCGGCGAGCGCGATGATCTGCCGAACGTGCTCGCCGCCGCCGACGTCGGGTGGGTGGCCGCGGACGGCGACGACGGCGGCTTCGCCTGCCTCGACTTCATGGCGGCGCGCGTGCCGGTGATCTCGGAGCGGTCGCCGCTGGTCGCGCACTACGTGCCGGACGGCATTGCCGGCGTGCTGCTGCCACCCGCCGATCCGAGCGACACCGCCGCCGCGGTGGCGTCCTTTCTCGCGCACGACGAGCAGCGTCAGGCGATGGGGCGAGCCGGCCGCACGCGCGCGCAGCGCGACTTCGGCGAGCAGGCGATGATCGAAGGGTTCGCCGCAGCCGCGGCCGCAGCGGGAGATCGGGCCTCCTGGGCCGCGCGGTGAGCGGCGCGACACTCTCCCACTACGCGCAGTACTACGGCATTCGCGGTGCGGTCGCGGCGCTGCGCGCCGTGAGCTTCCGACGCGCCGGCGAGATCGGCGCGAGCATCGGCGCGCTCGGATACCGTCCGCTCGGCATCAGGCGCGCGGTCGTCGAGCGTCAGGTTCGTGCCGCCTTTCCCGGTCTCGAGGAGCCGGAGGTGCTGCGGATCGCTCGCGCGTCCTACGAGCACCTCGGGCGCACGACGATCGAGACGGCGCTGCTGCCGACCTTCGGGCGCGAGCAGGTGCTCGGCCTGTTCGACAGCGTCGAGGGATGGGACGTCGTCGAGCGCGCGATGGCGCTGGGGCGCGGCGTGATGTTCGTCTCCGGTCATCTCGGCAACTGGGAGCTCGGCGGCTCGTACGTGGCCGCGCGCGGCGTTCCGCTCGAGGCGGTGGCGCGCCGCATGGAGAACCCGTTGTTCGACGACTATATCACCGAGACGCGGCGACGCATCGGCATGACGGTCATCCACGACGCCGACGCCGTGCGCCGCGTGCCGCGCGCGATGCGCGAGAAGCATGGCGTCGCCTTCCTGGTCGATCAGGGGGCCGTCGGGCTTGCCTCGACGTGGGTGCCATTCTTCGGCCGGTATGCCAAGACGCCCCGAGGACCAGCGGTGTTCGCCCTGCGACTCAAGACGCCGCTCGTCTTCGCCTGCGCGCTGCGTCAGCCGAGTGGTCGCTACATCATGTACTTCGAGGACATCCCCGTCGCGCCGACCGGCACGCTCGATGCCGACGTGGACGCGATCGTCTCGGCGTACACGCGGACGCTCGAGCGCTGGGTGCGGCGCGCGCCCGAGCAGTACTTCTGGCATCACCGCCGCTGGAAGCATCAGCGGCCAGGCACGCCGCCCGAGCTGGGAGACCCGTCATGAACGAGCGCGTCACGCGCGCGCTGCGGCGAGATGCGCGCGCCTGGTTCGGCATCGCCGTGGTGGCGGTGATGGTGCTGCTCGCGCTCCTCGCTCCGCTCGTGTCGCACCACGATCCGCTGCGGATCGATCTCGTCAATCAGCTCCAGGGCCCGTCGCCGCAGCACTGGCTCGGCACCGACATTCAGGGACGCGACGTGTGGGCCCGCCTCGTGTACGGATCCCGCGTGTCGTTGTCGGCTGGCATCGTCTCACAAGCCATCGCACTGACGCTCGGCCTCACGCTCGGACTCCTCGCGGGCTACAAGGGCGGCTGGGTGGACGAGCTGGTGATGCGGCTCGCCGACGTGACGCTCGCGTTTCCCACGCTTCTCCTGCTCATCGCGATGGCCGCGGCGCTCCAGCCTTCGCTCGGCGTGGTGTTCTTCACGATCGGCGTCGTCGGATGGGCGGGCATGGCGCGGCTGGTGCGCGGCCAGGTCCTCGTCGTACGCCAGCTGGAGTTCGTGCAGGCATCCAGAGCGCTCGGCGCGCGCGACACTCGCGTGGTGCTCCAGCACGTGCTGCCGAGCGTCGTCGCGCCGGTGCTGATCGCGGCGACGCTCGGCGTCGCGGCCGCGATCATGGCCGAATCCGCGCTGTCCTTCCTCGGGCTCGGGGTGCAGCCGCCGACGCCGAGCTGGGGGTCGATGATCGCCGACGGCCGCGATCTGAATCAGCTGCGCAACGCGCCATGGACGTCCGTCGCGCCCGGCTTCGCCATCGGAGCGGCAGTGCTCGGATTCAACTTGCTCGGCGATGCGCTGCGCGACGCGCTCGACCCGCGCCACTCGTCCAAGAGTGGCGCGATCGAGGCGCCGCCCTCGGCGCGTACCTGAACGTGGCGCTCGACGTCGAGCGTCTGCGGCGGGAGGAGTTTCCCTGGGCGCACGCCGGCGAAGCCGTGTATCTGAACGCGGCGAGCACCGGTCCCCTGCCGGAGTGCGCGGTGCGCGCGCAGGACGCGTTCACGCGCAAGCGCGCGGCGCCGCACCGGCTCTCGCACGAAGAGCAGTTTGCCGTGCTCACCGAGTCGCGCGCCCTCGTGGCCGAGCTGATCGGCGCGGAGGTGCGCGACGTCGCCCTGGCGGCTAACACCGGGGCCGGCCTCAATCTCGCCGCGTGGGGATTGCCGCTCCGGGCGGGTGACGTCGTCGTCATCCCGGACCTCGAGTTTCCGGCGAACGTCTACCCATGGATGGCGGCGGCCGACTCGCGCGGATTCACCGTGCATCGAGTGCCGGCCCGCGACGGGCTGCTCGATGAGGATGCGCTGCTCGCGGCGTTGGAGCGACCCGGCGTGCGGGTGCTCTCGCTCTCGTGGGTCGGCTTCGCCACGGGAGTCGCCGCCGATCTCGAGCGCCTTGGCGGAGCGTGCCGCGAGCGTGGAATCTGGCTGATCGTGGATGGCATTCAGGGCGTGGGGGCGATCCCGCTCGACGTGCAGCGCGTCGCTGTCGACCTGCTGGCGTGCGGCGCGCAGAAGTGGCTCCTGTCGCCGTGGGGGAGCGGCTTCACGTACGTGAGACCGTCGCTCCTCGATCGGCTCACGCCGCAGCCGGTGAGCTGGATGGGTGTGCGAGGGTCCGACGATTTCTCCACACTGCTCGACTACGATCTCACCTGGCGCGGCGACGCGCGCCGGTTCGAGCAGATCACTCTCGCCTATCAGGACTTCGCGGGCATGGCGGCCAGCCTTCGATATCTCCGCGAGCTGGGATGGGCCGAGGTCATGCGGCACATCGCGGCTCGGGCGACCGAGCTGTACGATGGCGCCGAGCGCGCCGGGATCCCGATCGTCACGCCGCGCGAGCGCCGAGCCGGCATCGTGACCGTGCGGCCCGGCAACCTGAGTGTCAGCGTCACACGCCTGAACGCCGCGAGGGTGATCTACTCCCTCCGCGAGGGCACCATCCGCCTCGCGCCCCACTGCTATACGTCCGCGACGGAGATCGACATCGCGCTCGCGGCGCTCGCGACGTGACGGCGGCTTCGGACCTCTCCAGCGCGTCCGTTTCGCCTCGGACTCCCGCCGACCGGCGTTTCGACCTGATCGTCTTCGCGCTCTACGCGGCGTGCATCACGCTCGTGTCGGCGCTGCACGAGCCGTGGAAGGACGAGACCCAGAGCTGGCGGATGGCGATCGACAGCGACGGCGTCGCCGCACTCGTGCGCAATGCCCGATACGAAGGGCATCCGCTCCTCTTCCACCTGCTGCTGCAGTTGCTCGGGCATCTGTCGCGCTCGTGGTGGGCAGCGGTGGTGCTGCACATCGTGATCGCGTGCGCCGCGGCGTGGGTGCTGCTGCGCTACTCGCCCTTCACGCGCCTGGAGCGCGCGCTCGTCGTCGCCGGCTACTTCCCGGCGTACGAGTACGCCGTGATCGTGCGGCCCTATTCGCTGACGATGTTGCTCGCCGCGGGCGCCTGCGCGGCATGGACGGCGCGCACGCGCCGCACTGTGCTCGCGATGGTTCTGCTCGTGCTGCTCGCCAACACCACGGCGATGGGGCTCGTCATCGCGCTCGCGGCCGGTGGCGCGTTCGCGCTGGATCTCCTGTGGCGAGACGACATGCCACTGCGCCTTACACGAAGACAGGTCGCGCTTGCAGCCGCGTCGCTCGCGGCGCTCGGCGCAGTCGCCATCTTCGTGGCACTTCAGGTCGTGCCGCCGGCCAATGCAGCCTATCGGGGTGAGGGTCTGCTCGCCGGAAACCGCTCAGCGTGGCACCTCGGCCTGGCGCTGACGACACCGCTCCGCGCGCTGACGCCAATCGCCAGCATCGGTGAAGGCACGGTGCAGTGGAACAATTGGGTGTTCCGGCCGCCCGGAAGCGCCGCGCTGCTCGCCGAGGTGCTCGTGTCGGCCGTGGTCGTCGGAATCGGTTGCTTCGTGACGCTGCGCCGACGAACGGCTGTCGCACTCTATCTCGCCGGCTCGCTCGGGCTCGTCGCCTTCTTCGCGCTCGTCCTGATCGGATACGCACGGCACCACGGCCATCTCGTGATCGTGTGGATCATGGCGGTGTGGCTATCGCGTTTCGGCGCGCCCACCGTCTGGCCCCGTGCGATCCAGTCCGTCGCCCTGCGAGCGCAGCGGTGGGCACCGACGCTGTTCGTGATCACGCTCGTGCCGATGGTGATCGCGGCGGGCGAGTTCCTCGTCGGCGACGCGATGCTCCAGTTCTCCGATGCACGCGGCGTCGCGACATTCCTGCGCACGCGCTCGCTCGACACGCTGCCGATGCTCGGAATCTCGCGCTCGGATGCCCAATCCGTCGCCGCGCTGCTCGACCGGCCGGTCATCAATCCGCTCGATCAGAGCGTCGGAACCTTTCTCGTCTGGGGCACGGTGCTGGATCTGCCGCCGACTGAAGCGCAGATCACCACTCTCACGGATACGCTGCTCCAGCGGCACTGCGCGGTAGCGATGATCGCCACCCGGCAGATGGACGTCCCCGTCTCGCTCGAGCGGTCGGTTCGGATGATCTACGAGTCGCCGGACCGGCCGATGAGCGCGAACTGGTTTCGCGTCTGGCTCCAGTCCGCGCCGCCCTCACCGCGCTGTCCCTCCGCTCCGGGCTCCGCGGCCGAGCGCCACACCGGCGCGCGGTGAGCGTCCGGTAAAATCAGTCGCGGACGCGCAGCAGCGCGTAGTCGCGTTTTCCCTTGCCCACGACGACGTGTCCGCCGGTGAGCAGGGAGCCGGTCGCTGGCAGCTTACGGTCTGCCGCGCTCAGCTTTCGCTTGTTGACCGACACGCCACCCTGCTCGAGCAGCCGCTTCGCCGCGCCGTTCGACGCGGCGAGTCCGGATTCCGTCAGCAGCTTCAGGGCGTCGAACGTGCCGACATCACCCTCGAACGACAGCGTTGCGCGCGTGACCTCGGCGAATGGCGCCTCCGCGCGGAGGATGCCGAACGCGTCCTCGCTCAACGCCTGCGCATCGAGTCCACCGAAGAAGAAGGTCGACACCTGCTCGGCCGCGCGCAGCGCCGCCTCGCCGTGCACGCGGCGCGTCACGTCGCGCGCGAGCGCCTGCTGTGCGACACGCTTTTCCGGTGTCTCGCCGGTCGCCGCGTCCAGCGCCTCGATCTCCTGGCGCGGGAGCAGCGTGTAGAAGCGCAGATAGCGGCCGACGTCGGCGTCGTCCGTCGCGAGCCAGAATTGATAGAAGGCGTAGGGTGAGGTTCGCTCCGCGTCGAGCCACACCGCGCCCGCTTCGGTCTTTCCGAACTTCGCGCCGGTGGAGGTGGTGACGAGCGGCATCGTCAGCCCGTGCGATTCGACGCCGTCCACGCGGCGGATCAGCTCGATCCCCGCGGTGATGTTGCCCCACTGATCGCTCCCGCCCAGCTGCAACGTCACGCCGTCGCGCCGGCGCAGCTCGAGAAAGTCGTACGCCTGGAGCAGCATGTACGAGAACTCGGTGAACGAGATCCCCGCATCCATCCGGGATCGCACCGAGTCCTTCTGCAGCATGTAGTTGACGGTGAAGTGCTTTCCGGTGTCGCGAAGGAAGTCCACGAGATGCAGCGAGTTCAGCCAGTCGGCATTGTCGCGCATGCGCGCCGCGCTCGGACCGCTGAAGTCGAGGAAGCGCTCGAGCTGCGCACGGATCGACGCCGCGTTCTCCGCGACCTTCTCACTCGTGAGGAGCTGCCGCTCAGCGGATTTGCCGCTGGGATCGCCGATCATGCCGGTGCCGCCCCCCACGAGCGCGACCGGCCGATGTCCGGAGCGCTGCAGGTGCACGAGCACCATGATCGGCACGAGGCTCCCGACGTGCAGGCTGCTGCCCGTGGGGTCGAACCCGATGTACGCGGACACTGGACCCTCCGCCAATGCCTGCGGCACGCCATCGGTGTGCTGGTAGACCAGTCCGCGCCACTGAAGCTCTTCGAGCACTTCTGTCGTCTGCATGGCACAAAAGTAGACTGGGAAGTGTCCGATTGTCAGCCGAGGACGCGCCGATTGTCTCGGTGCGGCCCCCCGACGCGCGCGTTAACGTTCCATCCGGAGTCCGGCGCGCCGCCTGCCCGGACCGGCAGCTCTTTCCCGACGGTCGATGGACCTTCCGTTCTCGAAAAAATTTCGTCGCGACCATCCCCAGCTCACTCGGGGGCTGGGCATCGGCCTCGCCTTTGGCCTCGCGTTCGTGGTCGGCTTCGCCTACGCGGCCTGGGCGCTCGTCTGCCGAGCAGGAGCATGTCCAGCGGTCGAGGTGCTGGAGCAATACCAGCCCCGGCAGACCTCCAAGCTCTACGCGGTCGACGGCCGCTTCATCGCCGAGCTCGGTCTCGAGCGACGCACCCTGCTGAAGATCGACCAGATCCCGCCGCTGGTGCGCAACGCCTTCGTCATGACGGAGGACAAGCGCTTCTACAATCACGCCGGGGTCGACTTCCACCGGATCCCGGGAGCGGTCCTCGTCGACATTCGCAGCCGCAGCTTCGCCGAGGGATTCTCGACGATCACGATGCAGCTCGCGCGAAACATCTTTCCCGAGCGGCTCTCCCGGGACAAGTCGCCTGTTCGCAAGCTGAAGGAGATCAAGGTCGCTCGCGAGATCGAGAAGCGTTACTCGAAGGACAAGATTCTCGAGCTCTACCTCAATCAGATCGCGCTCGGCAACGGCTCGTTCGGCATCGAGACCGCGGCGCAGCGCTACTTCGGCAAGTCGGCGCGCGAGCTCAACCTCGCCGAGGCAGCGACGCTCGCGGGGCTGCCCAAGGCGCCGGAGCGCTACAACCCGCGTCGCTTTCCCGAGCGCGCCATCCAGCGCCGCAACACCGTGATCGAGGTGATGCGCGAGCAGGGCGGTGTGAGCGATGCGGATGCCAGCCTCGCCAAGGCCTATCCGCTCCAGCTCGCCCGCAAGTCGGAGGCGGGTGACGTCGCGCCGTACTTCGTGGAGTGGGTGCGCCAGCAGCTCGAGCAGCAGTTCGGCCAACGGCTGTACGAGCAGGGCCTCAAGGTCTTCACCACGCTCGATGTCGACTTCCAGTCGGCCGCGGAGCGCGCGATGGAGAACCAGCTGCGCGCGATCGAGGCGGGGCGGTTCGGTGCGTACAAGCACCGCTCGTACGAAGCGTACATGTCCACCGCATCGGAGCGCGCCGGGAGCGCGGCCGCGGCCAACTCGCCATATCTGCAGGGCGCCTTCGTCGCGATGGATCCGCGCACCGGCGCCGTTCGCGCGCTCGTCGGTGGCCGCGACTTCGACGACTCCAAGTTCAACCGGGCCACTCAGGCGCTGCGTCAGCCGGGCTCCACCTTCAAGCCGATCGTCTACGCCGACGCGGTGCAGAACGGCCGGCCGCCCACCTATCTCGTCGACGACTCGCCGGTGTCGGTGCCGCAGTCGGGAGGCGGAAACTGGACGCCGCAGAACTACGACGGAAAGTTCGAGGGCCCGATGCCGATGCGTCGTGGACTCTACCAATCGCGCAACATCGTGGCGATCAAGGTCGGCATGGAGCTGGGTCCGCAGAGCGTCACCGAAGAGGCGCGCAAGTTCGGCATCACGACGCCCATTCCGCCGTATCCATCCATCTACATCGGCGCGGCGGACGTCTATCCAATCGAGATGGTGGCCGCGTACTCCGCCTTCGCGACACTCGGAACACGTAGTACGCCGACGGCCATCGTCCGCGTCGAGAACTCGAAGGGCGATGTCCTCTGGGAGCCGACGCCGGTGCGCACCCCCGTGATGTCGGCCGAGGAAGCGTGGCTGATGGTCAGCATGATGAAGGACGTCGTGCAGCGAGGCACCGCGGCGGGCTCGGTCGGCAGTCAGTTCCACATCCCGGCTGGCGGAAAGACGGGAACGACGAACGATGGCGCCGACGTCTGGTTCATCGGCTACACGTCCGACATGGTCGCCGGGGTCTGGATGGGGCTCGACAAGCCGAAGCAGATCAAGGGCAACGCGCAGGGCGGCATCCTCGCCGCGCCGGCGTGGACGGCGTTCATGCGTGAGGTCTATCGCCGCAAGCCGGCGTCGCCCGATTGGCCGCGGCCGGAAGGCATCGTGATTCGTCAGGTCGACGCGGTGAGCGGACAGCTCTGGGCGCCGGGTTGTGGCCCCGCCGTCACCGACTACTTCCTCTCCGGCACCGATCCGATCGGCACCTGCACGCCGTCGCAGTATCCGCCCGGCACGTCTCCGGTCGATAGCTCGTTTGGCTTCCCCGTACCCGGAAGCCCGGCTCCACCGCAGTCGGACTCCGCCTTCATCGCGCGCGCGCGCGTCTCACCCGGCGGTATGGTGACCCAGGGCGCCGCGCCGATTCCGCGTACCACACGCACTCGTCCCTCGCGCGACAGCTCGGGGGCGACGCCGGCCAGCGCGCCGCGCGACACGGCCAATCCGTTCGCCCTGCCACCCAGTCAGCGCCGATGAGTTGGCGCCCAGTCGACTGTCACGCGCACTCGACTCATTCCGACGGTGCGCTCACCGTCGCCGAAGTCGTCGAGCGCGCGGCGGCGCACGGCACTCGGCCCAGCGTGACGGACCACATCTCGCACGACGCGCCCACCGTCGTCGACTCTCCCAGCGCGGTGGAGCGCTATCTCGACGACCTCGATCAGTACGACGTGCTGCGTGGCGGAGAGTTCTGCTGGCACGACACCCTCTGGCTCGAGCTGCCGCCGGAGACGGTGAAGCGCTTCACGCATCGCGTCGGCTCGCTGCACTCGATCAAGCTGGCGGGCGGCCGCTGGTTCCGGGTCTTCCATCGCGAGCTGCCCGAAGGCCTCACGCCGGCCGCGTACATGGAAGCGCACGTCTCCTCGCTCGAGGCACTCGCCCGCGAGATGCCGGTGGACGTGTTCGCGCACCCGACTCTCGTCTCTCCACCATTGCGCGAGCTCGATCCGCACGAGCTGTGGAGCGAGTCGCACGAAGAGCGGCTCGTGACCGCGCTCCATTCCGCTGGGATCGCGTTCGAGATCTCCAATCGCTATCGGCCGCACGAGCGCATCGTTCGGCGCGCGGCCGAGTACGGCGTCCGGCTCTCGCTCGGCTCGGATGGGCATTCACGCGTGCAGGTCGCCGACGTCGCCCATCCGCTCGCACTCGCCCGCTCGCTCGGCGTCGCGGACGCCGACCTGTACGATCCTACCCGGCACGGTTCGCGGACCGGCGCATTCGACGAATGACGCGTCGTCGCGCGAGATGACCCGCTACCACGCGCGCTGGATTCTCCCGGTCTCCGCACCGCCGATTCGCGATGGCACCGTGGTGGAGCAGGGTGGCCGCATCACGTATGTCGGCCCCCGTGCCTCGGCGCCCTCCGACGCCGACGACGTCGACCTCGGCGACGCGCTGCTCCTTCCCGGGCTCGTCAACGCGCACTGCCACCTCGAGCTCACCGCGATGCGCGGCTTCCTCGACGGCCTCGGCTTTCGCGAATGGATCCTCCGCCTCACCGCGGCGCGGCGAGCGGTCCTCTCCCCGGAGTCATTGCTCGACTCATCGCGACTCGGCGTTGCCGAAGGCGTGCGCGCCGGCATCACGACGTTCGCCGACACCGGCGACTCCGGCACCGGCTTCGACGCGATGCTCGAGCGCGGTGTGCGTGGGATCTGCTATCGCGAAGTGTTCGGTCCCGATCCCGTGCAGTGCGATGGCGCGGTGGCCGAGCTGCGCGCGAGGGTGGTCGAGATGCGGACACGCGAGACGCCGCTCGTGCGCGTCGGAGTCTCCCCGCACGCCCCGTATACCGTCTCCGACGCGCTCTTCCGCGCCACGGCCGCGCTGGCGCGAGAGTTCGCCGCGCCGATGGCGATTCACATCGCGGAGAGCGCGCTCGAGAGCGAGCTCGTCGTGCATGCGGCGGGCCTGTTCGCCGACGGATTGCGAACGCGCGGCATCGGCGTCTCGGCGCGCGCTCGTTCTCCGATCGCGCTGCTCGAGTCGCTCGGCGTGCTCGAGCTGGCGCCGCTGCTCATCCACTGCGTGCGCGTCGACGCGGCCGATGTGCGCGCCATCGCCGGTCACGACTGCGGAGTGGCGCACTGTCCCGCCTCGAACGCCAAGCTCGCGCATGGCATCGCGCCGCTGATCGAGCTGCTCGACGCCGGTGCACGCGTCGGCCTCGGCTCGGACTCCGTCGCGAGCAACGATCGGATGGACCTGCTCGACGAGGCGCGTCTCGCGCTGCTGCTGCAGTCCGCGCGCACGGGTCGCGCGAACGCACTCTCCGCGTCGAACGCGCTCGAGCTCGCGACGCTCGGCGGCGCGCGCGCGCTCGGCATCGCGCACGACGTGGGCTCGCTAGAGGTCGGGAAAGCGGCGGACCTCGCTGCCTTTCCGCTGGGAGCCGGCGGTCGCGCGCCGACTCACGATCCCGCCGCGGCGGCGGTGCTCACGCTCGCCGGCACGCCGGCGTCGTTCGTCGCGGTTGCGGGACGGCCGCTCGTGCGGAACAGTGAGCTGATCGACGCTGACGCCGGAGTGCACGCACGAGTGCAGAGCGCGGCCGAGCGGTTGCGCGCGTGGGCCGACTCGGACGAAGGAACGCGAGCGATCGTCACGCCCACGCCGACGCCTGGTCGCTGATTACGCCGCCACTCACCACGCACGACCCGTCACCAGCCACGAACTCTCTTGTTGGGGCTGTTGCACGGGCATAGTTTGAAGAGGTCGCACCCGCCCGGAGGAACTACGTGATCCTCGGATGTCTGGCACTGAATGCGTCGTTCGAGCCCCTGACGATGGTCCCCATGCGTCGGGCGCTACGACTCGTGATCGATGGGAAAGCGGAGATCGTCGAGGCGGAGCACGACCGCGTCGTCCGCTCAGAGCGCCTCACCATGCCGCGCCCGGCGGTGATCCGGCTCACCAAGTTCATCCACGTCCCGCGCCGGTTCCGCCGACAGGTCACGAACACCTTCCTGTTCGCGCGCGACCACTACCGCTGCCAGTACTGCGGCCGTCCCTCCACGGAGCTCAAGCCGCGGGAAGCGCTCACGCGTGATCACGTGATCCCGATCTCGCGCGGCGGTACGAACGACTGGACCAACGTCGTCACCGCATGCTCGCCGTGCAACACGCGGAAGGGCAATCGCCTGCCGTTCGAGATCGGGATGGTACCGCTCACGCGGCCGGTCGAGCCGCACTTCGTGCATCTCTCGTGGGCGGTGCGGCGTCTCACCCAGACGCAGGCGCATTACATCCGCACCTTCTACGGCGACGCCATCCTCCAGCAGCTCGAGGCGCTCGAGCATCGCGCGCATCCGCACCGAGGACATCAAGGGACGCACACGAGCCCGCAATCGGTGTTGGAGATCGGCGACCAATCGGGGGCAGCAGCGGACTAGCTGGCTGCCCCCGATCGTTTCGGCAGGTCGCTATCGCGCCGCGATGAAGGTCGGGCTTCGCTTCTCGAAGCTCTGCCGCTCACCGCCGAGCATGCGGAGCATCAGCGTCCGCACGCCGGAGCTGAGCGCGGTCGCCGCGGTTCCTCCACGCACGCCGCGCAGCCATTGCTCGAGCTTGTCCATGTCGCTCACCGAGAGTGCCTCCATCTCGAGCGCGAAGTTGTAGTAGTACCGGCTCCCTTCGCGGCGCGGCAACAGAGTCACGCGCAACGGGCGCTCGAGCACGCTCTGCGCCGTTGCGAGCGTCGCGAAGCTTCCCAGGTCGTCCACCCGGCCTCCCTGCCGCCGAGCCACGCGGTATCGCTGCGCGGACGGATCGTACAGGATCGTGAGCTCCCACTCCTGCCGGCCCTCGAGATCGTTGAACAAGCCGCCGGAACGCCACAGCTCCAACCGAAATTTGAGGGAGAGCGGGAAGCCGCTCCGCACGAGCTCACGCATGTCGGGGTCGGAGAACAGTCCGAACGCCGTCACCATGGACGGCGCCGCGGCGCTCGGCGCCGATACCTCGAGCTGCGTTCGACGCTGTGCGAACGTCGGTGCGCTCCACGTCACGAGGAGCGCACCGACGACGAGCGCCGAGCGAGCGGGACGAAGCACCGGCTAGAACCGGTGCCGGACGCGCACGAACACGTTCGCCGGCTCTTTCGGCACCGAGAGAGCCTTGGCGATGTAAACCCCGAGTCGGTCGAAGTCGAGCCCCGCACCGATGTCGGTGCGGTACGACGAGAGCGGCGGAAACTCGTGCCGGCGGACGTTGAGCGCGCTGCCCGGGGCATTCACGAGCCAGCCTCGGCCGCCGTCGGCGAAGAACACCCATGCGCCATCGGCGCGGAAGCGGCTCAGCCGGGCGACGCCCGAGCCGTGTGATATCGACAGGTGCAGGTCGCTGCGATACTCGAGCTGCGCCAGCGCGATCCGCTCGCACTGCGCCGGTCTCCCAGCGGGCGCAGTGCCCTCGCTGCACGTGCCCACGTCGGTGCCGCCGGTGCTGCGAAAGTCGAAGCCCGGCACGGTGCCGGGACCATCGATCGAGAGCCGGCGTTCGAGCGGAAGTGGATCGCCGCTCACCCAACCGCCGACCACCAATCGCAGGTTGAGCTGCGCGTTGGGCGCGACGCGGTTGTATCGCCGGATGTCCACGAACGCGCGCTGATACCGAGTGGTGCCAAGCGGAGTCGCTCGCACGCCGCTCGACGTCGGACCCGCCGCGTCGATCGTCCCCACCCCGCGTTCGAAGTCGGCGAGCAGGTACCAACCCGCCCACGGGTCGAACACGTCGTTGCGCGTGTCGATCCGCAGCGTGAGGTTCGCGAGGTGGAATCGCCCCGCATCCACCTGTGGATTCTCGCGCCATGCGAGCCCGTTCATCGTCAGCGTGAACGGATCGCGCGTCGCACGCGAGCTCCAGCGCTCGTCGCCGTACGAGAGTGTGAGGTCGGCGTCTTCCGTCGCGCGCAGCGCCGCGTAGAGCTGTCCCCCATGCCGCCCGTAGTAGTCGCGATAGTCGCGATGGAAGAAGAACGACGCGAGCCCCACCTCCGCGTTGCTCAGCTGCCATTGCTCGACCCCTTCGACCGTCTCGAACAGTCGCCCGCCGAACGTGGCGCCGAACTGCCTGCCAGCGCGCGCCTCGAGTCGAACGTCGTGGCCGACGTCCGGCGTGGATGACGAGAAGCTGCTCTCGGTGCGAAGGATCGCCGCCGCATCGAGGCGCAGATGTCCCCACCCCTGATCGCGGTACAGGGTGGGTCCGATGCGCACGGGCAATCCTTCGGCGCGATTGTACACGCCCGCGTTCGCGATCTCGAGTCGGTTGAAGTTGCGCCGTCCGCGTCGCTCGAGACGGCGCCACCACTGTTCCTCCGCGCCGCCCGCGCCGGGCTGCGCGACGAGCTGCTCACCCTCCTGGGTGTAGTGCAGCGCGGGGTGGTAGATGCGCAGCTCGCCGCCGATCGTCGCGCCTTCGCTGCCCTCCACCTCTCCGCCGACCACCAGCAGGTCGCCGTCCACGCGCGCGCCGCGCAGTAGGATCACGTCGGAGTTGATCGCGAGCACTCTCCCCGTCACGTGACCGCCGAGGGTGAGCGGTCCATTCAGGACGGCCACGTCGCCCGCCACTTCGCGGCCGGTCGCGATCTCGAGCCGGTCCGTGGAGCGCAGCGTCGTCGTCGCGTTGAACAGGGCGACCACCTCGCGCGCGACGTCCGGTGGAAGCTGATCGCGAACGAGCGCGCTGTCGCGCTGCTGCGCGCCGGCGAGCTGTGGGAGGCAGGCGACGAGCGCCGCGAGAGCGAGAGTGCGCATGGAGCTCCGAGTCGGTGGCATCGCGGACCTGCGCGCTACGCAGTCATTCGTCGCCGACCGGAATCCCGAGCCGGCGCATGCGACGATACAGATTGGCGCGGTCGGTCTTGAGCCGGCGCGACGCCTCCGCGACGTTGCCGTTCGCGGCGGACAGGGCGCGTACGATGAGCGTGCGTTCGTGGTCGTCCAGCGTGTCGCTGAGCGAGCTGTCGAGCGATGACGGGTCGGGCAGCGGATCCGCGCGCCGTACCCCGCCATCCACCGGCAGCACGGTTCGCACATCCTGCTCGTCGACGTCACCCCCCGAATGCAGGATGGCGAGCCGCTCGACGATGTTCGCCAGCTCGCGCACGTTGCCCGGCCAGCGATAGCGCGCGAGCAGGGCGAGCGCGCCGTTCGTCCACTGCGGCGCGCGACGGCCGGTGCGGGTCCGGTGCAGAGCGGAGAAGTGCGCGACGAGCGCGGGGAGATCATCCGGCCGCTCGCGCAGCGGAGGAACTTCGATCGGGATCACGTTCAGGCGAAACAGCAGGTCCTCGCGAAATGTGCCCTCCGCCACCGCCCGCGTGAGATCGCGGTTGGTCGCGCTCACGATCCGCACGTCCACTCTGATCGGTTTGCCACCACCCACTCTTTCGATCTCCTTCGCCTCGATCGCGCGCAGCAGCTTGGCCTGCGCCTCGGGACCGAGGTCGCCCACTTCGTCGAGAAAGAGCGTCCCCGTGTGCGCGAGCTCGAACCGCCCGATGCGCCGGTCGGTCGCGCCGGTGAACGCCCCTTTCTCGTGGCCGAACATCTCGCTCTCCACGAGATCGCGCGGTATGGCGGCGCAGTTCACGCGAATGAACGGCCGCTCTCGGCGCGGACTGCCGAAGTGGATCGCCGACGCGACGAGCTCCTTGCCCGTCCCCGACTCGCCGGTCACCAGCACTCGCGCGTCGGTCGGCGCGACGCGCCCGATCATCTCGCGCACCCGAGCCATCGCCATGCTCTCGCCGATCATCTGGCCCGCGAGGCCGAGGTCTTCGCGCAGCGACCGTGCCTCGCGGCGCACCCGTCGCAGCTCGAGCGCCGATGCGAGCGCGAGCAGCACTCCCTCGGGAGAGAGTGGCTTCTCCAGGAAGTTGAACGCGCCCAGCTTCGTCGCCTTCACCGCGTCGCTCAG
This sequence comes from Gemmatimonadaceae bacterium, assembly GCA_036008805.1. GTDB lineage: Bacteria > Gemmatimonadota > Gemmatimonadetes > Gemmatimonadales > Gemmatimonadaceae > AG11. The sequence goes on from DASYMZ010000051.1 coordinate 93,979, forward strand.
GCCGGCCTTCCCGCTCATCATGATGACGGGCACGTCGGGCGACGCCGAGCGGATCCGTGCGAGCGTCGCTAGCCCATCCAGCTCGCCCGGCATCATCAGGTCCAGCAATACGACGTCCGGTACGCTCTCCGCCGCGCGCGCGACGCCGGAGGCGCCGTCCGCCGCGTCGCGCACCTCGTAACCCTCGCTCGACAACAACGCGCCGACCATCCGTCGGATGTTCGGCTCGTCGTCCACGATCAGAACGCTCGACATCGCGGCCTACGCGCCGATCGCGGCTGCCCGCGTCGCCGGCATCTCAACTTCCTCTCGGCGGCAGATTCTCGAGCGCGGCCGGCGGCGCCTGCACGCGCTCCGAGAGCAGCTTCGTCGTGAACCGCTGCCCCTCCGAGATGCGCTCCACCTCGACGGCGATCGAATCGATTGCCTGTTCCATCCGCTCGAGTCGGCCGGAGACATCGGACGGGATTCGCGGCTCGTGCGCGCCGCGCTCCATCTTCTTCGCGTACGCGCGGGCGATCGGGTAGCCGATCGCCGTGACTCCCATCGAGATGAAAAACGTGATCGGTACCAGGATGCCATCCATGAGCGTGCTCTCCTAGGCACCCGGCGTTTCGGCCGGGAGAAAAAGTCGTATCGTCGTTCCCGCGCCGGCCACGCTCTCCGCCGCGACCGCGCCATCGTGCGCGAGCAGCGTCTGTCGCACGATCGCGAGCCCGAGCCCCGTGCCGCCCGCCTTGTGCGTCACGTACGGCTCCCAGATTCGCGCGAGCCGTCCTTCGGGAATTCCCACTCCCCTGTCGCGCACCGCCACTTCCACCATCGGGCGTCCCGCCAACGCCGCGCGGCGCACCTCCACTTCCACCGGCGCGCCAGGCGCACTGGCCTCGACCGCGTTGAGCAGCACGTTCGTCAATGCACGACCCAGCGCGTCCACGTGTCCGGCGATCATCGGCACATCGTCGGCGACGTGTACCGCAACCGGCGTCTCCGCCGGCATCGCGCTCCGCGTCGCGGCGCGCACCAGCTCCCCGAGATCCACCGGCGCGCGCGGACCCTCCGGCAGCCGCCCGAACAACGCGAAGCTGCGCGCCATCTCTTCCAGCCGCTTCGATTCGGCCTCCAGCACGTCGATCGTCTCCGACAGCGACTCCGGAGCCTCGCGCCGCAGCCGCGAGATCGCGAAGCGAATCGGCGTCAGCGGATTCTTGAGCTCGTGCGCGACCTGTCGCGCGGACTCGCGGAGCGCCGTCGCGCGCTCCGCCTCGAGCGCGCGAGTCCTGCCGAGTCGGAGCTCGGTCGCCATCTCGCGCATGCGATTTCTCAACACCACGAACTCGGGCGCCCCCCTGCGCGGCGGTCCCTCTGGCAGCGGCTCCCCGCGCTCGATCGTCTGAGTCCACGCAACGAGCTCGCTCAGCGGGCGGCTCAGATTCCGGCTGAGATGGCCTGCCACGCGCGACGCCACGATCCCGAACAGCAGCGCCGCTCCCAGCGCCGCCAGCGCGGCGACGGCCGGCGCACGACGCGTCATGAGGAACTCCATCTGGCTCGCGCGCAGCAGCCCTTCGTCCAGCGCGAGCTGGTGTTCGTCGAGCGCTCGACGTTGCTCGGCGGTCAGCGACGCGCGCCGTGCCGCGGTGATCGCCTTCGCGCCCGATCCCGCGATGCGCTCCATCGCTGGCGTCGTGCCGAGCAGTGGCAGCGCGCGCACCACGGTGAGCTCCCACGCCGCCGCGAGCACGATCGTCGGGATGAGCGCGAAGCCGAGGAGGATGAGGAAGAGACGAGCGCGGAAACCGACCTGCTTCACGGGCACTCCGTACGCGGCGCAGGGGGGGATGTTTCGCGATAACATACTGGGCGCCCCGGAGAGCAACCACCCTCGATCGACTCATGCGAGTACACACCAGCTACCGAACCTTTCGCACCACGAAGCGGCAGGAGATCATCGACATCACCGACGACGTCGAAGCATGCCGCGCCGCGGCGGGCGTCACCGAGGGCTTCGTGCTCGTCTCGGCGATGCACATCTCCGCCTCGGTGTTCGTGAACGATCACGAGCCGGGGTTGTGGGCCGACATTCTCGAATGGCTCGAGACGCGCGTGGCGCCGTGGGATCCCGAGGTCTACCGGCACAATCGCGGCACCGGCGAGGACAACGCCGCCGCGCATCTGCGCTCGCTCGTGATGGGGCACGAAGTGATCGTTCCCGTCACGGCGGGCGCGCTCGATTTCGGACCCTGGCAGCGCGTGTTCTACGGTGAATGGGACGGTCGACGGCCCAAGCGAGTGCTGTTCAAGGCCATGGGCGACTGACCCGCTCGCTGGCTCAGACTTACGCATCTCCTTTGGCCACCATAGATTAACCGCCGGCCATTCAAGTCGGCGCGAGCTCTCGAGCCCGCGGCGTCAGGGGTGACCGGTCACTGACGGTGACCGTGTGATCGGTGCCGCCCACGGAGCTGCGCATGATGCAGCGGGCGAGCCGGTCGACGCGCGCACCGCGAATCGCCTCTCATGCGGCCGTACGCGCTCGCCGACCGAACCTCGGTCGGGTGGACCGCCGCTGATGAGAGCACGGACGTCGCACTGCGTTGCAGGCGCGCCCGCTCACATCGCCATGCGTCGCGTGACGCAAGGGACAGAATGAATCCACGCTCCTCGCGGAATGGACCGTCGCGCTCCGGCGCAGCGCTGATCCACCGCGGCCCGCAGGCGCACACCGCCTCGCACACCACTGGCTCCAACTACGCCCCCGCGCACGCCCCGAACGCCGCGCTCCTCATCGACTTCGACAACGTCACGATGGGGATTCGCTCCGATCTCGGCAACGAGCTCCGCACCCTCCTCGGCTCGGACATCATCAAGGGGAAGGTCGCCGTCCAGCGCGCCTACGCCGACTGGCGCCGGTACCCGCAGTACATCGTGCCGCTCGCCGAGTCGTCGATCGACATGATCTTCGCCCCGGCCTACGGGTCCTCCAAGAAGAACGCGACCGACATTCGCCTCGCCGTCGACGCGATGGAGCTCGTCTTCACCCGCCCGGAGATCGGTACCTACATCCTCCTCTCCGGCGACAGCGACTTCGCGTCCCTGGTCAACAAGCTGAAGGAGTACGGCAAGTACGTCATCGGCGTCGGAATCCGCGAGTCGTCGAGCGATCTGCTCGTCATGAACTGCGACGAGTATTACAGCTACAACGCCCTCGCTGGTCTGGTGAAGAGCTCCGACGACGAGCCCGCGCGCAAGTGGGATCCGTGGGAGCTCGTCACCGAGTCGGTGAATCGCATGAAGCGCAACGGTGACGTCATGCGCTCCGACCGGCTCAAGCAGGTCATGCAGGAGATCGACAGCACCTTCGACGAGAAGGATCTCGGCATGGCCAAGTTCTCGCGCTTCGTCCAGGAGGCGGTGCAGCGCGGCCTCCTCTCGGCCACGAAGCTCGAGAATGGACAGCTCGAGATCGGCCTGCCCAGCGGTGCCAAGGGCGACGTTCGCGCCGCCGAGAACGCGGCCGCCGACGAAGCCGCGCGAGGCGATGGTGCGGACGCCGCCGAAGAGAAGAAGCGCGAAGGTGGCCGCAGCCGCCGTGGCCGCCGCGGTCGTGGACGCGATCGCGACGAGCGTGGTCCGCGCACCGACCGTTCCGCCGAGCTCCCGCTCGATGGCGAGGCCGCCGCGATGCCGGAGGCCGGCGACGCCGATCTGGGCGAGGCCAGTGAGCCGAACATCGTTCCGGTCGCGCCACCCGCCGCTCCCGCACCACGTGCGCACGATCGCGGGCCACGTCCCGATCGCGCTGATCGGCCGCCACGTACCGAGGCGCCGGCGCGCGCTGAAGCACCCTCCCGCGTCGAGCGCATCGAGTCGGGGGAACAGATCGGCGCGAGTGGCGAACGGCTCACGCGCGACGAGGCGTTCGATCTCGTGCGCCGTTCCGTCGCCGCGCTCACCAAGGGTGACGAGGCAGTGAGAGCCGGCGTCGTGCGCGCGAAGGCGCGCGAGCTCTTGGGTCGCGACAGCGAGAGCCTCAGCGATCGCAACTTCCCGCGTATCCTCAAGGACGCGCACGACGGCGACGTGATCGACCTGCGCCGCCGCGGCGACGACTTCGAGATCGCGCGCGCCGCCGAAGCGGAGTCGGTGTCCGATCAGCTCGCGAAGACGGCGATCGCGAACGCACCAGCGGCACCGGCGGTGGCCGCAGCCCCTCGCGGGATGGGCGCTCGCGGTGTCATCGGACCGCGCGGCCGCACCGGACGTCCCGGTGCTCCGCCGGCCGACCTGCTCAGCATCGGCGTCGTCGGACCGTCACGCGCAGCGGCGTCGCCGGCATCCGTTGAGCCGCCTGCGCCCGTGGCATCGGTTCCTGCACCCGCAGCCGACGTGAGCGGCGCCGCGACCAGCGGCGACGGTCAGTCCGCGCCGGCGGCGAAGCCAAGGGCGAAGAAGACGGCCGCCAAGAAGTCGACGGCACGAGCTGACGCCCCGACTGTCACCACCGCGGCCAAGAAGGCGCCAGCCGCGAAGAAGGCGGCGGCAAAGAAGCCCCGAGCGAAGAAGGTGGCCACGGCCGCCGAAGAGGCGTGACCCGGGACGCCGCGCCACGAGCGCGGCGTTCTCGTCTCGGTGCGCCACTCCCGGTCGCGTTCTATGATCGGGACACCGAGATCGTATCTCGTGAGCTTCTCGGCGCCGTGCTCGAATGCACGACCGCCGAGGGAGTCACGCGCGGGCGAATCGTCGAGACCGAGGCGTATCTCGGTCCCGACGATCCCGCCTGCCACGCCGCTGCCGGACTCACCTCTCGCACCGAGCATCTGTTCGGCCCGCCGGCGATGTCGTACGTGTATCTCATCTACGGCATGTACTGGTGCTTCAACGCCGTCACCCGAGAGCGCGGACACGGGAGCGCGGTGCTCGTGCGCGCGGTCGAGCCGATTGATGGCATCGAGCTGATGCGCCGCCGTCGGCCGAAGGTGAAGCGCGATCGCGACCTCACCAACGGGCCCGGCAAGCTCTGTCTCGCCATGGGCATCGACGGAACGATGAGCGGGCTGTCGCTGCGCACCGGACCGCTCGTCATTCGCGCCGGCGAGCCGGTTCCCGATGCGGACGTGGACGTCACTCCACGAATTGGCATCACGCGTGCGGCCGAGTGGCCGCTGCGCTATCTCGTCCGCGCGAGCGAGTTCGTCTCCGCCACTCCAGCGGCCTTCAGGCGGACGCCATACCAGCGATGAGCGTCCCCGACGTCTCGCCTCGTGCGATGCGCCTGTATCGTGACGCCTATGTCATCGACACGCACAACGACATGCCGTCGAAGATGCTCGGCGATGGCTACGATGCCGACGTGCGCCATCCGGCTGGATTCGGCGCGGGCAAGGGGAACACCGACCTGCCGAGGCTCGTCGAGTCCGGCCTGACCGCCGTGTTCATGGCGGCGTGGGTGGATGCGCCGTATGCCGCCACACCCCGCGCTTCGTTCGATCGTGCGGTGCAGTACATCGACGCGATCCACGACCTCGTCGGCCGTCATCCCGACCGGCTGTGCTTTGCCACGACGGGGGCCGACGTGCGCGCCGCGAAGCGCGGGGGCAGGGTGGCGATCTTCATCGGCGTCGAAGGAGGACATGCCATCGAGGGGTCGCTCGACCGATTGCGCGACCTGTACGCTCGTGGTGCGCGCTACCTCACGCTCACCTGGAACAATGGCGTCGAGTGGGCTGGATCCTCCATCGGTGAAGGCGGCACCCACACCGGAGAGCTCACCGCGTTCGGCCGCGACGTCGTGCGCGAGATGAACCGGCTCGGCATGCTGGTGGACGTGTCGCACGTGTCCGACCGCACCTTCTTCGACGTCCTTGCGGTGTCGAGCGTCCCGGTCATCGCGTCTCACTCCAGTGCGCGAGCGCTCAACGAGTCTCCGCGAAATCTCAGCGATGACCAGCTGCGCGCGATCGCGTACAACGGCGGCGTGGTGAACGTGAATTTCTTCTCGCGCTTTCTCGACCCCATCTATCTCGCGCAGATCGAGCAGGTGGAAGCCACGGTGCGAGATGCTCGGCGCGATGCGGCACGGCAGGAAGACGGCACCCTCGCGGCGATGCGCATCGACGCGATGCGCGACTCGCTCGTCGCCGCCATTCCGGACACGCCGCTCAGCGTGCTCGTCGATCACCTCGACCACGTCGCGAGGGTAGCCGGGATCGATCACGTCGGGCTGGGCAGCGACTTCGACGGCGTCACCGCGCTTCCAGTCGGCATGGAGGACGTGACCCGACTTCCACGAATCGCACAGGCACTGCTCGATCGCGGATACGGCGACTCCGACGTGCAGAAGATGCTCGGCGGAAACATGCTGCGTGTGATGGAGCAGGTGCTCGACGGGAGAGCCACCACCCCCAGTAGGCGGTCGTGAATAGCGAGTAGCGAGAGAGGGTAGCGAGTCGCGGGAAGTCGAGACCCAACGACCGGCCCACGCGCAGCACGCCTCCAGAGTCAGACACCTCGACGCCCGATGTCACGCACAGAAAAACAGCCATCAAGGGGCCTGGCCCCTTGATGGCTGTGTCGATGCACTGAACCGGAAGAGTCGGGGAGATGCATCGAACCCCGATCCCGCTACCCGCTATGACGTCCCGCTACCCACTCCCCGCTACTGCCTACCGGGAGTGGTAGTTCAAAGTCAGCGCGCCCGGTCGATCGAGCTGCCGAAGTTGTAGCGGACGCCCGTCTCCAGCGACGCGTTGAATGCCGAGCCGGAGTTGCGATTGTAGAGGAAGAAGTTCTGTTGGATCGGCGAGACCGCCACCTGACCGAACACCGAGAAGCGCGTCAGCCGCGCCTGCAACCCGCCGATCACCACCGGAGAGAAGCTCGCCTTCTTCGACTGAACGCTGTCCAGCGCGATCTGGTATCGCACCGAGTTCACGAAGCCGGTCTGGAACGACGCGCCGCCGATCTGGTTGAGCGACATGCCGAACCCGGCGTACGGGTGGTACTTCGCCGACTGCATCGGGAACACCATCGCCGCGATCTGCAGGCGGCGCAGATTCTTGAGCGCGACGCTGCGCGTGAAGGTGCTGTCCGGATCGCGGTCGAGGAACGTTCCGGTGGTCGACAGGAATGCCTGATCGAAGCTCACGTACAGCCCGCCGCGGGAGCGGGTGATCAGCCACTCGGCACCGATCAACGGAGCGGCGGAATTCGTGGTGCTCGCGGAGGAGTAGACCAGGCCACCGGTCTTTACCCCCCAGAACCACGCGTCTTTGAACTGCCGCCCAGCCTGTGCTGCGCTCGTATGGGGAAGCAGGGCCGCCAGCCCCATGGCCGCCGTCAAGACACGGAGGAGTCGCATATCAGGAACCTCGAGAGAAGAGACCGTAGGCCGCAACCGCCGACGATTGCAGGCTCATGTCTGGGACGAGGCTGCGGGACGGGGGTCACGAACCACGCGTTCGGGTACGCTGGAACGCCGGGTGCATAGCGAACGGGTAGCCGCCGCGAGCCGCTACTATCGCTACTATATGGAGTCGCGGCGTCCGTTCCCCGCGCCGGCGGAGCCAATGTCGTCGATCCTCCCCGATACGCCGAACTTCGAAACGCCTGTCTATGGGACAGTGTTCGGGGAGCGCGCCCGAGTCGTCCAACGGTTGAAAGAGGGCGACCAGCTCATCCTCGTTCCCGATCCGCCCGGCGTGGATGAGCCGAGCGTGTGGGTGCATGCGCCCGGCGGCGACGTGGTCGGTCACCTCTCGCCCGACGTGACGCGTTGGCTCGCGCCGCGCATGATCGAAGGCGCACGCTACGGCGCGCGCGTGCGTAGCATCGGCCGGCCCGGCACCGAGAGCTGGAAGCGACTCGTCATCTCGGTCCGTCGCTCCTGACCGGCACGTACGCGCGCACCGAGTGCGCCGAAGCTCAGATCAACTTGAGCTTCCGCCCCACGCGGATGAATGCAGCCACCGCCTCGTCGAGGTCGGCACGGGAGTGTGCCGCCGATACCTGACAGCGCACGCGCGCCTGCCCCTGCGGCACCACGGGGAATCCGAAGCCGGTCACGAACACGCCTTCGCTCAGAAGCAGATCGCTCATCTGGATCGCCGATGATGTCTCGCCAACGATGATGGGGATGATCGGAGTCTCGCCGGCGAGTGGCTTGAAGCCCGCTTCGATGAGCTGCTCGCGGAAGTATCGCGCGTTCTCGCGCAGCGTACGGACCCGCTCCGGATGCTGCTCGATGAACTCCACCGCGGCCAACGCGCTTCCCGCCACCGTCGGAGGCAGCGCATTGGAGAAGAGCTGTGGTCTCGATCGCTGCGTGAGGTAGTCGCACAGCGCGGCCGAGCCCGCGACGAATCCGCCCGCCGCGCCGCCCAGCGCCTTGCCGAGCGTCGACGTGATCACGTCTACCTCGCCCAGCACGCCGAAGTGCTCGGCGGTGCCGCGGCCCGTCTCGCCGAGCACGCCTGTGGCGTGCGAGTCGTCGATCACGAGCACCGCATCGTGGTCGCGCGCGATCTGGAGCAGGTCGGGCAGTGGCGCGATCGAGCCTTCCATCGAGAAGACGCCGTCGCTCCAGATGATGCGGCGCTTCGCCGACGTCGCGCCCGCCAGCTTGCCGCGCAGGTCGTCCAGGTCGGCGTGCTTGTACACCGCCGTCTGACACTTCGTGATCGACTTCGCCAACCGGATCGAGTCGATGATCGACGCGTGGTTCAGCGCGTCGGACACCACGAAGTCCCCCTCCTCGACGACGGTCGCGGTGAAGCCCTCGTTTGCGGTCCACGCCGAGACGTACGACATCGACGCTTCGGTGCCGACGAATCGCGCCAGCGCTTCCTCGAGCTCGCGATGGATCGTGAACGTGCCGCAGATGAACCGCACGCTCCCCGTGCCCGCGCCGTACCGCTGCAGGGCCTCGATCCCCGCGTCCACCACACTCGGCTCGGCGGCGAGCCCGAGATAGTTGTTCGAAGAGAGGATCAGCACCTCGCCGCGTCCCTCCATCTGAACGCGGGCGGACTGCGGTGACGCGAGATAGTTGAGCTGCTTGTAGACCCGCTCGTCTCGGAGCTGCTGGAGCTTGCTTTCGAGACCGGCGGTGAAGGACGCGTTCAGAGTCATGTCACGGATGGCTGGTGCAGCGATGCGGGATCAGGAGATCTCGAACACGACTTTGCCCGCGCTGCCGCCCTTGATCGCGGCGATCGCGTCGTCGAACTGCTCGAGTGGGAACCGATGGGTGATCACGGGAGTCGGATCGAACTGCCCGGAGCGAAGGAATTGCGTCATCTGGATCCACGTCTCGTACATCCGGCGGCCGACCACGCCGTAGACGGTGATTCCCTTGAAGATGAGCTCCGTCGCGAAATCCACCTCCATCGGCTTCGATGGGATGCCGAGCATCTGCACGCGGCCGCCCAGTCGCACGAGCGCGAACGCCTGATGTATCGCGCTCGGCACGCCGGACATCTCGAGCACGACGTCGACGCCGAGGTCGCCGGTGGCCGCTCGCACCGCCGCCGCTGCCTCCTGCGGAGTCACCGCGTCGTGCGCCCCCATCGAGCGCGCGAGCGCCAGGCGCGTCGGGTTCACGTCGCTCGCGATGATCCGCGATGCCCCCGCCGCGCGACAGATGCCAACGGCGAAGATGCCGATCGGCCCACAGCCGGTCACGAGCACCGTCGCGCCCGGGATCTCGGTCTGGGTCAGCGCGGTGTGAAAGGCGTTGCCCATCGGATCGTGAATGCCGCCGATCTCGTAGGAGACCGTGTCGTCGAGGTGCCAGACGTTCGTCGCCGGCATGGCGATGTAGTCCGCGAAGCAGCCATCGCGATCCACGCCGATGATCTTCGTGTTGGGGCAGACGTGTGCGTTGCCTGTGCGGCAGAGGTGGCAGCGGCCGCAGACGATGTGGCCCTCCGCCGTCACGCGGTCTCCCTCTCGCACGTCGGTGACGAGGTGGCCGACCTGCACCACGTCGCCGGCGAACTCGTGTCCTACCGTGAATGGCGGACGACACCGCCCCTGCGCCCAGGCGTCCCACTCGTGGATGTGCACGTCGGTGCCGCACACGCCCGCACGACGTACGCGGATCAGCACTTCGTTGTCCCTGATATTCGGCTGCGCGACGTCCCGCAGCTCGAAGCCCGGGCCCGCTGACGCTTTCACCAACGCTCTCACGGAGATTGCTCGTTCTCGAGAATGACTCGCGGTGCGCGACGCGCTCGCACCGAAACCTCGCCGCTGAGAGTGAGCGATGGAAGTGCAGAACGCGTGCGATCACGATGTACGACATGCACTTGAGTCGCGATCCGCTATTGCGTGTCAATTCACACGTTCCTATATTCGCGCAAGTTGCTCGTAAATCGTGCGAGCTCGTCCGAGACTCGCAGGTTGGCCAACGAGACGCGCATGTGCGCTGAGGGTACTGCGTGGGTTCTACCCGCCACAGGTTGTTGAGCAGCACACTCGCCGCCGCGATCGATACACTCGCAGCGACTTACTCCGCCGCCCGCATCGCCGCCTTCGCGGTGATCGCATCGCCGGCCGCCGGCGACAGATTCTCCCCGACATTCTCTGCGTCGCGACGTCCCGTGACGCGCTCAGACACGACGCCTGCACGCTCCGCGAGCGGCGTCGTCTCGTTACTGCATCCAGTCACAGGGCGTCATGCCCACGACGAGCGGTGGTCGAATGCGATCCCGCTCGTTCGGGCTGTTCGCCCGTCTATCGTCCGAGCGGTCAAGAATTTGCGGTTTGTCGCTTCGGCCGTCTTACTGCTGAACTTTCGAGAGGTGAGAGACTTTCGCCTCTGCAGCACGAGCGTCGCCGTGTAGGTCGGCGTCGCATGACGTCACCGTCTCGCCATGAGGCGGTGCCGCGGTGGAGAGGCGCTTCGGCGCTCGACCACTGGCTCGTACGAACCACCGGGGGTTCGATCGGGCGTTCCACTCCATCACTGGAGCTTACCATGGCTGCAAAAAAGGGCGCGAAGAAGTCGGCTCGTAAGTCGTCTGCGAAGAAGGGAGCGAAGGCTGGCGCGAAGAAGGGCGGCGCCCGCAAGAAGACTGCGAAGAAGGGCGCCAAGAAGTCGGCGCGTAAGTCGACCAAGAAGTAAGCGGTCCGTCGTCGCATAACGGAGAAGCCGGCGCTTTGGCGCCGGCTTCTTTCGTTCCACCCCCTTCGAGCTCCGATCAGCGGGAGTACCGCGCCACCGCCAGCTCGATGATCCGCGCCACCATCGCCGCGTGATCGATCCCGTCTTCCGCCGCCGCCCGCGCGAACTCGCCGGAGCGCTCGAGGTAGCAGTTCGGGTTGACCTCGATCACGTAGATCTCCTCCGCCGGCGTCACGCGCAGATCCACTCGCCCGTAATCTCGCAGTCGCAGCGCGTTGAATGCTTCGACCGCAACCGCCTTCATGCGGTCGCTGAGCTCCGGCGACAGGTCGGTCGGGAAGATCGACTTCGTTCCCGCGAACTCTGCGCCCGTCTCCGCTGCCTCGCCCGTTCCGCCCTCGCCCCACTTCGCCTCGTAGCTCGCCACTCTCGGCCGGTCAGGCGGAAATGCGCTGAAGTCCAGCTCGATCACCGGCAGCGCCTGCGGTGCGACGTTGCCAAGGACCCCGACGTAGTACTCTCGCCCCTCCACGAACTCCTCGACCAGCACCGGCGACTGGAACTCGCGCTGCAACGTGTCCATCGTGCCGAACAGCTCCTTCACGTCGCGCACGACGCTCTTTGACGTGATGCCGAGAGAGGCATCCTCCTGCGGCGGCTTCACGATCAACGGAAACTTCAGGTCGCCCACGTGGTCCAGCGCGCCGCGATACACGGTCGCGAACTGCGCTGTCAGAATCTCGTGGAAGCGTAGCACCTTCTTCGTCAGGCTCTTGTCACCGGCCATCAGCAACCCCGCCGGGCTCGATCCGGTGTAGCGGAGGCCGAGCAGGTTGAGTAGCGCCGCCACGTTCGACTCCAGTGCGCTCTTCCCGTTGAATGACTCCGCGAGGTTGAATACCAACCCCGGATCGGCGGCACGCAGCGCATCGATCACCGGCACGACGTCCCCCGCCACGGGAATGCGTGAGACCTCGTGGCCGAGTGTGCGCAGCGCGTCCTCGATCTGCGCGAGCACGGGATCCTCGGGCGGCTCCGCGGCGTCCGCGCCGTGCAGCAGTGTGATCTTCACGATGCGAGCTCCGTCCGGGTGCCGCGGAAGGCGCGCGTGTATCGCCAGTGCATCATCACCGCCGTTCCAAATGCGGTGAGCTCGATCAGTGTCGCGGCCTCGAGGCTCGCGACCCGAAGGTCGAGCACGGACGCACGCTCGCGCAGCGCCCGCAACAGCGAGCGCACCACGGCGGGGCTTTCTCCAGTCCAGTAAGCGATTCGGGTCACCAGCTCTCCTTCGTGGTGCATGAGAAAGTGCACGGCGGTCTCGCCCATTGAAGCGTCCGCCGGCCGAACGAACACGCGCAGGAGATCACTGTCGAACTGGCGACCGTCGCCGAGTGGCAGCGATTCCTCCCCACTCTCGTAGTGCTCCCCGACCGTCCAATGCATCATCTCGACTGGAAGATCATCCTCGGTCGGCGCCGGAACCGCAGGAGACAGTCGCGAGACCTCTCGCATGATCGCATCCATCCATTCCAGCTTTCGCAGCGCGTCCCAACCCTCGTACGCCGATCGCCAATCGAGATCTGGCGTCAACCAGACCGCGAACGTCTCGGCGAAGTCCTCGTCCGGATGCTTCTGCGCGTACCAACCGAGGATGTGTCGCACGTAGCTGCGTGACATCGGATCGGCCGCGTAGCGCTCGGCGTATGGACGGCCGTAGTCGCCGAACATCTCGGCGAAGTCGGGCCGCTCGTACACGCGAAACGCGTAGTTCACCGCATGGCCAGCTTCGTGACGCAGATATCGCATCGCCTCCGCGTCGCTCTCCACCGAGCCGGCATGCTCCGCTTCGATGCGCTCGAGCCGCGCATCGGCGAGATAGAACGGAACGCCGATGAGCGGAGTTCCGTCCGGACATCCCCATTGGTCGCTCAGGTACACCGGCGGCCGAAACGCGATCTCCCGTTCCGCCAACTCCGCATACAGCTCATCGACGAGTGCTGCCACGCGCGTTCCCCGGATCTCGAGCCCCAGCTCCGAGATCCGACGGCCCAGAAGGCTCGCTCGCTCCGATTCCCATTCATCCGGTCGCTCCACGCGCCCCAGTCGGGCAAGGGGCGTACCGAGCACAACGAAAAAGAAGCGCTCCGGATCTCTCCGGAGCGCTTCGATCACTCAGCGGTTGCACTGCCTGACGCTCAGGCCGCCTGAACCTCGTCGATCACGTCGTCCTCGGGGCCAGGTGCCCACATGTAGGCCGAAAAACGCGGCGCCGTCTCCGGTGCGGATCCGCCGGAGATCACGATCCCTACCGGTTCGTCGACTTCGATGTGTGACGTCTGCTTCATGAGAAACTCGCTGGAGGATGTGCCCCCGGAACGGTCGAGGGCACTCCCCCATAAAGCACTCGGGGTGCCAGCGAGCGCAATTTCAGCAAGTCGTTGCTACAACAGGAGTTGGTGTTTGTCGTCGCGCTCGACTATCGCCGTTGCGTGTCTCCCTGACACGACTCCAATCGCCGCGGAGCGTGTCGTTGCGAAACACCACTCAGGCGATAGCCTTCCGCGCGAGAAAGACGTTCGGCGCGCCCTCTTCGACCGTGACGTCCCAGCCCTGATAGCGCCGACGCAGCTCGTCCAACGAAACTGGCGCGCGCTTTCCAGCGGCGATGGTCTGCACCAGATGAAGTCCGCCATCCGCGGTCGCACTCTGGAGCACCTGGATCACTCGCGCCCGCTCGGCCGCACCGAGTCCAGCGAAGGCGGCAGGCGAATAGATGACCGCGGTCAACGGCGCGTCCGGAGTCCACGAGTTCAGGCCGGCCGCGCTCGCGTGGACGCGCTCGCCAAGCCCCGCTCGCTCCGCTGCGTCCAGCACGCGCTGCACGTCGGCCGGCTCGGCGAGCGCGGTCACGTCACATCCGTGCGCGGCGAGGTAGAACAGCGCTCTGTTCTCTTCCGGCGTGCCGGCGAACAGCACTCGCGACTCCGCGGCGACCGGCTGAACGGCACGAACGACGGCATCGTCCGGCCTCAATCCCCAGTGCTCTGGGCGGCGCAGCTCCTCCATCAACTTCACGCGACGCTTGCGCCAGGTCGCATAGCTCGGCAGGCGGAGCCGCATGAAGATGATCTTGTCCACCTCGTCGCAGAGCAGCAGCTCGGTGAGGGCAAACTGTTGCTGTCCCGCGAGCGCTTGCACCGCATCGTCTCCGATCGAGAGGAGAACGCTGCGCGGCACCGATTCCTTGTAGTCCTCGATCTCGCGCTCGACGAACAGCTCGTATTCGTGCTTGAGCGAGCGAGCAGGGCGCTGCGCCATGCGGCAGTAGGGTGGAAGACAGGCGTAAGGTAGATATGGCGGCCCGCAGCGCAAGTAGCTGTCGCACGTGAGGTTATCTCATCGCAGTATCGTCCCTCGCGTGAGAACGATGAAGGGATGCATCGGGCCGGCGCTCTCCTGACCGCGAGACGAATGCGGATTGAGCGCGCGCATCCGACGCGCCATCTTGCGTCGTTCGCTGTTGGATCATCACTCAGCAATCGCGCCGATGCCTGAACTGCCCGAAGTGGAAGCCGCCCTCGAGCTCCTTCGCAATGGCGCGAAGGGTCGTACGATCACGCACGTGACGCTCCTGCATCCGGCGCTGCAGCGCCGATTCACGACGGCGCAGCTCGACGCGATGTCGGGCGCGCGGATTGCGCGCGTGGAGCGGCGCGGAAAGCATCAGCTTCTCCACTTCGAAGACAGACGCGTGCTGCACGCGCATTTCCGAATGAACGGCGATTGGTCGTTCGTCGACACCGGCCAGGAGCTTCCGCGATTCGCACGGGCAGTGCTCGACCTCGACGACGGTCGTTCACTCGTCTTCGTCGACTCGCGAATGCTCGGCACGATCGATCTGCACCCGGCGGGCGCCGACCTCGATCTCGGCCTCGGGCCCGATGCCGCTGATCCGGATTGGACGGCGGAACAGTTGCATGCCGCGCTGGCGGTGCGGCGCGGGCCCATCAAGCCCGCACTGCTCGATCAAGCGCTCGTCGCTGGACTCGGAAACATCTACGCGGCCGAATCTCTCTGGCGGGCGAAGATCAGTCCCCTCGCCGCGTGTGCGTCGCTCACGATGATACAGGTGAGCGCGCTGCGGAAAGCGATCGCCGACGTCATTGTGCGTGCGACCGGCTCTCGCTACACCGACGACGACACCGTGGAGCTGGATGTGTACGATCGCGAAGGTCTTCCGTGTCGGCGTTGCGGCACGCCCATCGAGCGCGTGACTCAGGCGCAACGCAGCACGTACTACTGCCCACACTGCCAGCCTGCGGTCGTCACCGAAAGCTCGACAGCCACGAAGCGATCGAAGGCGAAGAGCCCGAAGACTGCGAGAAGTCCGAAGACCGCGAAAAGCGCGAAGACCGCGAAAGGCGCAAAGAGCGCGAAGACCGCGAAAACGGCGAAGCGCGTGAAGACAGGAAACGCCCCCGCGGGCGCGCGAAGGACGAAGGCATCTGCGAAGGCGAACTCCGCGAACGCAAAGACCGGGAACGCAGGGTCTACCACCGCGAAGCGCTCGACGAAGATCAGCGAGGCCTCCCGGAGCGCGAAGCCGGTGAAACGATCCCGCTAGTCGAGCGCTTCGAGCAGCGCACCCTTGATGTAGCCGGTCTCGGGGATCGTCAGCACTTCTGGATGATCGAGGGGTTGCCCGCGTAGCTCGCGCAGCACGATCCGGCGGCCGCTGTCGGCCGCGGCCTCTTCGAGCATCTCGAGAAAGAGCGGCTTCGTGAGATGGTAGGAGCAGCTCGCGGTGAACAGCAGTCCACCGGGTGCGAGCAGTCGCATCGCCCGCAGGTTGATCTCCTTGTAGCCGCGCAATGCACCGGGCAGCGCCGCGCGCGTCTTCGCGAATGCGGGTGGATCGAGCACGATCGTCTCGAACCGTGCGCGCTCGCGTTCGCGGGCCTTGAGATACTCGAACGCGTTGGCCTCGACGAACGAGCCGTTCGTCAGGCCGTTGCGCTTGAAATTTTCTTCGGCGCGCGTGAGCGCATGTGCCGAGGCATCGAGCGCGATCACCGACGTCGCGCGACGCGCGAGGTGGAGCGCGAACGACCCGTGGTAGCTGAAACAGTCGAGCGCGCGCCCGCGCGCGATGCGCCCGACGAGCGCGCGATTCTCGCGCTGATCCAGGAACGCGCCAGTCTTCTGGCCCCGCCACGGTGCGGCCAGGTAGCGGACGCCGTGCTCCTCGACCTCCACTTCGTCGGGCACCGCGCCCATCAGCAGTTCGACGTTCGTCGGCAGCCCCTCTTTCACCCGAAGCGGAACATCGTTGCGGGCGAGGATGCCATCCGGTCTCACGAGCTCGGTGAGCGCTCGGATGATCTCGGCCCGATAGTGCTCGAGCCCGGCGCTCATCAATTGAACGACGAGCCAGCGGTCGTACCGGTCCACGACCAGTGACGGAAGCAGATCGCCTTCGCCATGGACGAGTCTGAATGCATTCGCATCGGACTGGAGCGTCGCTCGGCGTCGAACTGCGCGGTCGAGTGCGCTGTGCCACCACGCATCGTCGATCACCGCCTCGGCATTTCGGTCGAGGAGTCGCAGCGAGATCTCGGACTGCGGACTCCACAGTGCCACCCCGAGTGGCTTGCCGCGCTGATCGGTCACCCGGACTGCGCCGGGCTCGTCGTTCGGTCGCTCGATCAGGTCGCTACGATAGATCCATGGGTGACCGGCGCTCCATCGGCGCGCTCCTCTCGTAGACACGATGGCGTTGAGCATGGCGCAAGCTAAATGCTGGGCGCGCGCATGCAGAATTCTCGCCGCGTGTCCCTTGAATCACTCGTCCAGAATCGTTATTATTCGGACCCTTCTCCGAACGCGATCTGTTCGGGGATGGAGGGATCGAGTCGACGCTTCACACGTCCGGCTGTTGGTTGGATCTTCGTCTGTGGGCGGTGTGATTTGAGCGGACGTTCGTGCGTGTGAACGCTCGCGATGCTCGTTCGAAGTGGAGTGAAAACCGAGGCGAGGACGCTTGCATTGGTCCATCGCTTCGGCTATAATCCGAGGCTCACCGCGAGAGCATTGTTGTTCGCGGCCGCTGATTGAAAAGTGAAGGACAGAGGATGGGTCGTCGACCTTAGGTCTTTTGGTCGATGACTGATTCGTGGGAAATGGAATCTTTACCGAAGCTCATTGTGCGACCGGGCTGGCGCTTGTCGTCATCGCGGAACGCAGATGGGAATTGGTAAAAGGTAGATTGCGATGTAAGCGCGTAGTTCTGCTTGGCGAGTGTTTGTAGTCAAGCGAAGGAAGGCATGTGGGGGATGCCTGGGCACACAGAGGCGATGAAGGCCGTGGTAAGCTGCGAGAAGCTCCGGGGAGTGGCACACACGCGGTGATCCGGAGATGGCCGAATGGGGCAACCCGGCGGGTGTTACAGCCCGTCATCCTTGAGTAATCAGGGAAGCGAACCCAGGGAACTGAAACATCTCAGTACCTGGAGGAAGAGAAATCAACCGAGATGTCCGGAGTAGCGGCGAGCGAAACGGATCCAAGCCCAAACCGTGCTCCTTGTGGGTGCGGGGTTGTAGGACCTGCGGACGCGGCACTGCATGCTACGTGAAGTCCCCTGGAATGGGGCGCCAGAGACGGTGAGAGCCCGGTAGCGGAAAGCGAGACGGTGTCGTAGCAGAGTTCCTGAGTAGCGCCCGGAACGAGAAACCGGGCGCGAAGCTGGGGGGACCACCCTCCAAGGCTAAAGACTCCTGTGTGACCGATAGTGGACGAGTACCGTGAGGGACAGGTGAAAAGCACCCCAGTGCGGGGAGTGAAAGAGCGCCTGAAACCACATGCCTACAAGCGGTAGGAGGGAGCCGTCGATTTCGATCGGCGTGCGTCCTGACTGCGTGCCTTTTGCATTATGATCCGGCGAGTTGCTACTCGGATGCGAGGCTAAGCCGTTCTACGGCGGAGCCGCAGCGAAAGCGAGTCCTGTCACGAGGGCGACAGAGTATCCGGGTGCAGACCCGAAGCCAGGGCGATCTACCCATGAGCAGGGTGAAGCTGGGGTAACACCCAGTGGAGGCCCGAACCGGTGTGGGTTGAAAACCGCTCGGATGACTTGTGGGTAGGGGTGAAAGGCCAATCAAGCCTGGAGATAGCTGGTTCTCCCC
>DASYMZ010000052.1:0-4474 GCA_036008805.1 Gemmatimonadaceae bacterium
GCGGTGGCGCTGACGGATTTGCCCGCCTGATTCGTTTCAGGCATCGTGCGCCACGGTCGGTCGGCGGCGCATGCCCGTCCGGCCGCCACCTGTTCGGCGGCGCGCTGCGCGCTTGCCTCACCGGAAGCGGCCTTCAGGGCATGCGCAGCCTCCCTCCCTGTCTCCCTCCCTGTCTCCCTGCCGGGACGCGCGACCGCCGTCGTACGGTCCGCAGAACCGCGGCGGTCACACGATGTCGTCGTGCAACACGATCCGACTGCGCGAACCGCCGCTCAACGCGGTTGCGGTGCTCTGACCGGCAGAGCACGAGACCGGTCCACGCCGGTCGACCGAGTAAAGGGGAGATGAGCGCCCGCGGACCTGATCGAGATCGCGAGAGGGAGGTCGCCGACGCGTGCCCTGCAGGACGCTTCCGGTGAGGCGCGCGGAGCGCGCCGAACAGGTGGCGGCCGGAAGGGCATGCGCCGCCGACCGACCGTGGGCGCACGATACCCGACGGACGACCACCGCCAAGCCGCCGCAGCATGCGCCGAGAGCGGCCGCGCTCCACTACTCTCGACCGGGCCGGAGGACCATATTCCCCCGCGATGTCCTACCGCCTCATCAGTCCCGACGGGACTCAGTCGTACGACCTCAAGATGCACGCGCCGCTGATCATCGGCCGTGCTCCGACGTGCGACCTCCCGGTCATCGATCCAACGATCTCGCGCCGGCATGCCGAGCTCGTGTGCGAGGACGACGCGGTCACGCTGCGCGATCTCGGGTCGAGCAACGGGACGTTCGTCAACGGTGAGCGGGTGCAGACGGCGACGCTCGAGGTGGACGACCTGGTCGCCTTCGGGAAGGTGGCGTTCCGCCTGGAATCGTTCGTCCCGTCCACGCCACCCATCGCGATGTCGGCGGTGCCTGCCAGCGCCCCGCTCGGCGCGACGATCGTGCGGCAGCTTCCGATGCGAGACGCGCACGCCGCGCTCGCGAAGCTCAACTCGTCGTCGACCGCGCCCGGCGCCCTCACGCGCGCGATGCTGTCGCCGCTCACCGCGCCGCCAAGCGACAAGAGCCAGCAGAAGCTCGCGACGCTGCTCGAGGTCGCGAAGGGACTGGCGCGCGCGGTCGACGTCAACGCGATCCTCGACAAGATCGTCGCGTACGCCTACCAGACGCTCGACGTCGACCGCGTCGCGATCCTGCTGCTCGACGAGCGCGGAGAGCTCGTGCCGAAGATCTCGCGCGACCGGCGTGGCGGCGACACACCGCGTTCGGTGCCACAGTCGATCGCCCTCAAGGCCATCGAGGAGAAGGTCGCGCTCCTCACCGATAACGCGGTGGCGGACGAGCGGTTCGGCGGCAACTCGATCGTGATGCAGCAGGTGCGCTCGGCGATCTGCGCGCCGCTCATCGGCAGCGAGGAGCGCGTGCTCGGCGTGCTCTACGTCGACAACCCGAGCATCGAGCACCGGTTCACCGAAGAGGATCTCGAGTTTCTCGTCGCGTTCGCGGGCATCGCCGCCGTCGCGATCGAGAACTCGCAGTTCGCCGAGCGGATCCGTCGCGAAGCGCTCGTACGGAGCAACTTCGAGCGGTACTTCGCGCCGCAGCTCGCCGAGCGGATCGCCAGCTCGTCGGGCGGGATCCAGCTCGGCGGCGACAAGCGTCCCGTCGCCGTGCTGTTCAGCGACATCCGCGGCTTCACCGCGCTGTCCGAGTCGATGAAGCCCGACGAGATGGCGACGCTGCTCACGGAGTACTTCACCGAGATGGTGGAGTGCGTGTTCAGGCACGGCGGAACGCTGGACAAGTTCATCGGCGACGCGGTGATGGCACAGTGGGGCGCGCCGCTCGGCCAGTCTGACGACGCCGACCGCGCGATGCAGGCGGCGATCGAGATGATGCACGCGCTCGCCGGGCTCAACGAGCGGTGGGAAGCGCTGGGCCGGCCGCGTCTGGAGATCGGCATCGGCCTCAACTACGGCGAAGCGTTCGCGGGGAACATCGGATCCGAGCGGCGGCTGGAGTTCACCGTCATCGGCGACACGGTCAACACGGCGAGCCGGCTCTGCTCCGCCGCGGGGTGCGGAGAGATCCTCATCTCCGACGAGATGCGCCGCGCGCTGTCGAATCCACCGGCGCTCGAGGAGAGTGCGACGTTGGAGCTCAAGGGAAAGAGCCAGCCGGTGCCCATCTTCCGCGTCGTTCTCTGATGGCGGGGGGCACGCCGCCGGATGGCTACGTGCGCGTCACGGCGGGCCGGTGCACCGCGGTGGTCCTGTCCCAATTCGCCGATGACGCTCGACACCTGCTCGCCGACGGAACGCTCTACGACGCCGCCGCGCGCGATCTCGCGGCGCGCACGCTGAACGGGCGCGGGATCGCGTACTCGATCGCGCTGCCGGTGAGCGGCACGCGCGCGGTGGTGCGGCACAACCGGCACGGCGGCCTCTTCGCGCCGCTCACCCGCGACCTGTTCCTGCCGCCCACTCGCGCGCCCCTCGAGCTGGCCATCGCGCTTCGGCTGCGCGCGCTCGGCGTGCCCACGCCCGAGATCTTGATGTACGGCACGGCGCCCGCACCGCTGCTCTTGCAACGCGCGGACGTCGTCACCCGCGAGGTTCCCGACGCACGAGATCTCTCGGAGTATCTGCGCGCCGACACGCCCGAGCCGAGCAGACGCGCGGCGTGGGCGGCGACGCGGGCGCTCGTGTCGAAGATGAACGAAGCCGGCGTGCGACATCACGACCTGAACGTGAAGAACGTCCTGCTCGCCGAGAGTGCGAGCGGACTCTCGGCGTTCCTGCTCGACGTCGATCGGGTGTCGTTCGAGACTGCGCGCTCGCACGAGGTTGCGTCGGCGAACGCGGCGCGGCTCCTGCGCTCGGCACGCAAGTGGCGCGACGAGCGCGGTGCGACGTTCGACGAGCACGACGTCGCCGTGCTGGGCACGTTCGCCACGGCTGGCGGACGAGGTGACGCGTGACCGTTGGCAGCGCCCCGCCAATGATCCGTACCGGCGGTGCGACCGGCCCGTTCGTCGTCGCGATCGAGGCGTCGCACCTGGTGCACGACCTGCGCGGCATCGGCCGCTACGTGCGCGCGCTGCTGCCGAGGTTCATCGCGATGCGCGATGGCCTGCGACTGATCCTGTTCGTGCGTGGCGAGCGAGACGGCGAGCCCATTCGGACGATTCTGCGCGAGCTCGGCGTACCGGCGGATCGCGCCGAGGTCAGGCTTCGGCGCGACATCGGGAACACGTCGGCCGACGTGTTCTGGTATCCGTGGAACATCGCGATCCCCGCTCCCGAGCGTGGCGTGGTGGTCGCGACGATCCACGACGTGGCGCCACTGGCGCTCCCCGATCCGCGCTGGTGGAAGTTGCTGAAGAACCTTCGCTGGCGCCGCCGCTATCGCGCCACGGTGGATCGCGCGACGCTGGTCATCACCGACTCCGCCTTCAGCGCGACGGAGATCGGGCGCACGCTCGGCTTCCCGCTCGACCGCATCCGCGTGACGCCGCTGGCCGCGGACGACGGAGCGATTCCAGACGCGGCCCGAGACGCCGCGGCAATGCAGCGGCTCGGCGTGCGCTCCCCGTTCTTCCTCGTGGTCGGCGCGGCGGACCGGCGGAAGAACATCGGACTCGTCGAGCGCGCGATGCCCAGAATCGTCGACGCGTTCCCCGAGGCGCGGCTGGTGCTCGCCGGCCCGCGTCGTCGCCAGAGTGCGGACGAGCCGTCGTGGCGCCAGACGCTCGGCTTCGTGAGCGACGACGATCTCGTCTCGCTCTACCGATCGGCGCGCGCGTTGATCGCGCCGTCGAGCTACGAGGGGTTCGGCCTTCCCGTGCTCGAGGCGCTGCGGCTCGGCACGCCGGTGATCAGCGCGCGCGCGGCGTCGCTGCCCGAGGTGGCCGGCGATGGCGCGCTATACGTCGGCGTCCAGGACGACGAGGCTCTCGCGACCGCGGCCAAGCGGCTGCTCGGCGACGATGCGCTGCACGCGTCGCTGCGCGAAGCGGGGCTCGCGCACAGCAGCCGCTTCTCGTGGGACGAGACCGCGCGGCAGACGCTCGCCGCGTTCGAGGAGGCGGCGGCGATGGAGCGCGGCGCCCCCGCCGAGTCCGCGGCCCGATGACTGCAGCCACCGCGGTGCTGGCGTTGCTCGTCGTGTTGCTGTTGATCGGATCGGTGCTGCTGGCGATCGCCTTGCTGCGACAGCGCGCCGTGCGCAAGCAGCGCAATCTGTTCGGCGAGTGGCCCATCCCGCGTGTCTCGCCCGAGCGCATCGACGCGCGCTTCGCACCTGGCCCATTCGGCCCCACGCGCGAGACCGAGGTCTCGTTCATCGGCCGCGGTCCGTATGTGGTGGACGGTGGAACGAGCGACGCGGAGGCGTGGGTCCTCGCCGTGTTGGCGAAGGACGCGAAGCTGATGTTCGAGTTCGGCACCTGCACCGGCAAGACCGCGTACCTCTGGGCGCG
>DASYMZ010000053.1:0-17392 GCA_036008805.1 Gemmatimonadaceae bacterium
AGATCTCTCCGCCACACCCCCAGATGTTTTCATGGCTGCCCTGCAGAGATCTCTGCTCGAAGCGAGTAGCTCCCGGCAGAGCAGTACCCGGCAGTTTCCGGCTGAATCCGTCTCAGATCCGTGATCCCGCTTTTGGATCGCCAGTGATCTCGGGGACGGACTCCTGGGGACGGAGTCGCGACTCCGTCCCCAGGAGTCCGTCCCCCTGTCGTCGAGACGATCCTACCGGCGGCTCATCCTGTACGCGTCCATGATCGTGCCGTACTTCACCAGCATGTTCGGCACTTCCCACTCCGGCAGCTTCCCCTCACGCAGATAGCGCAGGAAGTTCGTCGTCACCTGGGCGAAGTGCGATTCGTGGCCCACGTCGTACTTCGCGGGCACGTCCACGGCGAAGTGATCGCCCTCGCGATGGACCGCCACACCCGGCCACTTGCCCTGCAGCCGCTCGACCGCCGCGGTGAGCGCCGCCTCGTGCGCCGCGGGCGTGACCGACGGATTCCGCTCGACGTAGAGCACCGGCTTGTACTTCTGCTCCGCGCCCTGCTTGATCACGAGGTTCGCCTTCGTGCCGCGCATGATCGAGAAGTGCGTGTCGCCACTTCCCTCCGGTCCCTCGAACTGCCACGAGTCCGAGACGCGCACGTGAATGCCGCGCAGGGTGTAGTTCATCTCGCCGTTCGAGTACACCTGGAGCACGCCGTCCTTCACGTCGCGCTGGAGATAGTCGGGGAACCTGTCGGCACCCGTCACCTTCGCGAACTGCGCGGGCGAGATCGGGGTCGGCCAGCGACGCGCGTCGAGCATCTTCACGTCGCTCTGCTTCAGCGTCCGACCGGGGAACGCCTCCCACTGCACCAGGTCCACGAGGTGCGTCGTCACGTCGACGATCCCTTCGCCCTGCTGCCGCACGTCGAAGAACCACTCCGGCCGCTTGAGCGGCGCGCCCGCGACGATCTTCGAGTAGTTGTGGACGCTCACCTTGGAGATCGCCGGCTCCGCCGTCGTCCCCTTCGTCAACGTGCCGAACAGCTCGGGCTGCATCGACAGCTCGCGCTGCAGCGCCGTCGTGACCTCGTTGCGCTCGGTCATGATGTCGTACAGCAGCACGCCCTTCTTCTGCGCCGTCGTGAACGCGCGACGAAGCTTCACCAGATCCTCCGGCGTCCGCACCATCGGCTTGTCGGCCAGCACGTTCAGCCCCGCGTCGATCGAGCGGACGATGTACTCGGTCTTCCGCGCGTTGTTGCCGGCGATCACGACGACGTTCCCCTTCCGGTCGGTGATCATCCGCTCGAGATAGTCCTTGCCGACGTACGTCTGCTCCGACCAGTGCGTCGGCTTCTCGGTGCGCGCATTGAACGTCGCGACGCGCGCGAGGTGCTGCGCCAGATCGTCGCCGCCCGCCGAGTACACCCACACCGTCGAGTCGACGTCGGGGTACATGAACTTCTGCACGAGCGAGGCGTGAAAGTGCCCGGGGTCGAGGGTGAGCAGCCGAAAGCGCGCCGAGTCGGCGCGCGGCGCGCCCTGCTGCGCCACCCGCTGCGCGGAGACGGGAGTGGTCGCCACGAGCAGCGAGACGGCGGCGAGGGCGAGAGCGCGAGGGCGAATCGAAGTAGTCATCCTGTCTTGAGTCGGGTCTTTGAGAGCGACGCGGCCAGCTTCGTCGCGCCGTACGGTCCACGTTCGGCGCGCGACAGCATCGCGTTCGCCTCCGCGTCGTTCACGAACTGCTCGGCCTTCGCATCCCAGGTGAGCGGACGCGCGAGCTTCATCGCGATCCAGCTCACGATGCACGCCGTGTTGCTGCGATGGGCGATCGGCGCCGGCGCGAGCGGCGTCGCGCGCGACTTCACACACTCGAGCCAGTTCCGGTGGTGCGAGAGACTGTGCGGGAGCTGCACCGTGACGCCGGCGGGATCGAGCAGCCTCGGGTCGCTCGCGTCGAGCGACTTGAGCGACGTCGCGCGTCCCGACGGATCGCTCGCCGTCTGCGAGGCGTCGCGCGACACGAAGATCCAGCCGGCGTCGCCGATGAACCTGATCCCGTTCGGCAGCCCGTCGCTCACGCGCATGATCACGTTTCCGGGATAGGTGAGCTGGATCTCGTACGCCCCGTGCACGTTCCAGATGCGCTCGTGCGGGGGAAACTCCCCCTTCCCCTCGACCTTGGTGGGGCCGCTCAGCTCCACGTTCATCCCCCAGTGCGCCGTGTCGAAGTGGTGCGCGCCCCACCCGGTGATCATACCGAGCGAGTAGTTCTCGTTGCGCAGCCAACCGGGCCGCGACTGCACGTCGGGCTCACCGTTGGGCAGCGTCTTCTGCGGATGCACGCGCTGCTCGGTGTAGTACACCTCGGGCGTGGGACCGAGCCACAGATCGTAGTTCAGGGTGGACGGCACCGGCTGCGGCGGCTCGTCGGGCGCGGTGGGGTCCGTCGGCAGTCCGATCTCCACGCGAAGGAGCTGCCCCACGCGACCGCTGCGCACGAGCTCCACCGCCTTCCGGAACTGCTCGTTCGGCCCCCACGAACGCTGCTGGCTCCCGACCTGGAGCACGCGCCCCGTCTTCGCGACCGCGTCGCGCAGGATGATCCCCTCGGCGTGGGTCATCGTGAACGGCTTCTGGAGATAGACGTCCTTCCCCGCGTGCAGCGCGCGCAGCGCGACCTCGGCGTGCTGATGATCGGGAAGGCTGATCGTCACCGCGTCGATGTCGGTGCGCGCGAGCATCTCGCGATAGTCGGTGTAGACGCCGATCCGCGGCTTGGGCGCGTTGCGCGCGGCGAAGAGCTGCTCGACGCGCGCCTTGCCACTGGCGGCGCGGCGCGCGTCCAGGTCGCACACCGCGAGCACGTCGGCGAGGTCGGCGCCGGCGACGCCGGGCATGTCGTGTCCCTGCGCGATCCGTCCCGCGCCGATGTGACCGACCCGAACGCGGTTGCTCGGCGCGTCGGCGCCGAGCAGCCGAGCGGGGATGATCAGCGGCGCGGCGACGGCGGCGGTGGTTGCGGCCGTTCTCTGAATGAAGGTGCGGCGCGTGATCGCGCCGTCCGATCCATCATCCTGATTCTTCACTTGAAGATCCGGCTGGAGAAGTGGTACAGGTTGTTCTTCCAGTGGGCGGGGTCGTGCGCGTTGTCGTCTACGTTCCACACGTGCGGGACGTTGTTCGCCGCGAGATACCGGTGCATTCCTTGGCTGATGTTGATCAGCCCGTCCCGGTTGCCGCAGGAGAGATAGAAGAGCTTCAGCTGCTTCGCCGCGGCGGCATCGGGCAGCAGCGCCCCGGGCGCCTTCGTGTTGGGGGCGGCGGAGAAGGCGCCGAGCCAGGCGAATCGGTCGAGATGCGCCAGACCGAAGTTCAGCGTCTGTCCGCCGCCCATCGAGAGACCGGCCAGCGCGCGATGCTCGCGGTCGCTCTGCACGGAATAGCGTGACTCGATCGCGGGGATGACGTCGTTCAGCAGGTCACCTTCGAAGTTCTCGAACGCGCGGAAGTGGAGGAAGACGTTTCCTTCGGCGCGGTCGTTCTTCTCCGCGCGGCCATTCGGCATCACGACGATCATCGGCGTCGCCTTGCCATCGGCGATCAGGTTGTCGAGCATCACGTCGGGCGTCGCGAAGCGCTCCCATTCCGTCTCGTCGCCGCCGATGCCGTGCAGCAGATAGAGCACGGGATACTTCTGCGACGCCGAGTAGCCGGGCGGCGTGTAGACGTTCATCCTGCGCGTCGTGCCGACGGTCTTCGAGTCGTACTCGATCATCTCGAGCTTGCCGTGCGGGATGCCCTCGCGCCGCACGTCCATTCCCGCCGGCGCGTCGGGGATGGCGCGAATGTCGTCGGCGGCGAGAACGATCGGCGGCGATGCGGGCGGTCGCCCGTTTGGTGGGCCTTCCGGCCCGATCGTGCTCGGTGCCGGCGCGGCGCCCTGCGGCGCCACCTGCGCGAACACGTTGGTCGCCGCGATCGTCGCGACGACGCCCAGCAGAGCGGACGTCGACCGTCGGAAGAGCTGCACGGGATCCTCGCGAGAGTGAAGGGAACGACAGCCGATCAGTATGCAGCCAGGGTGCAGCCCCTGCCACCGGCCGCGACCGACGTCCAGCGCCAGGCGGGCTCGGCCTGCACGCGCTGCACGTTCGTTCAGGATTTCGGTGGCACGGCGGGCCGCGGCTCCGGCGCGATGACCCCCGCGATCAGCAGTCCCGCGACGAGCGACACCGCGGTGAAGAGCATGGTGAACGCGTTGTCGATCCCGGCCACGGTGTTGCGCTCCATGAGCGACGACATGCTGCGATAGCCGATGCTGCCCGGCACGAGCAGCAGGATGCCCGGCACGAGCACCACCGGCGCCGGCCGACGCAGCCAGCGCTCGAACGCGCTGCTCGCGAGCGCGACACCGAACGCGGCGACGAACATCCCCAGCTCCGGCCCGAACTTCGCCGCGCCGAACCGGCCCGCGACGACACCGAGCACCCCCGCGGCGACGATCCACGGCGCATCGCGCGGATCGGCGCGGAGGATCACGACCGAGCACGCCGCGGCGAGGATGATGGCCGCTGGCGCTGCCCACGACGGAAGGGGCGCGGTGACGAACGCGTTGACGGGCGTACCGAACAGCGCGATGCCCACCCGAGTGCCCAGCGCCACGCCGAACACGATGCCGAGCAGCGTCATGAACGCGCTGCTCAATCGCAGCGTCCCCGACGCGAGGTGGCGCGTCGCGAGCTCGGTGATCGCGGTCGTGAGCAGGAGTCCCGGCATGAGCACGATCAGCCCGGCGAGCGTGGCGACGAACACCGAGAGCGGCCCGACGAGCCGCGCGAGCGCCAGCCCCGCGAGGCTGATGAGAAACGCGGCGAGCGTCTCGAACACGCGGCTGACTCGCTGATGATGCTCGGCGTACAGCGCGAACAGTCCGAGCCCCAACCCGAGCACCGCGGCGACGAAGATCTCGCGCCATCCACCACCGAGAAACTGGCACACCGCTCCGGAGAGCACGCCGAACGAGATCGTCGTGAGTACAGGACCATAGGCGGACGGGGCCACGGCGATGCGCGCGATCTCCGCCATTCCTTCCTGCGGCGACGAGCGGCCATTGGCGACGTCGAGCGACACCTGCTCCAGCGCGGCGAGCTTGCCGAGGTTCACCTCTCCCGGCTCGACGCGGAGCAGCGCGGTGCGCTGGCGTGCCTCCGGCCCGAACGCCGCCATGATCTGGGTGGGCATGGAGAAGAAGCGATGCCCGTGCAGGCCGAGCCGGTCGGACGTCGCGCCGAGGATGTTCTCCAACCGCTGCGCCGAGTAGCCGTGCGCGTGCAGCGCGCGCGCGAGCTGGAGCACGAACCCCACGGCGATCGGATCAGGCTCGTCTCGACGGCGCTCGAGGAGTGGGTCGGTCACGACGTCCGTCCCGGCGCCGGCATCAGCGCGCGCGTGAGCTCGGCCGCCGGCCGCGCGCTGCAGCCGCTCGCGTTCTGACCTGCCCACAGCGGCGAGAAATCTCCGCGCCCCGCACGCTCGGCCGCCGCGCGCAACGGTGCCAGCGCGGCCGACGCGAGCGGAAACGCCGGCAGGTCTTCCGACATCGGGCCGATCTCGCGCATGAGCCGATTGACGATCCCCCGCGCGGGACCTCCGGAGAAGAGGTTGGTCAGCGCGGTCTCGCGTGCGGCGTCGCCCGAGAGCGCGGCGCGGTGCGGCGCGCTCGTCGTCGCCTCGGGACAGAGCAGATACGACGTGCCGACCTGCACGCCAGCCGCGCCGAGCGAGAGCGCCGCCGCGACGCCGTCCGCGTCGGCGATGCCGCCCGCGGCGATGACCGGCACGCGCACCGCGCGCGCGATCTGCGGCACCAGGGCGAAGGTGCCGATCTGGGTGCTCGCATCGCGCGTGAGGAACATCCCGCGATGCCCGCCCGCCTCCGCGCCCTGCGCGATGATCGCGTCGACACCGTGCGACTCGAGCCAGCGTGCTTCGTCCACCGTCGTCGCGGACGAGAGGATCCGGGCGCGCGTTGCTCGCACTCGCGCGAGCAGCTCGGGCGAGGGCAGCCCGAAGTGAAAGCTCACGACGGCGGGACGAAGCTCCTCGAGGAGCGCCGCGCTCGTCTCGTCGAACGGGGTGCGGGAGGCACCCGCTGCGTTGGCGGCCGGGTCGATGCCAAGCTCCTCGTAATACGGCGCGAGCAGCGCGCGCCATCGCGCTTCACGCTCCGCGTCGGGCTCGGGCGGCTGATGGCAGAAGAAGTTCAGGTTGAATGGAGCCGGCGTGCGCTCGCGCACGAGCGCGACCTCGCCGCGCACCGCGTTCGCGTCGAGCATGGCGCACGGAATGGAGCCCAATCCCCCAGCGCCCGACACCGCGGCGGCGAGCGCGCCGCCCTGCACTCCCGCCATCGGCGCCTGCACGATCGGCAACTCCACGCCGAGCAGACGAGTGAGGTGGTGCACTAGCCGTTGAAGAAGTCGCCGGTGGTGTCGTCGTCCGCGCGCACGACCACCTCGACGGAGCTCATCACGACGCGGCCGGTGAACCGCACCACGCTGCTCACCCCGCTCGCAGCGGCCCAGCTCGCGGCGCGCGGCTGGCGCCGATACTCGAACGAGCCGAGCACGGTGCTCACGTGATCCTCGAGCCCGACGTTGGGCGGAAGCTGGATCTCGATGTTGCCCATGAACGCGCGCAGCGAGATCTCGGTGATTCCCGGCGCGAACTGGGACCGGGTGAGATCGAGCTCCACGTTGCCGGCGATGGCGCGCACGTCGAGCCGGTCCGGCATCTGCGCGATGCCCTGCTTCACGACGCTGCCGAGCACGGCACCGATGTGCATCGCCGGCGCGGAGGAGCGCGCCACGACCGGCGCGACTGGGTGTTGAAAGTCCGCCGTGAGCATGGTGAGCGCGGCGGGAGTGGTCGCGGCGTAGGCGGCGGCGGCGCGACGCTCGAACTCGTCGATCGTGAGGTGATCGTGCGCGAATCGCTCGCTCAGCTCGGCGATCACCCGCTCGCGCTCCGCGGGCGAGACGCTCGGTGTGATCGACTGGCTCGGCGGGTCGCGCGGCGGTTGAGTCATGAGGCAGAATGGCGATTTGCCACGCGGCGGGCAACGTCTCGCGGGCGGGAGCGCGCCGCTACTGACTCGCTCACGCCTCGCCCCGATCCACCGCGTCGACGCGCCGGACCGCCTCGGCCCACTCGATGCGCGGTGCCACTTCGTCGTCGGCGAGCGCCATCGAGTCGAGCGCGCGCTGCACCACCGGCGCGCCATCGGGGACGGCGAGGCCGAGATCCAGCTCGGCGCGCCGGCAGATCCGCTCGTGCCGCGCGCGTGCGTCGGCGAACGGCGTGACTCCGTAGCGAGCCGAGAGCTGCCCGAGCCGCGCGTGCATCCCTTCGTGCACCAGGCTCGCCGCGACCTGCGAATCGGAGAACTGCTCGTTCGCCATGAAGGTGAGCTCGAGCATGATGACGTTCGCGTCGCCGAAGTAGGCGGCGCGACAGGCGTAGCGCTGCACGACGATGCCGGCGATGTCGCGCCGGATGTGCGCCAGCCGCCAGGGTTGATACTCGGCGACGCGCTGGATCACGGCATCGGCGCGGCGGAACACGCGCTCGGTGTCGATGTCCTCGCGCGTGTTGATCACGTCGACGCGGATGCCGTGGACGAAGCGCGACTCGGCGCCCGGGGCGGGCGGGTGACCGCCGACACTCGCCAGGGCGCGGTTGATCCAGTCTCGGAGCATTGGACCGTGGGGTGCGGGGGGCGGACGGGAAGTGATCTAACCACCACTGCGATCACTACCACTGTCATCACTACCACTGCAGTACACCAGGAAAACTCGGTAGGATGACCGTGGATTGGCATACCGGCCCTTCTGATTCATGGACGCCCATTCGTGGAGATGGCCTCTGACCGTCGCAGCGCCGGGGCCTGAGGCGCAGCGATCTCTCCACATGCGGCCCGCATCAGGATGGCCGGTATGCCAATCCTCCCCCTTCCTACCGTGTTTACCCGCGTACTGCGACGAAGTGGGGACGGACTCCTGGGGACGGACTCCGGAGTCCGTCCCCAGGAGTCCGTCCCCGTGTTGCACTCGCGCAGCGATCTTTCCAAACGCGGCCCGAATCAGGAGGACTCGTATGCCAATCCTCCTACCTCCGCCCGTGTTTACCCGCGTACTGCCGTGGCAGTTCAACCCGAGTCTCCGTCGCTGGCCGCATTTTGGCATGAGGGCACGACATGGCGACACCACTTCATCGCGGCGAGAGCAGCCGAGCCCGGCAATCGGCGCCCGCACCGGGCGGCTTCGTCCGCGTGCGCGGCGCACGGCAGCACAACCTGAAAAACGTCGACCTCGACATCCCGCGCGACGCGCTCGTCGTCTTCACCGGTGTGTCGGGGTCGGGGAAGTCGTCGCTCGCGTTCGGGACGCTCTACGCCGAGGCGCAGCGTCGGTATCTCGAATCGGTGGCGCCGTACGCGCGCCGTCTGTTCGACCAGATGGGCGTGCCCGACGTCAGCGAGATCGATGGCCTTCCGCCCGCGGTCGCGCTCCAGCAGCAGCGCGGCGTGCCGTCCACGCGCTCGTCGGTCGGCAGCGTGACGACGCTCTCCAACCTGCTGCGCATGCTCTACTCGCGCGCGGGGCAATATCCGCCAAGACAGCCGCAGCTCCACGCGGAAGACTTCTCGCCGAACACGCCGACGGGCGCGTGCCCGGCGTGTCATGGGCTTGGGCGCATCTACTCCGTGACCGAACAGTCGCTCGTCCCCGATCCATCGCTCACCATCCGCGAAGGCGCCGTCGCCGGTTGGCCCACGGCGTGGCAGGGCCAGAATCTGCGCGACATCCTCACCACGCTCGGCCACGAGATCGACGTGCCGTGGCGCGACCTGCCGAAGAAGACGCGCGACTGGATCCTCTTCACCGACGACCAGCCGAACGTCCCCGTGTACGCGGGCTACGACATCGCCGAGGTGCGCGCGGCGCGCCGACGGAAGATGGAGCCCGACTACATGGGCAACTTCACCAGCGCGCGTCGCTACGTGCTGGAGACGTTCGCCAAGACCCAGAGCGCGTCGATGAAGAAGCGCGTCGCACGCAGCCTGGTGAGCAGCGACTGTCCCGTGTGCAACGGCAAGCGGCTCACCCGCGCCGCGCTCGCGGTCAAGTTCGCCGGGATGGACATCGCCGACATGTCGCGGCTCACGCTCGGCCGGCTCGCCGAGCTGCTCGCGCCGTACGCCAAGGGCACGGCGCGCGACGAAGCGCGCATGGCGATCGACCATCCGGAGAAGAAGCTCGTCGCCGAGCGAATCACCCAGGACATCACCGCGCGGCTGGCGGTGCTGCTCGATCTCGGACTCGGCTATCTGTCGCTCGAGCGGAGCACGCCGACGCTCTCGCCCGGCGAGCTGCAGCGGCTGCGCCTCGCGACGCAGGTGCGCTCCAACCTGTTCGGCGTCGTGTACGTGCTCGACGAGCCGTCGGCCGGGCTGCATCCGGTGGACACCGAAGCGCTGCTCGTCGCGCTCGACCAGCTCAAGCAGTCGGGCAACTCGCTGTTCGTCGTCGAGCACGACCTCGACGTGATCCGGCGCGCCGACTGGATCGTGGACGTGGGGCCGGCGGCGGGCGATCACGGGGGATACGTGCTGTACAGCGGCGAGCCGGCGGGGCTCGAGAAGGTGAAGGAGTCGCAGACGCGCCGGCACTTGTTTGCGTCCGGGCGCACCTCCGAGCGCGCACCCCGCACCCCGCACGGATGGCTGCATCTGGCCAACGTCTCGCGCAACAACCTGCACGAGCTCGACGTCCGCTTCCCGCTCGGCGTGTTCACGAGCGTCACCGGCGTGTCGGGGTCGGGCAAGTCGAGCCTCGTGAGCCAGGCGCTGGTGGAGCTCGTGTCGGAGTGCCTCGGGCACGAGATCCCCGTGGGAGAGGACGACGACGACGTGATGGGTGTGGACGGGATCACGACCTCGGGACACATCGCGAGCGGGATGGAGCAGATCAAGCGGCTCGTGACGGTGGATCAGAAGCCGATCGGCCGCACGCCGCGCTCGAACCTCGCGACCTATACCGGCCTGTTCGACCACGTGCGCAAGCTGTTCGCGTCGACCAAGGCGGCGCGCGCACGCCACTACGACGCAGGGCGCTTCTCGTTCAACGTCGCGAAGGGGCGGTGCGAGCACTGCGAGGGAGAGGGGTTCGTATGCGTCGAGCTGCTCTTCCTCGCGAGTGTGTACGCACCCTGCCCCACCTGCGGCGGCGCGCGCTACAACGCGAAGACCCTCGAGATCACCTACGAAGGAAAGAACATCGCCGACGTGCTCGGACTCACCGTGGACGCGGCGTGGGAGTTCTTCGCCGAGGCGCCGCAGGTGCGTCGAGCGCTCGACGTGCTGCGACAGGTCGGGCTCGGCTACCTGCGGCTCGGCCAACCGGCGACGGAGCTGTCGGGTGGCGAGGCACAGCGGATCAAGCTCGCGACCGAGCTGCAGCGAGTGCAGCGCGGCAACACGCTGTACGTGCTCGACGAGCCGACGACCGGTCTGCACCCGAGCGACGTCGACAAGCTCATGGCGCAGCTCGACGGGCTCGTCGAAGCGGGCAACACGGTGATCGTCGTCGAGCACGAGATGCGCGTCGTCGCGGCGAGTGACTGGGTGATGGACATCGGACCGGGCGCCGGCGAGGCCGGCGGGCGCGTGGTGGCGAGCGGCACGCCCGCGCAGGTGGCGCGCGCGCGTGAGAGCCGCACCGCGCCGTATCTCGCAGCGGCCGTCGCCTGAGCTAGCTTCACGGGTCGCCGGGAATGCAAGGCGCCGTGCACGGCGGTTCGTGCACGGCGGTACGCCGCGGCGCACCACCGTTTCATCAACGTTCCTTCGCACGAGAGAGAGAATGATCAGTCGAGTTTCTTCCGTCGAGCGGATGCTCCGGCTCGTCGTCGGCGTATCGGCGCTGGCGCTGATCGGCGCGCCGTTCGAGCAAGCGAGCGCGCAGGATCTCTACATGCCGCGCGGCGTGAGGAAGACGTACGAGAAGGGAACGCGTCTGCCGGATGGCCGGCCCGGACCGAAGTACTGGCAGAACCGGGCACGATACACGATCTCGCTCACCACGTCGCCGCCGAACCGGAACGTGACGGGCACGGAACAGATCGTGTACTTCAACAACAGCCCCGACACCCTTCACCATCTGGTGATCCGGTTCATCGTCAACATCCACAAGCCGGGCGCGAACCGCAGCGGAAACGCGAGCGAGGAGTACCTCACCTCCGGCGTGACGGTGGACGCGTTCGCCGTGAATGGGCAGAGCACGCCGTGGCGCACCAATGGCGGCTTCACCGTGCAGGGTGTCGACCTGCCGGCTCCGCTGATGCCGCACGACTCGGTGCGACTCTCCTTCGACTGGCACTACGACATGTCGCGCGAGAGCGGCCGCGAGGGCGCCATCGACTCCACGACGTTCTTCCTCGCCTATGCGTACCCGCGCGTGTCGGTATACGACGACTACGGTGGGTGGGACACGACGCCGTTCAACGAGCAGCTCGAGTTCTACAGCGACTTCAACGACTACGACGTCACGGTGAAGGTGCCGGCGAACTTCGTGGTGTGGGGCACCGGCACGCTGCGCAATCCCGCCGAGGTGCTCCAGCCGGCGATTCTGCAGCGCTTCCAGTCGTCGCTCACCGCGGCGCAGACGATCAACGTCGCCACCGGCGCCGAGATGCGCGCGCACGCCGTCACGGTGCAGCAGCCGATGAACACGTGGCACTTCACGTCGACGAACGTGCCCGACGTGGCGTACGCGACGAGCGATCACTACGTGTGGGACGCGGGGAGCGTCGCGGTCGCGGAGGGTCGCCCGCGAGTGAGCGTGCAGGCGGCGTACAGCGACACCGCCGCCGACTACCGGCACATGGTGCGCTACGCGAGCCACGCGCTCGACTGGCTGTCGCACGCGTGGCCCGGCGTCCCCTACCCGTTCGAGAAGACGACGGTCGTGCAGGGTCCCGCCGGCATGGAGTACCCCATGATGGCGAACGACGAGAGCTACGGAGCGGACACGATCTTCGCGCGCTTCGTGGCCGAGCACGAGATCGCGCACTCGTACTTCCCGTTCTACATGGGGATCAACGAGACCCGGTATCCCTTCATGGACGAGGGAATGACCACCGCGATCGAGTACCTGCTCAACGTCGCGAACCTCGGCCCGCAGAAGGCCGACTCGCTCTTCAAGGCGTTTCGCGTCTCGGGCTGGGTGCGGAACGAGTCACCGAACGAGGATCTTCCGATCATCACCCCGAACGTGACCGGCGACATCGGCTACGGCCGCCCCGCGCTCGGCTATCTCGCACTGAAGGAGATGCTGGACGACTCGCTGTACGCGAAGGGGCTGCACGCGTTCATGGACCGGTGGCACGGGAAGCATCCCACGCCGTGGGACTACTTCTACACGTACGACGACGTGACCGGGCGAGACCTGAACTGGTACTGGCAGCGCTGGTTCTTCGAGCCGGGCTACATCGACCTGCGCGTCGCGAGCGTCACCGGCGCGCGCGCGGTGATCGAGAACATCGGCGGGATGCCCGCGCCGTTCAGCGTCGTCGTGACGTACACCGATGGCACGAGCGCCACGGTGCGCCAGACGGCGGCGGTCTGGAAGGCCGATCGCAAACGCGTCACGGTGCAGATCCCGGCGCGCAAGCGCGTGCAGTCGGTGACGCTGGAGCACGGCATCTGGATGGACGCCGACACGACGAACGACCGTTGGCCGGTGACGCGGATGTGACCTGGGCCCAGCGAACGACGCGGACGCGGATGTACTGCCGGATCGTGCGGATCTACGGCAACTGCGCTCCGGCAACGGCACCACCACTGATGCCACTACCGCCGCAGTTGTCACGCGGAGGCGCGGAGGTTTCGCGGAGGCGCGGAGAACTGCGACTGCACCGCAACGGCTTTGAAGGTCGGGCGTTGGATCTCTCCGCCTCACTCCCCAAAAATGCAGGCCAGCCGTGTGACTGGATTGCAAGGCCTGTAGTGGCCCTCCGCGCCTCCGCGTGAAGTGTCTCCGCGCCTCCGGGTGACAACTGCGGCGGTAGGTGGTGTCCCGGGAGAGCAGTTACTGCGTCACGCCGACCTTGAACACCGTGCGCGTGTGATAGGTCTGACCCGGCTTCAGGATCGTCGTCGGGAATTGCGGCTTGTTCGGCGAGTCGGGATAGTGCTGCGTCTCCAACGCGACCCCCGAGCGGCGCTGGTACTTGTGGCCTGACTTTCCGACCGTGGTGCCGTCGAGAAAGTTGCCGGAGTAGTACTGCACGCCCGGCTCGGTGGTGTAGATGTCGAGCGAGCGGCCGCTCGTCGGCTCGGTCAGCCGCGCGGCGTGCACGAGCTCTCCCTTTGCCCCGCGGTTGAGCACGAGGTTGTGATCGTAGCCGTGGCCGTTCTTGATCTGCTGATCGTCCTGATCGATGCGCGCGCCGATCGCCGTCGGCGTCTTGAAGTCGAACGGCGTTCCCGACACCGGCGTGATCTGACCCGTCGGGATGAGCGTCGAGTCCACCGGCGTCATCGAGTCAGCGTTGATCATCAGCTGGTGCGACAGGATGTCGCCGTTCCCCTCGCCGCGCAGGTTCCAGTACGTGTGATTGGTGAGGTTCACCGGCGTCGCCTTGTCGGTCGTCGCCTGGTAGTCGATCACCAGCTCGTTCCGGTCGTTGAGGGTGTAGGTCACCTTCGCGGTGAGCGTGCCCGGATAGCCCTCGTCGCCATCTGGGCTCACGTGGGTGAGCGTGACGCCCACCGCGGTGTCGCTCTGCACCTGCTCCCCGGTCCACACGACTTTGTCGAACGCCTTGAGCCCGCCGTGCAGATGATTCGGCGCGTTGTTGATCGCCAGCGTATAACTCTTGCCGTCCAGCGCGAACTTCCCGCGCGCGATGCGATTCCCATAGCGTCCGACGAGCACGCCGAAATACGGGGTGTTGTGCAGATAGTCGGGCAGGCTGTCGAAGCCAAGCACGATGTCGGCGAACTTTCCCGCCTTGTCGGGCGTCCCGAAGTTCGTGATCGTCCCGCCCCACGTGATGACCTGCACCGCGACGTGGTTCCGGTTCCGCATCGTGTACGCGTCGACGATCGTGCCGTCGGGCGCCTTGCCGTACGCGGTCTTGTGCACGCTGAGCGACAGGGTGTCGAGCGGGGCGGGCGCGGCGGCGGCCGGCCGCGCGGTGGCCGAGTCGGTGCGCGGCGCGCCCTTCGAGCAGGCGAGCGCGGTGAGCAGCGCGGCGCTCGCCGCGAGCACGTGCGTCCGGCGTGAAGCGAAGATCATTGGGGTCGGCATGTGGTGAGGCGGCGCGCTCGCGCCGCTGGGCCCGACGCGTGGGTGCGGCGGGCGCCTCAAGATGTCGCCCTCGCCTGCCGCGCGCGAGGAGCCCTCGCGCCGACGCTACGCCGCGACCGCCTCGCCGTCGAGCAGCATGGCGAGCATGCGATCGGTTCCTTCAGGGCCGGTCACGTCGAGCGTGAGCGAGCTCCCGCCGAGCGCGAGGCCCACGTGGAAGTCGAGGAAGGGGCAACACTCGCGCTCGCGCCGCACCACGGTGTCGATCTGGCGCATCCGCTCCGCCGTCGCTGGAAAGCGGAGCCGGATCCCACCTGGCAGCATGGTGCGCTGCACCGCGTGGTCGGCGAGGCCGGTGAGCAGGGTGTCACGCTCCGCGGCGAGTTGCTCGGCCGAGAGCGTGCAGGCGATGGGCAAGCTGAATGGCATGGTGCATCCTCCGGTGACGACCGATGAATACGTCGCCGCGCGCGCACGTTCCGGCGGCCGGGCGCGGCGCCACCGTCGCCGATCGTCGCGCGCGCACGAATCGACGGCGGCCGATGGCGACGGTGATCGCATCGTGCGCCTCGAGTGCCGCGAAGGTGCCGCGCACGGCGATACGGTCTGCCAGGCTCGGCCGGCCTGACGCGCTCGGTGAAGCAAAAGCGCACACCCAGCTCACGCGCCACGAGCTAGGCGTCGGGTCAGCGTCCCCCTTCAGCTCCTCGGTCACTGGCGCCAATCCGTCGCGGTCGAGCCGTGGTGGCGCTTCGGCGATGCGGGAATCGTGACATCACGATGCGGAATCGTGACACCACGCACGCCATCGCGTTCGCCGCGCTATCATTCAGTCGCGGAGCGGACGGAGCTCGTATCGGCGGCCGAGCCTCGAAGTCATTGGCATCGCTCTCGCAAATAACGGCGTAGGTTGGCGCGCGATGACGTGCGCGCGCCGATCGTGTCGAGCCGGCCTGGATGCGGAGGAACCTCTCGTGCCGCAGCGGGTGCCCTGATGGATCCCGAGTCGCCCTCCTCCTCACGCGACGCCACTGCCGCGCGCCTGACCTCGGCGGGCGCGCTCGCGACGATCGTGATCGGGCTCGTGGTGCTCGCCGGTTGGGCAGCGAACATCGACAGCATGCGGCGGTTCTTCGTCGACGGGCTCCACATGCTCCCGAACACCGCGGTTGCCTTCGTCGCCGCGGGCGTGTCGCTGCTGCTGCAGTTCCGGTCCGAGCCCACGACCGGCGCGCGCTGGAAGGTGGCGCGAGGGTTGGCCCTGTTCGTCCTCGTGATCGGCGTGCTGACGCTCTGCGAGCGCGCGCTGGATTGGACCCTCGGCATCGACGACCTGCTGTTCCGCGACTCGCTGCGGTCGTTCCCCTATCGGCCGTACGGCCGGATGGCCAGCAATTCGACGCTCGCGTTCATCCTCGCGGGGGGCGCGCTCTTCCTGCTCGACGGCCAGACGGAGCGGGTGCGTCGCATGGCCAACGTGTTCGCCACCGGCGGCCTCGCGATCGCGATGCTTGCGCTGGTCGGACATCTGTACGGCGCGAACTCCCTGTATCAGATGGATGCCGCGGCCGGCATGGCGACCGTCACCGCGCTCGCGTTCTTCACCATCAACGCCGGCATCCTCTGCGCGCGGCCCGCCACCTCCTGGGTCGGGCGGCTGCTCTCACGCGGCGGCGGCGGCATGCTCGCGCGCCGGATCCTCCTTGCCATCACGCTCCTGCCACTCTTCCTCGGCTGGGCGTACGTGCAGAGCCGCATCTCCCAGATCGTGAGCCGAGAGACGGGAATGGCGATCATCGTCGTCGTGATGATCGGCATCCAGCTCACCGTCGTGCTCCGCGCCGCGAGCGCGGTGCAGGCGGGCGAGAAGATCCAGGCGATCGCGCTCGACAAGGAGGCCGCCGCGCGGGCCGAGGCGGAGCGCGCCAATCGCGCGAAGAACGACTTTCTCGCCGTGATGAGCCACGAGCTCCGCACGCCGCTGAACGCGATCATCGGCTACGGCGCGCTGATGCGCGAAGGGATCCCCGATCCCGCGACGAAGGGTCAGCGACATCAGCTCGACCGGATCGGTGCGAGCGCGAAGCATCTGCTCGCGCTCATCGACGAGGTGCTCACGCTGTCGCGGCTGGAGCTCGGCGAGGAGCGCGTCACGCCGGCGCCCGTCTCGGTGTGTTCGCTCGTCGAGGAGGTCGCGGGGATGACGGAGCTCGAGGCGCGGCGGAAGGGACTCGAGCTCACGCTGGAGCTCCCGTCGTCCGACGTCACGATCGTCACCGACACCGGCAAGCTGCGGCAGGCGTTGCTCAACCTCGTCGGCAACGCGATCAAGTTCACCGATCGGGGCAGCGTGTCCATCGTCGCCTTCGTGGAGCGTGAAGGCGAGGAGATCGTGTTCGCCGTCCGGGACACCGGTCTGGGCATCGCGCCCGCTCATCTGCCGAAGGTGTTCGAGGCGTTCTGGCAGGTGGATCAGGCGGCGACCCGTCGTGCGGGAGGCACGGGGCTCGGGCTCCACGTGACGCGACGACTCCTGCGACTGCTCGGCGGCGACGTGAAGGTCGAGAGCACGCTCGGCGAAGGAAGCACGTTCACGATCCGACTGCCGCGCATCTGGTGGAATCTCTCCGACGAGCACGCGGTGCAGCTCGGGGGCGCGACGGGCGCGACGGGCGCGCGCAGAGAGTTGGTGACGGCGAAGCGAAGCTAGACCCACTCCGTGATCCGATTCCCTTCCTTGTCGCGAAAATTCCCCGTGATGATCATGATCAGATCGATCAGCATCCAGATCCCGAGCCCGCCGAGCGTGACGACCTGAAGGATCCCGGTGCCGATCTTCCCGACGTAGAAGCGGTGCGCGCCGAACACGCCGAGGAAGAAGCAGAGCAGGCCGGCCGGAGCGATGCGCTTCTCGGTGGCGAACTCGCCCGCCTCGCGCTGCATCACGCCGCACGACGTGCACACCACCGCCATCGCGTCGATCGTGCGCGAGCAGGCGTGACAGTACTTCGTCGGCCGGTCTGGTA
>DASYMZ010000054.1:0-3241 GCA_036008805.1 Gemmatimonadaceae bacterium
CGGGAAGTACTACCTGAGCTGCGCCGAAGGCGGGACGGCCGTCGACCATCGGGAGGTGGTCTTCCGCAGCGACAGCGTGCTGGGCCCGTACGTGCCGGCGCCCGCGACGATCAACCCGATCCTCACGCAGCGTCTCCTCGATCCGAAGCGGCCGTTCCCGGTGACGTCGGCTGGGCACGCCGACTTTCTACAGACGCAGAACGGCGAGTGGTGGGGAATCTTCCTCGCGACGCGACCGTACGACGACGACTACTACAACACCGGGCGTGAGACTTTCCTGATGCCGCTGGAATGGAAGGACGGCTGGCCGTCGTTCGTGGGTGGACGCGAGCCGGTGCGCTACGCGCTGCCCAAGCCGAAGCTGCCCGCGCAACCGGCGCCGGCGATCCCGACGCACGGCAACTTCACCGTGCGCGAGGAGTTCGCCGGGTCGGTGCTCGCGCCCTACTGGATGATGCTCCGCACGCCGCGCGAGCGGTGGTATGCGCTCGAGGGCGGCGCGCTCGCGCTGCGCGCGCGACCAGACGACGTCGCGAGCAAGGGGCAGCCGTCGTTCGTCGGGCGCCGGCAGCAGCACCTGCGCGCGACGTTCACGACGGCGATGCGCTTCGCTCCGGCGCGCGACGGCGATCGCGCCGGGCTCGTCGCCTTCCAGAGCGAGAACTTCTTCTACGCGATGACGGTGACGCTCGCCGACGGCAAGCCGGTGGTGCAGGTCCAGCGTCGTGCTGGCGCAACCGACTCGACGACGCTCGTCGCCTCGAAGCCGCTCGCGGTGCGCGCGGGCGCTCCGGTCTATCTGCGCATCGACGCCGACGGCGGCCAG
Organism: Gemmatimonadaceae bacterium; assembly: GCA_036008805.1. Taxonomy (GTDB): domain Bacteria; phylum Gemmatimonadota; class Gemmatimonadetes; order Gemmatimonadales; family Gemmatimonadaceae; genus AG11. The sequence continues at coordinate 827 of DASYMZ010000054.1, forward strand.
TACGGATTCTCCTTCGGTACGACGCGCGACCGGTGGACGCCGGTGCTCGAGAAGGCGGACGGCAAGATGCTGAGCACCAAAGGTGCGGGCGGAGCAGGCGCCAACTTCACGGGCGTGGTCGTGGGCATGTACGCGCACTCGGCGCCGTGAGGACGACGCCGCTACTTCACCACGATCTCCGTCGTCATCCCGTGCTCGAAGTGCGGCTTCCCATCCTTCGAATCGGGGACGTAGCAGATCAGCCCATAGATGCCCGGGGTGAGGTTCGCGGTGAAGATCCCGGTGCGGCCCTTCGCCAGCCCGGCCATGCCGTCGACCGGTACCGCGAGAGGCGCGCCCTTCATGCCGTTCATTATCCACGTATTGACGTCCGACATGTGCTTGCCAGGTACGACCTTCGCGAAGATCGCCTCGTGCTCCTGTGTTCCCTCATTCATGACGTGAATGACGTTCCTGCCGGCGTGCAGCGGCTTGGAGAACACGAACCCGTATTCCTTCAGGACGAGATGGACGTCGGGTATCGGCGCATCGATGGAAGGGGAGCCCGCCTGGGTGACGCCACCCGCCGCGGAGACGGTGAATGACTTGATCATCCCCTTCATGAAATGCGGCGTGGTGTCACCCGTCGAGATCAGACACATCATGATGTAGTTCCCGGCCTCGAGGTTGAGCGTCGCCTCGACGCTGCCACCGGGGACGGCGGCGTTCGGGCCACCGACCGCGACGAGCCACTTGGGAGGCGGCCCGGGATTCTTCATGGCTGCCTGCAGATCGGCGAGCGTCTTCCCCTGCTCGAGCTTCACGATGGATATGTGGTGCAGCACCTTGCCGTCGTTCACGAGCTTGAACGACGTGAGGCCGGCAGCGATCGTCTTCGGCGCGTCGTACGTGAAGTCCTTCGCGTGCACCGTCACGACGGGAATCTTCGCGGCGCGCGCGTCGTGGTGGGTCGACGGACCGACCAGGGCAGCGACGCCGGCGAACAGCATGACTGGAACGGTCTTCAGGAACACGGTGACCTCTCGGGCGGAGTGCGCGGAACATGCCACGCTCGCCCGGGTCGCGCGAGTGGCTACCTCTCCAGTCCTCAGGTGCGCAGCAGCGTCTTGATCGCACGCCGCTCGTCCATGGCGCGATAGCCTTCCGCCACCTGGTCGAGCGGAAGCGTGAGGTCGAACACCTTGCCGGGATCGATCTCGCCGCGCAGCACGAGGTCGATGAGCTTCGGCAGATAGCGGCGCACCGGCGCGGGCCCGCCATGCAGATGCGCATGCGTGTAGAACAGCTTCGCGCCGTCGAGCTGCACGCCGTGCGGGACGCCGACGTAGCTCACGTAGCCGCCCGGACGCGCCGCGCGAATCGCTTGCCACATCGATTCCTGGGTGCCGACGCACTCGAGCACCGAGTCGGCGCCGACGTCGTTGGTGAGCTCCTTGATCCGCGCCGCGCCCTCGTCTCCGCGCTCGACGACGATGTCGGTGGCGCCGTACTCGCGAGCGAGCCGCTGCCGCGTCTCGTGCCGGCTCATCGCGATGATCCGCTCGGCGCCCATGCACTTCGCGGAGAGCACGCCGAGCAGACCGACCGCGCCGTCGCCGACGACGACGACCGTGGCGCCGGGCTTCACGTTCGCCGCGTCCGCCGCGAACCAGCCGGTGCCGAGCACGTCGCTGATGGCGAGCATGCTCGGGATCATGTCTGGCGATGGCACTTCGTTCGTCGCCACGAGGGTGCCGTCGGCGAGCGGCACGCGGAGCAGCGGCGCCTGCGCGCCGACGACCGGCGTCTTCTGTCGACAGTTCGTCTGATAACCGTACGCGCAGTGCGGGCACGTGTTGTCGGAGGCGAAGAAGGAGCCGATGACGAACTGGCCCTTCCGCACGTTCTTCACGTCGCGCCCGACGTCTTCGACGATGCCGCAGTACTCGTGGCCCATCGCCGCGGGCGCCTTCACCGGGTTCGCGCCACGATATGGCCAGAGGTCGGAGCCGCAGATGCAGCTCGCCGAGAGCCGGATGATCGCGTCGGTCGGCGCGACGATCGTCGGGTCGGGGCGTTCCTCGAGACGTACGTCGCGCGGACCGTAGAGCATCGTCGCCTTCATCGCGTGTCTCCGGAGTACTGCTCGTCGGTCACGTGCTCCATCCACTCCACCTGCTTGCCATCGAGCGCTTCCTGAATGGCGATGTGGGTCATCGCCGTCGCGGGCGATGCGCCGTGCCAGTGTCTCGTGTTCGGCGAGAACGACACGACGTCGCCGGGCCGGATCTCCTGAATGGGCCCGCCCTCAACCTCTATGCGGCCGAGGCCCGAGAGCACGATGAGCGTCTGCCCGAGTGGGTGCGTGTGCCACGCGGTGCGCGCACCGGGCTCGAAGGTGACGGCGGCGCCGGCAGCGCGGCCGGGTGCGGGCGC
>DASYMZ010000055.1:0-6030 GCA_036008805.1 Gemmatimonadaceae bacterium
GCCGCTCACCGACGCCGACCTCTCACGCACGGTGACGATCCGCCAACAGCCGATGACGGTGCACGCCGCACTCTGTCGCTCGCTCGCGCACGCGGCGTATCACGTCGGGCAGATCGTGCTGCTCGCGCGTGAGAGCGCGGATCACGATTGGCAGTCGCTCAGCATCCCGCGCGGCCAGTCGCAGCAGTACAACACGTCGCCCACGCGCGAGAAGAAGCCGACGTAGCACCACGCACCACGCACGCCGCACGCCGCACTCCGCAAGCTCACCCTCGCTCGAAGAGGAGTGAGAGCAGTCTCGGTGGCGCGCCCTCGGGCGCATCCGGCTCGAGCCATTCACCCAGCTCGCGCAGCATGAACCCGGCGGCGAGCGCGCCGTTCACGTACTCGCTCGTGCTGTGCAGATACGCGGCGACCGGTACCGTCTCGCTCGTCGCCCCGTCGGTGAAGTGGGCCTGCCCGCCGCGAAGCTGGCGGTACGGATGCAGCTCGCACAGAAAGAGCTGCCCACCCGCGCGCAGCACCCTGGCCGCCTCGGCGAACACCGGCGCGAGGTCGCGCACGTGCTCGAGCACCAAGTTGCCGACGACGACGTCCACCTCGTTCGTCGCCACGGGCCAGGGCGTGCGAATGTCCCGCTCGACGAACCGTGCGTTCGGGACACGCACTCGCTCGCGCGCAACGGCGAGCATCCCGGCGGAGAAGTCCAGCGCGATGAGCTCGCGCGCCCGCTCGGCCAACCACGCCGAGTTCTTGCCTGTTCCGCAGCCGAGCTCGAGGACGCGGCGTCCGGCGACGTCGAGCGGAGCGCGGCGCACGACGTCGGCATCGAGGTCGCGCGTCGCGTTGTGATCGCTGTCGTACTGCGCGGCCCAGCGATCGTACGCGCGCGCGACACCGGCCGGGTCGCGAGAGGATTGCTCGGTGGGATGCGAATCGGTCATACTACAATCCTAGCGCGACAGCCCACCCGTGGCCCGGGCGCCGCGCCATCACTCGAGGTCCTCAGTGCATCCACGCCGTCTCGCTCTGCTCTCGCTTCTCGCCGCTGGCGTCGCCGCGTGCCATCGGACGCCGGCGGCGACGAGCTCCGCGCCACAGCGTCGAGTCGCGACCGCCGACGAGCTCGCGATCTACCGCGTGCTCGCCGAGTCGACGTACGTGCGCTCGACCGGACATCCGGTCGCCGTGCTGTCGACGTCACTCGACTCGGCATGCGGTAGCGCATCGTGCGCACCGCTGGAGCGACGCTGGGGAGTGGAGTCGGCGTGGTGGGCGTCCGTCGCCGACACCTACAGCGCGCGCACGGCGAACGAGGCGCTGCTTCGCCGCGCCGCCGACACCGTCGACCTCCGTGCGATCGGCGAGGGTCACGAGGAGATCATTCCCATCGTCGCGAAGGATCTCCCGCTCGAGCCGATGGACACCAGGTTCTGGGGCGACTTCCAGTACTGGCACAAGGGCGCGGCCGGTGTGCTGCGCTTCTCGCCGATCGGCTTCTCCGCGTCGGGACGCGATGCCGTCGTCTACCTGCAGTGGGAGTGCGGACCGGTCTGCGGCCACACGATGGTCACCGCGCTGCGCGCCGACTCGGTGTCGCACTGGCGCATCGCCGACATGCTGTTGCTCAGCTCACGCCAGGGGACTGGCGCTCTGAGGCCCAACTGACCGGCGAGCACGCGCCGCCCGAGGCCGGCATCGTGCATCGCTTGCCGGAAGCGACGTCTCGCCTCGCCGCTGCCGTCGAAGTGCTCGCGAGCCGAGTGGCGCAGCTCGACGTCCACGTCGACCTGGACGTGCTCGATGCGTCGGAGGGGTTGGCCAACTCGTACTCCGGTGGCCCAGGGCTCAGGCTCGCCGAGCTGCTCGACGCGATCGACACAGCTGGTGCGCGAATTCCGATCGCGGGAGGGAAAGAATCGGCTACCTTGGACCTTCACCGCGAGCTCGTTCGACTACGAGCGTTGAGGCATCGTTCCCACGATGAGCGCGATCGACCTGGCCGGCAAGCTGGCCACCTTCTCCGAATACTGGCAGCCGCGCACCGTCGCCGAGTTCAACGGCAACGACGTCATGGTGGTGAAGACGAGGGGCGAGTTCGTCTGGCACAAGCATGACGACACCGACGATTTCTTTCTCGTGCTGAAAGGGACGCTCGTGATCGAGCTGCGCGACCGAAGCGTCACCGTCGGTCCCGGCCAGCTTTTCATCGTGCCCAAGGGCGTCGAGCATCGACCCGTCGCGAATGAGGAGGTGCACGTGCTCCTCATCGAGCCGCGCGGCACGCCGAACACCGGGGACGTCGCCACCGCACAGCCGCGCCGCGTCGTATGAGGCTCGCATGAGCCGCGCGCTCCCGGTGCGTCGACGGTAGCCGAGGGCGGCCGTAAACCGTCTAACCGTTCACCGACTCACCGGCGGCTTCGTCGCCCCGCACCCGCCGCACCGCGCGCAGCCACCCCGCATGCAAGCGGTCGCTGTCCGACCTGCGCACACTCGGCGCGAACGTCTTCTCCACCCGCCGCGCGCCGGGCTCGCCGAGCATCGGATAGATCCCCGCGTGCAGACCGGCGAGGCGCGCCGCCCCCCACGCCGTCGTCTCGAGCACGGCTGGCCGTTCGACGGGAACCTGAAGCTGATCGGCGAGCGTCTGCATCAGCCATTCGTTCGCCGCCATCCCTCCATCGACGCGGATCGCCGCGAGCGGCACCCCATCCTCGGCGAACGCCTCCGCGAGATCGCGCGTCTGCAGCGCGACCGACTCGAGCGCGGCGCGCACGATGTGCGCGCGGCCGCTGTCGCGCGTGAGCCCGATCAGCGCGCCGCGCGCGTCGGGATCCCACCAGGGTGCGCCGAGCCCCGTGAACGCGGGGACGCAGTACACCCCCTCGGACGACGCGACGCTCGCGGCGACGCTCGCGCTCTCGCCCGCCGTCGCGATCAGCTTCATCTCGTCGCGCAGCCACTGCACGACCGTGCCCGCGTTGAAGATGCTTCCCTCGAGCGCGTAGGTGACGTTGCCCCCGAGCCGCAGCGCGACCGTCGCGAGCAGACGATGGCGCGACACGAGCGCGGTGGTGCCGGTGTGCACGAGCACGAAGCAGCCCGTGCCGTACGTCGCCTTCGCTTCACCAGGGCGACAGCAGTCCTGACCCACCGCCCCGGCCTGCTGATCGCCGATGAGCGCACGCACCTGGATCGGCGCACCGAAGTGCTCGGCGTCGGTCTGGCCGAAATCGTGGGCGCTGTCGTGAACCTGCGGGAGCAGCGCACGCGGCACGCCGAACAGCGCGCACAGCTCGTCGTCCCACTTCTGCTTGTAGATGTCGAACAGCAGTGTGCGCGACGCGTTCGTCGCGTCGGTCGCGTGCACCCGGCCGCCGGTGAGCTTCCAGAGCAGCCAGGTATCGATCGTTCCCGCGAGCAGCTCGCCACGTTCGGCCGCTGCGCGAGTGCCGGGGACGTTCGTGAGGATCCACGCGATCTTGGTCGCGGAGAAGTACGAGTCGAGCAGCAGCCCAGTCCGCGCCACGAGCGCGACCGCGGCAGGATCCTGCGCCAGCTCGCGACAGCTGTCGGCGGTGCGCCGATCCTGCCAGACGATCGCGCGCTGCACCGGCTTGCCGGTCGCGCGGTCCCACACCACCACGGTCTCGCGCTGGACGGCGATGCCGATGCCGGCGATGTCGCGCGCGGTGAGCTTCGCGTCCGCGAGCGCGTCGCGCGCGCAAGCGAGGGTGGTGGCGAAGATCTCGTCGGCGTCGTGCTCGACCCAGCCGTCGGCGGGGAAGTACTGCTCGAATGGCCGCTGGACCTGCGCCAGCACCTCGCCGTCGTCGGCGAAGATCATGGCCCGAGTGCTGGTGGTGCCGGCGTCGAGTGCGAGGACGGGCATGCGAGCTGTTCTCCGTGATCGGTGGTTGACGAGGCGGGAACATGCGGGCCGGGTCGGTGCGCGGGCAAGCGCGAGCGAGAGACGACGGCAGCGCGCGCGCTGCGCGCGGCACTCCCGCATGGACGTTCGAGATCGCGGCAGGGAGGGAGGCGTCGCGTGCCCTGGAGGACGCTTCCGGTGAGGCAAGCGCGCAGCGCGCCGCCGAACAGGTGGCGGCCGGAAGGGCATGCGACGCCGACCAACCGCGCCACATACCACGAACCCGGAAGGGCGCGCGCCGCCGACTGACCGCGCCACACACCACGAACCAGAACGAGCGCACGCTTGACGACGACGCGCACCAGCCGAGTATTGCTCGAACCATGACCAGCCACGCCACGCCCGATCATCGCGACCCGGCATGCTGAGCCGCGCGGCCGCGTTGCTGGCCGTCGTCGCGCTCGCGTGTGGCGAGAAGAGCGAGAGCGAGCGAAGCGGGCCGCCCGCTCTGCTGCCGAGCATGATGCATCAGCAGACGAACGCCGACGCGGACCCGCCCAAGGTGCCATTCTCGCCGGGGACGCCGAGGCTGCGTGCGCGCGCCGCGAGGCGCTGGCCGCACGACACGGCGGCGTATACTCAGGGACTGCTCGTGCACGACGGGCGCCTGCTCGAGAGCACCGGCATCAAGGGACGCTCGGACGTCCGTGAGGTGGACGAACACTCGGGCCGCGTGCTGCGACGCACCGAGCTGCCCGGCACCGAGTTCGGCGAAGGGATCGCCGTGCTCGGCGAGCGCCTGTATCAGCTCACCTGGGAATCCGGCCGCGGCCGGGTGTACGACGTGCGCACTCTCACGCCGGTCGACTCGTTCAGGTACGAGGGCGAAGGCTGGGGTCTCGCGAGCGACGGCGCGGCGCTCTACCTGAGCGACGGCACGAGCAGCATCCGCGTGATCGATCCCGCCGGCTTTCGCGTGTCGCGCACGATCAAGGTGACGGAAGCCGGCAAGCCCGTATACGCCCTCAACGAGCTCGAATGGGTGCGCGGCGAGCTGTGGGCGAACGTGTATCAGACGGACTTCGTCGCGCGCATCGATCCCGCGTCCGGCCAGGTCGTCGGTTGGATCGATCTCGCCCGCCTGCTCACCCCTGAAGAGCGAGGCGACGTGGCGCGCCGAGGAGGGGTGGCGAATGGCATCGCGTTCGACCCGGCCGCGGGTGCGCTGCTCGTGACCGGAAAGTACTGGCCGTATCTGATTCAGCTCGACAGCATTCGTCCGGTACGGCCGAACCGGAGCGAGTGACTCGCGCATTCGTGTACACTGCGCGCGGCGTCGAGATCTCCGATGTTTCGCACCTCACCCGCACGCGACCCACCATGCGCACCAGACTCGTCGCCTCGCTGGCTCTCTGTCTCTCACCCGCCGTTCTCCGCGCGCAGCCGTCGAAGACCGCGCCCGCGCCCGCCACGCAGCAGATCGCCGCCGCCGTGCTCGCGCTGCCGAAGGAGTTCCGCGCCGACGCTCGGGTCCTCGGCTATGCGGGATCGTCGCACGAGCTCACGATGATCCGGCAGGGCAAGGGCCCGTTCACCTGTCTCGCGAACGATCCCGCGACGAAGGAGTTTCACGTCGCGTGCTACCACGAGTCGCTGGAGCCGTTCATGGCGCGCGGCCGCGCGCTGCGCGCGAGCGGCGTGAAGGGCGATCAGGTGGATACCGTGCGCTTCGCCGAGGTTCGCACGGGCAAGTTGGCGATGCCGAAGCAGGCGACGCTGTATCAGCTCTTCGGGCCGGCCGGCAGCTTCGACGCGGCGCACGGCACGGCGAAGAAAGCGAAGCCGCTCATCGTCGTCTACATCCCTGGCGCGACGGTCGCGTCGTCGGGTCTGTCCGCTCAGCCGGCCGACGGGTTGCCGTGGATCATGTTTCCCGGCACGCCGAAGGCGCACATCATGCTCGAGCCGAAGATGTGATCCGCTCGAGGTGCCACACTTCTCTCAGGTGACAGCATGACGCACACGGGCCCCGTGTTCGACGGCCCTCCCGTCCGCCCGACGGCACGGCAGCGGTCGACGCAGGTGGTGAAGGCCGGCGCGAGCTTTGGCTCGGCACTCGCGATCGCGATCTCGTGGAGCGAGCACCACTCGATCGT
>DASYMZ010000056.1:0-37028 GCA_036008805.1 Gemmatimonadaceae bacterium
GGAGCTCACGTCATCGGTTTCGCCCGCACCCGTTCCGTGCCTCAACTGCGGAGCGCCAGTCGCGAGCAACTTCTGCTCGGAATGCGGCCAGCGCGCGATCGACCCCGATCCCACACTGCGCGAGTTCGCGCACGAGGCGGCCGAGGGCTTTCTCAATTGGGACGGAAAGCTGCTCGGCACCCTGCGACTGCTCGTGACGTCGCCGGGCACGCTGACCCAGGAGTATCTCGCGGGGCGTCGCGTGCGGTTCATCTCTCCCTTGCGCCTCTATCTCACCTGCAGCTTCCTCTACTTTTTCGTCAAGGCGCTGCTGCCGGACGTGCCGATGCAGATCACGGCGGCGAGGCCCGCAGGCGGAAGCGGATCCTCCAACGCCGCGTCGGTGCAGATCGGAGTCGTCGCCGTACAGCAGAGCGACGAGAAGGAATCCATCCGCGAGCTCGACAGCCTGGCAAAGCGACGCGGTCTGTCGGGTGCGTTCTACGGACGGTTTTCGTCGGCGCTACGGGACAAGAGCAAGCTGTCCGCGGGAATGGCGTCGAACACGCCTCGCGTCATGTTCATCATGGTGCCGCTCTACGCCGCGCTCGTCGCGCTCGTCTTTCGCCGCCGCAGGATGCGCTATCCGCAGCATCTTGCATTCGCCCTTCACCTGCATGCCTTCGTCTTCCTCGCGCTGCTCCTGACGTTGATCACGCGCGTGGTGAAGAACGGTGCCATCGAGGGCGTGTTCGTGCTGGCGAGCTTCGCGCTCATCGGCGCGCACCTGGTGCTGGCAACGCGTCGAGTCTACGGCGTGACCACGTCCGGTGCGATCGCGAGAAGCGCGCTGGTGGCCAGCGCATACTTCGTCGCATTCCTGACGACGATGGCCGTGCTGTTTCTCGGGGTGCTGTTCCTGAACTACTGAGGAGGGTGGAGCTACTCTGCTACACCCCTTTTTCCTTCAGTAGCTCGAGAAACTGCGCGGGCTCCGTCAGTGCGAGCAACCGCTGCGGCACGTCGCTCTCCTTGGAGAACTGCGCGATCTTGCCGAGCACCGGCAGGTACTGGTTGGAGACCTCGAGCGGCGGGGCGACGATGAGGAAGAAGAAGTTCACCGGCTTCTCGTCGATCGCCTTGAAGTCCACACCGTGGGGCTTTCGCCCGAAGGCGACGCGGAGCTTGCTCACCACGAGCGAGCGGCAATGCGGGATGGCGATGCCGCGACCGATTCCGGTCGAGCCAAGGTTCTCGCGCCGCTTCAGCATCTTGTAGAGCATCCCCTCCGACTTCTCGTCCAGGCGGAGAAGGGCGATGAGCTCCTTGAGGATGTCGTCCTTCGTCTCTCCCTCGAGCTCGAGCTTGATCGCGTCTTCGCTGAAGAACTCGCGCAGTTCCATGCGGGCTGGGTCCGGTGCGTGGCGGTACGTGACTGGCCTGAGACGACTCGGCCTCGATGGCCGCTGCTCGTGACGGAACCGATCAAACTACCGGCCCGTGCCGCCGATTGTCAAACGACGACGTTGCTTGCACTTCCGTGGCTCGGTAACTTTCGACGATGCGCTTTCCGTTCCCGCTCTCGGTCGACGTTCCACTCTACCTCGCGCCCATGGCCGGGGTCTCCGAGTCGCCATTCCGGCGGCTCTGCGGCCAGCATGGCGCCGATGTCGTCGTGACGGAGTTTCTCTCGGCGGAGGGTATCCGCCGGGAGAACGAGGCGACGCTGCACAAGCTGGCGTTCGGTCCGGACGAGCGCCCGATCGGCGTGCAGATCTTCGGTGCGGACCCATACGCAATGGGCGAGGCGGCGCGATTCGTCTCCGACGTGTTCCAGCCCGAGTTCATCGACATCAACTTCGGCTGCCCGGTCAAGAAGGTCGTGCGCAGAAACGGCGGCTCGGGTTGCCTGCGCGATCTGGATCTCGTCCAGCAGGTCATTCGCGCCGTCGCCGCGGGCACGCACCTGCCGGTGACGTGCAAGATTCGCAGCGGGTGGAACGAGGAGATGCGCGACCCGGTGAAGATCGCGCTGCGCTGCCAGGACGCCGGCGTGAAGGTCCTGACGCTGCATCCGCGCACGCGCACGCAGATGTACTCCGGCTCCGCGCGCTGGGAGGAGATCGCCGCCGTCGTCGAGGCGCTGGACATCCCGGTCCTCGGCAACGGAGACATCAAGGTCGCCGAGGATGCGATCCGCATGCACGAGCAGACCAGGTGCGCGGGCATCATGATCGCGCGCGGCTCGTATGGGCAGCCGTGGATCTTCGATCAGGTCAAGGATCTGCTCGCCGGCCGGCCGAAGCGTCCGGCGCCGTCCATCGAGGAACGCTTCGCCATCGCGCTGCACCACGCCCGCATGGTCATGGAGTACGAGACCGATCCACGCGGCGCGGCGATCGAGTTCCGCAAGCACCTGGGCTGGTACGCGAAGGGGCTGCACGGTGGCGCGGAGCTCAGGAAGAAGCTCTACGCGGTCACCTCGTTCGCCGAAGTCGAAGGGATCTTCGCGGACTACCTCGCCAATCGCGAGCGCTACGCCGCCGCTCCCGACCTCGCCGTGCACGAGGACGACCACTCGATCGAGGCGGACGCCGCGTGAGGCGCGAGCGCGTGCGCGACCTGCTCGCCCGGGTCGCGGACGGCTCCGTCGAGATCGACTCGGCGCTCGCCTCGCTGGCGCAGGAGCCGTCCGAATCCCTCGGCTTCGCCACCATCGACCACCATCGCGCGCTGCGGCAGGGCTACCCGGAAGTCGTCTACGGAGCGGGAAAGACGACGGAGCAGGTCGTCGCGATCGCGCGCCGCATCGCCGACCGCGGCGACGGCGTGCTGGTCACGAGAGTCTCCGCCGATGCCGTGCATGCCCTGATCGAGGCGCTGCCGGGTGCCGAGCACAACGCGATTGGCCGCACCGTGCACCTGCGCGCCGGCAAGCCTGCCTCGACGACCACCGGGCAGGTGCTCGTCGTGACGGCCGGCACGAGCGATCTCCCGGTCGCGGAGGAGGCGGTGGTGTCGGCGGAGGCCATGGGGTGCGCGACCGATCGTCTCAGCGACGTGGGAGTCGCGGGCATCCACCGGATCCTCTCGCGCCAGGACGTGCTCGAGCGCGCGGCAGTGATCATCGTCGTCGCGGGAATGGATGGCGCGCTCGCGTCGGTCGTCGGCGGGCTGGTGCGGGTGCCGGTGATCGCCGTGCCGACGAGCGTCGGCTACGGGGCGTCGTTCGGCGGCGTGGCCGCGCTGCTCACCATGCTCAACAGTTGCGCCGCCGGCGTCACCGTCGTCAACATCGACAATGGATTTGGCGCGGCCGTCGCCGCCGCACGTATTCTGCACGGTTCGCGTACGACTCGCTGACACGCGCGACGCGCTCCGCCGTCGCCGAACCACGCCGCACTCCCGCTGATGCTGCTGCTCGCCGCAGCCCTCCTGATCGCCGTCGCCGCGCTCGCCGCGGCGGGGCTTGCCATGCGCCGCGAGCAGCGCTCACGGGGAGAGCTGGAGTCCGCGCGCGCGCGGCTCGCGAGGATGGACGCCGAGCTTCCCAAGCGGGAGCAGGAGACGACGGTCGGGGCCAACGCGCTGCGTCGCGACGTCCGCGTCTCCTTCGAGGTCAACGTCGCTCGGCACGACCGTCAGGTGATCGCCCGTCTGCTCGAGGACATCCGCGATGTCGCGGGCGGCGAGGAGGCAATCTTCTGGCGGTGGTACCCGGACCGGGACTCCCTCGCGCCAGCGGTCTGGTCGTCGGATGGGACGCGGCCCGCGCATTTCAGCATCACGGAATGGGCGCCGCTCGTGCAGTGGTCGGCCGAGGGGGGCGTGATCCAGACGGTCGGACACGAGGAGGTCGTGCACGTCGGCGCCGCGCCGATCATGCACGGCGAGACACTGATCGGTGTCCTCAGCATCACCCACCGTACGGGGCTCGGGCTGGACCGTGCGGCGCTCCGCGAATGGCTTCCCCGCCTGGCGACCCAGCTCGGCACGGTCCAGGAGCTCGTCGACGTGCGGCGGCGATATGGGAGGCACATGCGCCAGAGCCAGGCGCTTCTCGACGCTGTGCAGCGGCTGCAGAGCGACAAGACCGCCGAGGGGCTGGCGCGGGCGCTCTGCGAGACGGCGCTCGACGTCTCAGGGGCTCGCGGCGCGGCGCTCGTTCGCTGGAACAGCGACGGCGAAACCGGCGAGCTGACGTTCGCCACGGAAGGCACGGGGCTGCGATCACCATCTCCGTTGGAGCCCAGCAGCGTCGTCGCTGAGGCGTGCCGCACCGGGAAGCTTCAGGTGCTCGAGGATGCCACTGGTGGCGCCTCCGGGCAGGCGCTGTACGGCGTCGCCAGGGTGATCAAGGAGCCCGGCTCCGTCGCCATCGTTCCACTCGTCAAGGACGGTCGGATCCTGGGCGCCCTGGTCCTGGAGGCGGAGGAGGCGGAAGCGCTCACCCAGGACGAGGCGCGGCCGCTCACCGTGCTGAGCGCCATCGTCGCTGGCTCGCTCGAGCTCGTCTGGCAGATCGCCGAAGTGGACAAGCGCGCGCGTACCGACGCGCTGACGGGGCTCTGGAACCGGCAGCACTTCGGCGAGGAGCTTCAGCGTACGCTCGCCGAGGCCGACCGGTATGGTCATCCCGTCTCGCTGGTGCTGGTCGACATCGACCACTTCAAGAAGGTGAACGACACGTGGGGTCACGAGGCGGGTGACTCCGTGCTGCGTCAGGTCTCGCGCATCCTGCACGACGGGGTGCGCTCGGTGGACATCTGCGTGCGATACGGTGGGGAGGAGATCGCGATGCTGCTGTCTCAGACGGACAGCGAGCGTGCGGTCGAGGTCGCTGAACGGCTTCGCGAGCGGATCGCCGCGCAACCGATGCGTCATGGCGGGGCGGAGATCGCCGTCACCGCGTCGTTCGGGGTGGCCACTTACCCTGAGACGGTGAAGGTTCGCGATCAGCTTTTCCCGGCGTCGGACAAGGCGCTGTACATCGCCAAGCACGCTGGGAGAAATTGCGTGAGGGCGAAGCCGGCAACGAAAGGCCGCGCAACGAGTTGAAGACTCAGGTCTGGCGCTGGGTCCGAACGCTCCGCTCGCTTGACTGTCGGTACGATCGGACTAGCTTTCGAGACGTAAGGGGGCGACTGGCTTCGACGGGACTGGTGAAGCTGTGGGCGCGTGCCGAGGTCCTCGGGCACCTCGTTAAACACTCGGGAAATCACCAACTGCGAACAACAACTTCGCCCTTGCCGCCTAACTTTTAGTTAGGCCTGCAAGTGCCCATGAGGAAGCCCGCCCGGGGCGTTTTCATGGGTAACGCAAATCTGGGCTAGCTCGGCGGTGCGCCTTCCGCCATCGAGCGAAATTCTAGGAGGATTACCTTGCGGTGGGCTGCCCACTGGCCAGCCGTCGGGGACATCAATCGGTGGGATACGCACGTAGTGCCTGTGGTCGATCTAGCTTCGGACCGGGGTTCGATTCCCCGCGCCTCCACTGACGAACGACGAACGGCGTCCAGAGATGGACGCCGTTCGTCGTTTACCCTGAACGGGTCTGCCACCAGCCGATCGCCCGCTCGAGCCACGCCGGCGCCGGCCCCTCGTTCGGCCGACGGAGCACCATCACGAGCGCTGGCAGATACAGGAAGACGAGAAACGCCTGCCCATAGTGGGTCACCGTCTGCGCGGGCGACGGGCCGTGCAGATGCACCACCCACGCTCTCATCACCCAGCTCGATGCCATCAGTACGCCGGATTCGATCCAGCCCTCCGGTATGAGAAAGAGCGGGACGCCCTCGTATGGAAACGTCGTCTGCGGCACGCACGCCAGCGCGACGAGCAGCCGCGCGTCGCGACGTCGCCATCGCGAGAGCGCCACGAGAACGATCACTCCGCCCGGGTAGAGGATCGGCGGCGCGTGCGACGTCACCTTGCCCCCCTCGACCACGCCCCTGGCGAGCGCCGAGCGCCACTCCTGGACCCAATGCGGCTGAACCACGAACGCGACGCTGAGGAGGACGATCGCGCCCGCGACCGCCCACCACGATGGGCGAGCCGCAAAGATCGCCGCGCCGATGGTCGGCTTCGCGACCAGGATCGCCGACAGAGGGGTGATGACGACGGCTGCGGCGAGCAGCGGTGACCACTGTGCGAGGTAGAGCGCGTGCCACATGCAGAAGCTGCCGAAGGCAAGCAGCGGTGCCGTGCCGCGCGCGGTCAGCGCCCACGCGAACAACGCCACGCTGACGAACACCATGACACCGACCGCGGCGGGCTCGCTGAGCGGCGCGACCGGCAGCGCGACGAGCGCGGCCGGCAGCGGGTAGTACCATGGCCACGACCACTCGAACGCTCGGCCCGGTCCGATTGCCGCGTACGGGTCGCCACCGTGGAGCAGAGTCCGAGCGGCGAACCACATCTGACCGAAGTCGCGGTGCACGCCCTGGGTGCGCGTCGTGAAATACGCGAAGTATCCCCAGAACAACGCCAGCAGCAGGCACACGAGCACGCGAAGAAGCGCGGTCGCCGTGGCGGAAGCGAGGAACGGCGTCCTGCGCGCGAGACTCACGAGAGGCGATCGCGATCCTGCGAAGGACGGTGGCAGGTGGAATGTTGGACGATACGCTCACCCATGCGCGAACGGCGCCGACCTCAGAAATGCCGGAGCGTCGCGCTCGTCGACCAGGAGCGGCTCTCCCGCCGACGCGAACAGGTACGTCTTGCCCGTCACCGGACCGCGAACCACGATCGAGCCCTTACCAAGATATACGATCGGGATCGGCGACTCCGGCCGGACCAACGGTTCCGGCTCGGGTGGGGCCTGGCGTTGCATCGCCGCGCGCATCTCCTGGCGGCGCTGTCCACAACAGCTCATCGATCCCTCCTTCGCGCGACGTGCGCGCTGCAGCGTGAGTAAGCAGCCCGGTCGCGGTTCCGCGCTCCAGAAGGCAGGCGCCTCCGGAAAGGGCTAGCCAGGCGAACACCATCTCGAGTGGATCGGTCGAGACGAACGGCGTGAGCGGCGCCGCGATCCAGATGCTCAAACAGTAGAAGCAATCCATTGCTCTCCCCAGCGTGCTGTGGCCCAGCACGGCGCGTAGTCGGACGACGATGTCGCCCGGACCGTCTTCGGACGTGAGCAGATGGGTGAGCCGCCAGGTGGCGAGCACACCGCACACGATGCGCACCTCGATCGACATCACGGTTCCTCCTCATGGTTCGACGTCGAGCTCCGGTGCGAGGTGCGCCGCCTCTCGTGAGCGACGCACCTGCACACCGCCGCTCCGCTAGCCATTCACGATCGCGACCTCGACCTGTGGAACGACGTAGGAGTAGATCGGGTCGTAGTTCCAGTCGAGGAGGTGACCGTTGTCGCTCCCGGCCGGATTCATCGCGCGACTGTTCGCCTGGCAGGTGAAGCCGTACGCGCCTTCGAGCGCGGACGCGTCGAGCCTGTATCGACCGGACAGCGCGACGCTGTTGTCGCTCACCGTCTGATGCCAGTGCGCGGTGTTCACGGGGGCGCTGATCAGGCTAAACGCTCCACCGCCACATCCATGCGTGGTGAGTGAGGCATCGCGCAGGTGATGCGCGCTGACGAGCGTCTCGAACTGAATCTCGATGTCTCGCGCTGGAATCCCGCGTCGGACGGTCGGGCAGGGAACGAGGAGATTGCGCGAGGGGAGATCGAGCGCCGTGTCGGGTTCGTTCGAGAACTTCCATGAGAGCTTGCTGAACAAGACGGTCGGCGCCGTATTGTCGACCTGGATCGCCACGGTGTTGCCGAAGCCGAGATGCGTTTTCGTCGCCGTGCCGGTCTCGATCTTGAGCGAGTATTTCCCGAGCGTCGGCGTTGGCCATTCCAGCACGAGGTTCGCCGGATGGAAATCGGTGGGATTCGGCAGAACGGGATACCACCCGATCGCATCGGGCACCACGGGATGCGGTGGACCGATCGGCAATGGGTAGATGTTCCACTGCAGCCCGGTGATCGCGTTGAAGGGCCCTCCATTGAACGAGACCAGCACGCGATAGAATGCGGCGTTGGGGACGTTCACGCAGCCGTAGAGCTGGAGCACGCCGAGGAATGGGGTCTCGGCGACCGGTCGCGGCGGGATCGGCGGGATCGGCTTGTTCGGACGCTTCGCGTAGCCGTTCACGTCGTCGAAGTACGCGGGATCGGTGATCGGCATCAATCCGGCGAACAGGAGCTCCGGCGTGTTCTGGCACGGCACGATCGGCGCGTCGCAGGTGCGCGACTCTCTCGCGATCGACGACGCGACGAGGGTGACGGGCGGGATCGGCCCCGCGTTCCACCGCACGTCGAAGTAGCCTTCGGAGTAGATCGTCTCCTCGGTGCCGTCGCCGTCCACGTCCTGCGTCACGCGGAAGGTGATGTCAGGCACGTCGATGATCAGCTGCCACTCGGGAAGCAGGATGTCGATGCAGCGCCGGAACGGACCGACGAATCGGTTGAGGTCGAGCTGCGCGAGCGCCTGCGCGCCGATACCGGCGTGCGACGCGATCGTCGCGCGCACCGCCTCGTGCGGGTCCGCGCCTTTCTGCGCGATCACGTTGGCCGCGCCAGCACGCACGTGCTGGAGCTCGGCCGGAAGGGGCGGCGGGAGCTCGCCGTCGAACGCGCGAACGTCGAGCACGTGCTCGTCGAATGCGGGCTTCGCGCCGAGCGAGCGAGAGAGCTGCGCAGCCTGCACACGCTCCGCGAGCGAGCGGGCCGCACTGCCCCCCAGCGCTTCGACGCTCGAGAGCGACAGCGTCGCGAGACGATCGAGCGGCGAGGGATCGGGTCCCGGTCCTGGTGGCCCGATCGGATCCCTCGGCACCGGGTGCAGCTCCGGCCGGTCGAGCAGATCGGCGAGCGAGGGACGCTGGAAGATGATCGGGAAGCAGATACGCTGCCGCCGCCAGCGGAGGATCCAGTCGATGTCGAAACGCGGGATGTTCGCGCAGAAGTTGCCGCACGCATCCGTGTGCACCGTCGCCAGCACTTCGCGGTGGCAGAACAGCGGATAGTACCAGCCCCACGGCCACCCGTGAGGGAAGTACGCCAGCAGATTGCAGTCGGTGTCCTCCACGGTCACGGTCGCGAAGGGGACCGGATACTCGATGCCGGTGATCGGATCCTTCTTCACCACGCGTCCGCAGACGCGGCGGAAGAAGAGGAGGGTCGGATCGATCGTCCACTTGAACCGGTCGCTGATCTGCGCGACGGTGGCGCCCACGAGCTGCTTCGCCTCGACGCCACTCTGCGTCGCCAACCGGTTTGCCTGGCGCTCGGTGAGCGCTCGCTGATCCGGCGCCTGATCTGCCGGACGAGCGGACGGCTTTTCCTTGGACATGTGAGCCTCGGGGTGGTCATCGGGACGACACGGTCGTCCCGGGAAATGGTCGGGGCGGCCCGCGTCGGCAGTCGCGACTGGACGCGGGCACACTAGGATCCGCGGATTTGCGACGCCATCTCCAATGTCGCGGAATGCTGAAGGGCGTCTCAGCCTGCGGGCCGGTCGCCTGGGAGTTTTACTTGCGGGCCAGGACAGGCGCCCATAGCGTTGAAGTGCGCGAGGCCGCGCAGTTCACGCACTCGAATCGGCCCTGCCATGTCAAAGAGCTCTTGCTGCGTCGCGAAGATCGCGATCGGCAGCCTCGATCCGGCGCTCGTGACGGTCGTCGAGCAGACGCTGGTCGGCGAGGGGACGGAGATCCTTCGCCTCGATCACGACGGCCACCTGCCGATGGTGGACGGCGCCGTGCAGCAACCCGACGTCGTGCTCCTGGATCGTTCCACGCTGGACGACTTCGGGCGTCGCATGCGACACGTGCGACGCAGATGGCCGCTCGCGACGATCGTCGCACTCAACGCACGCGACGAGCGTGACTGTGCGCGACTGCTCGACGAGGGAGCGGACGACGTGTGCCTCGTTCGCTCGGCGCTCCTGCCCGCGCGACTGCACGCGATCGCGCGGCGAGCGCGCACGCTGAACGCCGACAAGCGGATGGCGGTCGGCGATCTGGTGATCGACCGCGCGCATCGGCGCGTCTGGTGCGCGGGCGACGAGGTGATGCTCTCCCCGCGCGAATACGACGTGTTGAGCTGTCTGTTCCACTACGCGCCACGCGTGGTCGGCAAGGCGACGCTCACGGAGTTCGTGTGGGGCGAGTCGACGAGCCCACAGCCGAACACGATCGAGGTGTACGTCGGCTACCTGCGTCGCAAGCTCGCGCGCAGCCGAGTCGTCGCGATCGAGACGGTGCGGCGCGCGGGGTATCTGCTGGGGCAGAGCTGACGCGATAGCGGGCGCAGCCACCTACTACAAGTTTAGTTGACAATCCAGCGTGCCGCGGCTACCATCCTACTAACACTTTAGTAGGAGACCACCGGTGGGCGACTTCACGGATCGAGAGCTGGACGTCATGAGCGTGCTCTGGAGGCTGGGGTCCGGCACGGTGGCCGAGGTGCGGGCCGACCTCGAGGACGTGTTGGCATATACCACCGTGCTGACCGTGCTGCGCACGCTCGAGGCGAAGCGGTACGTGCGCCACGAGGGCGAGGGGAAGGCGCATCGCTACATCCCGATCGTCGCGCGCGACGAGGCCGGCACGCGCGGCGTGCGCCGGTTGGTCGACAAGGTGTTCGAGGGCTCCACCGAAGCGCTCCTCACCCACATGGTGAGCGACCGCAGCCTGTCCCGAGAGAAGCTGGCGCGACTTCGCGAGCTCGTGGATGAGCGACTGCGTGACAAGAGCCGGCGTGGGCGGAAGGGCGGCTGATGCTGGCCTGGATGCTCTACGCGACCGCGTTGGCGGCGGTGCTGTCGCTCGCCGCCGTGCTGGCCGAGCGGGCGGTCGCGCGCATGGCGGCGACGAGACTTCTCTGGGCCGTCGCGATCAGCGCGTCGGTCGCGTGGGCAGTGCTCACCGTGACGGGAGGCGCCGCGATCACACGCGGACCACCGCGCAGCGGCAGCGCCGACCGACAGTTGCCGACTCACGCTGCGACACCGACGACGCCTGGCGATCCGTCAGTCAGCCACGATGCGACGCGCGCGACGCACCGTGCGGACGGCCCCGGCGGCGGCGGACTCGATCTGCTGCTGCTCGGGGTCTGGATCATCGGCTCGTGTGGATGCCTGATGGTGCTGACGCTCTCGGCGTGGCGCATCGAGCGCATGCGACGATCGTGGCGGGAGCAGGTCGTGGCGGGGGTGCCGGTGCTGCTGTCACACGACGTGGGTCCTGCGGTCGTCGGGCTCGTGCATCACTGCATCGTCGTGCCGGCGTGGGTCGAGACGCTCGACGAGTGGAAGCAGCAGATCGTGATGACGCACGAGCGCGAGCACGTTCGCGCGGGGGATCCCCTCCTACTCTGGGGCGCGACGCTTCTCGTCTCGCTGATGCCCTGGAACGTGCCGCTATGGTTCGCGCTCCGGCGACTGCGTCATGGCATCGAGCTGGATTGCGATGCTCGCGTGTTGCGCAGCCGGTCGAGCGCACGTGAATACTGCGAGCTCCTGCTGGACGTCGGCGAGCGCACGCTCGCGGGAGTCGCGCCGATCGCCGCGCTCGCCGAGCCGGCGACACTTCTCGAACGGAGGATCGATGCCATGCTGAGAACGCATACCCTGGGATGGCGCGCAGGTTCGGGCGCAGCGGTGGGCGCCGCGCTGATCGCGATGGCGTGCTACGCACCGAAGCCGGTGCTCACGCCGCAGGCCAGAGTCCTGGCGGCGGTCTCGGAGCTGAGGACGCTGCTCGCGACCGACGCCGGCCGCAATGCGATCACGGACGAGGATCGCGCAAAGCTGGAGCAGGCGCTGCACGCCGCGGCTGACAGCGCGGCGATCGATCGGAATGAGTACGGAGTACGCACGGACTCGCTCGGTCGCCTGCGCTATCCGGAGGCATTCGCCCCGCATGACGACGCGTGCATCGTGGGTGCGATCTACTCGGCGGACGGCACGCTCGTGAAGACGTTCATGAAGCGCGTGCCACTCACCTCGGCGTTCGACGTGTCGCACTTCCATGGCGTGCAAACACTCAGGATGCGCGACTCGAAGATGCTCGTGGAGCTGGCGACCGACGAGGAGCTGGTGCAGATGCGCCAGACGGGTAGCCAGACCATGGCGGATGTTCCGCACACGGTGATCGTCTACGCCGTGCTGATGGAATAGCGACTCGGGTGCATCCGATGTGGTGCGCGATCGCGTACGGCGGGACGAGCGAGAGCGACTCAGCGATCGGTGCGTGACTCGCTCGGAATCTCACCCGGTGCATCGCTCTCGCGCCGCTTCGCCTTCTTGAAGATGAATTCGGGCGCGAGGGCGATGCCGATCAGCGTGACGGGAAGGATCTGCTGTGCCTGGATGAGAAATGCGACGGCGATCGCCTGGTTCTGATCGAGGCCGAACGCCGCCGCCGTCGCCGCGTAGGCGGCCTGGAAGAGTCCCACGTTGCCGGGCGTCGCCCGGAGCGCGAACCCCAGATTCACCGCGAGCAGCGCGGCAACCGTGGCGACGGTGGTCATCGGCAGGTGGCCCGCCTCCGCCGTGAGCTGATAGGTCGCAACCTGCAGCGCCCAGGCGGCCACACTGAGCAACAGGGCGGCGATGAACCGCGGCCCGCTCGACACCTGGCCGATCGTCTGCACGAAGCGCGACCCGTAGGCTCGCACGCGACCGTGCCAGCTCTGATGGGTGGGTATCGCCACGCTCTCCACGACGTCGGGACGCCGAAGGAGCCACACGAGCAGCGCAGCCATCCCGACCAGCGCCGCGATCGCGAACGGCTTCACGCGCTCGATGGAGTGGGGAAGCTGCAGGAATGTCGCGGCGAGCGAGAGCAGCACGACGTAGCCGACGAGCTCGAACAACCGCTCGAGCGCGAGGGTCGCCAGCACCTTGGCGCTCTGTACGTGTGCCGCGCGTGACACGAAGACGACGCGCGCGGCCTCGCCACCATTCGCGACGAGCACGTTGTTGAGTCCCGCGCCGGCGAAGGTCGCGCGCAGGGCGAGCGGCAGCGAGGTGGCACCAACCGGCCGGAGGAAGACCCACCATCGGATCGCCTTGACGACGATCGAGGCGAGGTTCACCGCAGCCGCGGCGAGGAGCAGCGGCCGCGACGCGGAGCGCATGGTCGCCCAGGTATCGTGCCAGTTCACGCGTCGCGCGAAGAGCACCAGCATGACGAGGATGAGCCCGGTGAGACCGAGCCGGAGCGCGCGCGAGACGCTTTGGTTCATGAAAGGCGGATGGGCTTCACTCTGGCAGCGTGGTAAAGCGAAATCCGCGCCCGCGCAGTCCCTCGATGATGGATGGCAACGCGTCGGCCGTCTGGGAGCGATCGCCGTCCGGATCGTAGCCGTCGCCATCATGGAGCAGCAGGATCGATCCCGCGTGCATCCCCTCGATGGCGCGTGACGCGATCACCTGCGCGCCGGGCAGCGCGGAGTCCCACACGCCGAGCGACCATCCCACGGTGCGTTGGCCCAGCGAGGCCGCGATCGGCGTGACCCACGGGCTGCGAAAGCCGTGCGGTGCACGGAAGAGGCGCGGACGCACGCCGGATGCGCGCACGATCTGCTCGGTGCCTCGCGTGATGTCATCGCGCACGTAGGTGGGCGAGCGACGGTGCAGCTTCCGGTGGAAGTAGCCGTGATTGCCGAGCTGATGACCCTCGACCGCCATGCGGCGCACGAGCTCGGGCCAGCGCTCGACGTGACGTCCGAGCACGAAGAAGGTGGCGGTCACGCGCGCCCGTCGGAGGATGTCGAGAATGCGCGGTGTCGCGTGCGGATTCGGGCCGTCGTCGAACGTGATGCTCACGACCGGCTCATCGCCCGGCAGGTGGGTGACGACGGGGCCGAACACGAAGCTGTTCCGATGCCATGCGCCGTGCGCGGCCAACCCCGCTGCGGCGATCCCCGCCGCGGCCGCGCCGATCATGGGCCGACGGTGCGTCCCATCACGGCGTGGTAGACGTCGAGCACCTGCGACGTCACGCGCGGCCAGGCGTACTGCATGGACTCGTGCCGGCCCGTGGTGCCAAGCTGCAGCCGCAGGCTCTCATCGTCGAGGAGCTGCACGAGCGAGTCGGCCAGCGCATCGCGATCGCCGCACGGCGTCATGAGCGCCTCGCGGCCATTCTGCACGACGTCCTGGAAGCCGAGGATGTCGGAGCAGACGATCGGCGTCTCGCACGCCATCGACTCGAGCAGCGTGATGCCGAACGACGCCTTCGTCGTGGGGCAGGCGTAGATGGAGCTGTGCGCGTAGTAGCTGGGGCGCCCCTCGAGCACGGCGCCGACGAAGGTGATGTCGGGATCGCCCTTGGCCTGCTTGTAGTAGTGCTCGCGGAGCGGTCCGTCGCCAACGACGACGAGCTGCGCCTGGCGCCCTTTGCCCTTCACCTTGCGGAACGATTCGATGAGCGTGCTCAGTCCATTGCGCGGATCGAATCGCCCCAGAAAAAGAATCGACGGCACGTCCTTGCGAATCGCCGGCGGCGCCGCGACGCTCGGGTGGAACACGTCCGTGTCGATGCCGTTCGGGATGATCCGCCAGTCGGCGTCGAAGTACGGCTCGAGCGCGACGGTGGTGGAGTGCGAGACGCAGATGGCCGCGTCGAGCATGTCCAGCCGCTTCTGGAAGAAGTCGTTGAGATACTTGTACGCGCGCGACTTGTCGAAATAGGTGTGGAATGTCCCGACGACGGGGCAATTCGCTTCTTCGATCGCCAGCAGGGGGAGGATCGGCGTGAGCGGCGAGTGGACGTGCACGATGTCGTAATGTCCGCGGTGCAGGACCTTGCGCATCTCACGACGGAGACCGAGCCCGATCGTGATGCGCGCCTGCGAGCCGTTCGCGTACACCGGCTGACTACGTCCGAGCCGGATGACGTTCGGCTGCGGCTGCGCGCCGCGCAGGTTGGACGTGATGATGTCCACGTGATGACCACGCCGCCGCGCTTCACGAGCGAAGAAATGCACGTGCTCGCACACCCCGCCGAGGTGGGGATAGTAATACTCCGTGACCAATGCGATCCGGAGCGTGCGTGCGTCGTGCTCGTCCGGGAGGACGGGCAGGTTGGGAAGCGCCGGAAGGCGCTTCAGGGCAGCGCTACTGGATGGTGGGTTCAAGAGCGGCATGAGCAGCGGCGAGGCGGGCGATCGGCACGCGGGACGGAGAGCACGAGACTGAATGGAGCCCGATCACGCGAGACTGCCTCACGTTCCTGGGCTCACCACCGTGCTCTCCGCAGATGCCGACCTTGGGCTGCGGACGCACGCTTCTTCGAGCGGCGACGGCCTGGGTAATTAGCCCTCCAACCCCAGATTGGTCAAGGACTTGGAAGGGATCGTCGTGCGGACGGTGTTGGTGGGAGCGCCGCAGAAGCATGACCTCAGGACGGATGTATCCTCCGCTTCGTTTCGCCCGATCGTGAATCCGTGGACGAGAAGCACTGCCTTCATCGCAGGGGAAACCCCCAGATCGCCACAAAGATCCTGCGAAAGCGCCGTGCCACGGCACGCGCAGAGCGTCGAGCGCTCGCTCAGCGCGTCAGCAGCCGCATCCGAAGCGCAGCTTCGCCGGGTCCGTTGGCGGCGCGGTGGGATAATCGCCGGAGAAGCATGCGTGACAGAAGCCACCCGGGCCGCCCGGCACCGACTCGAGCATGCCGTCCAGCGAGAGATATCCCAGCGAGTCGACTCCGAGCGATGCGCGGATCTCCTCCAGCGTGTTGTTGGACGCGATCAGCTCCTCGCGGCTCGGCGTGTCGATGCCGTAGTAGCACGGCCCCGTGACCGGCGCGGAGCTCACGCGCATGTGCACCTCCTCGGCGCCCGCGGCGCGCACGAGCGACACGAGCCCGCGCGTCGTGGTGCCTCGCACGATCGAGTCGTCCACCATGACGACGCGCTTTCCGTGCAGCACCTCGCGCACCGCGTTGTACTTGAGACGAACCTTCGCGTCGCGCGTCGCCTGCGTCGGTTGAATGAAGGTGCGTCCGACATAGTGGTTTCGAATGAGCGCGAGCTCGTACGGGAGTCCGCTCTCCTCGGCGAAGCCGATCGCCGCGGAGTTCGACGAATCGGGTACGCTGAACACGAGATCCGCGCCCGGCGCCGGACACTCGCGCGCGAGCCGACGACCGAGCTCCCGGCGCGCACGGTCGACCGAGCCGCCGAAGATGCGGCTGTCGGGCCGCGCGAAGTACACATGCTCGAACACACATCGCTTGAGCTCCTTCTTCTCGAAGGGAAAGATCGAGCGCTCGCCATTCGCATCGACGGCGATGATCTCACCCGGCTGCACGTCACGCTCGTAGGTGGCGCCGACGATGTCGAGCGCGCAGGTCTCCGAGCCGAACACCGGCGACCCGTTGAGCCGTCCCATCGCGAGTGGTCGCCACCCGCGCGGATCGCGCGCGGCGAGCAGCGTCTCGCCCAGAATCGCGACGATGCTGAATGCGCCTTCGACTCCGCGCAGCGCGTCGGCAAGCCGCTCTTCGGGCTTCTCGGCGGTCGATCGCGCGAGCCGGTGCACGATCACCTCGGAGTCCATCGACGAGGCGAAGATCGAGCCGAGGTCTTCCAGCTCGACGCGCAGCTCGCCGGCGTTCGTGATGTTGCCGTTGTGAGCCAGCGCGATGTGACCGCCGCGCGAGCTCGCGAGCACCGGCTGGGAATTCTCGATGGTCGAGGAGCCGGTCGTGCTGTACCGCGTGTGCCCGATCGCCATCCTGCCCTTCAGCGCGTCGAGCTGCGAGTTCGACATGTCCGAGACGAGGCCCATGCTTCGGACCCCTCGCGCGATGCCGTGCTCGTCGACCGAGACGACGCCCGCCGACTCCTGGCCTCGATGCTGAAGTGAGTACAGACCGAGCTTGGTCAGGGTGACCGCCTCGGGCTGATCGCGAACGCCGAAGATACCGCACATAGAATTCAGACCTGCGCGTCGGAGGCCAGCGCGACGTCCTGCGCCGATGCGGCGCGCGACATGATGCGAGGGATCGCTTCGTGGTACGCGTCGGCGAGGGGAGCAACGGAGCTCTGAACTCGCCTCGTGCCGACGTCGATCGTCAAGGCGCTCGTTGCGACGGTCACGGCGCCGATCGTCGTGGCGCGAACACCGTGCGCCTGCGCTGCCGCGTGCACCGCGGCGGCATCCGGCGTGGAGACGATCACTCGGCCCTGCGCCTCCCCGAACAACAGCGCCCGGAGTGGCAGGCCGGCCCATGCCGAGAGGTCGACCGTCGCGCTGGTCGCATGCGCGCGATCCATCATCACGCACTCCGCGAGCGCGACAGCGAGACCGCCGTCGGCGCAGTCGTGCGCGGAGCGCACCGCGCCACGCCGAATTGCATCCAGCAGCGCCGAGGTGAGGGCACGTTCGGCATCGAGGTCGCAGCGCGGCGGGTGGCCGGCCACCTCACCGTGGATGCGCGCCAGGTACTCGCTTCCTCCGATCTCGTCGGTGTTGTCGCCGAGCAGGACGATCTCGTCGCCCGGCGTGCTGAACGCCGATCGCGTGATGTGCGCGAGCGAGTCGACGAGGCCGACCATTCCGATGACCGGTGTCGGATAGACCGCGCCGGTGGGATTCTCGTTGTACAACGAGACGTTTCCACCCGTGACGGGAGTTCCGAGCGCCTCGCACGCCTCCTTCATCCCGGCGACCGCCTCGCGAAGCTGGTAGTACACCTCGGGGCGCTTCGGATTGCCGAAGTTGAGGTTGTTGGTGATCGCCATCGGTCGTGCGCCCGCGCACGCGACGTTGCGCGCCGCTTCCGCGACCGCGATGCGAGCACCCGCGCGGGGGTCGAGAAAGACGTAACGCCCATTGCAATCCGTCTTGAGCGCGATGGCGCGATCGGTGCCGCGGATGCGGACGACCGCGGCGTCGCCGCCAGGACCGACCACGGTACCGGTGCGCACGGTGTGATCGTATTGCTGGTAGACCCAACGCTTGCTGGCGATCGTGGGCGAGCTGAGGAGGCGCTCCAGTGTCCAGAGCGGGTCGGCCTCTTCCGGAAGCTCCGCGATCGCCGACACGTCTCGCTCACGGCGACGTCGCACGTCATCGGCTTCGCGCGCCTCCGGCTCGTAGGTGGGACAGTCGGTGACGAGACGAATGCCGGGGAACTCGGCGACGACGCGGTCACCTTCGGTGACGCGATACACGGGCTCGGCGATCACTTCGCCGATCACCGCCGCCGTGAGGTCCCACTTCTCGAGGATCGCGCTGACGTCGTTCTCGTGACCGCGCTTGGCAACGACGAGCATGCGCTCCTGCGACTCGCTGAGCAGCAGCTCGTACGGCGTCATGCCGGGCTCGCGAGCGGGCACCAGCGTCGTGTCGATCGTCACGCCCACGTCGCCACGCGCGGCCATCTCTGCGGACGACGACGTGAGGCCGGCGGCGCCCATGTCCTGGATCGCGACGATGTGGCCGCTGCGAATGAGCTCGAGGGACGCTTCGAGGAGCAGCTTCTCCGTGAACGGATCGCCGACCTGCACGCGAGGACGCTTCGCGTCGCTGGCCTCGGAGAGATCCTCCGACGCGAACGAGGCGCCGTGGATGCCATCGCGCCCCGTGCGTGCCCCCACGGCGATGATCGGATTGCCGACACCCTGCGCCACGGCGAGCATCAGCTCCTCTTCCTTGAGGATGCCGACGCACATGGCGTTGACGAGCGGATTCCCTTCGTAGGCAGGATCGAAGACGACTTCGCCAGCGACGGTCGGAATTCCGACGCAGTTGCCGTAGTCGCCGATGCCCTTCACGACGCCCGCGAAGAGGTATCGCACCCGTGCCGAGTCGAGCGAGCCGAAGCGGAGCGAGTTGAGAAGCGCGATGGGCCGAGCCCCCATCGTGAACACGTCGCGGAGGATGCCGCCCACACCGGTGGCGGCGCCCTGGTACGGCTCCACCGCTGACGGATGGTTGTGCGATTCGATCTTGAACGCCACCGCCATGCCGTCGCCGATCGCGATCACACCGGCGTTCTCACCCGGCCCCTGCAGGACGTAGGGCGCCTTCGTCGGAAGCGTGCGGAGCAGCGGGCGCGAGTGCTTGTACGAGCAGTGCTCGCTCCACAGCGCGCTGACGATGCCGAGCTCGGTGAACGTCGGAGTCCTGCCCAGCATGTCGACGAGACGGTCGTACTCGTCGGTGGTCAGTCCGTGCTCGGCGATGAGCGCGGGAGTGATCGCGGGATCGCCGGGTCGGGCAGTGACGGTCACGGAGCTCGGGTCGCGGGTGAAGTGGACGGTGCGGGAGAGACCGCCGGCGTGTTCGATGGGATCGACGGACGCGCGTCGTTGGCCTGAGCCGACGGCTTCAGCCTGGACGCCGGCTTCGCAGCCGCCGCCGGACGGGCCGCCTGCTGCGGCGAGATCGGTGCCGGCGAGCTGCTGGTGCCGGTGTACTTGCGATTGGGCGAGCGAAAGATCGCGTCGACCACGCTGTCGCCGCGCAGCACGACGAGATCGTTCATCCCGCACACCTTCGCGCAGGAGTTCAGGTAGAACAGGTACGTGAAGTCCGCCACGGAGCGCGCAGTCGCCGGCTCGCCGAGCGCGGCGACGACTTTCGCGCGCGACATTCCGGGCGAGACGACCTTCGCGACACTCTGGGCACCGAGCGGAAGGGAGACAGCGAACAGGGCGAGCACGAGCAGACGGCGCATGGAGCGCTCCTCGTCAGACGGCGACGCGTTGCAGGATGGATTCGAACAGGGGAAGCCCATCCGCCGGTCCGAGCAGGGGATCGACGGCGCGCTCCGGATGCGGCATGAGGCCAAGCACGTTGCCGGTGCTGTTGATGATACCCGCGATGTCGCGCATCGAGCCGTTCGGGTTGTACGCCTCGCGAGCCTCGAGCTCGTCGGGCGCATACCGCAGCACGACCTGCCCCTCACCCTCCAGTCGGTCGAGCGTCTCCTGATCTGCGCTGTAGCGTCCGTCGCCGTGCGCGATCGGCAGCAGGATCCGCTGCCCCGTCTCGTACCGGGAGGTGAAGATCGTCTCCGCGTTCTCGACACGAAGACCGACCGGCGCGCAGACGAACTTCAGCGATGCGTTTCGCAGCAGCGCGCCCGGCAGCAGGCCGGCCTCGCACGCGATCTGGAAGCCGTTGCAGATGCCGATGACCGGACCGCCGCGCTCCGCGTGCTGGACGACTTCGCGCATGATCGGGCTGAACCGCGCGATCGCTCCCGCACGGAGGTAGTCGCCGTAGCTGAACCCGCCGGGGAGAATCACGACGTCGCTTCCCTGAAGATCGTGATCCTTGTGCCAGAGGAAGACGGCGTCCTCGTGGAGCGCTTCGACCGCCGATTGATAGGCGTCGTAGTCGCCGTTCGATCCCGGGAAGGTGACGATGCCGAACTTCATGTCGACGTCACCTCGGCGATCTCGAAGTCTTCCGTGACCGGATTGGCCAGCAGGCGCTCGCACATCTCACGAGTCTGCTGGCGCGCGGTGCTCTCGTCCTTCGCCTCGATGTCGAGAACGAGATGACGTCCCACGTGGACCTCGGCGACGCCACCGAAGCCGAGGGTGTGCAACGCATCGGCGACGGCCTTTCCCTGGGGATCGAGCAGGCCGCGGCGCGGAACGATCTGCACGGCGACGCGATATCGACTCATTCGGTCTCTGGCGCTGATGATGGAACGATCGGTGAGCTGGATGGCGGTTGCGGTGGAGCAGGAGGCGGCGAGGCCGGAGCGGGCGCCGGCCCGTCGGCCGCCGCCGCGTAGGGCGACCGCTCCACCGGCTCGGACGACGAGACGCTCAGCGCGCGTCCACCGCCGTTAGAGTGCGGGCGATCGCGATCGTCGCCGCGGTCGTTGGAGTCCGAGCCGTTGTCGTCGTCCGCGTCGGCATCGCCGACATCATCCGCATCGGTGGATTCCGAGACACCGCCCGCTTCGCCGGCGAGCCGATCGCGCTGGCCGCGACGCCGACGACGCTTCCGTTTCCGAGGCGACGCACCCTCGGCCGCCGCGCGATCGCTCGGTTCGTCGCGGGACGTGGTCTCACCGTCGGCGCGGACGACGCTCAGCGCGGGAACGATGGTGCCCGTGACCTCGGGTGCGCCGAGCGTGATCGCTTCGACTCCTGTTTCGGCGGGCTCACCGCTCGCGAGCGGCTCTGCGCTCTGCGACCGCTCACGACGTTTGTCTCGCTTCTCGCGCTTCTCACGGCGCGCGGCGCGCTCCGACTCGGTGCGCTCGGGCCGGGCGGGACGCTCGGCGCGCGCACCGCGGTCGGTTGCATCCGGCCGCTCACTGCGCGGCGCCGCTGGCTCCGTGCGAGACGGCCGCTCCGGTCGCGCGCGAGGCGCGGACTCGGCGCGATCACGCCGAGCGCGCTCGCGATCGGCGCGCGGAGGACGGACTTCGCGCTCCGACTGGCGGGAGGCGTGTACCTGCGAGTCCATGGGGCCGACCGCATCGTCCTCGTCTTCGTCTTCGTCGTCCTCACCCTCGGAGAGGTCGTACGGGATCGTCGGCTGGCGACGCTCGAACAGCCCGGAGAAGACCCAACGAATCGGTCCCCACGCGACGTAGCAGAGCGCGCAGGGGAAGAAGAACTCCAGCCGCTTCGTGATGAGCAGCGCGAGCGAGCCGCCGAGCAGGAGCGTCGCACCCAGTGCGCGAAGCGTGCGGAACCCAGTGCGTGGGAAGACCGGATACGGGATGTTGCTGATCATCAGGAACGCGAGCGCCGCCATGAGGAAGCGGAGCATCACGTGCCACGGCAGGTCGGCGATCGCGCCGTAATTGTAGAGCCAGGACTGACTGAACCAGTAGTACGACGCGAGCGTGATGCCCGCCGCGGGGCTGGGCAGGCCCTGGAAATAGGTCTTCGCCGTACCCGCCTGCTCGATGTTGAACCGGGCGAGTCGCATCACCGCGCACGCGGCGAAGAGGAACACCACGACCCAATCCCAGTTGTCGCGATTGAGGACGGCGAAGTACATGATCAGCCCGGGCGCGAGCCCGAAGGTGATCGCGTCCACGAGGGAATCGAGCTCCTCGCCGAACTGCGTGCCCGCGTTCGTCGCGCGGGCCACCTGTCCATCGAGCGCATCGCAGACGCCGCCGATGAGCACCGAGACGCCCGCCTGCACGAATTGACCGCGAGAGGCCAGGATGATCGCGAAGACGCCGCAGAACAGATTGCCGAGGGTCAGTCCGCTCGGAAAGAGCACCACGGCTCGCCGCATGTTCGGGCGTCGAAGCTGTTGGGAGGATTTCATCGCGCCACCAGGTCCGCGATCTCGGTCGTGCCGGCGAGCGTCATGCCGCCGGTCTTCACTCTGAGCCGGGCAGTCAACGGAAGAAACACGTCGACGCGCGAGCCGAAGCGGATGAGACCCATGCGATTGCCCTGCTGCACCGTCTCACCCTCCTTGCTGTACGTCACGATTCGTCGCGCGATCAGGCCGGCGATCTGTCGCACGAGGATGCGACCGGCACGCGACTCGATGCCGACCGACATCTGCTCGTTCTCGAGGCTCGACTTCTCGGCGGCGGCGTTCAGGAACTTGCCGGGGTTGTAGCGGAGATAGCGTACGATGCCGCTGACCGGGTAGCGGTTCACGTGCACGTTGAAGACGTTCATGAAGATCGAGACGCGGCGCGCGCGGCCGCCGATGAACGCCGGCTCCTCGACCTCGCTGATCTGCACCACCTCGCCATCGGCGGGAGCGATCACGACCCGATCACCGCGCGGGCCGCTGCGCTCCGGGTCGCGGAAGAAATACGCGATCCAGAGTGCGACGATCGTCAGCGCGTAGGCGAGCAGCCAGAGCGGCCAGGAGCGCCGATTCAGCGCGACCGCATAGGTGGCCGCCGCGATCAACGCGGCGACGGCGATGAAGACGAGTCCTTCCCGTGCGAAGCTCACGCGTGTGGGGTCATGGGTTCGTCGCAGGCAGTGGCGCGCCGGTGATACGCTCGAACGCATCGAGATAACGGCGGCTGGTCGCATCGATCACCTCGGGTGGCAGGGGCGGCGGCGGCGCCTCGCCGTTCCAGCGGCCCGCGCGACGCTCGCCATCGAGGTAGTCGCGAAGCGGTTGCTTGTCGAAGCTCGGCTGCGCCCGCCCAGGGGCATACTCGTCGGCCGGCCAGAAGCGCGAGCTGTCCGGGGTGAGCACTTCATCGATCAGGCGGATCGTCCCCGCGCGATCGACGCCAAACTCGAACTTGGTATCGGCGATGATGATGCCGCGCGACGACGCGAGATCCCGGCCGCGCGCGTAGACGAGTCGGCTGAGCGACTCCAGGCGCTCCGTCGCGTGATCCCCGAGCCGCTCGCGCATCACGGCGAGCGGAATGTTCTCGTCGTGTCCAGTTTCGGCCTTCGTCGCCGGCGAGAAGCGCGGTGGATCGAATCGATCGCTCTCGACGAGACCAGCCGGCAGCGGCTCGCCCGCTAGCGTGCCGCTGGTCCTGTACTCCTTCCACGCCGAGCCGCTGAGATAGCCGCGCACCACACATTCCACGGGGAACACCTCCGTGCGAACGCAGAGCATCGCGCGACCGGCGAGCTCGTCACGGAACGGCTCGAGTGCCGGCACGAGCGACACGATCTCGTCCGCGTCGGCACTCAGCATGTGATGCGGCACGAGTCCGCCGAACGTGCGCAGCCACCAGGCGGTGAGCTGCGTGAGCACCTTGCCCTTGTGAGGCACGCGCTCGGCCATCACGACGTCGAACGCGCTCACCCGGTCGCTGGCCACCAGCAGCAGTCGCTCCGCGTCCACGACGTACACGTCGCGAACCTTGCCTCGACGAAGCAACGGAAGCGGCAGGCCCGGCTCGGCGGCGCGGGTGCTCATACTCGCACTTCCTCCAGCGCGGGCGTCACGTCGGCGCCGGCGAGGAGCGGCTCGACGACCTCAGCGAGGAATTCGTCGACCTGCTCGGGTGCACGGCCGACGAAGCGCCGCGGGTCCATCGCCCGATCGAGCTCGTCGCGCGTGATGTCGAACGCCTCGTCGGCGGCGATGCGGTCGAGCAGATCGTTGTGCGACGCGCCGTCCTTGAGTGCGCGCGCGGCGGCGATGCTGTATCCCCGGATGCGCTCGTGCGCCTCCTGCCGGTCGCCTCCGGCGCGGACGGCGCGCACGATCAGCTCCTCGGTCGCCATGAATGGCAGCTCGTCCATCAGCCGTCGCTTGATGCGCGCGGGGTGGACCTCCAATCCCGACGCGACGTTCTCCATCAGCCCGAGGATCGCGTCCGTCGCGAGAAACGATTCCGGTATCGCGAGCCGGCGATTCGCGCTGTCGTCGAGTGTCCGCTCGAAGAACTGCACCGAGTGCGTCTGGTTCGCGTTCGGCTCGAGCGACCCGACGAAGCGCGCGAGCGACGCGATCCGCTCGGACCGCATCGGATTGCGCTTGTACGCCATCGCCGACGATCCGATCTGCTCGGACTCGAACGGCTCCTCGATCTCGCCGAACGCCTGCAGCATGCGGATGTCGGCGCTGAACTTCGCCGCGCTGGCCGCGATACCGCTCACGACGCCCAGCACCTGCGCGTCGAGCTTTCTGCTGTACGTCTGCCCGCTCACCGGGATCGACGCGGGAAACTCGATGGCGGCCGTGACGAGCCTGTCCAACTCGCGAACCTTGGCGTGATCGCCTTCGAAGATCTCGAGGAAGCTCGCCTGCGTGCCCGTGGTGCCCTTCACGCCGCGGCAGGGCAGGGTGGCGATGCGATGATCGAGATCGGCGAGGTCGAGCACGAGGTCCTGCATCCACAGCGTGGCGCGCTTGCCGACCGTGGTCGGCTGCGCCGGCTGCAGATGCGTGTACCCAAGGGTGGGCTCCGCGCGCCACTGCCGAGCGAATGCCGCGAGCGACCGGAGCACGCCGCGCACGCGGCCGCGCAGCAGGTCGAGGCCGCGGCGCATCAGGATGAGATCCGCGTTGTCGGTGACGTACGCGCTCGTCGCGCCGAGATGGATGAACTTGTGCGCGGCCGGCGCGGCGTCGCCGAAGGCGTGCACGTGCGCCATCACGTCGTGCCGGAAGCGGCGCTCGTACGCAGCGACCTTCTCGAAGTCGATGTCATCGAGATGCGCACGCATCTGCGCGATCGCTTCGTCTGGGATCGGCACGCCGAGGCGCTGCTCGGCCTCCGCGAGCGCGAGCCACAACCGACGCCACAGCCCGTGCCGCTGCTGCGGCGACCAGAGCTCCAGCATGGCCCGTGACGCGTAGCGTTCGGCCAGCGGAGAGGAGTAGCGAGCGGACGCCGTCATGGTATATAGAAATCGGTTGGGTAGATCTGCCCCTCGTGCTCGTAGAAGACACGGATCAGACCGCGCCCCGCATAGTAATCGAGCGCGCGCGACACGTCCTCCGCGCTCGTGACCGGAGTGCGGTTGATCATCACGATCACGTCGCCCGGCGCCATACCCAGCTGCTGGGTGATCCGGTCGCTGGCCCGATAGATCAGGGCGCCCTGGCCGGACCGGACACCGCGCTCGGCGCGAATGGCGGGAGTGAGCGTGATCAGCTCCATCTCGCGGAGCACCTGAACCTTCGGGGCTCCCACTTCCGGAAGATCGGCGATCGTGACGGCTACCGACACGTCGGCACCACCGCGCCGCACCACGAGCGGCACCTGCTCGCCGACGCGCAGATCCAGCAGAGCGGCGTCCCAGTCGAAGCGATTGCGCACCGCATGGGTCCGCACGCGCGTGATCACGTCGCCCGTGCGGATGCCCGCACGCTCCGCCGGCGAACCGGGAGTGACGCTCGCGATGACCGCGCCGCGAGAGATCGCGTCGCGAGGATTGTCGCTGCGCGGCGCCTCGAGCCGTACGCCGATCCACGGTCGCTGCACGCGACCGTGCGCGAGCAGATCGTCGGCGACACGCTTCACTCGGTTGATCGGGATCGCGAAGCCCAGGCCGATCGATCCACCGCCGCTGGTGGAGTAGATCGAGGAGTTGACGCCGATCACCTCGCCCGCGGCGCTCACGAGCGGGCCGCCAGAATTACCGGGATTGATCGAGGCGTCCGTCTGGATCATGTCGAAATACGCCGACGGACCCTCCCCACGCGCGACGAGGTTGCGACCGACTCCGCTGATCACCCCCGCGGTGACGCTCGGCTCCGCGTTGCCGAGCATGAAGCCGTACGGATTGCCGATCGCCACGGCCCACTCGCCCACCAGCAGATTGTCACTGTCACCGAACGGCGCGACTGGCAGTCTGCTCGCCTTCACGCGAATCACCGCGAGATCGTTCGTTTCGTCGGTCCCGACGACCGCCGCGGGATACGTCGTGCCGTCGCGAAACATCACGGAGATGCTCGTCGCTCCCGCGATCACGTGTGCATTCGTGATGATCACTCCGTCAGCGCGCATCACGAACCCGGTGCCCAGACCGGCGGACGTTTGCGTGCCGGAGCGTCCGCCGAAGAGGGCGTCGAAGGGATCGGCGGCGACACGCTGGACCGCCTCGGTCTGGACGGTGACGACCGATGGGGCCACACGTGCGACCGCCTCGGTGATCGCGGTTCGGCGGGAGGCGGGAACGGGGACGGCGCTCGGCTGATCGGCGGTACGAGCCACCTGCGCGTCCGAGCTCCGCGGCGAGCCAGAGCAGGCGAGCGCGAGTGCGAGCGCAGGACCGGTGAGATAGATGCCGATGCGTTTCACGTCGATGGCCATACGCGACGAAGTCGCGCGACGTCGCCGAGAAACTCGTCGATGCCGCGATCGGTGAGAGGGTGAACCAGCAGCGCTCGGCAGAGGTCGGCGGTGACGGCAACTGCATCCGCTCCCGCGATGGCACACGCGCCGAACTGCGCCGGTGACGAGGCGTGTAGCGCGATCACGTCGCACTCCGCGTCCGACGCGTCGAATGCCGAACGCAGCTCGGCGATCATCGCGACGCCGTCGTGTCCGGCGGCGTCGAGACGCTCGACCGACGTGATGACGCTGGATGCGCCGGCGCGCGCCGCCAGCAGCGCCTGCGCGCTGTTGAAGACATGGGTAGCTGCGACGCGGACACCGTCGGCCTGCAGCCGGCGCATCGCGCCGAGCGTCTCCTCGACGAGCGGAAGCTGGACGACGATCTGGTCCGACAGCTTCGCCAGCTCGCGTCCGTCGCGATAGGCGCCCGCCGCGTCGATCGCGTGCACGGCGGCGAAGATCGGACCGTGTACCAGCCGGGACAGCTCGGCCAGATGTGCGCGCGGCTCGCCGTCGCCGTCGTCGGCCAATAGACCCGGCGAGGTCACGACTCCGTCGAGCATCCCATGCGCGGCGCCCCAGGCGACGTCGTCCGTGCTCGCGGTGGCCAGAAAGATCTTCATGCCTCAGTGAGGTAGAGCTCGGCCGGGTAGCACACCCGATCGAGGAAGAGCGCATGCGCGGGAGCGGGCGGCGAGACGTCGGCGTTGTCCGTCGCCGCCAGCAGCGACTCGACGTCGGACGCGGGCCGTCGACCTAGCGCGGCGTCGATCATCGTGCCGACGAGAAAGCGTACCATGTGGTGGAGGAAACGGTTCGCCTCGATCTGAAATACGAGCCCGCCCGGCCGCTCTCGCCACTCGGCGCGGCGAATCTGACAGCGGTGGTCGTCGTCCGGCGGCGCGGTGCCGCGGACGGCGAAGGCTCGAAAGGAATGGTCGCCGGAGAGGCAGGCCGCTGCGCGATCCAGCGCGTCGTGCGCGAGCGGCCGGAGCACACCCCACTCCGTGCGGCGTCGGAAGGGAGACATCGCCTCCTCGTCCGTGCCGACGTAATAGCTGTACCCTCGTGCCGTCGCGCTGTACCGCGCGTGGAACTCGTCTCGCATCGCATGCGCATCTGCCACCCAGACATCGTCCGGGAGGAGTGCGTTCAGCGCGCGCCGCATCGATGCCGGCTCCCATTTGCTGGGAACGCGCACCCCGACCGACTGACCTCGTGCATGCACTCCGGCATCGGTGCGTCCGGAGCCGAGGGCCGCGACGGGCTCGGCGCACAACCGACCGAGCGCCGCTTCGAGCACGCCCTGCACGGTGCGGCGATCGGGCTGGCGCTGCCACCCGCTGAAGTTCGTGCCATCGTAGTGCAACACGAGCTGCAGCGTGCGAGTCGGCATCGCCCCGAAAGCTATCCTGAGCAGGGGGAGAGTCAAGCAAAACACCTTCGTCCAACGCGCGGGTGCGCGTGCCGCCGACAGCGCGTGAGTCGGCGCGATGCGATTGACTTTGTCGCGACGGCGCGAACAACTTTCCGCGCCGCCGCCTTCTGCTGGCGGCGGTCCCTCCTCCAGGGTTGGATGCCCCCTCGCACCCTCGCCACTCTCGCCCACGCGCTCAGCGTCGCTCCCGACGTGGACGCGACGCTGCTCGCCCTCGCTGACGCGCTGGCGGAGGTGGACCGATTCGCACAGATCGCCCTCGTGCGCTACGACGCACGTCGCGAGATGCTGGTGGACCGCCTCGTCGCGCAGGGCGATTCGGTCGCGCGCACGCCGATCGACACCACCTTCGATCACCTGCCGACACGCGAGCGCATCGCGATCGCGTCGGGCGGCGCGTTCGTCGACTTCGGTGAGCACTCGGACGAGTTCGCCCCGCTCTTCTCGCTGAACCGCTACAACGACGTCGGGTGGCTCGCACTCCGCGGTGTGCGCTTCGAGGGGCAGCTCTCAGCGGTCATCGTGCTGTACGAGACGCGCAAGTTCTTCGGCACGAGAACGTCCGAGCGTCTCGCGCCGGCAGCCGCGCTGTTCGAGCTCGCGTATCTGCGGTTTCTGGAACGTGAGGCACGCGAGGAAGCGGTGCGCACGCTGGAGGACGTCACGCAGCGTGTGCACGGCGAGTATGAGCGAAAGCTCGGCATGCTCGAGCAACAGTTGCTCAAGGCCTCGGGCCCGCAGGCGCTGCAGGCCGACCCCGAGCGGCTCGTCGCGCTGGAGCGCGAGGCCGCGAAAGCCCTCGAGGAAGCGCGACGCGCGAGCCGGCGAGCCAACGCCGTCGAAGCACAGGTCACCGCCGCCGTCGACCAGCTCGAGAAGGCGCACATCGAGCTGCACCGCCGCAGCGAGTCGCTTCGACAGAAAACGAGAACGCTGTATCTCATCGATCGGGTCCTCTCGCTCGACGCGACGACCGACGACCCGCGCGAGATGGTCAACGGGTTGCTCACTCTCGTCGGCGACGACATGGGCGCACAGCGTTGCTCGCTGCTGCTGCATGCTCCGGAGGAGCACGCCCTCTATCTCGCCGCGGCGCGTGGCATCGCGCCGAACGTTCCGCCCGGTCATCGCATCCAGTTCGGCGAGGGCGTCGCGGGAAAGGTCGCGGCCACTCGCCAGCCGCTGCTCGTGCAGGACGTCGCCGAGGCGAAATCGCACCCCCTGATTCGAGACGAGTACTTCACCACGGGCTCCTTCATCAGCTTTCCGCTGATCTACCACGGTGCGCTCGTCGGCGTCGTGAATCTCACGAACCGGGCGATGCAGGGCATCTTCGTGGACGAGGACGTGGAGCGAGTGCGCCTGCTCGCGCTCGTGATCGGCCTCGTGGCGACGCAGTCGCGGCTGCCCGAGCGCATGCTCGAGACGCTGAGTGTCGGCTAGCCTGATCCCGCCGCTCCAGCACGCCATCCGCCAGCTCGCGATGGGCGCCTCGCTCTCGGGTGCCGAGTCGCAGGCGGCCTTCGAGTCCGTGATGTCGGGGGAGGCGACGCCGGCGCAGGTGTCGGCCCTTCTCGTGGGGCTGCGCGTGAAGGGCGAGACGGCGGACGAAGTCGCGGGGGCGGCCGCTGCGCTGCGCGGCGCGATGGTGCGTCTCGCGGCGGACAGGCCGGAGGAGCTCGTCGACA
Source organism: Gemmatimonadaceae bacterium (assembly GCA_036008805.1). Taxonomy (GTDB): domain Bacteria; phylum Gemmatimonadota; class Gemmatimonadetes; order Gemmatimonadales; family Gemmatimonadaceae; genus AG11. Next base: position 29,847 of record DASYMZ010000056.1, read on the forward strand.
CCTGCGGGACCGGCGGCGGCGCGATCGGAACCTTCAACATCTCCACCGCGGCCGCGCTTGTCGCGGCCGGCGCGGGGGTCCGCATCGCGAAGCACGGCAACCGCTCCTTCACCTCTCAATGTGGGAGCGCTGACGTGCTCGAGGCACTCGGCGTTCCAATCGACGTCGGTGTTGCCGTGATGGAGCGTGCACTGCGCGACGCCGGGATCGTCTTCATGTTCGCGCCGCTGATGCACCCCGCGATGCGCCACGTTGGCCCCGTTCGCCGAGAGCTGGGCATACCAACCGTGATGAACATCGTCGGGCCGCTCGCCAATCCCGCGAGCGCGGGACGGCAAGTCGTCGGTGTCGCGGACGCGCGTCGCGTTCCGCTGATCGCCGGGGCGCTTCGGGCGCTCGGCACCGCGCACGCGCTCGTCGTGCACGGCGACGGCATGGATGAGATCTCGCCGCTCGGAACGACGCAGGTGGTGGAGATTCGCGATTCGCTCGTCACCGAGTGGTCCATCGACCCCGCCTACTTCGGCTTCGCCCGTGGAGTGATGGAGGAGCTGGCAGGTGGCCCGCCGACGAAGAACGCCGCCGCAGTCTCCGCCGTGCTCGACGGAAGCGCCCCTCCGACAGCGATCACCGCGGTGCTGCTGAATGCAGCCGCAGCGCACTACGTATCGGTGGACGCTGGCTCGGAGTTCGGAGAGTCGCTCGACTGGGTGCGATCCGCGCTGGAGAGCGGTGCCGGCCGGCGAGCGCTCGACCGGCTTCGGGGAGCGTACCTGCAGACCTGAGCACGACCGCGCGGGGTCGGCAACGAACGGCAAAACGGCGCCTCCGATGGAAGCGCCGTTCTCGCTCTGCCCAGCGACACGCCGATCAGTACCGTCGCATCACGCCGACGACGATTCCCTGAATCGTGATGTCGTTCTCGTGAACGTACATCGGCGCCATCGTCTCGTTCGCGGGCTGGAGACGGATCCGGCCGTCGCGCTCGCGATAAAACTTCTTGACGGTCGCCGAGTTGCCGTGGAGCATGGCGATCACCATCTCGCCGTTGTCCGCGCGCTGCCGCTCGTTCACGACCACGAAGTCGCCGTCCCGGATGTGCTCCTCGATCATCGAGTTTCCGCGGACGCGCAGCACGTAGTGGTTGCCACCACGCTGAACGAAGGAGTCGGGTACCGCGATGGACTCCTGATGCGCGATGGCTTCGATGGGCACACCGGCCGCCACCGCGCCGAGCAGGGGAAGCTCGATCGCGCGAGGGACGAGCTCGCTCGGCAGGATCTCGATGGCACGGCTCTCATTGTACGAGCGCTTGATGTATCCCTTCCGCTCGAGATTGCTGAGATGCTCGTGGACCGTTGCCAGCGAGTTGTAATTGAAGTTGTCCGCGATCTCTTCGAAGCTCGGGGCGTAGCCCTTTTGTTCGGAGTAGAGCGTCAGATAGTTTAGAATCTCGCGTTGGCGCTTTGTCAGCGGCATGGCGGCTCCTGCGAAAAGTGGCAATCGCAACCGCTCGCGCGGCGGGCGGCAGCGGGTGCTGCCCCGAACAACTCCCGAACAGCATATCCGAAGAGGTCCCGAAGTGCAAGCTTCTCTTCGTTGGACCCCACCGGGGGGCACCCTTGGGACGATCAGCCGTGAGGCGGCGGCACGGGCTGACGAGCTGGAAGCTCGCCGAGCGGAGCTGGAGCGAGCCGCGGCCCATGCGCCTTCCGGACCTTCCTTCATCGCCGCGCTGAACGGAGGCACCGTCGCTCTGATCGCCGAGGTGAAGCGGCGCTCGCCGTCCAAGGGGGCCATCGCGCCAGGCCTCGACGCCGTGTCCCAGGCGCGCGCCTACGTGTCAGGCGGCGCTGCGGCGATCAGCGTGCTCACCGAACGCGACCATTTTGGCGGTTCGACCGAGGATCTGGTCGACGTGCGCGAGGCAGTGCGCGTGCCCGCGCTGAAGAAGGACTTCCATGTCGACGCCATCCAGCTCGTCGAGGCGCGGGCAATCGGCGCGTCGGCCGCCCTGTTGATCGCCCGAGCCCTCTCGCCCAGCACGCTGCGCGAGCTGCTCGGCGTCGGCCGAGCGCTCGGCCTGGAGCTCCTCGTCGAGGTGCGGGACGAGGCCGAGCTCGAGCGAGCGCTCGAGGGCGGCGCGGTGATGATCGGAGTGAACAACCGGAACCTGGAGACCCTGGTCATCGATCCATCCACCGCCGAGCGTCTGATCCCGCTCGTTCCCTCCGGGATCATCGCCGTGGCGGAGAGCGGAATCACGGGTCGAGCCGACGTCGAGCGCTATGCGGCGGCGGGAGCCGACGCCGTACTCGTGGGCTCGAGCATCTCCGCCGCGGCTGACCCAGTGGCGGCGACCGCGGCGCTCGGCGGAGTCAGACGGAGAGCTCGTGGCGATTGACGTCAAGATCTGCGGGCTGACCCGCTCGGTGGACGCCGAGTTCGCCGACGCGGCTGGCGCAGCGTATCTGGGCGTCATCTTCGCGGGTGGGCCGCGCGAACGAACGCCCATGCAGGCTCGCGACACGCTGTCCGGACGCCGTGCTCGGCGCGTCGGGGTGTTCGCGTCGCAGCCCGCCGACGCGATCGCGACGCTCGTCGAGATGGTCGGGATCCAGGTGATCCAGCTCCACGCCGACCCCACGCCGGAGCGGGTGCGTGAGGTCCGAGCGGCAACGGGCGCGGAAGTATGGGCCGTCGTGCGCAGCGCTGACGGCGCGCTGCCCGATGGGATCGAGACGCTCTGCGAGGAAGCGGACGCTCTGATGATCGACGCACTCGCTGCGGGGGCGCTGGGCGGTTCGGGAATCACGGTGCCCTGGATCCAGTTGGGTGAATCGTTGGACGCGCTCGACTATCATCCACGGATCGTCCTGGCCGGCGGACTCACGCCGGAAAACGTCGCGGAGGCGATCGACTACGTCGCTCCGTCGGTGGTGGACGTCTCGTCCGGCGTGGAATCGTCGCCCGGCATCAAGGACCACGCTCGCATCCGCGCGTTCATCGCTGCGGTGCGGGCGGCAGAAGGAGCGAACGAATGACATCCACGCAGCCCTCGGACCGGTTCGGCGCCTTCGGCGGCCGCTACGTGCCGGAGACGCTGATCCCCGCGCTCGACGAGCTCGAGGCCGCGTACGCACTGGCGCAGGGCGATCCCGCATTCCGGAACGATCTGTCCACCTTGCTCTCGACGTATGTTGGTCGGCCGTCGCCGCTGAGTGACGCGCCTCGGCTGTCCGAGCGTGTCGGTGCGCGCGTCTATCTCAAGCGCGAAGACCTGAATCACACCGGTGCACACAAGATCAACAACACGGTGGGGCAGGTGCTGTTGGCGCGCCGGATGGGCAAGGCGCGGATCATCGCCGAGACGGGTGCCGGTCAGCACGGAGTGGCGACTGCAACAGTGTGTGCCCGATTCGGCCTGCAGTGCGTCGTATACATGGGCGAGGAAGACATGCGCCGCCAGCAGCTCAACGTCTTCCGCATGCGGCTCATGGGGGCAGAGGTGATTCCCGTGACGAGCGGCACGCGCACGTTGAAGGACGCCACGACCGAGGCGATTCGAGATTGGGTGACCAACGTCACAGATACGCACTACATCATCGGCTCCGTGGTGGGGCCGGCACCGTATCCACGCATGGTACGTGACTTTCAGGCGATCATCGGCGCCGAAGCCCGCGCGCAGATGCTCGAGCGCACGGGCGCCTTGCCGCGCACCGTGGTCGCGTGCGTGGGCGGCGGCTCGAACGCGATGGGCGTGTTCCATTCGTTCGTGCAGGATGCCGGCGTGGAGCTCGTCGGTGTGGAAGCCGCGGGCGAAGGGCTCGACTCTGAGCGTCACTCCGCGTCGCTCACGCGCGGGACGCCGGGCGTGCTGCATGGTGCGCTCAGCTATCTCCTGCAGGACGACGACGGGCAGGTGCACCCGGCGCATTCGATCTCCGCGGGGTTGGACTATCCGGGCGTTGGTCCGGAGCACTCCTTCCTGAAGGACAGCGGCCGTGCGACGTACGTCTCCGTGCGCGACGACGAGGCGATGTCGGGCTTCCAGCTTCTCAGCCGGTTGGAAGGGATCATCCCCGCACTCGAGACGGCGCACGCGATCGCGTGGGTGGATCGTGAGCGGTCGCGGTGGAGTTCGGACGACTCGATTTTGTTGTGCGTGAGCGGCCGCGGTGACAAGGACGTGGCGCAGGTCATGGAAATGGGTATCTTGGGACGGTGACCACCCCGTCCGCCCCACTGTCGGCGCCGGAGCTGGAGCGGATCCCGCCGTTCGAGCCGACACTCGTCGAAGAGCTGCTCAGACTTTTCGGCAAAGCTGCGCGGGCTCACCAGCTCTACCTCCCCAACAATCCCGTCTACAAGAGCGCGCACGACGCGCTCCGCACGGGCTTTGCGCCGGTGTGGGCAGAGACGGACGAGCTGGTGCTGAGCTTCACCGAAAGTGAGGTGAAGTGGGAAGGGCACACCGTCCTCACGGAAGGATCGCGCGGAAGCGAGAGTCTTCCGTGGCTGTTCTACAAGGACGGCGTTCGCGAGATCCGACTGCTGCGCGGCTTCGAGGTCGAAGAGCTGGACAAGCTGCTCGGCATTCTGCAGCGCGTGCGCAAGGCGTCGCCGGACGAGGACGATCTTCTGACGCTGCTGTGGGAAGGCGACTTCGTCTTCCTGCGCTACCGCTACGTGGATCTCGCGCTCGAGTCGGCGACGGCGATGACCGAGGGCGAGCCGATCCTGCGCGACGACGCCGAGCCGGAGGAGGAAGCAGGGGAAGCCGAGGAGCAGCCGACGCGCGCGGGAGTCGTGAGCATGTCCGACTTCGACGGCACGCTGTACTTCCTCGACGAGCGCGAGATCGAGTATCTGCAGACGGAGGTGGATCGCGAATATCGCGCGGATCTGCGGCAGAACGTCGTGGCGATCCTGCTCGACATCTTCGAGCAGCAGTCGACACCCGCGGTTCGCGAGGAGATCTCCGAGCTCCTGGACGTGCTCATGCTGCACATGCTCTCCGCGGGCCAGTTCCAGAACGTCGCGTATCTGATTCGTGAATCGCAGGCGGCGCTCGAGCGCGCGCCGGAGCTGTTGCCGGAGCAACGCGAGCGCGTCGCGTTGATTCCCTCGCGGCTGAGCGCACCGGAAACGTTGAGCCAACTGCTGCAGTCGCTCGACGAGTCCGAATCGCTGCCGCCGCTGTCGGATCTCCTCCAGCTCTTCGAGCAGCTTCGCGGACCGGCGCTCGCGACCGTGCTGGAGTGGTTCGTCCGACTGCAGAACCCGAAGCTGCGCCCCATGCTCGAGCAAGCGGCGACGCGACTCGCGTCGCAGAACACCGCCGATCTCGTGAAGCTGATCCTCTCCCCGATGCCTGGCGTCGGCGCGGAAGCCATTCGCCGCGCCGGTTTGCTCAAGACTCCCGCGGCGGTCGCGCCGCTCACGCGCGTGCTCGCCGATGGCGAGCCGGCGATGCGCGTCGCCGCGGTGCAGGCGCTGGGCGAGATCGGCACGCCAGGCGCGCTGCAAGCGTTGGAGCGAGGAGTCGACGACGCCGAGCGCGACGTTCGCATCGCGGCGATCCGTGCGCTCGGCGGGCGGGCCTACCGCCCGGTGCTGCCGAAGCTCGACGCGATCGTGAAGGGCAAGGCGATTCGCGACGCGGATCTCACCGAGAAGATGGCCGCGTTCGAGGCGTATGGCGGGTTGTGCGGCGACGACGGCGTCAGCGCGCTCGACGCGATGCTCAACGGGAAGTCGATGTTCGGACGACGGGAAGATTCCGAGCTGCGCGCGTGTGCCGCCGTCGCGCTGGGCCGCGTGAACACGAAGGGCGCGCAGGAGTCGCTGCGCCGGGCGGCCAACGAGAAGGACGTCGTCGTGCGCAACGCGGTCAACCGCGCGCTTCGCGGAGTGACGGCGTGACGTCGCCAGACCGCGGTGGAGTGGCAGACGCGCGTCCGGTCATCCAGGCGTCGTCGCCGTTCGGCGATCCGGGTGGCGACGCGTACATCCGCCGCGCGGGGCGTGGGCTGATCATCTCCCTGTATGCCGCGCTGCGCGCGATCCGGCTGTATCCGCTCGAGAACGCGGCGGTGCAGAACGCCGCGGAGGATCTCACGAGCGTGGCCGCCGCGCTGATGCAGCGCGAGCAGGAGCTGGAGATTCGCGTCTCGGGCGAGTTCGTCTTCATCAACGCAGTGCGGTTGCGCCTCGACCTCGACAACTACGCGAGCTTCAGCCAGCTACTGTCGCTCTTCCGGTCGTCCGGCATCGGCTCGCTGCACCTGCACAGCGCCCCGCAGGTGAAGGAGTGGCAGCGCTTTCTCGCGCTGCTGCTCGTGCCGTCGCAGGATCCTCCCGCAACGCGGTTCCATCAACTTCGAGGCCGCCTCGAGCAGCAGGCGCTCACGGCATTCGAGCTGGGTGAGCCGCGCGACGCCGCTGACGACGACGAGCGCGAGAAGTCGAAGGAGCTCGCCAAGAAGACGTACACCCAGTCGGTCGCCGTCACCAAGGATCTGATGACGTCGGTCCGGATGGGACGCAGCCCGAACATCAAGAAGATCAAGCGCGTCGTGCAGGGCATCGTCGACCAGATCCTCAACGAAGAGACGTCGCTCATCGGGCTGACGACGATTCGTGACTACGACGAATACACGTTCACGCACAGCGTCAACGTCTGCATCTTCTCCGTGGCACTGGGCAAGCGACTCGGCTTCGGCAAGATCCAGCTGTACGACCTCGGCATGGCCGCGCTGTTCCACGACATCGGCAAGTCGCGCGTGCCCGTCGAGGTGCTCAATAAGGCGTCCGGCCTCAACGACGACGAGTGGAAGCTCATGGCCGCGCATCCGTGGCTCGGGATGCTGGCGCTCTTCCAGATGCGCGGGCAATCGGAGCTGCCGTATCGCGCGATGATCGTAGCGCACGAGCACCACATGAAGATCGACCTCACCGGCTATCCGCGTCCCATTCGCGAGCGGTCGTTGAGCATGTTCAGCAAGATCGTCGCGGTGGCCGACGGCTTCGACGCCGCGACGTCGCGCCGTTCGTATCAGACGGTTCCGCTGACGCCCGCGCAGGTGATGGCGGAGATGCGCGACAATGCGCGTCGCGGCATGGATCCGGTCGTCGTCAAGGCATTCATCAACCTCACCGGCATCTATCCGGTGGGGACGC
>DASYMZ010000057.1:0-74158 GCA_036008805.1 Gemmatimonadaceae bacterium
CCGTCCCTGCGACTCCGTCCCCGGGAGTCCGTCCCGAGGAGTCCGTCCCCAGGAGTCCGTCCCTACCTGAACGTCGACAGAAACTTGCGCGCCTGCTCGTGCACGTAGTCGAGCTGCGCGTCGGTCAGGCCGTGGTGACAGGCGATGAGCATCCCGCCGCGCATCACCCGGTCGGCGTTCGGGTAGCCGTCCGGCGACTCGCGGCGCTCGATCCCCGCGAAGCCCGGCTGCCGGAGGATGTTCCCGGTGAACACCGTGCGCGTCTGGATGCCGCGCTTCTCGAGGAAGATCTGCAGATCGCGGCGGATGAACGGCGCCTCGTCGCGAACGATCAGCGGGAACGCGAGCCATCCGGTGACCGAGTCGGTCATCTGGCGCGGCAGCGTGAACCACTCCTCGTACTCGGCGAAGAACGCAAGTTGTCGCGCGAAGTTCCGCTCGCGCGCCGCGATGTTGTTCGGCAGGCGGTCGAGCTGCACGAGCCCGAACGCCGCCCCCATCTCCGACGGCTCCATGTTGTGGCCGATCCGCGAGAACACGAACTTCGCATCGTACGGAATTCCGCCGACGTCCACGTTGAACCGGTTCTCCACGTTCTCGGAGTCGACGAAGAGCGACGAGCTGCGCCCCCAGCTTCTGAGCAGCCGCGCCTCCTCGGCCCAGTCGTCGCGATTCATGCAGAGCATGCCGCCGTTGCCCGCGGCATTGATCACGTGCGACCCGTAGAAGCTCGTCGTGCTGATGTCCGACCGTGTTCCCGTGCTCGTGCCGCGGAGGGTGGCGCCGAGCGTGTCGGCGGAATCCTCGACGACCACGAGTCCGCGCGCGCGCGCGATCTCGGCGATATGGTCCCAGTCGGGCAGGTTGCCGATCAACGAAGGGACGACGATGGCGCGCGTCGCCGGCGTGATCGCCGCCTCCATCCTGCCGACGTCGATGTTGAAGGTGTCCGGCTCGACGTCCACGAACGACGGGACCAGCCCGGCCTTCACGAGCGGCGCGACGGTGGTGGCGAAGGTGAGCACCGGTGTCACGACTTCGGCGCCCGCCGGAAGTCCGAGCAGCTCGGTGGCGAGATAGAGTGCGCTCGATCCCGAGTTCACCATCACTCCGTGTCGCTTCGCGAACAGCTCCGCGATTCGCGTCTCGAAGGTGCGGACGCGTGTTCCCATCTGCGTCGATGTGCGCAGCACCTCGACCACGGCGGAAATCTCTTCTTCCCCGTGGACCGTCTGCCCGTACGGCACGCGCATCGTCTGGTTCGTCAACGTCGTCATCTCGAAGGTCGCGAGTTCAGGTGGCTCCGGCGTCGTCGGTGCGACGCCGGTAGTCGTCGAGCTGCTGGAGAAGCATGGCGCGGGCGCTCCCCGGATTCTCGTGCACAGCGCGATACCAGCCCACGGTCCAATCGACCGTCTCGTCGAGCGAGAGCGCTGGAGTCCAGCCGAGCCGGGCGCGGGCTTTGGCGTTGTCGAGGCGAAGCAGTCTGGCCTCGTGAGGCCCCGGGATCGGACTGCCGAACTCCGCACGCAGGCGGGGCCAGGCCGCCGACATCCGGGTGACGAGCTCGCGAACGGTGACCGCTTCCTCGAGCGAAGGACCGAAGTTCCAGCCCTCCGCCACCTCCTCCCCGCGCTCGCAGAGCGCCCGGCCGAGCATCAGGTAGCCGCGAAGTGGCTCGAGGACGTGCTGCCAGGGCCGAACCGCGTCCGGCTGCCGGACCGCGCAGGGGCGCCCCTCCGTAGCGGCGGTGATGAGATCGGTCATCAGTCGATCCTCGGACCAGTCGCCTCCACCGATCACGTTTCCGGCACGCGCCGTCGCCGTGGCAACGCCGCCCTCGGCCAGGAACGATCGTCGGAACGCCGCCGTCAGGAGCTCCTGGCACGCTTTGCTCGCGCTGTACGGGTCATGACCGCCCATCGGGTCCGACTCCACATAGCCCCGCTCGAGATCCTGGTTCTCGTAACATTTGTCACTCGTCACCACGACGACGCCTCGCACGGATGTGTGTCCACGCAGCGCGTCCAGCAGGTTGGCGGTTCCGATGACGTTGGTCTCGAAGGTGGCGACCGCCTGGGAATAGGAGCGGCGCACCAGCGACTGCGCGGCCAGATGAAAGACGATCTCCGGCTCGGCGGCCGCTAGCGCCGAGTCCAGCGATCCCCGATCACGGACGTCGGCCAGGACGCTGTCGACGCCCTCCCCGAGGCGTGCGAGGTCGAAGAGGCTGGGTCGGCCGTTCTCCGGCGGGAGGGCGTAGCCGGTTACCCGCGCCCCCGCCTCCTGAAGCCAGGCGAGGAGCCACGACCCTTTGAAGCCGGTGTGGCCGGTGAGGAAGACGCGTCGGCCGCGATACCACTCGGTGAGGGGAATGCTCACGACGAGTGCCGTTGGCTGTCGCCGGCCGGCCGGTCAGGGGTGGGAAGCAGGGCCGAGGAGGGGTGAGGGGAAGGGCACCGGCGGAGCGCGTCCTGAACGAGACGGCTCTGGCGCCGGTTCGGCACAGGGAAGATCGCGCACCTGCGGGCTCGCGTCGAGGCGGTCATCTGTTCAGATGAACGTAAACGGCTGGCTCGGAGCAACTCGAAGGCTCCGTGAGCGTTGCGCCGAGGAGGGGGTGGGTATTTGTATGCACTTGTCTGGACAACGTTTACGTTGATTCATGTGACGCGTAATCCGGTCCCCGGGTCCGTCAGGTATCGCAGGGTGGGTCTACGGCAGGTCGGGGTGCTCGCTTGACGGGTTGCGGGTCGACTCCTTATTCCTTCCGATTCCGCAAAATCGAACGACGACCGTGACTCGCGGTCGATACTGGGAGGACCGACGCACGCGGGATGTTTGCCGCTGTTAGGCTCTCTCCCGAGACCCGGTGTTTTCGTCCCGTGCTCCGAGCGGTAGATGCCGCGCAAGCCGTACGCCGGCATTCAGGTCTGCAGGCCCACCCTGCGGAAGTGTTCCGATCGTTTTCGCTGCTTCAGCTGTTAGTGCGAAGTAGTGGAAGCGAAGCACGAAGTCGCCTCGTCACCGCCGACGGGGCGAACGGGTGTTTTCGGTACAAGCAGTTGTACGCAAACCTTCTCCGAGGTACGCACAGTACATGACGAGCAATCTGTATCGTATGCTCGCCGGCGCGGGGTTGATGTTGGGCATGGTGCCAGCGATGGCATCGGCGCAGCAGGCGACCACCGTCAGCGGGCGCGTGACCAACGAGGCGAGCGCCCCAGTTCCGGGCGCCAGCGTCTCCATCCCATCGCTCGGTGTCGGCTCCTATACAGGGAACGATGGCCGCTTCACCTTCACGGTGGCGGCGAACCGGGCGACCGGGCAGAACGTGTCGCTGGTCGCCCGCCGGATCGGCTACCAGCCCGTAACGGCGGCGGTCACGCTCTCGGGCGCCACCGTCTCCCATGACTTCCGCCTCAGCACGGCCACCACGCAGCTCGAAGGCGTAGTCGTCACGGCGCTCGGTCTCGAGCGTGAGAAGCGGTCGCTCGGCATCGCGGCACAGAGCGTCCAGGGTTCTGATCTGAACAAGACGCAGACCCCGAACATCGTGAATGCGCTGTCGGGCAAGGTTGCCGGCGTGAAGGTCGTCGGCTCGACGAACTTCGGCGGCTCGGCTCGGGTGGTCATCCGCGGCGAGAACTCCATCAGCGGCAACAACCAGCCGCTGTGGGTCGTCGACGGCATCCCGATCGACAACTCGAACTTCACCAACACCACGCAGGCGCGCGGCTACGGTGGGTACGACTACGGCAACGCCACGCAGGATCTGAACACGGAAGACATCGAGAGCGTCAGCGTGCTGAAGGGACCCGCTGCGGCGGCCCTCTACGGCTCGCGCGCCGCGAACGGTGCCATCGTCGTGACGACGCGCTCGGGCAAGGGTGCGAGCCGCGGCTTCCAGGCGACCGCCAGCTCCAACGTCACCTTCGACAACATCTCGAAGCTGCCGGACTACCAGAACGGCTACGGCCAGGGCACGGGCGGCGAGTTCGAGTATCTCGACGGCCAGGGCAACGGCAACGGCGACGGCACGGACGAGAGCTGGGGCCCGAAGCTCGACGCGGGCCTGATGATTCCCCAGTGGTTCAGCAACGGCCAGCCCGCCCCGTGGGTCTCGCACCCGAACAACGTGCGCGACTTCTTCCGGCGCGGCACGACGGTCTCGAACAACATCAGCGCGACCGGCTCGGGCGACCGGGCGAACTTCCGCCTGTCGTTCGGCGCCGAGAACATGGACGGCATCGTTCCGACCAGCAACCTGAAGCGCATCACGGCCGGCATCAACGGCACGGCCTCGCTCAGTGAGAAGCTGCAGGCGAATGCCAGCGTGCAGTACGTCCGCAACAAGGCGAACAATCGCCCTGGCACCGGCTACGACGAGCTGAACCCGATCATGGGCTTCACCTGGTTCGGCCGTCAGGTCGACAGCCGCCAGCTCCAGGCCCTGGTCACCGATTCCACCCTGCAGGCGTACAACCGCGGGCAGGGCATCGATTTCACGAACCAGGTCAACTGGAACTACAACTACCACAACAACCCGTACTGGAACCTCACCCAGAACCAGAACTACGACGACCGCAACCGGTTCATCGGGTCGGCGCAGGTTCAGTACAAGCCGACGTCGTGGCTCACGGGTATGGTCCGCTCCGGCTCCGACTTCTACAACAACATGCGCGCGAACAACATCGCGCAGGGTTGGATCGGCGGCTTCACGGATGGTCGCACCAATGGAGACTTCACGGGCGGCGGATTCACGAACGAGACGTACTTCGTGAACGAGAACAACACCGACTTCCTGCTGACGGCCGTCACCACCCCGCTCGAGCGCCTCGGCCTCACGCTGAACCTCGGTGGCAACCGCCGCACGCGGTCGGAGAACCAGCGCTGGATCGGCACCGACAAGCTCGTCACGGGCGGCGTGTACAACATGTCGAACGCGGCGACGATCTACCCGGCTTTCCAGTATGACGAGCGCCGGCAGATCAACTCGCTCTACGGCACCACGCAGTTCGCCTTCAACGACTACTTCTTCGTCGACGTGACGGGCCGTAACGACTGGTCCTCCACGCTGCCGAAGGGAAAGAACTCGTACTTCTACCCGTCGGTCTCCAGCTCGCTGGTCTTCACGGACCTGATGCCCGCGCTCAAGATCGGTGGTCTGAGCTACGGCAAGCTGCGCGGCGCCTGGACGCGCGTCGGCTCCGACGCCAACCCGTACCTGCTCGCGACGACGTACGCCTCCAACGCTCCGTACTTCGGTCAGCCCCGCTTCACGCTGCCCGCCACGGTGTCGAACCCGGAGCTGAAGCCCGAGCAGACGCAGGCGTGGGAGGTCGGCACGGAGCTGAGCTTCCTCGACGGTCGCGCGGGACTCGACCTGACGTACTACACGAAGCGCACGACGGACCAGATCCTCACGGCCTCGGTCGCTCCGAGCACCGGTTTCACGGCGGCCGCGGTCAACGCCGGCGCGCTGTCGAACAAGGGCATCGAGGTCCAGCTCACGGGCAGCCCGATCAAGATGAACAACGGCTTCACGTGGGACGTGACGGCGAACTACGCGCACAACACGAACAAGCTCGAGTCGCTGTATGGCGCCTCGGACACGTACCTGGTCGGCTCGAAGTTCTTCAACACCAGCATCGAAGCGCGCGTCGGCCAGCCGTACGGAAGCATCGTCGGCTTCCCCTTCCGGCGTGATTCAGCCACACACCAGCTGGTCCTCTCGTCGTCCACGGGCACGCCGCTCCGCGCGACCACGACGACGATCCTGGGCAACATCCAGCCGAAGTGGACGGGCGGTCTGATCAACACCTTCCGCTACAAGAGCTTCGACATCTCCGGACAGGTCGACGCTCGCATCGGTGGTCAGCTCTACAGCGCGACCAACGCGTGGGGCAAGTACGCCGGCATCCTGGCGTCCACGCTGCAGGGTCGTGAGGACAGCGTGACGGTGTCGGGCGTGCTCGCGAACGGCACCCCCGTGACGAAGAAGGTCAGCGCCGAGAACTACTGGCACGGCCAGGGCTACAACTCTGGCGACGAAGGCAACATCTACGATGCGAGCTTCGTGAAGCTCCGCGAGCTCCGCATCGGGTGGGCGGTGCCGCAGTCGCTGCTCCGCGGGATGAGCGCATACCGGCTCAACGTTGCACTCGTCGGACGCAACCTGCTGACGCACAGCAACGCCGAAAACATCGATCCAGAGACGGCGTTCAGCGCAGGCAACCAGCAGGGCCTGGAGTTCGGTCAGCTTCCCGCGACGCGCAGTCTGGGCTTCCAGATCAGCGTCACCCCATAAGCGATTCGTCGCACACGAGAATCCATATAATGATGCGAAAGCACATCCTTCGGACATCTCTTGTTGCAGCGTCGTTCGTCGCAGGCCTCACGGCCTGCGACAACGACAAGCTGACGCAGGTGAATGCCAATCCCAATCAGCCCGAGACGGTTGCGTCCGGGCCGCTGTTCACCAACGCGACGATCAGTGCGCTGTCGAACCTTCGTGGTTCGTCGTTCGAGCACGGATTCGGCGCGCTGTGGGTGCAGCACTATGCCGAGATCCAGTACCCGGAGTCGGATCTCAACGTGCCGCGCGGCTCGACGGTCGAGCTGTTCTGGACCACCTTCTACTCGGGGGCGCTTCAGGACTACACGCAGATCCTCACGCAGTCCGCTGGCGCGGCCGATCTGGCTGGTCCGGCGCTCGTGATGCGCGCGTTCCTGGTCGAGGAGATGACTGATCTGTGGGGCGACATTCCATTCACGGAGGCCAGCAGGGGCTCCGCGAACCTGACGCCGAAGTACGATCCGCAGCAGGTCGTCTACGACAGCCTGTTCGCGTCGCTGACCAAGGCGGCGTCGACGATGACGGGTGCGGGAGCCAGTTACGGCGCGGCTGATCCGATCTATGGCCAGCTCGAGCTGTCGGCCACGGACCAGGCGAAGCAGTGGGTCAAGCTCGCCAACTCGCTGCACGCGCGCGCTGCGCTCCGCATCAGCCAGGCGGACGCGGCCAAGTCGCGCGCCGAGCTCACGAAGGCCCTCGCGGGTCCAGTATTCACGAGCAACGACGACAACGCGTTCATGATCTGGCCGGGCGGCACGGTTGCCAACCCGCTCTGCTTGAACTGGTTTGGTTGCCAGGGAACGCGTGACGACCAGCGCATCTCGCAGCGGTTCGTCGACACGCTGCTCATCACGGGCGATCCTCGCCTGCAGAAGTACGCCCTGCCGACGGTCGCTTCGACGCTTCCGACGGCGGGCACGTGCGACGTGCCGTATCGCGGCTTCCCAAACGGTCTCGCCTCGGCGAACGTGAAGAATCCCTGCACGGGCAAGAACTTCGGTCTGGCTGACTACTCCAAGCCCACGCTGGCCATCCGTAGTCAGACGTCGCCCAGCTACGTCATGACCTACTCCGAGCTGCTGTTCATCAAGGCAGAGGCGGCGCAGCGTGGGTGGATCGCAGGATCCGCGGCGCAGTATTACAACGATGCCATCACAGCGTCGATGAAGCAGTGGGTCGTGGACCCCGCTGACATCGCGGCGTATCTCGCGAAGCCGGGCGTCCAGTACAACGCGGCGACAGGCCTGAAGCAGATCGCGTACGAGAAGTGGGTCTCGCTGTTCAATCTCGAGAACGAGGCGTACGCCGAGTGGCGTCGCCTCGACTACCCGGTGCTGAAGCCGGGTCCGGCCGCGGTCACCCCGACCGTTCCGACCCGCATGCCGTATCCGGCGATCGAGAACTCGCTGAACGCATCGAACCTCGCGGCTGCGAGCTCGGCGCAGGGCAACGTGGACATCAATGGCCACGTGTGGTGGGACAAGTAGTCTGCAGTCGATCGTGACGCCGGTGTAGACCGGCGTCGAACACGAGGCCCCGTGCGCGATGCGCACGGGGCCTCGTGTCGTTTGACGCACATCCTCGCTCGCTGCAGCGTCGCGCGGTTGATCCGACCTGTAGAGGGTGAGACGTGCCGACGCGCGTGCGACGACGTCGTGCGTTTCACTCGTGAAATCGTCGAACCATTGGTCGAATTCCGCCGTGCAAATGCATACGAAGTTGTCGCCCGACGGAGCCGATTCGCGCGTGATTCGATGTCGGTGCGCGCCCGCGCGGCGCAAGCATTCGTGATGTAAAAAAACTTATTGGCGGCCTCTAGCGCGCGCGCGCGAGCAAGATCATTCTAGCGTCATCCAGCAGACGTCGTCGCCGGGCACAGGGTCCCGACGACGTCTTTCGTTTCCTGCCGTGGCGACCACTCGCAGTGCCCATCGGTCGATTCGCTCGACGATGTGTCCGTTCAGACCGCACCACTGCGCGCGCTCGAGCTCTCAAGCTCACCACGGCCAGATCGTTCACCTTGGAGGAGCAGTGAAGATTCGCACCCTGTTGTTCAGTCTCATCGCGTTGCTGACGGCGAGCGTCGCGGGAGCACAGCAGCGTCGCATCACGGGACGCGTCGCGGCCGTCGATGGAGGCGGGCCGCTGGCATCGGCGTCAGTCACGATCATTGGCGCGACGACGGGCACCTACACGAACGAGCAGGGACAGTTCAGTCTCCTCGCGCCGCAGACGACGATCACGATTCGCGTGCGTCGCATCGGGTATCAGCAGCGGAGCATGACGGTCCCCGCGGGGCAGAACGATCTGCTCATCACGCTGGTGAAGGATGTGCTGCAGCTCGAGGCGCAGGTCGTCACGGGAACGTCCACGGCCGTCTCGAGCCTGAACTCGGCGAACGCGGTGTCGGTGGTGTCTGCGGAAGCGCTGACGCGCGTGTCGGCGGCGACACTCGACAACGCGCTGCAGGGCAAGGTGGCTGGGGCGATCATCACGCAGAACTCCGGCGCGCCGGGCGGCGGCACCCAGGTGCAGCTCCGCGGCGTGTCGAGCATCCTCGGCGCCTACAGTCCCCTCTACGTCGTCGACGGCGTGATCGTGAACAACTCCACGATCAATGGCGGATTGAACACCATCACGAACGCCAGCCGCGCGGGCGGCGCCGGAAACTTTTCGTCGACGCAGGATCAGTCGGTGAACCGCATCGCCGACCTCAACCCGAACGACATCGAGAGCATCCAGGTGCTGAAGGGTCCGTCGGCCTCGTCGATCTACGGCTCCAAGGGGACGAACGGCGTCATCATCATCACGACGAAGCAGGGCAACGCCGGCCGCACCAACGTGGAGATCACGCAGCGGCTCGGCCGGGCCACCCTCGCGAACAAGCTCGGTCAGCGGTGCTTCGGCTCGAGCACCGAATACGCGGACTGGGCGAACGCCACAGTGGGCCAGGCCAAGGCGGCGGCGGCGGCGGAGTACAACGCGGCGACGACCAAGTGCCACGACTACGAGGGCGAGTACTACAACAACGACGATCTCTCGTACGAGACCATCGGCTCGGTTCGCGGCGGCACCTCGGGCGGAACGAACTACTTCCTCTCCGGGCTCGTGCATCACGACAACGGCCTCGGACCGACGGACTACTACAACAAGCAGTCGCTGCGGGTGAACGTGAATCAGGCGTTCGGCTCGAAGCTCACCGTGGGCGTCAACTCCGAGCTCCTGCACACGCTGACTCAGCGCGGCATCTCGGGCAACGACAACACGGGCATCACGCCGGGCGACATCTTCTCGCAGACGCCCTCGTTCTACGACCTGCAGCGCCAGGCCGACGGAAGCTTTCCCGTGAACGGCTCGGCGCTGCTGCCAGGCTCGAACCCGTTCCAGAATGCCGACATCGTGAAGACGCCGAACAACACGTATCGGCTCATCGGCAGCATCACGAGCAACCTCTCGCTCTACGCCACCGAGCGGCAGACGCTCGACGCGCGCGTGACGGGAGGCGTGGACTCGTACGCCTCGAAGGACAACGTGATCTCGCCCGCGACGTCGTTCACGGAGCAGGGAAACTTCGGCGCGCTCGCCGGCACACTGTTCAACAGCGACGCCGCGGTCCTGAACGCGAACGTCAACGGCTCGCTCGTACACCGGCTCGTGCTTCCGCTCTTCACGGCGCAGACCTCGGCGGGCTTCCGGCAGGAACGACGCGAGCTCTCGACCACGCAGCTCACCGGCAAGGGCGTCATCTTCCCGACGGTGAACAACGTGTCGAAGGCGGCGCAGACCTTCCCCGACCAGACGCTCGGGCTGTCTCGCGACTTCGGCTACTTCGCGCAGGAAGAGTTCTTCGCGCTGCAGGACCGGCTGCTGCTGACGGCCGGCGTGAACACGGAGCGCTCGAGCAGCAACGGCGATCAGAAGAAGTACTACACCTATCCGAAGTTCTCGGCGTCGTATCGCGTGCCGATCCTTCCGAGCTTCATCAGTGAGCTCAAGACGCGCCTCGCCTACGGCAAGGCGGGCAACCTGCCCACGGCGGGACGCGAGACCTTCCTGACGAACCTGCTGTACGAAGGCTCTACGGGCACGCGTGCCTCGACGGTCAAGGGCACGAGCGAGATCAGGCCCGAGCTCTCCACCGAGACGGAAGGTGGCTTCGACGCCACGATGCTCTCGTCGCGCATCCGCTTCAGCGCCACCTGGTACAAGAAGCAGATCACCGACCTGCTCCTCACCGCTCCGAAGGTGCCCTCGACGGGCTTCACCTCGCAGTATCTGAACGGCGGCCAGATCACCAACCGCGGTACGGAGCTCGAGCTCGACGTCACGGCGCTGCAGAGCAACTCGGCGAGCTGGATCTCGAACGTGACCTTCTCGAAGCAGACGGGTTTCGTGGACAAGCTTCCGGCGGGTGTGGCGCCGTTCAATCCTGGCGTCGGGTCGTTCAGCCCGCGCTACGGGAACGCGTGGATCCAGGAAGGGCAGTCGACGACGGTCATCCAATCGACGGTCGGCTGCACCGGCGGTCTGCCGGCATCTGGCACGTGCGCGGCGGCGAACCGGATCCTCGGCTTCGGCGGCGACGCGAACCCCGATTTCAACATGGGCTTCGGCAATCAGATCACGTTCGGTCCCTTCCGCGCGACGGGCCTGCTGGAGTGGCGCAAGGGTGGCGACGTCGTGAACCTGACGAACAACTACTTCGACTCGGCCGATCTGGCCGCCGACACCGCCGCGTCGCACGCGCGTCTCAAGCTGTACAACGCGGCGCAGCACCCGTACGTCGAGAACGCGGGCTTCGTGAAGCTCCGCGAGATCACGCTGGGCTACGAGCTGCCGGCCAACCTCACCCGCACGGTGTTCGCCGGACGGGCGCAGGCCGTACGCCTCGAGCTGAGTGGCCGCAATCTGAAGACGTGGACGAAGTACACCGGGCTCGATCCTGAAGTCTCCAACTTCGGCAGCCAGCCGCTTGGCCGCTTCCAGGACGTGACCCCGTACCCGCCCAGCCGCCTCTTCTTCTTCTCGCTCGTCTCAACTTTCTAATCGCCGATGACTTCACATATGCGAAAGCTCACGCTCGCGCTCTCCGCCGGCATCGCGCTGGTGAGTGGCTGCGTCGACAACACGATCGTGGACCCGGTGAACTCGCCGACCACGGAGGCGCTCAGCGGCGCCCTCACCTCGGCCGGCGTGCAGACGCTCGCGCTCGGCGTGCTCGCGGCCGACCGCGCGCTGGTCCGCGGTGATCTGACGTACTACACCATCTCGGCGATCTACGCGCGCGACGCGTACCGCATCGATCCGAACGAGCCCCGGTACGTCTCGGAGACGCTCGGGGGCCAGCCCGATCCGGGTAGCTTCGCCGGCGGAGGCGGATGGACGAACGGCTTCGTGACGATCCGCGCGGCCACCTCGCTGCTCGAAGGGCTGCCGGCCGCGATCGAGACCCAGATCTCGCCGACGCAGAAGAACGTGACCGCCGGCCTCGTTCAGACGATCAAGGGGCTCGAGTACTATCGGCTGCTGGAGCTGCGGGACACCATCGGCGTGCCGATCCAGACCTCCGCACCTGATTCGGTCGCCCCGCTGAGCTGCAAGGCGAACGTGCTGACGTACATCGCCGCCGTGCTCGACAGCGGCAACGCGTCACTCGCGGCAGCGGGTGCGACGGCGCAGCTTCCGTTCGCTCCGCCCACGGGCTTCACGGCGTTCGGGCGTAACTATCGGACCGCCGCCAATCTCGTGCTGCTCAACCGCGGCCTGAAGGGCAAGGTTGACCTGTATCGCGGACTGCAGCATCAGAATCCGACCCCTGGTGCCTTCACCGCGGCGATCACCGAGCTGACCCAGGCGCTCGGGGGCGCGGCGCCCGGCGCCGTCCCTGCGTCGACGTTCCAGACGGGCGCGTACGTGACCTTCGTGCCGGGTGGCACCGAGGGCGCGGCGAACCCGATCTCGGATGCGCGCGTCGGCGTCAATCCGAAGGCGGCCGCCGCGCTGCAGCCCGGCGACACGCGGTCGTCGAAGATCATCACGCGCGCCGCGCTGTCGGGTCAGGGGCTCACGACGACCTTCAACTACGTGGGCGCGAACACCGGTGTGGCGGCCAACCAGTCCCGGCCGATCGCCATCCTGCGCGACGAGGAAGTCGTGCTGCTGCGTGCGCAGGCGTACATCGAGGCGAACCAGCTCGCCAACGCGACGGCGGACCTCAACTCGGTTCGCACGGCGTATGGTCTCGCGGCCTATCCGACGTTCACCGACCAGGCGAGCGCTCGGACGGCGTTGCTGTACGAGAAGCGCTTCTCGCTGTTCTTCGAGGGACCGCAGCGGCTCGTGGACCTTCGCGCGTATGGCCTGCTGAAGGCACCGACGACGCCGGCCGAGGTCAGCGGCGATCCGTTCAACACGGCGTTCCCGATCCCGAAGACCGAAGCGGATGCGCGCGGCGGCACGGGCCAGTTGACGCCCGTCTGTAACTGAGTCACGATGCCGGGCCGGTGATGCCCACGGGGACAGTCCCCGTGGGCATCATTTCTGCCCGCGCCATACAGCCGATTCGTCTCTGGGCAGATCGAGGGTGTTCATTCGCCATGCTGGCGCAGTCGTCTCTCACTCGGAGCGTTGCTCCAGGGGGAAGTCATGATCCGGACCGTGCGAATCGCCGTGCTGGCCCTCTGCCTCGGCGCGTGCGCGCATGCCAGCAAGAGCCCGAATGGCGGCGGCGCGGAGAACGAGATCACGGAGCAGGAGATCGACGCGTCCGGAGCGATCACGGCGTACGATGTCGTCCAGAAGGTGCGCCGCAACTTTCTCACCGACCGGGGCAAGACGACGATTCTTGGCTCGTCGCCCTCGAAGCCCACGGTCTTCCTCGATGGGGTGGCGTACGGTGAGATCCTCTCGCTGCGCAACATCTCGGCGCGTCAGGTCTCCAACATCAAGCTGTACCGCGCGTGGGAGGCCCAGCAGCGGTATGGCAATGGCTATGTCGGCGGCGTGATCGAGGTGACGACGCGGAAATAATCAGGCGCGGTCGTCAGCGGTAACCGGCCGCCTGCATCTCGAACAGCTCGGCGTACAGGCCCGCTCTCGTGAGCAGCGACTCGTGGGTGCCCTCCTCCAGCACGCGCCCGTCGCCAAGCACGACGATGCGATCCGCCATCCGCACCGTGGAGAAGCGGTGCGAGATAACGACCGCCATCCGTCCCGCCATGAGCTGGTTGAACCGGACGAACACCTCGTACTCCGCGCGCGCGTCGAGCGCCGCCGTCGGCTCGTCGAGGATCAGGAGCTGGGCCTCACGCATGTACGCCCGCGCGAGCGCGATCTTCTGCCATTCTCCGCCGGAGAGGTCCACACCGTTCTCGAATCGTCGACCGAGCATCTGACGATAGCCGTCGGAGAAGCGCGGGAGCAGCGTCGCGGCGAGTGAACGCTCGGAGGCGTCGACGAGCGCCGTCGGCGGTGCGACCCCGGTGTGCTCGGGATCGTCGCGTACCTCCGCCAGGTAGCCGGTCACCTCATTGATCTCACCGACGCCGACGTTCTCGTCGAAGCGCATGTCGTAGCGGACGAAGTCCTGGAAGATCACGCCGATCGCCTCCCGCAGCGACGTGAGATCGTACTCACGCAGATCCACGCCGTCGAGCAGGATGCGGCCCTCGGTTGGCTCGTACAGCCGCGCGAGCAGCTTGGTGATCGTCGTCTTGCCCGCGCCGTTCTCTCCAACCAACGCGATGCGCTCGCCCGGCGAGATCTCGAGATTCACGTGACGGATCGCCCAGCGATCGCTGCCCGGATACTGGAAGCCGACGTCCTCGAACACGAAACCGGTGCGGATCGGCTTCGGCACGCGTGCGGCGCCGGGCTTGGAAGCGATCGCCGGCCGCATCTCGAAGAAGACGAAGAGATCGCGCAGGTAGAGGCTCTGCTCGTAGATGTCGCTCGCCGAGAGGAGCAGACGTTGAATCAGGTCGCGGCTGCGGCCGAACGCGGCGGCCAGAAAGGTGAGCGTGCCGAGCGTGATCGTTCCGGCCACCGCACGCAGCAGGATCGTGACGTAGGCGCCGTAGTAGCCCATCGTGCCGACGAGCGAGAGCAGGGCGCTGAAGAATCCCTTCCGGATGCTGAGCCGCCGATTCTCCTCGTAGTAGCGTTGGGCGAGCGCGGCGTACCGGTCCGCGAGCCAGCCCGCGAGGCCGAACATCTGCACCTCTTTCGCCGTCTTGTCGCTCGCGCCGACGTAGCGCAGGTAGTCGAGCTCCCGCCGCTCGGGGGTGCGGCTGAACAGCAGCGAGTAGCTGAGCGCGGCGAAGTGGGTCTCGCCGAGGAAGCTCGGGAGGATCGCGAGCGTGAGCAGCAGGAGCAGCCACGGATTGTGCGCGACGAGGGCCGCCGCGAGCGTGACGAGGGTGAGCAGATCCTGGCCCATCGCCAGGAGCATCGCGATCAGCCCGATGCGCGCGGTGGTCTGGCGCCTCGCTCGCTCGAGATGGTCATAGAAGTCCGGATCTTCGAACTGCGCGAGGTCGAGGGTGGCGGCGTGTCGCATGAGCCGCACGCTGATGTGGTTGGAGAACAGATCGCCGAGCAGCGACTCGACGAGCGACGACGCGCGTGCCAGCAGCTCGCCCACCACGACGATCGCGAGCTCCAGCGCGACGACTCGCCAGAGCTGGGTGAGCGAGCCGCCCGGCGCGCGAGTGAGCTGCACGACCTGGTCGATGATCAGCTTCGCCGCCCAGAGCGACGCGATCGGCACGAAGGCGCGCAGCAGCCGCAGCACCACCATGGCGCTCGTGAAGCCGCGATGGGTCTGCCAGACCAGCCGGACGAGCGACGGCAGGTAGCGAAGCGCGGACAACCGCTCTCGCAGCCCGCGCGGCCGCTCCTCGTCCGGGATCGTCATTCGGCCGCCGGCCATGCCCATGGGAATCGTCATCTCGTCAAGCTAATCCGGGATGACGTCCCATCGTGCCGGCCGGCGGCGATGATCGTCGCTATCGCTTCTTGAAGGTCGCCTGCCGCGCCGGGCTGACTCGCCGGTCGCCAAGGAACGCTCGCGCGGTGACGAGAATGCTGTCCGCCTGCAGCGGAATCGTGAGCGGCGCGGAGTAGAGCATCGACTGCCGGCTGGGATCGGTGCCGTCCAGCGTATAGCGAATCTCCGACTGGGGGACAGCGGTGGTCAGCTCCAGCGAGAGCGTGTCCCCCACCGTGCGGCCCCGCTCGAGGCCGTGCACGTCGGGATATCGGTTGCGTACGCCGAGGGCGTCGAGCGCGAGGATCGAGGGGAGCAGCCGGTGACGGAAGCCCTCCCAGTCGCGCGACTCCTTCGGCGTCCACACGACTTCCGCCAGGGCGAGTGCGCGCGGATATGCCATGTACTCCATCTGCTGAGTCGTGGCGATGTATTCCGACCAGTGCTGGGCCTGCGCGCCGATGACGTGCTTCTGCTGTTCCGGCGTGAGCGAATCGGTCGGCACGGGCTCGAACGAGTAGACGACATCCATCGGTACGTAACCGCCGATGTTGAGCGGCTCGAATCGCACGTCGCCTTCGGTGTGATCGAAATACGTGTGCGAGCCCGGCGCCATGATCACGTCGTGATTCTGCCGTGCGGCGGCGATGCCGCCGCCCATGCCGCGCCACGACATGACCGTCGCTTGCGGCGCCAGTCCGCCCTCGAGAATCTCGTCCCAGCCGATCAGCCGGCGTCCCTTCGACGTGAGGAACTTCTCGATCCGACGGATGAAGTAGCTCTGGAGCTCGTGCTCGTCCTTGAGCCCCTCGCGCTTGATCACCGACTGCGCGAGGTCGCTCTTCTGCCAGCGCACCTTGGGCGCCTCATCGCCGCCGACGTGGATGTAGGTGCCGGGGAAGAGGGCGATCACCTCGGACAGCACGTTCTGCTCGAACTCGAAGGTCTTCTCGCTCGGGCAGACGATGTCCACGTCGACGCCCCAGCGGTTCCACACCTCGAACGGTCCCGGCGTGCAACCGAGCTCGGGGTACGCGGCGAGCACCGCCTTCGAGTGCCCGGGCATCTCGATCTCGGGAATGATCGTGACGTGCTTCGTCTTCGCGTACGCGACCACGTCGCGGATCTGTGCCTTGGTGTAGAAGCCGCAGTGCGGCACGCCGTCGCCGACGTAGATCCGTTGGTTCCGGCCGGCGGGCGATTCCTTCCGGCACGAGGCCACCTCCGTCAAGCGTGGGTACTTCTTGATCTCGATGCGCCAGCCCTGGTCCTCGGTGAGATGCCAGTGAAAGGTGTTGTACTTGTAGCGCGACATCAGATCGATCCAGTGCTTCACGAACGCGACGTCGAAGAAGTGTCGGCCGACGTCGAGATGCAGCCCGCGATAGCTGAAGCGCGGCGCGTCGGCGATGTGGATGCCGGGCAGCGTCACCTGCCGAGGCCGCGCTGCCGCGGCGGCGTCGCTGGAGCGCGCCTTCTCAGCCTGGATCAGGCCACGCAGTGTCTGTAGCCCGTAGAAGAGCCCAACGGGGCGAGGAGCGGCGATCGCCACGCCGCGCGACGTGACGTCGAACCGATACGATTCGGGACCCGCCGCGGAGTCCGCGGGGGCAAGCAGCAGAGTGACCGTGTGCGTCGCGGCAGGACTCGCGCGATTCGGCGACACGACGGCAGTGACGCCGAGCTCCTCGCGAAGCAGGTCGGTGGCCACGCGTGCGACCGCGCGGAGGTCGGCGTTCGCCGGGTTGGAGAGCGCGACGCTCGCGCTCGGGCCCAGTGCGTAGCGCACGCTCGAGTCCACCGTCACCGACGCTGGATACGGAATCACCGCGACGGCGGTGGTGCGCTGCGCGTGCGCCGGCGCGCCGAACAGCGCGAATGCAGTCAGCACGAATGCGGACAGCGTCGAAGCGCCCGAGCGACTCGAACGCGGCGGAACGACGGCGGACCTGAGACTCTGCATGTCTGACTCCTGGAGTAGTGGTGCGCGTTGCCGTGACCGCGCGAGGGCGGCACCTTTGGTGGCATGACCCTCGTTCGCGCGATCTCGACGCTCTCGCTCGTGTTCATCCTGTACTTCAGCACGTCCGGTGGCGCGTATACCACCGAGACGCTCGTCCAGTCCGTGGGACCGGGGCTTGCCCTGCTGATGCTCGTGCTCGTGCCGCTCGTCTACTCGCTTCCGGAGATCCTGATCGTCGGCGAGCTGGCGAGCATGCTGCCCGAGGAGGGCGGCTACTACCGCTGGGTGCAGCGTGCGTTCGGGCCGTTCTGGGCGTTTCAGAACGGCTGGCTCACGTGGATGTATTCGCTGGTGGACATGGCGATCTACCCGAAGCTGTTCGTCACCTACCTCGCCTACTTCGCGCCGACGCTGAGCCCCTCGGCCATCTGGGTGGTGGGGCTCGTGGTGATCTGGGGTGCCACGGCGGTGAATCTCGCGGGAGCCGCGCGCGTCGGGCGCAGCTCCGTGCTTGCGGGAACGTTCATCATCACCGGCTTTCTCGCGCTGAGCGCCGCCGCGCTCACGCATGCTACGCACGTGCCGTGGCGACCGTTCGCCACGCCTGGAGGCGGAGGGCGCGCAGGCATGGCGGTGGGCCTCTCGATCGCCCTGTGGAACTACATCGGGTGGGACAACGCGTCCACGGTGCAGGGCGAGGTCCGCGACGCCACGCGCAGCTACCCGCGCGCGCTCGCGATCGCGCTGCCACTCGTCGTCGCGGGCTATCTCATCCCGCTGCTCGCGACTCTCTCCGCCACGAGCTGGACGACATGGAGGGAGGGTGGCTGGCCGTCGATCGCGATCGCGGCGGGGGGACGGCTCGGACCGACGCTCGCTGCGTGGATCGCGATCGGCGGGATGGTGAGCGCCGTGTCGCTCTTCAACGCGCTGCTGCTCGCCTACTCGCGCATCCCATTCGTGATGGCGGTGGACGGTCTGCTTCCCGCGGCGCTCGCCCGCACCGACATCCGCGGCACGCCCCGCGCCGCGGTGCTGGGCGCGGCCGTGTGCTACTCGCTCTTCATGCTGCTGCCGTTCAGTGGGCTCGTCGTCGCCGACGTGCTGCTCTACTCGCTCGCGCTCATGTTGGAGCTGGGTGCGCTCGTCGCACTGCGCCGGCGCGAGCCACTCCTGCGCGGCAGCTTCCGGATTCCCGTGGGGACGACCGGCGTCGCGCTGCTCGCGCTCCTGCCGATGAGCGTGCTGCTGCTCGTCGTGGGACTCAGCTTCGCGGATGGAGAGTACGGCCTTCCCGCCGTGATCGGCGCCGGCGTCGCGATCGCGCTCGGGCCGATCGCCTACGCGCTCGCTCGCGCGCATCATCGACGCGTCGAGGCGCAGGTCACGGATCCTGCCTGAACACCCGGCCGCTCTGCATCACGAAGCGCACGTCGCGAACGGCGTGGATGTCGCGCGAGGGATCACCGCGCATCGCGACCAGATCGGCGACGAGACCTGGCTTCACCGCGCCGATCTGATTCTCGAGGTGCAGCATTCGCGCGTCGACGCTGGTGGCGGCGCGCAGCGCCTGGATCGGCGAGAGGCCATACGCCACGAGCAGCTCGAGCTCGCGGCCATTCTCGCCGTGGGTGAACACACCGACGTCGCTGCCGTTGCAGATCATCACGCCGGCATCGATCGCCGCGCGGACGCTCGCGCGCTTCTCGACGACGCGGGGTGGCTCGGGCTCGCCGGCTTTCCATCCGCGATAGCGGCTGATCGCGTCGCCCGCGGCGATGGTGGGGCAGAGATAGGTCCCGTGCTCCTTCATGAGCCGGAAGAGCTCGGACGTTCCGGCGTCACCGTGCTCGATCGTCTCGACGCCGGCGAGAATGGCGCGTCGCATCCCTTCGGCGGTGGACGCGTGCGCGACGACGCCTCGCCCTGACGAGCGTGCGATCTCGACGACGAGCTTCAGCTCATCGAGGGTGAACGTGGGCCGCGCTTCTCCGCTGGGACCCCACCCGTAGTCGGCGTAGACTTTGATCGCATCCGCACCGCGTCCGATCTGGTCGCGCACCACGCGAGGCAGGGTGTTGAGGTCGGCCTCTTCGGCGCCCTGCGGCACGTCCATCTCGGGAGTGAAGCCGCGCGGACCGTAGCTGCCCGTGGCAACGATCGCTCGCGTGACGACGATCATTCGCGGACCGGGGATGATCCCCTGCGCGATCGCGCGCTTGAGGCCGACGTCGGCGTAGCCCGCGCCTTCGGTGCCGAGGTCGCGCACCGTGGTGAAGCCGGCGCGGAGCGTCTCCCGCGCGTGCACCGTCGCGCGCGCGACGCGCAGCGCGAGCGGCTCGCGCAGCACCTGATCGTTCCAGGAGGTCTCGTCGTACGGGTGCAGCAGGAGATGCGAGTGGCCCTCGATGAGCCCCGGGAGCAGCGTCGCCCCCGCGAGCGAGACCCGACGCGTCCCGGCCGGCGCGGAGATCGTGCTCGCCGAGCCGACGGCCACGATGCGCTCGCCTCGGACGAGCACGGCCCATCCTTCGTGCATCTCGGTGCCGTCGAACACGCGGTCGGGAACGAGCAGGGTGGTCGCGGTGTCGGCAGCGGCGGGCGCGACTTGCGCGGCGGCGATCGACGGAGCGCTGGCAGCCAGAGCGGCGGCTGCGCGCACGACGAGGGGCAATCGGAGCACGGTCGGCGGGACGGGTGCGAGGATCCAGGGTGGACGCGCGATCGCGCGCGCCCGAGATTTGGTCGCCATGCAGGCGATCGGCAAGGAGGACCGCCTGGCCGACGCCGAAACGTGGCGCGGCGCGGATGCGTAGGTGCGGCACATCCCTACTGAGCGAGGAGAGCGACATGGGCAGGACTTCGGACGAGATCGACTACGAGCTGATCGGCGACGACCTTCAGGCGGTGATCGTGACCCTCGATCCCGGCGAGACGGTGATCGCCGAAGCCGGCGCGATGATGTTCATGGAGGACGGCATCGTGATGAACACGACGCTCGATCCCAACCAGCAGGGCGGCGGGATGCTGGGCAAGCTCTTCCAGGGCGCCAAGCGCGTGCTCTCCGGCGACACCTTCTTCATCACGACCTTCCTGAACAACGCGCGCGGACGGAAGCGCGTCGCGTTCTCGTCGCACTTTCCCGGCAAGATCAAGCCGATCGACCTGCAGGAGTGGGGCGGAACGGTGATCGCGCAGAAGGACTCGTTCGTCTGCGCGCCGAAGGGGACACAGGTGGACATCGCGTTCACGAAGCGCATCGGCGCCGGATTCTTCGGCGGCGAGGGCTTCATCCTGCAGCGCATCAGCGGCGACGGCGTGGCCGTGCTGCACGCATCGGGTGCGATCTGGGAGACGACGCTGCAACCAGGCGAGACGCTCCGTGTCGACACGGGCTGCATCGTCGCGATGGACTTTCAGGTGAGCTACGACATCCAGATGGTGCCAGGCGTCAAGACCGCGCTGTTCGGCGGCGAGGGCCTGTTCTTCGCGACGCTCACCGGCCCGGGCCGGGTGCTGCTGCAAACGATGCCGTTCTCGCGTCTCGCCGACCGGATCATCGCCGCGTCGCCTCGCGCCGGCGGGAAGCGCGTGCAGGAGGGGAGTGTGCTCGGCGGGATTGGCGGAGCGATCCTCGGAGGAGTTCTCGGGGGGCAGGAGTAGGGGGAGGAGCCCACGGTTGATCGATACTACGGTTGATCGATACTACGGTTGTCGGAACTACGGTTGGTCGATAGGGCGGTTGGTTGATACGGCGGTTGATCCGATCAACCGCTCCCTCGACCAACCGCCCCATCGATAAACCGCCTCACCGATCAACCGTAGTTCAAGGCGCAGCCCTGACCGCAGGCTTCCCCTTGAAATCGCCCGCCCGCGCCAGCGACAGCTTGGCGGGATCGAGGTATTTCCGCACGGCGGCGTTCACCTGCTCGGGTGTGAGCGCGTTCACGGCGGCCTCGAACTTCGTGTCGTAGGCCATCGTGCGGTTGGCGAAGCGGCGCGAGGTCAGGATGCCGACGAGCTCCTGGTCGCTCGCGCGGGACTGCATGCGCTGCTGCAGGAGGCTTGGCTTCGCCGCTTCGATCTCCTTCGCGGAGAAGCCCGTGGAGAGCGCCTTCTGCAGCTCCTCGCGAATGCCCGTCGTCACCTTGTCGACGTTCTGCGGATTGTAGATCGCGTAGGCGAGGAAGATGCCGGCGCGGTCCAGCGCCTGAATCGAGAGCTGCGAACCCGCGCCGTAGCTCAATCCCTCCTGTTGGCGCAGGCGCGTCATCAGGCGCGAATTCATCATGCCGCCGCCGAGGATGAAGTCGGCGATCGCGAGCGCGGGATAATCTGGATCGTCGTCACGCAGGGCGACGTTCGTCGCGGCGATCGTCCACGCGTTCGCCTTGTCCGGCGCCTCGGTCACGATCGTCGCCGAGTCGACCGGCGGCGACGAGCGGACCAGTCGCGAGAAAGTGATCGGCGCTTTCCAGTCTCCGAACAGCGCGCGCGCCTGCGCCGAAACCGAGTCGGCGCTCACGTCGCCGACGATGGTGAGATCCCCCGCCGCCGCGCCGTAGAAATCCTTGTGGAACTGCCGCACCTGCTCGATCGTCGCGGCGCCGATCTCGGCGATCTGCTCTTCCGGCGTCTGCGTGTAGAGTGGGTGCCCCTTGGGGTACGGATTCATCCGCCGCTGGAGCGTCGTGAGCGCGAGCGTCTGCGGCTCGCTCTTTCCGGCCTCGAGCTGCGCGAGCATCTCCTGCTTCAGCTTGTCGAACTCCGCCGCTTCGAGACGAGGCGTGCGCAGCTCGCTCGCGACCAGCGACAGCACGGCGGGGAGCTTCTCGCGCGTCGTCTCGATGCTCGCGGTGGCCGTGTTGCCGCCGCCACCCACGTTCACGCGCGCCTTCAGCTTGTCGAGCGAATCGCGCACCTGCTGCCGCGTCAGCGCCAGCGTGCCGCGCGAGAGCATCGCGCCCGTCAGCCGCGCCGCCGTGGTCTTGTTGGTGAGCGACACCGAGTCGCCGTAGCGGAGCGTGATCAACGCCTGCACCACACTGCCGCGCGTTCGCTTGGGCACGAGGGTGACGTACATGCCACCCGGAAGCTGCGACCGCTTCGTGCGCGCGTCGATGTTCGACGGCGAGGCGTCGAACGCCTCGCCTGCCTGAACGACGGCGCGCCCCTTGTAGCCAGCCACCATCTGCTCCACCGACGCGAGCGGGGGCACGGTGGAGCGGTCGGGCTTCGGCGTGGGATAGAACACGCCGACGGTGCGGTTCGAGGGCTTGAGATACGCCGCGGCGACGCGCTGGACGTCGGCGGCCTTCACCGTCTCGAGCTTGTCGCGATACAGGAACAGAAGCCGCCAATCTCCCTTGGCCGCCCACTCGGTGAGCGCAAAGCCGACGCGCTCCGAGTTCTGCAGCAGCAAGTCGAGATCCTTCAGCAGCGTGGTCTTCGCGCGCGCCACTTCCTCGTCGGTGATCGGGCTCGTCTGCATCCCGTCGAGCGTGCGCTCCAGCACCGCGCGGGCCGAGTCGATCGGCCCGCCATTGCGGAGCTGGGCGGTGACGATCAGGACGCCGGGCTCCTTGAGCTGATAGGTGCTCGCAAAGACGTTCGCCGCGATCTTCGTGTCGACGAGCGCCGTGTACAGACGGCCCGACGGCCGGTTGCCGAGCACCAGAGTGAGCACGTCGACCGCGGGAAAGTCCGAATCGGATCCGGCGGGCACGTGGTAGGCCGCGGTGACGAGCGGCGCATCCCCCACGCGCCGCAGCGCGACGAAGCGCTCGCCGTCCTGCACCGGCTCCACCGTGTACGTCTTGTAGAGCAGGTTGCCCTTGTCGAGCGAGCGCACGGGCTTCGGAATCGCGCCGAATCGCCGTTCGATCTCCTGCAACGTCCTGCCCGCGTCGAACTTGCCCGCCACGACGAGCACCGCGTTGTCGGGCTGATAGTAGCGACGGTAGAACGACTGCAGCCGATCGACGGGCACGCTCTCGATGTCCTCCTTCGAGCCGATGGTCGAACGACCGTAGCCGTGCCACAGATACGCGGTCGCCATGACGCGCTCGTCGAGGATGCGGTCCGGATCGTTCTCGCCGAGCTCGAACTCGTTGCGGACGACGGAGAACTCGCTCTCGAGGTCCTTCTTCGCCACGAAGCTGTTGACCATCCGGTCCGCTTCCAGGTCGAGCGCCCAGAGGAGATTCACCTCGGTGGCGGGTACGGTCTCGAAGTAGTTCGTGCGATCGTACCAGGTGGTGCCGTTGGGCCGAGAGCCGTGCTCCGTGAGCTCCTGCGGAATGTTGCGATGCTTCGTCGAGCCCTTGAACAGCATGTGCTCGAGCAGGTGCGCCATGCCGGTCTCACCATACCCTTCGTGCCGCGAGCCGACGAGGTAGGTGATGTTGACTGTGACCGTCGGCTTGGACTCGTCGGGGAAGAGCAGGACGCGGAGCCCATTGCTCAGCCGGTGCTCAGTGATGCCTTCCACCGACGTGACGAGCGTCGATGCGGCCGCCGGCCGCTGCGCGGCGGCGGGGTGAACGGCGACGATGACCGCGACGGCGGCGAGCGCGAGCCGGCGGCATGGGAGAATTGCGATACGCATGCGATGCCTCGGTGGGTGCCTCCTCGTCGACGGCGGGAACGCGCCGAGCGCGGGGAGCTTTCTCGAAGGGAGGGCCAACAATAGTCGAGTCGTCGGCGGCGGACCAGACGCCGAGCCTGGCGCCGGCTCGTACGTCGGCGCCGCCGCGTCGTTTCACCGACTGCGGCGCGTCCTGTACATTCCCGCACGTCGTGTCACCTACGTTCCACCCGTCAGACCAATGACCGCCACCGCACCTCTGATCGAGCCGTTCGACCGGTTCGCGGCGCTGCTCGCCGCGGCGCGCGACGTGGGGCCCGAGCGTCTTCCCGAGCCGACGGCGTTCGCGCTCGGCACCGTCGGCGCGGACGGGCAGCCCGCCGTGCGCATCCTCCTGCTCAAGGGCGTGGACGAGCGCGGCTTCGTGTTCTACACCAACTACGAGAGCCGGAAGGGGCGGGAGCTGCTGGCGCAGCCCCAGGCCGCGATGTGCTTCCACTGGCAGCCGCTCGAGCGCCAGGTCCGGGTGGAGGGTCGCGTCACGCCGGTGAGCCCCGAGGAGGCGGACGCCTACTTCGCCTCTCGGGCGCGCGGGAGTCAGCTCGGCGCATGGGCCTCGCTGCAGAGTCGGCCGATGACGCACCCCGGAGATCTCGAGGCTCGGCTGCGAGACGTGGAAGCGAGGTTCGCGGGCGGGCCGGTGACTCGACCGCCCAACTGGTCCGGATTTCGACTGGTGCCGACGCGGATCGAGTTCTGGCACAACATGCCGAGCCGGCTGCACGAGCGGGCCGTGTACGTGCGAGAGGGCGATGGGTGGCGGACGGAGGTGCTGTTTCCGTGACTGCGACGGCGACCGATCGGAAATGTCGTGTGAGCCGGAATCACTGGTCCTGCATTGGCAGACCGCCCATCCCGAGGTGTGGACGGCTCTCTATCCGATCAGCCCTGACCGTCGCGATTGACGTGAACGCGGTGTCTGGGTGTCATCGAACGGTGGTGGGCCGTCCGTGCCGCTCGCGCAGTGGCCTGAGTGCCGCCACATCATCGTCGCGGAAGTGCCCACGTGAAACGAGCGGCACGCGCTCGCGCGAAAAACAGGTCGATCACGCTCCGAATGGGAACGGCGCGCTCGCGGCGGTCTGGTCGAGGACGCAGTCCACAGCCCAGCCCATGATCGGCTGCTCGGCTGAACGAGAAGAAAATTCTTAGAAAGGACGTCTGCGCGTATCGTGGTGCGTGCGGCAGCGGGAGCGAATGCGCGCATGCACTCCTGTTGCAGAGAACCTAGCGTTCTTCCAAGCATCACCCCATCTTGGCGCTGAGTGAGGCAAGTGCTGTTCAGCGCACTAAGCGACCGACTGCTTCGTGTAGCCACTCGCCGGGAATGCTCACCGACGACGGTGTGCCGACCGCGCGCCGAAAGGCTCCGCCGCGTAAGCTCGGCATTGTTGTCGGAGGCGTCTGTGCGCTCCACAGCAACATTTGCTGCAAGCCTCGTCCCAGACGAGAAGGTGCGATCAGCCAACCATATCGCGCGCGCACGTGTGCGCGATGTTCCCCCTTCCGGGTCTTGGGCTGCGTGGGGCAAGTGCCGCCTGGGCAACCGACGGCGCGGATCGCGTATTCGCAGGTCGCTCCCGCCGTCTCGGTGGGCCCCACACCCGAACGTCGATACTATCGAAGGTCTTCGGTCGCAAATCTGCTGGGTGCGCTCAGTGGGACGCGGGCGCGAGCTCATGCGAGTCGAGGGATGATGCGATGCAGTTCCTCATTGTGAGCCCGGTCCGTCTGTTGCGCGACGGATTAGCGATGCTCCTCGGCCAGCGTCCACAGGTTACAGCCGTCCGCACGGCGGCTTCGGCGGAGGACGCGCTCATCTTGCTTCGCGACTTCAGGCCCACGCTCGTGCTGCTCGACGTGGGCTCGCCAGCTCGTCCCCACGTGCTGCGGCAGATTGCTACGACTTCTCCTTCGGCTCAGGTACTGGGCTTCGCAGCCGGTGACAACGACGAAGACGTGCTGGCGTATGCGGAGGCGGGAATCGCCGGTTTTGTGTCGCGAGACGCGTCGATCGACGACCTGTTCGACGCACTCGAGCGCGCCGCGCGGGGCGAACTGCTGTGCACAGCTCGCACGGCCGGCACCATGTTCCGTCGTTTAGCAGCACTCGCGGGCTCTCGTGAAGTCGTAGCCGACGACGCGCAGCTCACGAGCCGAGAGCGACAGATCCTTAAGTTTGTCGACGAGGGGCTGTCGAACAAGGAGATCGCGCACCGCCTTCAGATCGGAGTATCAACGGTGAAGAACCACGTGCATCGCATCCTCGAGAAGCTGCACGTGAGCCGTCGCGGCGAGGCAGCGGCTCGGCTTCGGCGCACAGTCGCGGGCGTGTCGGCACAGATCGTTTGATTCCGGTACTGGCCCAGGTGTGACGGTCCAGTTCACCAGAGCGCTCCCCGCATTGCGGGGAGCGTTTTGCTTTCTTCGGCCCGCATTCGAATAGCCGCACGCGAAGGTACTGGATCCAGTAGGGGACCGCATTCGTGCCATTCGATCCATGTCGCGGCGCGCCGACGGCGCTCACTATTGCGCAACCACTCCAGGGTGTGCGTTTGCCGACAAGTCGGATTCTCTTCCTGAATGTGCCGCGACTTCTCAGGGGTGAGGTGCGACGGTTTCCCACTCGGCAAACGGTGGCAGCGATTTCGTCCGCTCTGGTTGGCGAGGCCGGTATCCTCGGCTGCGCCGGTTTCAGGGCTCGAGACTGAGGAGGGAGAGCGATGGCAAAGAAGAACAACGACACTCCCACTCCGAAACGGGGTGCGTTTCCGACCCCTCGAAGCGTACTGAGCGACGCCAAACCCTTCGAGCCCGAAAAGTCAGACCCAATGGCGATGGCTGCCGATGAGGCGAACTCAGAGTCATACGCTCCGGAAGAATCTCAACAGTCAGCTACTCGGACAGGAGGAACAGCGATGGGTGACAAGACAGGTTCGGCGGGCTACGTGGGAACTCCCGGTGCGCCACCTCCGCCCGCCGGCAGCGCTGCGGCCAGCTCGCAGCGCGGCGCGGGCGGCATGGGCGCCGCGGCTGCGCCACCGCAGCCCGCAGGCGGTCCTGGCGCCGGCCCGCAGCGCGGCCAGGGCTACGTGGGAAACCCCGGTGCGCCAGCTCCGCCCTCCAAGAGCAACGCCAGTTCCCAGAAGACCGACGGAGGCTATCTGGGAAACCCCGGTACGCCACCGCGGAACTGAGATCCGTCCACTAGATGATGAGCGCGAGCGGGCTGATCCCGGGAACGAGGAAAGCCGCTCGAGACGTAGATGGCTCGGCTTTGCCAACCTGTCGAGAGGAGTAAGACGCGATGCCGGATACAATTGATGCTCCGAAGCGTGGAGCCTTGCCAAGTCCGCGATCCGTCTTGGCGACGGCGAGGCCTTATGTCGCCGATGCCCGGTTGGGCGCACCGCCCGAATACATCATCGTTCCACCTCAGCTTTCGATGTGGGGCAATGACGTGCACGGCGACTGCGTGTCGGCGGAGGAAGCCTTTGCGAAGGCCTGCTATCAGCCCGAGATCTTCATCTCGGATGGCGAAGTCATCAACTGGGCGACGCGCCACGGGGTTCTCGAAGGCGCCTATATCAACCAGGTGCTCGACTGGATGGTGAATGACGGCTTCAATCAGGGAAGCCAGATCTACGACGATGGCGGCAAGTTGTCAGTGGATTGGACCAACTCTAGCATCCTAAAGGATGCGATTTCACAAGGTCCAGTGAAGCTCGGTGTCGCAGCGGACCAGATCCAAACCGCTTATCAGCGACACAATGGCTGGTTCGGGACAGGATTTCATGCCGACGCGAATGAGGATCACAGCGTCGCGCTCTGTGGTTACGGGAGCACCTCGTGGCTGGCGCAGCAGTTGGGCGTCTCGGTGCCACCGGGCGTAGACGGCAACGCGCCGGCCTACGCAATGTTCACGTGGGACACCATCGGCATAATCGACGAACCGTCTATGCGGGCGATCACGCACGAAGCGTGGCTCAGGGTGCCAACGACGGTTATCGCGTCCCAGACGGGCGTCAGGATCCATGTCTGTGCACGTGGCGGCGACGGTGCCCTATGGCATAGGTGGCAGACCGCTCCCAACAACGGCTGGAGTGACTGGTACTCGCTCGGCGGCTGGATCGACCTGATCAAAGTCGCGACCAATGAGGACGGGCGCCTCGAGATCTTCGCGCGCGGCGGCGATGGCGCCGTCTGGCACAACTGGGAAGAGACGCCAGGGGGAAGTTGGAGCGGCTGGTACTCATTCGGCGGTTGGATCGACAGGCTCGACGTAGCCCGAAACGCCGACGGCCGGCTCGAGATCTTTGCGCGTGGGGGCGACGGTGCGCTCTGGCACATGTGGCAGACAGCGCCCAGTAACGGCTGGAGCGGTTGGTACTCGATGGGTGGTTGGATCGATATGCTGGATCTCGGCAGAAATGCGGATGGCCGGCTCGAGATCTTTGCGCGCGGCGGCGACGGCGCGGTCTGGCACATGTGGCAGACGGCGCCCAGCAACGGCTGGAGTGGTTGGTACTCACTCGGCGGCTGGATCGACTTGCTCAAAGTCGCTTCGAACGACGACGGCCGCATGGAGATCTTTGCGCGTGGGGGCGACGGCGCCGTTTGGCAGATGTGGCAAACAGCGCCGAGCAACGGCTGGAGTGGCTGGAACTCGCTCGGCGGTTGGATCGATATCCTGGAGGTGTGGCCTGAGGCCCCAGGGGCAGCGTCGAGATGAGAATTCGCATCGGGTGCAAACTGCGCAGCAGTCAGCAGTGCACTTGACGACATCCGCGACGCCTTCGTCAGAGGTCGGCTCGAGCCGTGACAGCTCGGGCAGCCATCGCCTGCTCAGCTCCGAGGGCATTCGCGCGCGCACGCTTCGACGAGCGTGAGTGCACGAAACGCGCAGCCGTCCGGCCGCATGTCGCGCGCGAAGTCCATCGCGCAGTGCTTGCTGGACATCGTCTCCGGGGATCGCGCCGTATGCGACGGCGATGCGCTTCGGCCCGCGCCTACGCATGGCGGGCCTTCGGGTCGCAGCGCACGGCACTCCGGTGAAACTCGAGCCACCGACGCGCGCGGCGTTCGCTCCTGACGGCCGGCGGGATGCCGCCGACGAGGGTTCGTCGCTGGGCCATCGTCCGGCCGGTCGCCCATCGATGCAGGTGAGCCAGCCTACCACTCTTGTCCCAACCCAGCCCGTGTCCTCCCCCTTGCAGTTCGTTAGTTTTTGTGGATGGCCACTGAGACGATCGAGACCACCTCCGCGTCCGAGCCGGCGACCGGCTGGAGCGTCGAGAAAGCGCGCGCGCTCTACAACATCGACGGCTGGGGCGCCGGCTTCTTCGACATCGATGCGCGCGGCCACGTGGTCGTGCGCCCCGACAAGGAGCATCCTGAGCGCCAGCTCAGTCTGCACGAGCTCGCCAACGACCTCGAGGAGCAGGGCGTCGCCCTGCCGGTGCTGCTCCGCTTCTCCGACATCCTCCGCTCGCGCATCGAGGCGTTGAGCGAGCGGTTCCAGAACGCGATCCGTGAGTACGAGTACACGGGACAGTACACCACCGTGTATCCGATCAAGGTCAATCAGCAGCGCCACGTCGTCGAAGAGATCGTGCAGTTCGGCAACAAGCACGGCGTCGGCCTGGAGTGCGGCTCCAAGCCGGAGCTGCAGGCGGTGCTCGGCCTCTCCGAAAGCACCGAGCACCTCATCGTCTGCAACGGCTACAAGGACGAGGAGTTCATGCGCCTCGCCCTGATGGGGCAGAAGCTCGGCCATCAGGTCTTCATCGTCATCGAGCAGCTCAGCGAGATCGACGTGCTGCTCTCGGTCGCGGATGAACTGGGTGTCAATCCCACGGCCGGCATTCGCATCAAGCTCGCGTCGACTGGCTACGGCCGCTGGAAGGAGAGCGGGGGCGAGAAGTCGAAGTTCGGGCTCAACGCCGCTCAGCTCATGCAGGCGGTGGACAAGCTGCGCGCCGCCGGCCGGCTCGACATCGTGAAGCTGATCCACTTCCACCTCGGCTCGCAGATCACCGACATCCGGTACATCAAAGCCGGCTTGCAGGAGGTCGCGCGCTTCTACGCCGAGCTCCGTGCACTCGGCGTCGACGTCACCCACGTGGACGTGGGCGGTGGGCTGGGCGTCGACTACGATGGCACGAACTCGACGTCGAACGCGAGCGTGAACTACTCGCTGCAGGAGTACGCCAACGACGTGATCTACACGTTGGCCGAGGCATGCCGCGAGCTCGAGCTGCCGATGCCGCACGTGATCAGCGAGTCCGGACGCGCGCTCACCGCGCACCACGCGCTGCTCCTGCTCAAGGTGATCGACGTCGAGTCGGTGGTCGAGGTGCCAGTGCCCGAACTGAGCGATGACGACCACGCGGTGCTGCACGAGATGTGGGAAGACCATCAGGCGATGTCGGGCAAGAAGGTCAACAAGCGGCGCGTGAAGGAAGTCTTCCACGACGTCACGTTCGACAAGGAGCGCGCGCAGCAGCTCTTCGCCAGCGGAGTGCTCACCCTGCGCGGCCGTGCGATCGCCGAGCAGATGTACCACGCGACGATGAACGCGATCTTTCGGATCGTACAGCAGGACCGCGAACAGTACGACGACATCCTCGCCGATCTCGACGCGACGATGGTGGACCGCTACTTCTGCAACTTCTCGCTCTTCCAGTCGCTGCCGGACAGCTGGGCGATCGACCAGCTCTTCCCGATCATGCCCATCCATCGGTTGAACGAGGAACCGACGCGTCGCGGCACGCTGCAGGACATCACGTGCGACTCCGACGGCAAGATCGATCGCTTCGTCGGGGAGAAGGAGGGGAGCCCGTCACTCGAGCTCCACGAGTGGCGCGACGGCGAGCCGTACATGCTCGGTGTCTTCCTCACGGGCGCGTACCAGGAGATCCTGGGCGATCTGCACAACCTGTTCGGCGACACGAACGCGGTGCACATTCGCCTCGCCGGCAACGGCTATGAGATCACCGATCTCGTGCACGGCGACACGGTGACCGAGGTGCTCAACTACGTGCAGTTCCGCGCGACCGACCTGCTGCAGACGTTCCGCCGCAAGGTGACCCAGGTGAAGCATCTGAGCCGCACCGAGGCGA
Organism: Gemmatimonadaceae bacterium; assembly: GCA_036008805.1. Lineage (GTDB taxonomy): Bacteria > Gemmatimonadota > Gemmatimonadetes > Gemmatimonadales > Gemmatimonadaceae > AG11. The sequence continues at coordinate 31,075 of DASYMZ010000057.1, forward strand.
ACGCGTTCATCGCGGACTACGTCGCCGGACTCGAAGGGTACACGTATCTCGAGGGGGAGGCGGCACAATGATTTCCGCGTTGGTCAGTATTTCGGCTCGTCGGCTCGTCGGCCTGCCTCGGGACGCACGAACCGAGCGACGTCGGCCGAAGAGCCGCAAACCGACAAGCCGGCGCACGTCGGTTCTCGCCATCGCGCTCTGCCTCGCCGCGAGCGTGCCCGCCCTCGCGCAGAGCGCCCCCCGCCTCGTCATCACCCCGACCAATCGCAGCGTCGTCGCGGGCGATTCACTCCGGCTCGGTGCTCGGCTGGTGAATTCGTCGGGACAGCCGGTGCCCAATGCGCGGATCAGCTTTCATAGCGTCGGCGGACGGTTCGAGGGCTCGGTGGACTCGACTGGTTTGCTGCGCGCGGGTGCCGTCGGCACGCTGCCCGTCGCCGTCGTGGCGCTGATTCCGGGCGAGCGTCCGGTCGTGCAGCGGTTCGAGGTGTCGATGCTGCCCGGGCCCGCCGCACGCATCGCGATCGCGCCGGAAGTGAAGCGGATGGCGATCGGGCAGCGCGTGCGCGTCGGCGCGACCGTGTTCTCCAAGGCGAGCGATCGGCGCGCCGATCCGGTGAGATGGTCGAGCAGTCTGCCCGCGGTCGTGCGCGTGAGCGGCGACGGAGTTATCGCGGCGCAGGCAGCGGGACGCGCGGTGATCACCGCGTCCACCGGTGCGGCCGCGGAGAGCTGGACGGTGGAGGTGCCGGCGACACCGATCGCGAGCGTCGAGGTGCAGCCTGCGACCGTGCAGGCGCGCACCGGCGACGTGGTGAAGCTGCGCGCGGTGGCGCGCGATGCGCGCGGTCGCGAGATCACCGGACTGACGCCGAGCTGGTTGTTCGCGCCCGGCAACGGCATGGTCGACGAGGATGGCGCGTTCGTGGCGTATCGGCCCGGCGCCTATCAGGTCACGGCAAGCTTCGGCGCACGCAGCGCGGACGCCGTCGTGAACGCGGTGGATCGCGACGTGAAGCGCCCGCTCAAGGTGGTCGGTCAGCTCCTGCGCACCGCGTTCTCGACGAGCGAGGTGTGGCTCCACCCGAACGGCAACGTCGCCTACCTCGGCACGATCCTCGGCGGCGACCGCGTCTACACGGTGGACATCACCGATCCGGCAAAGCCGGTCGTCGCCGACTCGATCGTGCTGAACGCGCGGTCCATCAACGACATGATGACCACGCCCGACGGCAACTATCTCGTCATCACGCGCGAGGGCGCCGCGGACCGCAAGAACGGCATCGTGATCGCGGATACCCACGACCCGCTGCACCCGAAGCAGATCAGTGAGTTCACCGAGGGTGTCACGTCGGGCGTGCACTCGGCGTTCATCCACAGCCAGGCGAAGTACGGCACGCACGTCTATCTCACCAACGACGGCACCGGCGCGCTGCACATCATCGACATCAGCGACCCCGTGCACCCGAAGCAGGTTGCGACGTGGGCGCCCCCGCGCTCCGAGGCGGGGCGCATGCTGCACGACATCGACGTGCAGAACGGTCTGCTCTACGGCTCCTGGTGGAACGACGGCCTGATCATCCTCGACGTCGGCAACGGGATCAAGGGCGGAACGCCGTCCAATCCGAAGCTCGTGTCGCAGTACAAGTACGACCTCGACGCGCTCTACAAGGACGTGGAGGCCGAAGGCGGGAAGGGGTTCATCCGTGGCACGCACACGGCGTGGCGCTACAAGGACTACGTGATCGTCGCCGACGAAGTGTTCGGCAACGACGCGGCCGAGAAGTTGTACTCGGGCGCGATCTCACGCGCGCATGGGCGGCTGCAGGTGCTGGACGTGAAGGACATCGAGCACCCGAAGTCGGTCGCGTGGTACGAGCCGGAGTACGGCGGTGTGCACAATGTCTGGGTGGCCGGCGACACGCTCTACCTCGGCGCGTACAACGCCGGCTTCAAGGTGTTCGACCTGACCGGTGAGCTGCGCGGCGATCTGAAGGCGCAGGGGCGAGAGATCGGTGAGCTGATCCCGTCCGACCCGCGGGGCAAGACTCCGAACGCGCCGATGACGTGGGGCGTGGTCGTGAACCGGAAGAACGGTCTCGCCTATGTGAACGACATGAACAGCGGGCTCTGGGCGGTGAGGATCGAGCCGAAGGCGGCGGCGGTGCCTTGAACGGAAGTGATCGGTGATCGGTGATCGGTGATCGGTGATCGGTGATCGGTGATCGGTGATCGGAGAAACGCGACGGCCTCGGGAAGCTCCTGCTTCCCGAGGCCGTCACCGTTCACCGATCACCGAAAACCGATCACGGTTGAGGCGCGCTCCGCGCGCCTCAACCGTTGAACCGCTTCTCCACCTCGCCCCAGTTCACCGTGTTCCACCACGCCTTCAGATAATCCGGGCGGCGGTTCTGGTATTTGAGGTAGTAGGCGTGCTCCCACACGTCGTTGCCGAGGATCGGGGCAGGCTTGCCGTCCATGAGCGGGTTGTCCTGGTTCGGCGTGCTCGTGATCGCGAGCTTGCCTCCTTCATTCACCAGCCACACCCAGCCCGAGCCGAACCGGCCGACGCCCGCGGCGTTGAACGCCTCCTTGAACTTCTCGAAGTCGCCGAACGCGCTGTTGATCGCCTCGGCCAGCTTGCCGCTCGGCGCGCCGCCTCCGTTCGGGCTCATCGACGGCCAGAACTGCGAGTGGTTCCAGTGTCCGCCGCCGTTGTTGCGCACGGCGGTGCGGACCGCTTCCGGCACGCTCGCCAGGTTGCGCAGCAGCTCGTCGAGCGACTTGCCGGCGAGCTCCGGCGCCTTCTCGAGCGCCGCGTTCAGGTTCGTGACGTAAGCGTTGTGATGCTTCCCATGGTGGATCTCCATCGTCTGCGCGTCGATGTGCGGCTCGAGCGCGGCGGGCGGATAGGGAAGGGGCGGGAGTGTGTGGGCCATGACTTTCTCTCCGGTTGGTTCAGGGATCGTGTACCACGGTTGGCGCCGCGGCCGACTTGCGCCGCTCGCGGTACCAGGAGATCAACGCCGGAAGCAGCGACAGGAAGATGATGATGAGGATCATCGGCTCGATGTGCTTGTCGATGCCGGGGACCATGCGTCCGAGGAAATGGCCGATGAACAGCATCGACCAGATCCACGCGACCGCCCCCAGCACGTTATAGGCCGTGTAGGCCCCGATCGGCATCTGAGCCAATCCTGCCACCACCGGCACGAAGGTCCGGACGATGGGCATGAAACGCGCAATGATCAGAGTCTTGCCGCCATGTTTGCGGTAGAACTCTTGGGCACGGTACAGATGCTTCTTCTTGAACAGGAGTGAATCGTCGCGCGTGAAGAGGCGCGGGCCGGTCGCTCGGCCGATCGCGTACCCGAGCGTGTTGCCGACGATCGCCGCCACGGTGAGCAGCGCTCCCAGGAGGTAGACGTTGAGCCCGAACTGCGGCTGCGCCGACAGCAACCCGGCGGTGACGATGAGTGAGTCTCCGGGAAGAAAGAATCCGACCAGCAACCCGGTCTCGGCGAAGATGATGGCCGTCAATCCGACGTACCCGCCCACACGGACCAGCTCGCGGACGTTCGTCAGCTGATGGAAAAGGTCGAGAAGCGATTGCATTCGGAGAGTCGAGTGAGGGAGGTCGCGCGCGACGCAAGTTCAACTGGCGCCCACGACGGGTCAACCGGCCTGCTCGACGAGCTGCTGCACGCCGCCGAGAAAGCGCTGAGCCTTCCCGAGCGTCCGGCGAGCCGATGGCACCGCGCCGGCATGTCGCCGCGCACCGAGCGCTGGCTCGACCTCGCCGGTGGTGTGCTCGTCGCGGCGCTGATGATCGGCTGGACGTGGTCCATCGTCGATGTGGCGACGACGGACGACGACGACCGCCCAGGCCCGAGCGCGATGGCAGCGATGACGAGCGCTCTCACCAGCTCCGACGCGCCCAACGCGGCGTATCTCACCGACGCCTCGCTCTCCGCGCTGTCGGGAGAGCTGCGCGGCGCGAGCGGGAAGCTGCGGGTGCAGATCAAGCCGGCCGGTGCGCCGCTCGACGCCGAGTCGCTGCCCGAGGGCGCGGAGCTCCGCGCCGAAGAAGCGCAGAACGCACGGAGCACCGAGGCACCCAGGGCGGGCATCTGGCGGATGGCCGTCGCCGTGGGCAACGCCATCAAGCCGATCGCGGATTTCAGCCTGATCAGCATGCGTCCGCTCAGCGACAAGCGGAACGGCCGCGTCGGTCTGTACTTCGTGGGCAACTGGCCTGGCGAGAAGGGCCGCGTATCCACTCCGAGCAAGGCGCCGCCGGACCGGTACCGGCCGCCGCCCGGATTCATCGAGGTCACCCAGCAGAACGCCGACACGCGCGTGTCCGAGCACTTCAAGCTGCGGGATTTCCTCACCCACGATCAGGCGTCGGTGTGGCCCAAGTTCCTCGTGCTCGAGATGCGCAACGTGGACAAGCTGGAGCTGGTTCTGGCCGACCTGCAGCGGCGAGGCATCGACGTGCGGGGCGTGCGAGTGATGAGCGGCTTCCGCACGCCGCAGTACAACAAGGCGGGTGGCGACCCGTCGGGGCGAGCCGGACTCAGCCGGCACATGTACGGCGACGCGGCGGACATCTTCATCGACAGCAACGGAGACGGCGTCATGGACGACCTCAACCATGACCACCGAATCGACATCGGGGATGCCCGGGTCGTGAGTCAGGCCGTAGACAGGGTCGAGGCCGCGCATCCCGAGCTCGTCGGGGGGGCGGGGGTCTATCCGGCAGCGCCCGGGCACGGACCTTTCATTCACATCGACACGCGGGGCTATCGTGCCCGCTGGATCGGATCCGGAGGAGGATCATGACAGAACATCGGCGGGCAGTGGATGCGACGGCACCTGCGAAAGCGGCGGGTCCGATCGACCGGTTGGGCCAGGTGCTCACACCGGAGAAGGAAGGAGTGGTGATCCCGGACGTCCGGCTGAGCGATCTCGAGCCGTACGTCGGGCTGCGCTACCTCTCGAAGCTGTTCAAGCTCATGGGCGTGGTGCTCGGCCTTCTCCTCGTGGCGGAGATCGTCACGGGCGTCGTGGCGCAGGGAAGCGCGGCCATCCCCACGCTGCTTGGCGAAGCGAGTCGGCTGATCGTCCTCGCCGGTCTGCTCTGGGGAGTCGGCGATCTGGCGATCCTGCTGATCGACGTCGGACACGACGTTCGCGCGGCCAGGATTCTACTCGCGAGACAGACGCACGCTCTCGCTCCGGTCGGCGGGGCCGCGCGAGCGCCGGAGCCGGCGAACGGGGTTGCTCGGACTTAGCGCAGCGTTCGGTACGATCGTTGCTTTGCCTGAGCCTGGAATCGAAACTCACCCATTCAACCGAGGATGCACGCCATGCTCTTCACACTCGCGATCGTCCTGTTCGTTCTGTGGGCCCTCGGCTTCTTCGCCTTCCACGTGGCCGGTGGGCTGATCCACCTCCTGCTCGTTCTCGCGCTGATCGTGATCGTCTACCGTCTCATCACGGGCCGCCGACCAGTCGCCTGACGCGAAGGTCTGCGAGGCGTCGCGCGGGGCGGACCTACCGGTCCGCCCCGCGCTGGCGTTCGGGCGCTTGTGCCTGGATCGGCGCGGGGGCACACTCCGGCCCATGACGCTCCCACTCCGGGTGTTGGTCGTGGCGCACACGCACTGGGACCGCGAATGGTATCGCGGCGCGGGCCGGTTCCGGCAGCGGTTGGTCGCGCTGGTCGACGAACTGCTCGACGATCCGCCGCGTGAGGGCGAGAGCTTCCTGCTCGACGGTCAGACGATCGTGGTCGACGACTACCTGGCCGTTCGACCCGAGCGCGCTGCGGAGATCGCCGCGCTGCTGCGCGATCGGCGGCTCGAGGCCGGCCCGTGGTTCGTGCTCGCCGACAACCTCATCCCGAGCGGAGAGGCACTCGTCCGCAACCTGCTCGCCGGTCGCGACGCGATGCGCCGTCACGGCGCGACCTCGCCAGCCGTGCTGTACTGCCCGGACGCGTTCGGGCATCCCGCGATCTTGCCGGATCTCGCGGCCGGCTTCGGATGCGACGTCGTGATCGGATGGCGCGGCTACGGTGGGGCGCGCTGGCCAGCCGGCGACGCGGTGCGCTGGCGGAGCAGAGCCGGCGCCCAGGTGCTCCTCTACCATCTCGCGCCGGATGGCTACGAGCTCGGGAGCTCGCTGCCGGTCGACTCGGCCGAGGCGATCGATCGATGGCGCAGGCTCGAGGCAGTGCTTCGTCCTCGCGCGACGCTCGGTGTCGCGCTGCTGCCCAATGGCGCTGATCATCACGCGCGGCAGCGGCATCAACGCCGGGCGGTCGAGCTGCTCGCGTCGGCCGCGGCGCCCGTGATTGTCGGGTCCAGCACCCTGGACGACTTTGGCCGGGCAGTGACGGCGGCTGCTCGCGGCGTCGCGCTTCCACTCGTCGAAGGGGAGCTGCGCGACTCCTACGGTCACAGCTGGACGTTGTCGGGCACCCTCGGCACGCGCGCGTCGCAGAAGCGCGCGAATGCGACGCTGGAACGGACGCTCGTGCGCGACGTGGAGCCCTGGCTCGCGCTCGCGCCGCGCGGAGGAGACGCGTCGGCTCGCGCGACGCTCCTCGCCGCATGGCGCGCATTGCTCGAGGGGCATCCGCACGACACGCTGTGCGGCACGTCGATCGATCTCGTGGCGAGCGCGCTCGATGCGCGGCATGCCGACGTCGCTGATCGTGCCGAGGGGCTGCGCGAGGAGGCGCTGCATGTCCTGCTGGCGCATGACGCCGAGCGTGCGCGACGCGCGCAGGCACTGTGGCGCCCCGTCGTGCTCGTGCGGAATCGTGCGCCGCGTCCACGCGGGGGCGTGGTGGAGCTGGCGCTCGACGCGACCATCGCCGACGTCGCGGTCGGTCCGGGGTCGGCGAGCCGGCAGGGCACGCGACGCCAGGTGCCGCAGTGGAGCGTGAATGGGATGACGCTGCAGTTGCTCGAGCAGGGCGAGCGCGTCGCGCTGACCGAGTCCCAGCGAGACTACCCCGACGCCGACCTCGTGGCGACGGCGCGCGCGGTCGGGTGGATGCCACCCATCGCGGGCCATGGGCTCGAGACGTTCGGTCAGGGCGAGCTGCGCGCTGGTGATGTCGCCGACGTGCCGAACTCGGTCGCGGTGAGCGACCGCGCGCTCGACAACGGACGGCTCCGCGTCGAGATCGCAGACGATGGCAGCGTTCGCATCGCCGACCTCACCACTGGGCGCGTGGTCGAGCGCGCGATCAGTCTCGAGAATGCGGTCGATGCCGGCGATCTGTACACGCCCGCAATCCGCGCGACGCTCCCACCACCGGAGATTCATCGTCTCGAGGTCGTGCACGGCGGTCCGATCCGCGGCGAGATCGTCCTCGAGTATCGTCGTAGTGCGCCAGCCTCCGCGGCCGTGGAGTGCCGCGTGTCACTCGTGCTCGATGCCGACGCGCCCTTCGTGCGCGTGCATGTCGACGGACGCAATGATGCGCCGGATCACCGGCTGCGGCTCCGCGTCGCCACCGGTCTCGCGGGAGCGTCGACCATCGCGGACGCTGCATTTCATCCGATTCGGAGAGAGCCGCTCTGCATCGGCGAGGTGGATGCGCGCATGGAGCACGTCGTGCCCACGGCGCCGCTACACCGCTACGTCTCGCGCTACACCGGCAACGCCGGCGCCTCGTTGTTCTCGGACGGGCTGGCCGAGTACGAGAGTTTCGCCGATGGCTCCGTCTCCGTCACGCTCGTTCGCGCCGTCGGCGCGCTCTCACGACGTGACCTTCCCGAGCGTCCCGGTCACGCCGGCTGGCCCGCGGAGACGCCGCTCGCGCAGTCGATCGGCCCGTACTCGGCGCGGTTCGCGCTCTCGCTTCACGGCCCCGATTCCGACATCCAGCGCGACGCCGTCGAACGGATGGCGGACGACGTGTTGCTCCCGCTCATCGGCGAGACGCTGCGCTCGAACCTCGACGCGCCGCACTTCGCCGCCGGGTTGGAGCTGGACGGCGAAGGTCTCGCCTTCAGCGCGGCAATGCCGGCGCGAGAGCCGGGCTGGATCGCGCTCCGCTGCGTGAATCGCCGCGACCGCGAGGTGCGCGGCACGTGGCGTCTGAGAGGCGCTGTCGCAGAGGCGCACCTGGCGCGTCTGGACGAGACGCTGCTCGCGCCGCTCGAGGTGCACGATGCCACCATCTCCTTTATCGCGAGTCCCGGCGCCATCGTCACCATTCTCGCGCGCTCGTGACCAACCAGGGGTCAGACCCCTCTCTCACCCGCTGTGCTCTCCCGCCAGTCGGTCCCTGAATGCGTCGCCGAGCACCGTCGTCGCCAGGACGGTGACGACCAGCGCGATCCCCGGCGCGAGCGAGACCCACGGCGCCACGACGAGCAGGTCACGACCACCGGCGATCATGTTGCCCCAGCTCGGCGCGGGCGGTTGGATGCCGAGGCCGAGAAACGACAGACCGCTCTCGAGCAGGATCGCGTTGCCGACGCCCAGCGTCGTCGCGACGATTGCCGGACCCACGGCGTTCGGCAGCACGTGGGCGAGCAGCACCCGCGTCTGCGTCGCGCCGAGCGCCGTCGCGGCGGGAACGAACGGTCGCTCGCGCACGGCGCGCACCTCGGCACGCACGAGCCGCGCGACGCCCATCCAGCCCGTCGCCACGAGCACCGCGAGGATCGTCGTGATGCCCGGCTGCCAGAGCGCGACACCGACGAGCAGCAGCACGAGACGCGGAAGCGCGAGCAGCACATCCGCGATCGCGAGAATGGCTCGATCCAGCACGCGCCCGGCTCGCCACCCCGCGACCGCGCCGAGCAGCGTACCCAGCGCGCCCGAGAGTCCGGCGCCGAGCACGCCAACCAGCAGCGAGAGCCGGCCGGCGAGCATCATGCGCACGAAGAGATCCCGGCCGAACCGATCGGTGCCGAGAAGATGCCACGCCCCCGACGAATCACGACCGAACGGCGGCACCAACCGCCGCGCGAGCACGTCCTGGATGACCAGGGGATCGCGCGCGGCGACGAGCGGAACGACGATCACGCCGAGCGCGATCGCGCCGAGCAGCAGCGCGCCGAGCATTCCCGCGCGCGAGTGCGCACCCACCATGACCGCCTTCATCCGCCAATCCGCGGATCCGCCCACGGCAGCAGCGACTCAGCGACGAGATTGGCGACGATCACCACCGCCGCGTACGCGGCCGCGCATCCCAGCACCACCGGGTAGTCTCGCCCGACGATCGCCGTGACCATCAACCGCCCCATCCCGGGCCAGCCGAAGATCGTCTCGACGAACACCGAGCCGGCCACCGTGCCAGGTAGCGCGAGCGCGAACAACGTCACCAGCGGCGCACGGAGATTCGCCAACAGATGCCGCCGAAGCACGGTCCGCTCGGCCAGTCCCTTCGCTCGCGCGGTGCGAACCCAATCGGCGCCGATCGCGTCGAGCGCGCTCGTGCGCGTGTAGCGCGCGACACCGGCCGCGCCGATCGCGGCGAGCAGCGTGACGGGAAGGATGGAATGCCGCGCGAGGTCGGCGAGATGCGCGAGCCCGGTCAGCTCGGCGCCGGGCGTCGTCATCCCCACAGCGGGCAGTCGCATCCACATCGGCATGCTGAGCGACGAGGCGAGATAGGTGAAGCACGCGATCGCGCCGAGCCCCAGCCAGTACGCCGGCGCCGCCGCGAGCACCACCGATGCGCCGGTCAGCAGATGGTCGGCGATGCTTCCGCGCCGCGCGGCTTGAACGACACCGACCGCGATCCCAACCGCGAAGGACAGCACGAGGGAGAGAGCCCCGAGTCCGACCGACACCGGCAGTGCGTCGGCGATCACCGCGGTCACGGGCCGACGGTCGGTGAAGCTCGCACCGAGATCCCCGCGCAGCGTCGCCGTCAGCCAGCGTGCATATTGAACCCCGACGGGGCGGTCGAGACCGAGCTCGAGTCGGAGCCGCGTCGCGTCGGCGGCGGTGGCGCCCGGCGGAAGCAGAAAGGTGGCCGGGTCGCCCGGTGCGAGACGAAGGAGCGCGAAGGTGAGCGACAGCACGCACCAGTACAGCAGCGTCGTGCGCACGAGCGCGCGAAAGAGGGCGGGGGAGCGCACGCGGTGATATCGCACGCTCCGCGACGCGCGTCAACGTGCGTGGCGCTCCTGGCTACTCTGTGCGGCGCGTGCATCGCGCCGCAGCGCCCGGACGACGTTCTCGTGCTCGCCTCCGGTGCGGACCTGGAATCGGCGAACCCGCTCGTCACGACGCATCCACTCTCGCGCCAGCTCCAGCGCTACGCACTGTTCGTCACGCTCACGCGCTACGACTCGGTGCTCGCACAGCAGCCCTATCTCGCGCGCCGATGGCGAGTCGCCGACGACCGTCGCACACTGGAGCTGACCCTCGCGCCCGATCTTCTGTGGCACGACGGCGTGCGTACGACCGCTCGCGATGCGGTCTTCACCTTCCTCGCCGCGAAGGATCCGGCGACGGGCTATCCGCGCGCCTCGGAGCTCGCGTCGCTCGACACCGCGATCGCGGTGGACGACACCACGCTCGTGCTCCGCTTCTCGCGCCCGCTCGCCGACCTACCGCCCTATCTCGCCGAGCTGCCCCTCGTCCCGTCACACCTGCTCGGCGGCACGCCGCGCGGCGCGCTCCGCTCCGCGCCATTCAACGACGCGCCCATCGGCAATGGGCCGTTCCGCTTCGCCAACCGTCGGCGCGGGGCTCGCTGGAGCTTCGCGCGCAACGATCGCTTTCCGGTCACGCTGGGCGGACCACCGCTGCTCCGCGGCGTGACCATCGCCGTCGTCGACGAAGCGACGACGAAGTTCGCGGGGCTCGCGAGCGGCGAGCTGGACATGGCGGGCATCTCTCCGCTCATGGTTCCGCTCGCGCGACGCGATCGCACGCTCGAGGTGCTGACGTATCCGGTGCTGTTCGGCACGGCGCTCTTCTTCAACACGACGCGCCCGCCGTTCGACGATGCGCGCGTGCGCCGCGCGGTCGCGTACTCGCTCGACCGACAGCGCATCGTCGATGTCGCCATCGGTGGCTTCGGCGCGCCCTCGCCGAGTCTTGTGCCGCCCGAGAGTCCGCTCGCGTGGCGTCCGGCGAAGATGATCGACCCGCGCGCCGCCGACTCGCTGCTCGACGCGGCCGGTTGGGCGCGCGGCAGCGATCAGCGTCGCCATCGTGGCGGCCAGACGCTCGACGTCGAGCTTCTCACCGTCGGCAGCGGCGACAACGTGGCCGAGCAGCTCATCCAGAGCGATCTCGCCGCTCGTGGAATCGGCGTGCGAGTTCGGCAGACGGAGATGGGCACCTTTCTCACCACCGCGCGCGCGAGAGACAAGCGATTCGACTTCTTGATCGCGGGCGTGCCCGGTGACCTGTCGTTCTCGTACGTGAGCGCGCTGTTCGACTCGCGGCAGCGGGGCGGCACGCTCGACTACACGGGGTTCCACACGCCGGCGCTCGACGCGCTCCTCCGCGCGGCCACCGAAGCGCCGCCTGGCGCCGAGCAGCGCGAGGCGTGGATCGCGGTGCAGGCGGCTCTCGACAGCCTCGCGCCGGCGACGTGGTTGTATCACGCGCGCGGCGTGCAGGGCGTGTCTCGGCGTGTGCGCGGCGCGAGCATGGATCTGCGTGGAGAGCTCGTGCACGTGCACGACTGGTCGCTCGCACCGCGAGGCGCCACGCGGTGAGTCTCTTGCTGGATGCGGCCGGCCTCGCGGTGCGGCGCGGTGTGATCACCGGTCCGCTCGCTCCACTCGCCGGTGGACTGCGCACCGAGCTCGCGCCGCTGCTCGAGGGTCGCGTCGAGATCCCAGCCGAGAAGGCGCTGCTCTCGCGCACGGGCGGACGCTGCCCGCGCGACGGCACCTATCTCGGCTTCGATCCGCTCGACGCGCGGCATCGCTGCGTGCGCTGCGGACTCGAGGTCACCGGTGAGCTGCACGACCGATTCCGCCCATACTGGTATCAGCTCTGGCTCGCCGAGCGCGTCGTGCACGCGGCGACACTCGGCGTCCTCCTCGACGATCGTGCCTGCATCGGCTCAGCGACACGCCTGCTCGAGGAGTACGCCGATCGCTACCTCGACTACCCGAACCGCGACAACGTGCTCGGCCCCTCGCGGCCGTTCTTCAGCACCTATCTCGAATCGATCTGGCTGCTCCAGCTCTCGCTCGCGCTCGATCTCCTCGAGTCGGGCGGCGGTGCCGCCGCGCCCGGCGCGGTCGGCGCGATCGTTCGCGAACGGCTGATCGCGCCGAGTGCGCAGCTGATCGCGTCGTACGACGAGGGGATGTCGAATCGCCAGGTGTGGAACAACGCGGCGCTGATCGCGGCGGGATCGCTGCTCGGACGACCGCGCCTCGTCGAGCGCGCGATCGAGGGCAGCTCCGGATTGCTCGCGCACCTCGAGCGCGCGCTGCTGGAGGACGGAAGCTGGTACGAGGGTGAGAACTATCATCTCTTCGCGCATCGCGGCTTGTGGTATGCCGTCACGATCGCGGAGCGGCTCGGATGGGCGCTCCCGGTGAAGCTCGGTGCGCGCTTCGACGTTGGATTCGCCTCGCCGTTCCGGACGCTGCTCCCCGACCTGACCTATCCCTCTCGTCGCGACTCGCAGTACGCCGTGAGCGTGCGCCAACCGCGCTTCGCCGAGTCGTGCGAGCTGGGTCTCGCGCGGCGCGAAGACGCCCGCCTCGTCGGCATGCTCGCACGCCTCTACGATCCCAGCGTACCGCGCACCGACACCGGTCGTGCCGCATCCACGGCGGACGTCGAGCGCAACCTGCCGGCAACCGGCCTCACTCGCGCCGACCTGTCGTGGCGCTCGCTGCTGTTCGCTCGCGCGGAGCTTCCGCCACTCGAACCGGTGCCGATGCAGTCCGACCTGTTGCCGGGTCAGGGTCTCGGTATCCTGCGTCGCGACGAGGGGCGCGTCTATGTCGCGCTGGACTATGGCCACTCCGGCGGCGGCCACGGTCATCCGGACCGGCTGAACGTGCTCCTCTCCGATGGCGCCACGCGCTGGTTCGACGACCCGGGCACCGGCTCGTACGTCGAGGAGTCGCTTCACTGGTATCGCAGCACGCTCGCCCACACGGCTCCCATCATCGATGGCCGGTCGCAGCCGCGGGTGCACGGTGAGCTGATCGCCTTCGACGACGCGCGCGACGCGAGCTGGATCATGGCCCAGGCGTCGCTCGCCGAGGATCTCACGGTGTCGCGCGCCGTCGTCGCGCTCGACCACTATCTCGTGGACACTCTCGGCTGGTCAGGCGACGCACTCGTGCACGACGTGGCGCTGCCCTTTCACGGCGTGCATGCACGAGCGCTCGACGGCAGCGCGCTCGAGGCCACGCCCGCTCCGATCGATGGAGCGACCGGGCGTGAGGACGGCTTCTCCTTCCTTCGTGACACCGCACGGTTGACCGTTCCGAGCGACGGCGTCCTGCGGATCGAGAGCGCCTCCGACACATCCGCGGCCGCGAATCCACTCCGTGGATGGCTCTTCCTTCCGCCCGGCTCGTCGTGCTGGAGCGCGACCGCGCCCGGGGTCCCTGGCGGCGCGCCTCGGCCGATGATCCTGGCACGCGCCACGGTGCGGAGCGGTTTCATCGTCGGCGTCTGGAGCTGGCGCGGCGCGGTCGTCTCGGCCTCGAGCTCCGGATCCTCGACTCGGGTCGTCCTTCGAGACGGCGTGCAGCACGTGCACGACCCGGGTGGCAGCGCGTGGCGCATCACGATGATGCGGGGAGACGATCGACGCGTCATCGAGCTCGGTGGCTGGGCTCGCAATTCGACCGCGCTCACGAGCTCCTCATCGACGGATGATTTCTCCGTCGCCGAGGCCAGTGCGCCGCTACTTCGGCTTCCCGCGCACTTCGTCCTCGGTCGCGAGCACTACCGGCGCTCCGAGCAGAGCTGGGACGAAGCGGGCCGCCCTTCCGCCAGCGTGTCCATCGAGAGGGAGCCGAGCGCCGACGCCGTCACCTTCACGATCGACGTCCCACACGCTCACCGGCGCTTCGTTCCGATCGACGCCGAGAACCCGTTCGACAACGAGCCCATGGCGATCAATGGCGATGGCGTGCAGCTCTACGTACACGCCGGCGAGGACCGAAGCGGCTGGCTGCTCGTGCCGATCGCGGGAACGGAGCAGGTGTCGGTTCGGGCGATCGAGGCATGGTCTGGGCATGGGGTCGTCCGCGCTGAATGGACGGCCCTGGGCGACGGCTATCGGGTGGTGGCCCGGATCGCGCTCTCGCCGAACCTGACCGAGCTCGCCGCCGACGTCATCGTCAACGAGAGCTCCATGGACCGCGTTCGCCGCCGCGGCCAGCTCGTGATGTCCGGCGCGAGCGAGGAATTCGTCTATCTTCGTGGAGACCGCCACGAGCCCGAGCGGCTCTTCCGTTTCTCGCTCGCCGAATGACTGAGTCTCGCCTCTCCCGAATCGCCGTCGTCCTGTACGAGCCGCAGAACCCCATCAACATCGCCGGAACGATCCGCGCGATGAAGAACATGGGCGTGTCGACCCTGCGACTCGTGCGCCCCTGCGAGTACGACCCCGTGCGCCTCGAAGGGATCGCGCACGACACCCGTGATCTCATCGATCGCATCGAGCGCTACGACGACTTCGATGCCGCCGTCGCCGACTGTGTGCGACTGGTCGGATTCACTGCTCGGCGCCGTGCGGCCAAGTGGCAGATCCTCGACCCCAAGGCGGCGGCCGAGGACGCGCTCGGCTACACCGAGCACGGCCAGGTGGGCATCGTGTTCGGACGCGAAGACTCGGGGCTCCCGAATGAGATCCTCGACCGCGTCCACGCCGCGGTGACGATTCCCACCACGGAGCACGCGTCGCTCAACCTGGCGCAGGCGGTGCTGATCTCGCTCTACGAGCTGCATCTCGCCGCTGGCGACGCGACGCGCACGCTGCCGCCGCCGCGCAAGGACGCGCCGCCTCCGACGACCGATCTCATCGAGCGATTCTTCACCGAGGCGCACCAGACGCTCGAGGCGATCGAGTTCTTCAAGACTCGCTATCCCGAGCACATCATGCGCTCGATCCGCGCCCTCACCTTCCGCGCCGCGCCCGACTCGCGCGAGCTCTCGCTGCTGCGCGCCGCCGCGCTCGAGGTTCTGCGCTTCCTCGAGCGCAGTGGTCGCGTCGAGCGAGCCCTGCCATCCGACGCGTCACCACGCCCGCCTCGCCACGTCGCGCCGCGCGACGAGCGGTATCACGGCCGCCACTCCGACGACGCCGAGGATTGACGCAGGCCCGCGTCGACGTCCTCTTTTCGCCCATGGCATTCTCCCGATTCTTCGGCCGCGGCCGCGAGGCGGCACCCGCACCCGGCAGCTCCGAGCCCGCTGACGACACGCAGCAGGAGGCGGGCGCCGGCGACGACGTCGAGGTGGGCGACGTCTTGCCCGAAACACCACCCGACCGAAGCTGGCGCGAGCGCGCCGACGCCGCGCTGCCGACCGGCGCATCCACCGGGAGCAAGCGCGCCGCCGCGCTCTGGGGCGACGACGCGCCGCCGGATCTGCCGACGCACTTCGCCAGTGCGCGTGGATGTCGCGTCGTCGATGCGGAGGGGAACGAGTATCTCGACTGCACGATGGCCCTCGGCTCCGTCGCGCTGGGCTATGCGGAGCCGCGCGTCACCCACGCCGTGCAGACCGCGGCGGCCGAGGGCAACGTCTCCGCGCTCTCGAGTTGGCGCGAGGTCGAGCTGGCTGAGCGCCTGCGGGTGATGATCCCCTGCGCCGAGCGAGTGCAGGTGCTCAAGAGTGGTGCGGAGGCGGTCGCGGCGGCCGTGCGGATCGCGCGGACGTATACGTCGCGCGAGCGCGTCGTCGCCAGCGGCTACTTCGGCTGGCACGACTGGGCGTCGGAGGGGCGCGGTGTGCCGCGCGGCGTGAGCGCCGACACGTTGCGCGTTCCATTCGACGACGTTGCCGCGCTCGAGCGTGCGGTCGCGGAGGCGGGAGCGGGGCTTGCGGCTGTCGTGCTGGAGCCAGTCGTCGAGCGGCTTCCGTCGGAGGCATGGCTTCGCCGCGCGCGTGAGCTCTGCGACGCGAGCGGCGCCGTGCTCGTCTTCGACGAGATCAAGACGGGCTTTCGCGTCGCGCCCGCCGGCTACCAGGAGGTGTGCGGGATCACTCCCGACATCGCGACGTTCGGAAAGGCGCTGGCGAACGGCTATCCTGTGTCGGCGGTGGTCGGCCACGCCGCGCTGATGGACGCCGCGCGTGAGACCTGGATCTCGTCGACCCTCGCGAGCGAGTCGACCGCGCTCGCCGCCGCGCTCGCGGTGCTCGACTGGCACGACGAGGCCGACATCTGCGCCACGCTCGCCGAGACCGGCCGTGAGCTGCGCGCGGCGCTGGACCACGCGATCGCCGCCAGTGGCGTGAGCGGAGTCGAGACGGACGGCACCGACTCCATGTTCCTCCTGCGGTGGGACGACCCCGTACGCGAGTCGCAGTTCGTCCAGGAGGGGGCACGAGCGGGCGTCCTGTTCAAGCGTGGGGCGTACAACTTCAGCGCCGTCGCGCACGACGACGAAGCGCTGCGCGAGATCGAAGCCGGGGCGAGCGTCGCGCTGGTCGCGCTGGCGGAGCTGGACCGCAACCGGTGAGCGAGGAGAACGGCACGCACACCCAGCTGCTCCTGATCAATTGCCGTGATGAGGTCGGGCTGATCCACAAGATCACCGGCGTCCTCTTTCGCGCTGGCTCGAGCATCGTGAGCAACCACGAGTTCGTCGACGCCGCGGCGCGACACTTCTTCATGCGCACGGCGTTCACGGGCGCCCCCGCGCGCGAGGCGCTGGTGGACGAGCTGCGCGCGCTGCTGCCGGAGGGCGCGCACATTCGCATCGCGTCCACGGAGCCGCGGCCCATCGTGGTGCTGGCCACGCGGGAGGCGCACTGCCTCGGCGATCTCCTCCTGCGCCACGCCGAAGGCGACATCCCCGCGAGCATCCGGGCAGTGGTGAGCAATCACGCGGTGCTCGGCGCGCTCGTCGAACGGTTCGACATCCCATTTCACCACATCAGCCACGAGTGCCGTGACCGCGCCGAGCACGAGCGCGCGATCCTCGATGCGATCGAGCCGTACGACCCCGAATACCTCGTGCTCGCGAAGTACATGCGCGTGCTCTCGCCGGAGTTCGTCGCACGCTATGCCGGACGGATCATCAACATCCACCATTCCTTTCTGCCCGCGTTCGCCGGTGCGCGACCGTATCAGCAGGCCTTCGACCGCGGCGTGAAGATCATCGGCGCCACGGCGCACATCGTCACCGATGATCTCGATACGGGACCGATCATCGCGCAGGACGTTCAGCCGGTCACCCACGCGCACACCGCCGCCGACATGGCACGCGCTGGCCGTGATGTGGAGAAGATCGTGCTCGCACACGGGCTCACGCTGCTCCTCGAGGAGCGCGTCTTCCTGAGCGGCGACCGCGCCGTGGTATTCGAGTGACGTCGCGACTCGTTGCGCGCGCCACCGCGATCGCTGCGCTCGCATGCGTGGTCGCGTGCCACGTCCAGGTGCCGCGCAGCGC
This sequence comes from Gemmatimonadaceae bacterium, assembly GCA_036008805.1. Lineage (GTDB taxonomy): Bacteria > Gemmatimonadota > Gemmatimonadetes > Gemmatimonadales > Gemmatimonadaceae > AG11. The sequence continues at coordinate 48,678 of DASYMZ010000057.1, forward strand.
GCCGCCGCTGCTCGACGGAACCGGCGAGATCGCCTCGGGCGAGCCGTGGATGGACGTGGCCGGCGAGCGGATCGAAGCGCACGGCGGAGGCATCCTCCAGGTGGGCCAGCGCTACTTCTGGTACGGCGAGAATCATCGTCTCGGCTTCGGCAACAAGACGGGCATCTCCGCGTACTGGTCCGACGACCTGGCGCATTGGCAGCTCGTTGGCGTCGTGCTGCCGAAAGACAGCCTTCCGCTCCGCTTCCGCGACACCGGCGTCGCCGAGCGGCCCAAGGTCGTGTACAACGCGCGGACCAAGCAGTACGTGATGTGGATGCACCTCGACGCCAATCGCTACGCCGAGGCGAGCGCGGGCGTCGCCGTCAGCGCGAACCCGTGGGGTCCGTTCAGGGTGGTGCGCGTCTTCCGTCCGATCACCTTCGACTACGGCTACGGGGCCGACTCCGCCCAGCTCCAGGAGCGCGCGCTCGGCAACACGTTCCGCGACATGGCGCTCTTTCGCGATGATGATGGCAAGGCCTACGTCTACTACGCGTCCGAGAGCAACCGCACGCTCTACGCGGTGCGACTGAGCGACGACTACACGGACATCGCGCGCCCCGCGGTGCAGGGCGAGACGTGGGCGCGCGTCTTCCCCAACCAGCGACGCGAGGCGCCCGCCCCATTCAAGGCGCGCGGTCGCTACTACCTGATCACCTCCGCGCAGACGGGCTGGGCACCGAACCCGGCCCGCTATCACGTTGCTGATCATCCGCTCGGTCCATGGACGACCCTCGGCAATCCCGTCACGGGAGAGGACTCGCTCACGACCTTTCACTCGCAGAGCGCGTTCGTGCTGCCCGTGCCCGCAGCGTGCGATGGGTGCTTCGTCTACATGGGCGACCGGTGGGAGCAGCGGGCGCTCGAGCGCTCGACGTACGTCTGGATGCCATTCGTGGTCACGCGAGACGGCACGATACGCATCGACTACCGGCTCCGTTGGCGCCTCGGCGATCTGCGCTCGCTTGGAGCGCAGCCGTGAGCGAGCCGCTCATCGATGCCCACGCGCACTTCTATCACGCCGAGTCGGGCCGCGCTGATTGGGCGCGCGTGAATGCGGCGCGCATGCGGGCCGGCGATCGCGTGGGTGTGGTCTATCACGTCGTCAGCGTGCTCGGCTCGTACGGCCATACGTCGCCCACGTACTTCCCGTCGCCATCCGATGTGTCGAGAGGCAATGATGTGATGCGCGGCTTCGCATCGGACGATCCCGAGCGCCTGCGCTGGTACGTGACGGTGAATCCCAATCACACTGCTCATGCTCTCGGTGAGATCGAGCGCGGCGTCGCGGCTGGTGCGATCGGGGTCAAGCTGCTCGCCAGCCGTCGCGCCGACGACGCGCTGAACGATCCCGTCTGCGAGCTCGCGGCGCGGCACGGACTGCCGATCCTGCATCACATCTGGCAGCACCGCACGCGCGAGTGGCCCAATCAGGAGATCTCCGACGGGCGTGATCTCGCGCGGCTCGCCGAGCGACATCCGCGGGTGTCGTTCATCCTCGCGCATCTCGGCGGAGGTGGAGACTGGGCCCACACGCTGCCGGCGGTCGTCGACACGCCGAATGTGTTTCCCGATCTCTCCGGGAGCGGCGTCGACCGGGGCATGGTGGACGCCGCCGTCGCTGTGCTTGGCGCACGCCGGCTGCTCTGGTCGTGCGATCTCACGATGGAGACCGGGCTCGCCAAGCTGCGCGCGCTCGAGGTGATCGGGCTTTCGGTGGACGACCTGCACGACATTCGCTGGCGCAACGCGGCGCGGCTCTTTCCGCGCGGTGCGTTCCCGCGGTGTGGAGACACCGCATGATCGACTGCGCCGCGTATGTCGGAAGCTTTCCGTTCCGGGAGCTTCCGCATCCCGAGCCGGCTGTGCTCACGCGCGTGCTCGCACGTGAAGGGCTGGCCGGCGCGTGGGTGGGCTGGCTTCCCGCGCCCTGGCAACGTGATCCGCTCGCGGCGAACGACGCGCTGTTCGCCGCGCTCGCTCCGCACCGGGCGGTGTTGCAGCCTGCGCCGGTCGTTCGGCCCGACTGGCCGAGATGGGAGCGGACGTTGCGCGACGTGGTGGAGGCGGGCGCGCCTGCCGTCCGTGCCTACCCGATGCACTGGGGGATGGGACCACACGACGGATCGATGCGAGCTCTGGCACTCGCGTGCGGAGAGATCGGTGTGCCGCTCGTGCTCACCGTTCGCTTCGAAGATCTTCGTCAGCGCAGTGCGCTCGACGTCGCGGGCGATCTGACTGGTCCTCATCTGCGCGCGCTGGCGCGTGCGGGCGACAAGGTGCGGCTCGTCGTGACCGGCGCTGGCAAGGAGCTGCTGGAAGAAACCCATTGGGGTCTGACTCCGGAGGAGCAGGAGCGCGTCTACTGGGATTTCGCCTGGATCTGGGGCCCGCCCGAGGATCACTTCGCCCACCTGCTTCGCACCGTGGGCGCCAAGCGGTTCGTGTACGGAACGCACTGGCCGCTTCGATTGACCCAGAACTCGCGCGCGAATCTGGATCTGCTTCCCGACGAGCTTCGCGATCCGCCGATCGTCGACGGCGCCGCGCTCTGTCCCGTAGGGAAAACGCCGACTTGACCACCGCAGAGGGCCAGGGGATGCTTCCGGTTGCGGTGGTGCGTTCGATGCGCACGGTGTCGCGACCCATTGTGTTGCCTTGCGGCGACCTCGACGACCGAACAAATTTGCTGGCTTGTGCAGGGACTTGTGAATGAATTCACAAGTTGGTCTCCCTCAGACTTTCCCACACCCCATCGCGATGACGCAGCGAAGGAAGTGGACGGCGATCCCCGGAGTACTTCTTCTGGTGATCGGTGCCGTCGTGCTGTCCGCTTATAGTGGCGCCTCCTCCTCGCAGGGCAATCAGCCCGATCAGCCGATCAACTTCCCGCATCCGAGACACGCGGGCGCCGTGAAAGACGGCGGGCTGGGCATGAATTGCCTCTACTGTCACAACGCCGGCAACAAGTCATTCGACGTCGGCATGCCAGCGGTCAACACCTGCATGGGGTGCCACACCGTCGTCGCCGCGCAGAAGCCCGAGATCAAGAAGCTCGCGAAGTACGCGGCCGACAAGCGTCCGGTACCGTGGGTCCGCATTCACAAGGTGCCGGAGTACGTGCACTTCCCGCACGTGCGGCACGTGAACGCGGGTGTCACCTGCCAGACCTGCCATGGCCAGGTTCAGAAGATGAACCAGGTCTATCAGTACGCGTCGCTCAACATGGGCTGGTGCGTCAACTGCCACGTGAACGGATACGATCCCAAGGAAGGCCAGAAGGCGGCCGGCTACGACAGCGTGCCTCCGGCTGGCTACTCCGGCGGCGCGACCTACGGAACGCCCGGTACCCGCGCGGGCATCGCGATCGCCGGAGCAACGCCGCCAGGGATGGGGCTGCCGCGAGACGCGTCGCAGCCCGTCGCGACGAGCGGTGCCACGTCCACGCCGTCCGCCGAGCGGCGGCGCGCGCGGTATGACTGCTCGTCCTGCCACTACTAGATCGCCCGAGGACTCGATTCCATGAGCAATGAAACGGGGTCGACGGGCGTCAAGCGCCGCGACTTCCTGAAGGTCCTCGGTGCGTCGAGCGCCGCCGTCGCGACGGTCGGCTGCTCCTCCGAGAAGGTCGGCAATCTCATTCCGTATCTCGTCCATCCGGATGAGACGGTGGCCGGCGTCTCCACCTACTACGCCACGACCTGCCGCGAGTGCGCGGCCGCGTGCGGTCTCATCGCCGAGACTCGCGACGGCCGCGTCATCAAGCTCGAGGGCAATCCGGAGCATCCACTGAATCGCGGCGCGCTGTGCGCGCGCGGGCAGTCGGCGGTGCAGGGGCTGTACAACCCCGATCGCATTCGCGGCCCAATGGTGAAAGAAGGCGGCGCGTGGAAGCCGATCGCCTGGGACCAGGCGATCACGCTGGTCAGCCAGAAGCTCGGCGAGACACGGAGCCGCGGCGGCGCCGCGAACGCCGTGTTCATCAACCAGCACGAGACCGGCAGCTTCCCCGGCTTCCTCGATACCTGGCTCGCCGGCTTCGGCGCGGGTCCGCACCTCAGCGTGGACTTCGAGGCTGACAGCGCCGTCGTCGAAGCCAACCGCACGGCGTACGGTGTGGCCTGGCCGCGGCTGTCGTTCCAGGACGCGAAGCTCATCGTCTCCTTCGGTGCGGACTTCCTCGACAGTTGGGGGATGTCGGTGCCGCAGCAGCTCGACTTCGCCGACGCACGCGCGAAGATCGAAGGGGCGCCGCGCTTCGTCTACATCGGACCTCGGCGATCGCTCACCGGTCTGAACGCCGACCAGTGGATCGCGTGCAAGCCAGGTTCCGAGCTCGCGATCGCGAATGCGCTCGCTGGAAAGGGCTCGCTCGCCGACGCGGCGACCGCGAGCGGCGTCGCCGAAGCCACGCTCGCGCGATTGCAGCAGGAGCTCGCCGCCGCGAAGCCGGCGCTGGTGCTCGCGGGTGCGCGCGGTGCCGACGCGCTGGCGCTCGCGCAGGCGGTCGTCGCCATCAACCAGGCGAGCGGCGCGGTCGGCACCACCGTGCGCCCCGCGGAAGCGATCGGTGGCGCCGAGGGTGCCGCGAGTGTCGCGCAGGTGCTCGACGTGGTCGAGCGGATGCGCGCCGGCACGGTGCCGGTCGCGTTCGTCCGCGGCGCCAATCCGGCGTACTCGCTGCCGGCCGACGCCAGATTCGCCGAGGCGTTCGCGAAGGTGCCGTTCAAGGTCAGCTTCTCGCTCTATCCGGACGAGACGACCGAGCTGTGCGACCTCATCCTCCCCGATCTGCACTCGCTCGAGTCGTGGGGCGATGCGCAGGTGGGAGCGAACGTCCTGTCGCTGCAGCAGCCGGCGATGGACCCGGTGTTCTCCGGGACGCGCGCGACCGCCGACGTGCTCATTCAGCTCGCGCAGAAGGATCCGGCCAACGCGGCGAAGTATCCGGCGGCGGACTATCGCGGCTGGCTGATCGGCCGCTATCCGGGCGGCATGAGCGCATTCACCGCGGCGGTGCAGAAGGGCGTCGGCACCGGCGCCGTCGCGCCTCGCGCTGCCCGTGCGGCTGCGCCGGTGGCGCCCGCGCGCACTGCGCAGCCGCTCGACGCGTCGAAGGGCGACTTCTACCTCGTCACCTACTTCTCATCGGTGTTCGGCGACGGGCGCGGCGCGAACAAGCCGTGGCTGCAGGAGCTCCCGGACCCCGTGTCGAAGGTGCTCTGGAGCTCGTGGGTCGAGCTGCATCCGGAAACCGGCGCGAGGTTGGGCATCGAGCGCGGCGACATCGTCGAGGTGACGACGGCGCGCGGCAAGGTGCGGGCGCCGGCGTATCTCTATCTCGGCATTCGGCCCGACACGATCGCGCTCGCGATCGGGCAGGGCCACTCGTCGGTCGCGAAGCTCGATCAGTTCGAGCCGAAGAATCACAAGACCGGCGACCTGCAGTGGGGCTACGGCCGCTATGCGCGCGGCATCGGCGTGCGCGCGCACGATCTGCTCGACGCTCGCACGGATCTCGCCGGCGGTCTCGCCCTCGTCTCCACCAAGGCGACGATCGCGAAGACCGGCGACCACGAGACGCTCGTCTCCACCGAAGGCTCCGCACGTCAGCACGGACGCGGCATCGCGCAGGCGCTGACGCTCACGCAGCTCGCCGGGCTCCGTCAGGCGCCGGGCGCCGAGCATGCCGACGCACTCGCACCGCAGGGGAGCGACAATCAGGAGAGCGGCGGCGGCGGGTCGCACGGCGAAGGGACTGGCGGCAAGGCCGAGGGCGCACGCGGAGAGCACGCCGAAGAGATTCCCGGCGAGCCGTCGGGCGCGTTCCTCCCCGGGCTGCGCTCGCCCGTCGCGGCGGATGCGCAGGGCGAGCTGGGCTCGCCCACGGCGGACGATCGCGGCAAGGACAAGGGGATGTACTCGCCGAACCACTGGTCGGGGATGCAGAACCGCCGGTGGGCCATGACGATCGATCTCGCGCGCTGCACGGGCTGCTCGGCGTGCGTCACGGCATGCTACGCCGAGAACAACATCCCCACCGTCGGTGCTCCGTGGCAGAACGCGACCATCTACGCGGTGGCGAAGCCCGGCTTCAACATCACGCGCGGCCGCGAGATGAACTGGCTGCGCATCGAGCGCTACTTCGAGGGCGCCGAGGACGGCAAGTTCAGCGAGGACTTCGAGTCGCGGTTCGTGCCGATGCTCTGCCAGCACTGCGGCAACGCGCCGTGCGAGCCGGTCTGTCCTGTCTATGCGACCTATCACTCACCTGATGGTCTCAACGTGCAGGTCTACAACCGCTGCGTCGGCACGCGCTACTGCTCCAACAATTGTCCGTACAAGGTTCGCTATTTCAACTGGTTCGGCTACGGCGAGGAGGATCGCAAGCAGTACGCGTTCCCCGAGCCGCTGCACTGGCAGCTCAACCCGGACGTCACCGTTCGTACGAAGGGCGTCATGGAGAAGTGCACGTTCTGCGTCCAGCGCATTCGCGAGGCGGAGACGCGCGCCAAGTCCGAGGGACGCGACGTCGCACCGGATGAGTTCACGACGGCATGCTCGCAGGCCTGCCCATCGCGCGCGATCGTCTTCGGCGACGCGGCCGATCCGAAGTGGACCGTGTCGCAGCAGGTCGAGGACCGGCGCGCCTATCACGTGTTCGAGGAGCTCAACACCTACACCGCGGTGGTCTACTTGAAGAAGGTCAACCATCCGGGGCCGGCGACGCCGGCCAAGGCGTAAGGGGGCGCGACGATGGCGACATTCGCAGAGCCGCGCCACACCGAGACCGGTCAGCGCCCGAACATTCCGTCGGCGGGCAATCGTCTGCCCGGCGTTCGCGACTACGAGCAGGTCGACCGCGAGATCACCGGCACGCTTCGTCCCACGCTCGGCTGGTTCGCGGCGTTGGGCACCGCCGTGCTGTGCCTGCTGATCGGCGCGAGTGCGTGGACCTACCAGATCCACGAGGGACTCGGCGCGGCGGGCTACCACCCGCCGGTGATGTGGGGCGTCTACATCATCACCTTCGTCTTCTGGGTCGGTATCGGCCACGCCGGCACGCTGATCTCCGCGATTCTGTATCTCTTCCGCGCCGGCTTCCGCACCACGATCTACCGATGCGCCGAAGCGATGACGGTGTTCGCCGTCATGACGGCGGGACTCTTCCCGATCCTTCACCTCGGGCGGCCGTGGAAGTTCTTCTGGCTGATCCCGTACCCCAACTGGCGGCTGATCTGGCCGAATCCGAAGAGCCCGCTCGTGTGGGACGTCTTCGCGATTCTCACGTACCTCACGGTGTCGGCGACGTTCTTCTACGTCGGACTCATTCCGGACATCGCGGTGCTCCGCGACCACGAGACGAATCCGGTGCGGAAGCGGATCTTCGCCGCGCTCGCGCTGGGATGGCGCAACTCCGATCGGGAATGGCGGCACTTCACGCGCGCGTATCTCTTCCTCGCCGCGTTCGCCACGCCGCTCGTGCTCTCCGTGCACTCCGTCGTGTCGTTCGACTTCGCGATGGCGCTCACGCCGGGTTGGCACGCCACGATCTTCCCGCCCTACTTCGTCGCCGGCGCGATCTTCTCCGGCATCGGGATGGTGTTCACGATCATCATCCCGCTCAGGAAGTACTTCAGGCTGCAGCACTTCGTGACGATCAACGATCTGGACGCGGCGGCCAAGCTCTGCCTGTTCACGTCGATGGTCGTCGGCCTCGCCTACCTCACCGAGTTCCAGGTCGCCTGGATGTCGGGCAACAAGGTGGAGCAGGAATACTTCTGGAACCGCGTGTTCGGGCAGTGGGCGTGGGCCGCCTGGATCATGCTGATCTGCAACATGGTCCTGCCGCTGTCGCTCTTCTCCCAGAAGCTGCGGCGCAACACGAGCTGGCTCTTCATCCTCTCGATCTTCATCAACATCGGGATGTGGTTCGAGCGGTTCGTCATCGTCATCCCTTCGCTCTCGCACGAGTTCGAGCCGTGGCAGTGGGGCGGCTACGCGCCCACGTGGGTCGACTACGCGATCCTGCTGGGCTCCTTCGGCTGGTTCTTCATGTGGTTTCTGCTGTTCATCCGGCAGCTCCCCGTGATGGCGCTGGCCGAGATCAAGGAGATCATCCCGCCGAAGATGCGACGTCCCGTGGACCCCGCCGAGCGTGAGCACGACCTCAATACCTTGACCCTCGATCCCATCAACACCGCGGGTGACGACTGATGCAAGGCGTGATTGGAGCATTCGCCGAGCTCGACGCGACCGTGCATGCGATCGAGGATCTGCGCAAGCAGAACTTCACCGACATCACGGTCTATTCGCCGACGCCGCGCCACGAGCTCGAGGAGGCGATCGACCCACCGAAGAGCCCCGTGCGCCGATTCACCCTCATCGGTGGACTGCTCGGCGTGACGTTCGGCTTCTGGGTTCCCATCTGGATCTCCGACTACTGGCCCATCGTCGTCGGCGGCAAGCCGGTGGCGAGCTGGGTGCCGTACACGATCATCGGGTTCGAGCTCATGGTGCTCATCGGCTCGCTGTCCACCGTGTTCGGCATGTTCGCCGTCTCGCGCCTTCCGCGGCTGACGCTCACTGTGGGTTACGACGCGCGCTTCAGCCATGGCGACTTCGGCGTGTGGGTGCCGGTTGGTCCGGACCGCGCGCAGCAGGCTGCCGATCTCCTTCGTCGTCACGGCGCGCTGGAGGTGCGGAGTGAGCGCTGATCTCATGGCGCGCGCACGGCGCGTCGCGTCGCTCGCGCTGGTCTCCACGGTGCTCGGGGCCTGCTCCTGGTTCACCGACTTCAAGGTGCAGCCCAAGATCGATCCGTGGGAGACGGCGAACGATTCGACGCCGTTTCGCGGCAATCCGCAGAACTCGGTGCCAGTGTACGGTTCGTTCGCGCCCGGCTACGCGGTGTCGCGCACTCCCTCGCCGGCGACCGTCGATTCCATGTCGGGAATCGCCAATCCCGTCGCGGCCGACCCGCGGTCGCTGCTGAACGGCCGCAAGTACTATCAGATCAACTGCTCCGTCTGTCACGGGCCAGCAGGCAAGGGCTTCGCCGAAGCGCCGGTGACGAAGTACGGCATCTACGCTCCCCCGCTCAACAGCGGAACGGCAGTGACCCATACGGACGGCTACATCTGGGGCATCATCCGCAATGGCCGCGGCGCGATGCCGTCGTACAATCGCGTCGAGGAGCTCGACCGGTGGGACGTCGTGAACTACGTGCGTGGATTGCAGGGGAAGTACAGCGTGGCCGTCGGCCCGGTTGGACTTCCGGGTGAGACGGGTGACAAGGTGCCTGGCGCGTCTCAGCTCGGTCCCACGCGGCCCTCGCCGTACTACAAGCACGTCGGCTCGCAGGCGGGACCGTTCGTGAGCACGGGCGTGGCTCGCGCCGATTCGGCGGCGCGTGCTCCCGGCGACTCCGCCGCGCACCGCGCCGCCACGCCAGCAGCGCCCACCACTTCGGTGCCTGGTGGCGCCACTCCGTCACCCACTACTACGACTCCGAGCGCCGGAGGCGCGCGATGAGCATGCATGCCGTGCACGTCCCCACGCGCGAGGAGCTCGTCGCGACGTACAGCAAGCCGCTCCCGAAGGCGCTCGGCACCCTCGCGCTCGTGCTCGCGGTGCTCGGCGCGATCGTCTTCGTCGCCGGTCTCTTCGTCGCGCCCGATCGCGCGTGGCGCGCGTACCACGTGAGCTGGTTGTACTTCACCGTGCTGTCGTCGGCCGGAGTGATGTTCGTCGCGGTGCAGCGCATCACGACGGCGCGCTGGTCGCGGCCGATCGTTCGCTTGCTCGAGGGCTACGTCGCGTTTCTGCCCGTGTCGTTCGTGCTGCTGCTGATCACACTCTTCCTCGGGAAGAATCACATCTTCCCGTGGACGCACGAGCGGCCTCCGGTCGCGGAGAAGGTGCTGTACTACAACCCGGGATTCCTCACCGCGCGCGACATCATCGCGTGCGGTGCGATCACGCTGCTGTCACTGTGGTACATCTACACCTCCGTGCGGCTCGACGTCGGACTGCTTCCCGAGTGGGGATCCAAGTGGGCGGCGGGGCTGCGCGCGCGCATGCGCGATGGATTCCGCGACGAGCGCCGCGAGCTGCACAGCACCCACTCGCTGCAGGGCAAGCTCGCGGTCTTCCTCGCGCTGGTGTTCGGCTACGGCTGGACGATCCTCGCGTTCGATCTCTCGATGGGCCTGTCGCTGCACTTCCAGAGCACGCTGTACGGCTGGTGGTTCTTCATGGGTGGCTGGCTGTGCTCCCTCACGCTGTTCACGCTGCTCGTGATGGCGTGGCGCCGCTACCTTGGCGCCGAGGCGATCATCCAGGAGAATCACTTCCACGATCTCGGGAAGCTGTGCTTCGCCTTCACCGCGTTCTGGGGCTACCTCACCTTCGGCCAGTACCTGGTGATCTGGTACGGCAACATGGGTGAGGAGACCCACTGGCCACGGCTGCGTCTGATGGCGCCGTGGGTGAACTGGACGGTATCGGCGGTGATCCTCGTCTTCTTCGCGCCGTTCTTCGGTCTGCTGTCACGCGCCGCGAAGGTCTATCGCCCGACGCTCGCTCTGTTCACCACGATCAGCCTCGTCGGGATGTTCCTCGTGCGCTATCTCGAGGTGTACCCGTCGCTGTACGGGGTGGCACCCGGCACGCCGTTCGGACTCTGGGAAGTCGGCATCGCGCTCGGTTTCCTCGGCCTCTGGGGGAGCTGCTACATGGCGTTCATGAACGCCTTCCCGCGCGTGCGCGCGGTGCTGATGACGTCACCGTATCGGGATGAGGTGCAGATCCCGGTCAATCCGGAGACGATGGAGCCGCTGCCGGCGCACGAGTAGGAGCTGGCACGGTGGCAGCGGGTGGCGGGCGGTGACTTCACGGCCTCGGGATGCTTCGGCGTTCCGAGGCCGTGTTCGACTAGGCGATCATTCCGCGCAAGGCCGGTAGCGTCATCACCCCACTCTCCCGCCGCACCTCGCGTCCGTTTCTGAACACGATCACCGTCGGGATGCCGCGGATCTGGAATCGCGCCGATACGCGCTGCGAGGCGTCGGTGTCGAGCTTCGCGACGAGGGCGCGGCCAGCGGAGGTGCGGGCGAGCTCGTCGACCGCGGGCGCCATCATGCGACACGGACCGCACCAGTCCGCGTAGAAGTCGACGAGCACCGGCAGCGTCGTCTCGGCGATCACGCGATCGAACGTCGCGTCGGTGAGAAGGATCGGATGATCGAGATGCAGCGGCGCCCCGCAGACGCCGCACTTCGGGCCGTCGGTCATTCGCCGCGCGGCGATGCGATTCCAGCGGCCGCACGCGGGGCAGGGCAGGGTGACGTGCGGAGCCAGTGGGGTGGTGTCCTGGGCAGTCGGCATACTCGCTTCTCCCTCGTGTCGTGCCACGTTAGCTTCCAATCTGGTGCAAGATTCGGGGCGTTAGCTCAGTTGGGAGAGCGCCTGCTTTGCAAGCAGGAGGTCATCGGTTCGATCCCGATACGCTCCATAGGATGAGGCCACTGGCTGCCGTGTGGATGCCAGGCGTGGTGCGAGTTGGCGCGCACATCCGGCGGTCGGGACAGGGACGCTCGCGAATGCGAGTCGTCCCTGTCCTGCTTCGTCGGGTGTAGTCGCCATCGCGGGAGGTGGGCGATATGTTCGGTCACTCTCACCCCTTGGAGCCATGCGCCTTTTCGCGGTCGTCTTCGCCGCCAGCGTCGTTGGATGCGCTTCGACCCATCCGACCCCTGCGCCGCAGGCCGTTCGCATCACGAACTCTCGCGACGTGGTGAAGTACTGCAACTCGCTCGGCCTCGTCGAATCCAATGACAAGACCAACGGGGGGGCCGTCACGCAGATGCCGGTCGAGAGAGATCGCTACCGGCGACTACAGAACGAGGCAGCGAAGCTTGGCGCGGATATGGTGCTTCTACAGGAGAGCACTCCGGGGATGCAGACCGATAACGAATTGCGCGGCGAAGCGTACAAGTGCGTGCTTCGTTAGCGCGAGGCAGTCTGGTGACACGGGCCGCATTCCGGATCGCGGCAACCTGACTCTGCAGGGTTTGGGCGCGAGCCTTGCGCAGGCCAGGCGAGAGCGCCGTCACCGGGACCGCTTCCACCCGATGAGAATGGCCTTGGGTGCGTCCGTGAGGTCGGCTATCCGTGCTCTGCGAGCAGGGGGTCATCGTGTTCGCGGTACGCTCCACTGGATCATGGGCCGTCGGCTGGCGAAACGCCGAGCCGCGTTGCCGCTGTCGTCGCCGTTGGATCACCGAGCGTTGAGACTCCGCGTCATGTTTCGCTTCGCAATATTTCCAGCAGCACTCGCGCTCGCGGGTTGCGTCTCGCCCATGTTCACCCGGGTGGCGAACGCGCCGAAGCTTCCGCCGAGTGAGAACGTCGTCGTCGTCGAGCGCCCGCCGTCGGGTGGCGTGCTGCTCGGCACGGCGAACGTACAGCTCTCGGTGAACGACCGGGATGACCAGTGCGCCGAGACCGCGATTCGAGAGGCCAAGCAGGTCGGGGCGACCTTCGTGGTGATGCCGCCCGTCACGCCGGGCACGCGCAACCAGGGTCCGCGCTGTACCGCCCAGGCGTACTACGTCTCTCCAACGCGATAGCACGCGAGGGGCGAATCCGGCGCCCTTCGATCGGCGGGGTTGTCTGCTCCGCGTGGCGTTTCCGAGCGCAGCGAGTCATTACGACATGGTGCCCACCCCATGGGGCGCCACCTTCTCGCTCACGGAGTGCCGGTGCAACGCTCAGGACTCGACGCACCCCGGGTCACCGCCGGGCTGACGCCGGATCTCGCCCGCGGACCGGCGAACGCGTCGCTGCACCCCGAGCGTGAATCGCCGACCGCCGGTCACTTTCCCGCGCTCGACGGAGTCCGCGGCGTGGCGATCGCCGTCGTGTTGATCTTTCACGTCGGGCAGTTCGGCCAGACGTTGATCGGACACTCCGCCACGGCGTCGAAGCTCGAGCGCGGGCTGCTCGCCCTGAGCAATCACGGCTGGCTGGGCGTGGACCTGTTCTTCGCGCTCTCCGGCTTTCTCATCACGGGCATCCTCTCCGACGCGAAGGGACGACCGAACTATCTGCGCGTTTTCTTCGGGCGCCGAGCGCTCAGGATCTTTCCGCTGTACTACGCGGCGCTCCTGATCCTCCTGGTGGTCTCGGTGCGGCTGCAGGACCCGCCAGCGGTGCGCTGGGCCGGCGCGTGGGCGTGGCTCTACCTGATCAACGTGAAGGTGGCCGTCTCCGGTCCGGCGACGGTGTCGACCATCCTTCACCACTTCTGGTCGCTCGGTGTAGAGGAGCAGTTCTACCTGCTCTGGCCGTTCCTCGTGCTGGCCTCGTCGCGGCGCGGCATGATGCGCATTTGCGTCGGCAGCTTCCTCCTCGCGATCGTGCTGCGGATCGTTCTCAAGGCGCATCTCGTTGGACCCGCAGGATGGCTGATGCCGGGCAGACTCGATGCGCTGGCGGCCGGCGGTTGGGTCGCACTCGCGCTCCGAGGCCCGTTCGGTGAGGCAGGTGCTCGGCGCTATGCGCGACTGACCTCGTGGGGCGCCGGCGGGTGCCTGCTCGCCGTGCTGGCCGCGAGCAGTCGCTACGTCGTGATTCCGCACGTCGATCTCGAGGAGGTCAGCATACCGCTGGCGGCGCTCCTCTTCGCCGCCATGATCGCGACCGTTGTCCTGTCGCGCGGCGGCATGGCGGCGCGACTGTTCTCAGCGTCTCCGCCACGCTTTCTCGGCCGCTACAGCTACGCGATCTACGTGTTCCACCAGCCGCTCACGATCCTGCTGCTTCGCGCCGCAGTCTTCCAGCGGGCCGCGGCGAGCGACGGCTCTCGACTGCCGGTCTACGCGCTGCTGTTCGCGTCCGTGGCGAGCGCCGCGATCGTCTGTGCGCTCGTCAGCTGGCACCTCTGGGAGAAGCACTTCCTCCGGCTCAAGAGCAGGGTGACGTACGGGGCAGCCGTCGTCGCTCAGGGCTGACGCGCGGGGTACTGCGTTCCGCCTAGCCGGTCCGCGATCGAGGGGTCGAGCCCTCGTGATTGCGCCCACACCGCAACGAGCTCGCTCTGTCACCTGGAGCCGGCGCAGGAGTCGCCGGTCCGGCGCTTTCCGCGTGGTGAGACGTGGCGCTTCGGCCAATCTCGCCGTACGAGCTGCGATACGGTCGGCGTGATCGCTGTCGGAGAGCCGCGTACCGGTTCGCACTAGGTGTTAAAAAATCAGCAGATACAATGCATGCTCAGCTAACTCACTTGACGAATTGCGCGCATTGGGTGATCCTTCGCCGGTAAGAATAGCAGTACGTGTGCAATTTCGACAATTATTTCTGCGCACTTTCGTTTTTCTGGCTGCCATTCGACTCCGATCGCCGGAGGCGCCCGGCGGCGAGTCGTGGGCTCGGATCAATGCGTCTGCCCGCCTGAACGGGCGAGGCTGGCACCCGGAGCCTCGCCGCACGGAGCTGTGCGCAGTGCGCCTGCGTCTCCGGAGTCACCACCGCACTGATCGGCGCCAGTCCCGGCCCGGATATCCCATAACCCACCGCTGTCTTGATCTCGACTTCGTCCGCCCTGGAGTTCGTGCCGATGCGCAAAATCAACACGCGTAACTTTCGCCTCGCGACCAGATCGACTCCGCGTGAAGTCAATCGCCGAATCGTTCTCAACCTGATCCGGGAATACCAGCCGATCTCACGCGCGGAGCTCGCACGACGGATGCAGGTCCACCGCGGCACGATGACGCCGCTGGTTCGTGAGCTGGTCGAGAGTGGCGTCGTCTTCGAGAAGGGCACCGCGGCCACCGCTCGCGGCCGGCGTCCGACGCTCCTCTGTGTGCGCACTCGTGGGCGTCTGGTCGTTGCCGTCGACATTCGCCCCGGGCGCTCCGTGATCGCGCTCGCCGACGTGAGTGGAAGCGTCCTGGCGCGCGAGACGTTCGACACCCCCGAATCGCCGTCGCTCCTTCCCGAGCTGCTCGCGACCGAGGTCGCGAGCCTGCTCCGCGCGCACGCTCCCGACGGCGTCGAGGGATGCCAGGGGCTCGGCATCGTCCTCCCTGGCATGGTCGATCGGAAGTCGGGAAAGCTCATCTACGCACCGCGCCTTGGATGGCGTGACGTCGATCTCCGCTCCGCGGTCGCGCATCGCGTGGGGATGAAGGTCTACATCGAGAGCGCGCCGATCGCGTGCGCGCTCGCGCGCCTCTGGCTCGATCCGGACGCCACGAGGTCGGTGAACAGCTTCGCGTACGTCAGCGTGTCCGACGGCATTGGCGTGGGTCTGGCGTTCAACGGAGAGATGCTGCGCGGCGAAGGGCACACCGCGGGCGAGTTCGGTCACGTGTCGCTCGACTCGTCAGGTCCCACCTGCGTGTGCGGCAAGCGTGGCTGCTGGGAAGCGCTCGCGTGCAACGCGGCAACCGTCGATCGCTACGTCGCGCATCTCACCGGCGACGAGAGTGGAATGAAGAGCGCGCCCAAGCGAACGACGCGAGGTTCGATTCGTCCCGGCATCGACGAGGTGGTGCGGCGCGCGCGCGGCGGTGAGCCCGCGGCGGTGTCGGCGCTCGTCGAGACCGGGCAGCACATCGGCAAGGGCCTCGCCCTCGTGGTCAACGCATTCAACCCGGGGCGCATCTACGTCGGTGGCGAGATCACCGCGGTGTGGGAGTTCCTCGAAGGGCCGATCCGCGATGCGCTCGCCGAAGGCACGATCACCGAGCGCGCGCGCGCGACGTCGATCATTCCCGACATCTCGCCGGCGGAGTACCGCCTTCGCGGCGCCGTGGCGCTCGTGACGGCCCCCGGCTACGCGGCGCTCGCCGTGGGGTGATGCGCCGTCCCACGACGTGAGGGACTTCCCAACTCCACTCACGCCGTCAGATTTGGCGGCGTGACCACACAATTCGCTTCTCAGCGCTCGATGACCGGATGCCGCCGGTGACGGGCATGCTCTCGGGCAAAGTCGCCGTCGTGACGGGCGGCTACGGGGTGCTCGGCGCGAGCATCTCCTCCGGCCTCGCGGCCGCCGGAGCCCGTGTCGCGATCCTCGGGCGGCGCCGTGAACCAGCCGACGCACACGTCGCGTCGATTCGCGCAGCGGGCGGCGAGGCGATGACGCTCGTCGCCGACGTGCTGGACGAACAGGCGCTGCATCACGCATGCGACGAGCTGCTCCGCGCGTGGAGCCGCGTCGACATCCTCGTGAACGCCGCGGGTGGCAACGTGGCGCGCGCTCGCAGCGACCATACCAGCGTGTTCGACGTACCGCTCGACGCGTTCGACGAGGTGCTACGTCTCAATCTGCACGGCACGGTCGTGCCCACGATGGTGTTCGGCAAGGCGATGGCCGACGCCGGAGCGGGCTGCGTGATCAACATCTCCTCGATGGCGACGATCCGTCAGCTCAGCGGCGTTTTAGGGTACTCCGTCGCGAAGACGGGAATCGACAGCTTCACGCGCTGGATGGCAGTGGACCTCGCGCGCAGACATGGCGACGGCATGCGAGTGAACGCGATCGCGCCCGGCTTCTTCATCTCGGAGCAGAACCGCAAGGTGATGCTCGAAGCCGACGGCAGCTTCACACCTCGCGCCAAACGCGTCATCGAGAATACGCCCATGGGGCGATTCGGACGGCCGGAGGAGCTGCTCGGCGCGGTCCGCTGGCTGTGCAGCGACGATGCCTCGTTCGTGACCGGAGCGGTGATCCCGGTCGACGGAGGCTTCAGCGTGGCCAGCGGCGTATAGCGTGCGACGTCTCTCGAGCCTTTGAGCGCGCGACCGCCGCTCAACACCTTGCCACACGCGTTCGTAGTGATAAAGTGATAAGATCAATTTTCTCGCGGGGTCTGCACCACGCCCCTGCGGCGGTACCGCGTTCGGAGGCCGCCGTGAGGGTCGCGCGCCGCAGCGTCCACGACGCGGATACCACCATCCGGGACGCGACATGAAGATCACCGACATCCGCGCGACGCCGGTCACCGTGCCTCTCGCCGCGCCGCTCCGCCATGCGAACGGCTGCCACTGGGGCCGATTCGTCCGAACGATCGTCGAGGTGGAGACCGACGAGGGAATCGTCGGGCTGGGCGAGATGGGCGGCGGCGGCGAGAGCGCCGTCGCCGCCTTTCATGGACTCAAGCCCTACCTCCTCGGCCACGATCCCAGCCACCTGGAGGAGATGCGATTTCTCATCGCGAATCCCACGGCGTCGCTCTACAACAATCGGACGCAGATCCTCGCCGCGCTGGAGTTCGCGTGCCTGGACATCATGGGGCAGCGCTGGGGCGTTCCGGTCCATGCCATCCTCGGCGGCGCCCTCAGGGACAGCGTGCCCTTCGCGTCGTATTTGTTCTTTCGCTATCCAAATGAGAGCGACGGGTCCGGCGAGCTTCGCACCCCCGACCAGCTCGTGCAGCAGGCGCGGGAGCTCAAGTGCCAGCACGGCTTCACGTCGCACAAGCTGAAGGGCGGCGTGTTCGCGCCCGAGTACGAGCTCGAATGCTATCGGGCGCTCGCCGAGTCGCTCCCGGGTGACAGCTTCCGCTTCGACCCGAATGGCGTCTGGTCGGTGGAGAAGGCGATCTGGTTCGGCCGGCAGATCGAAGATCTCAACAACGACTACCTGGAAGATCCCGTGTTCGGGCTTCACGGGATGCGACGCACCCGAGAAAAGGTGCGCATGCCGCTCGCGACGAACACCGTCGTCGTTGGGTTCGAGCAGCTCGCCGCCAACGTGCTCGACACCGCCGTCGATGTGATCCTGCTCGACACGACGTTCTGGGGCGGCATTCGTCCCTGCGTGAAAGCCGCATCCATCTGCGAGACGTTCCAGCTCGGCGTCGCCGTACACTCGTCGGGAGAGCTCGGGATCCAGCTGGCGACCATGCTGCATCTCGGGGCCGTGATCCCGAACCTCACCTTCTCGGCCGACGCGCACTATCACCATCTGCGCGACGACGTGGTGACGGGCGGAAAGCTGCCGTACCGCGACGGCGCCATCGCGGTCCCCACCGGTCCAGGCTTGGGCGTCACGCTCGATCGCGCGAAGCTCGCCGAATACCACGAGCTCTTTCTCGAGCTTGGAACGTATCCGTACGATCGCGATCCGCTGCGGCCCGATTGGACGCCGCTCGTGCCCAACCAACGGTGGGCAGATCCAAAGGACGACCGCACGCCGAGGATGCGCGCGTGAAGCGGGTCACGGTGTTGATCGGCGCCCTGCTGATCGGTTCCCCGGCGCTGCTGCGCGCGCAGGCGGGTCACGACCTCTGGCTGCGATATCGCGACGTCGGGTCCGCGCTGGCGGCGGAGTATCGATCGTCGGTCGGCCACGTGGTGATCGCGGGAGATTCTCCAACGCTGCACGCCGCGCGCGACGAGTTGGTGAAAGGGGTGACCGCGATGACTGGCGCCGCGCCGAGCATCGATCAGGATGCCCGCGCCGAGGGCGTGGTGCTCGTGGGCACGCCCGCTTCCTCGCCCGTGATTGCCGCGCTGCCGCTCGCGGCAGAGCTGACGCCCCTGGGTCCCGACGGCTACATCGTGCGTGCGACGCGCGTGAACGGCCGCCGGGCGATCGTCGTCGCCGGTAATCGCGACATCGGCGCACTGTATGGCACGTTCGAGCTCCTTCGGCTGATGCAGACGCATCGCCACGTGCGCGATGTCCGCGTCGCGGCCGCGCCGCGAATCCAGAGTCGCATCCTCGACCACTGGGACAATCTCGACGGCAGCGTGGAACGCGGATACGCGGGCTCGTCGATCTGGCAGTGGGACAGTCTGCCTGGGACGCTGTCACCCCGATATCAGGAGTACGCGCGCGCGAACGCGTCGATCGGGATCAACGGCGCGGCGCTCACGAACGTGAACGCGAACGCGAGAGTGCTCACGCCGCCCTACCTCGAGAAGGTGGCGGCGATCGCCGGCGTGCTGCGGCCGTACGGAATTCGCGTCTATCTCACCGCTCGGTTCAGCGCGCCGATCGAGATCGGTGGGCTCCAGACTGCTGACCCGCTCGACCCCGCGGTGCGTGACTGGTGGAAGCACAAGGTCGATGAGATCTACGAACGCGTGCCCGACTTCGGCGGCTTGCTCGTGAAGGCGAACTCCGAGGGACAGCCCGGCCCGCAGGATTACAAGCGCACCCACGCCGACGGCGCGAACATGTTCGCGGAGGCGCTGGCGCCGCACGGCGGCATCGTGATGTGGCGTGCGTTCGTGTACAGCAGCGAGGTGCCGACCGACCGAGTCAAGCAGGCGTATGACGAGTTCAAGCCGCTCGACGGATCCTTTCGCGAGAACGTCCTGGTTCAGGTGAAGAGCGGTCCGCTGGACTTCCAGCCGCGCGAGCCATTCAGCCCGCTGTTCGGGGCGATGCAGAAGACGCCGGTGATGATGGAGTTCCAGATCACCAAGGAGTATCTGGGCGAGGACACCCATCTCGTCTACCTCGGCCCGTACTTCGAGGAGGTGCTGCGCGCCGACACCTACGCCAAGGGAAAGGGCTCGACCGTCGCGAAGGTGATCGATGGCTCGCTGATGGGCTACTCGCGCACGGCGATCGCGGGAGTCGCGAACATCGGCAGCGACGCGAATTGGACCGGCTCGACATTCAACCAGGCCAACTGGTACGCATTCGGCCGGCTGGCCTGGGATCCGATGCGCTCCTCGCTCGACATCGGCGACGAGTGGATTCGCATGACCATGACGAACGCGCCGGCCGCGGTGTCGACCGTGCGGACGATGATGCGGCAGTCGCGCGAGGCGGTGGTGAACTACATGACCCCGCTGGGTCTGACGCACATCATGGGAACCGGTCATCACTATGGGCCGGCGCCGTGGGCGTCGCTGCGCCGCGCCGATCAGTCGCCCGTCTACTATCACAAGGCGGATTCGGTCGGCATCGGGTTCGACCGGAGTGTCACCGGAAGCAATGCCGTGGCCCAGTACTTCCCACCACTGCGCGGGCGGTACAACTCGATCGAGACCACCCCGGATTCGCTGCTGCTCTGGTTCCATCACGTACCCTGGACGCATCGCATGCGATCGGGGCGCACCCTGTGGGACGAGCTCGCCTTCCGGTACCAGGCTGGGGTCGACACTGTCCGGGCGATGCAGAAAAGCTGGGACAGCGTGGCGCCGGCGATCGACACGCAGCAATTCTCCGAGGTGAAGGCGTACCTCGCGATCCAGGAACGCGAGGCGCGCTGGTGGCGCGATGCGGCGCTATCGTACTTCGGAACCTTCTCGCGGCTGCCGCTTCCCGCCGGCTACGAGCGGCCGGCCCACTCGCTCGACTATTATCAGCGCATTCGCTGCCCGGCCGACCAGCACAAGCCGCGCTGCGCCGACGTCCCCTGAGCTCCTCGAGCGCACGCGCGAGTGTGCGCGCCTGCATCTTCTCCACCCTCTGCGCACGGACTGCCTGACATGACCCGGACCGCCTCCAGCGACTCGTACACTCCTCGTCCAGAGCATCACTTCACCTGGGGACTGTGGACGGTCGGCAACCCAGGCCGCGATCCATTCGGCGACGCGGTGCGTCCGGCGATCAGCGCACCGGAGATCGTGCGCAAGCTCGCGGAGCTCGGCGCGTACGGCGTGAATCTGCACGACGACGATCTCGTGCCGCGTGGCTCGTCGTCCGCGGAGCGCGATCGGATCGTGCGCGACTTCAAGGCGGCGCTCGCCGAGACGGGGCTCAAGGTCCCGATGGCGACGACGAACCTGTTCGGCGATCCCGTGTTTCGTGACGGCGCGTTCACGAGCGTCGACGCCAAGGTGCGTCGGCACGCGCTGCAGAAGACGATGCGGTCGATGGATCTCGGCAAGGAGCTGGGCGCCGAGACGTACGTGTTCTGGGGCGGCCGTGAAGGCGTGGAAACGAACGCGTCGAAGGATCCGCAGGAAGCGATGAAGTGGTTCCGCGACGCGCTGAACTTCCTGTGCGAGTACTCCATCTCACAGGGGTACGACTACAAGTTCGCGCTCGAGCCCAAGCCCAACGAGCCGCGCGGCGACATCTTCCTGCCGACGATCGGCCACGCGCTCGCGCTGATCTACACGCTCGACCATCCCGAGATGGTCGGTCTGAATCCCGAGGTCGCGCACGACACGATGGCCGGCCTCGACTTCTCGCACGGCGTCGCGCAGGCGCTCGAGGCAGGGAAGCTCTTTCACATCGATCTCAACTCGCAGAAGCCGGGTCGCTACGATCAGGACCATCGTTTCGGGAGCGAGGATATCAAGGCCGCCTTCTTCCTCGTGAAGCTCCTCGAAGACGCGAAGTGGCCCGGCATGCGGCACTTCGACAGCCACGCGTATCGCACGGAAGACTTCAATGGCGTGTGGGATTTCGCGCGGGGCAGCATGCGCACCTATCTCATCCTCAAGGAGAAGGTCGCGCAGTTCAACGCTGACGCCGAGATCCAGGGCCTGCTCGGCGAGCTTGCCACGCGCGGCGCGGCGCCCGGTGCGCGGTTCACCTTCTCGAAGGCGGACGCGCAGAAGATCAAGGACGAGCAGTTCGACCTCGAGGCGATGCGCGCGCGCGGCTACGGCTACGAGCGGCTCGATCAGCTCACGATGGAGATCCTTCTCGGAGTGCGGTAAGTGGCGCAATCGCTCTTCCTCGGCCTCGACGTCGGCACGAGCGGCGTCAAGGCCATTCTCGTGGCGCCGTCCGGCGAGGTGATGGCGACGTCCACGACGCCGCTGTCACTGTCGACGCCACAGCCGGGTTGGGCGGAGCAGGACCCCGAAGCGTGGTGGGAGGCGACGCTCGCCTCGATCCGCACGGTGCGCGCGGCGTGCCGAGATGCATCCATCGCCGCGGTCGGCATCTCCGGGCAGATGCACTCGTCTGTCTTTCTCGATCGCGCGGGAAAGGTGATAAGACCCGCACTGCTGTGGTGCGACGGGCGCACCACGGCGGAGTGCGCCGAGATCACCGAGCGTGTTGGCGGTGAGTCGCGACTGCGCGATCTGGCGTCGAACCCCGCGCTCGAGGGATTCACGCTGCCGAAGGTGCTCTGGCTACGGAAGCACGAGCCCGCCGCGTTCGCGCGCCTGGCGACGGTGCTGCTGCCCAAGGATTACATCCGGTATCGGCTCACCGGCACGCTCGCCACCGAACCGTCCGACGCGTCGGCGACGTTGATGTACGACACGGCCCATCTGCGCTGGAGCGGCGAGATCATGGGCGCCGTCGATCTGCCGATGTCGCTGCTCCCCGATCTCGGCGGCTCGGCGGAAGTGCTCGGCAAGATCGACTCGGCCGCGGCGGGACTGACTGGCCTCGAGATCGGCACTCCGGTCGTCGGTGGCGGCGCCGACAACGCATGCGGTGCCGCGGGTGTCGGCGTGCTCGCGCCGGGCGAGGTCGTCACGAGCTGGGGAACCTCCGGCACCGTGCTCGCGCCGACGTCCGAGCCGCGCGTCGATCCACGTCTGCGTGCTCACACGTTCTGCCACGTGATGCCCGGCATGTGGTATCTCATGGGTGTCGTGCTCACGGCGGGCGGCGCGTTCTCGTGGTATCGCGAGCAGCTCGCGCGCGAGACGTTGGGAACGGGCAACTCCGCCGAGCGGCTGGACGAGGAGGCCGCGGCGATCGCGCGCGGCGCGGACGGCGTGACCTTCCTGCCGTACCTGCAGGGCGAGCGCACGCCGCATCGCGACGCCTCGGCGCGAGGCGCCTTTCTCGGACTGAGCCTCGCACATACGCGGGCGCACCTGAGCCGAGCCGTGCTCGAGGGGATCTGCTTCGCGCTTCGGGACTCGCTGACCATTCTGCAAGAGCTGGGACTGTCGCCCAGTCATCTGCTGCTCACCGGCGGCGGCGCACGAAGCCCATTGCTGCGGCGGCTGCAGTCGGAGGTGTTCGGGCTGCCGGTCACGACGGCCAATCGCGAAGAGGGGCCCGCCTACGGGGCAGCGCTCCTCGCGGCGGTCGGTGCGGGTGCATTTCCCGATCTCACGAGCGCCGCGCGTGCAACGCTCACGCGCGCGCCGCTCGAGCGTCCCGACCCGCGCGCGCACGACGAGTACGCCGCTCCGTACGCCAGGTTCCGTCACTCGTTCTCGGCGGCACGCCCAGATCTGCTCACGCACGCCTGACCTCACCGCGTCGCCCACCGACATCGCATGCAATTCGTCAGACGCATCCTCGCCTCGCAGGAGACCGGCCTCGTCATCGTGGTCGCGCTGCTCACCATCACGCTGATCGCGCTGGCCGGCTCGCACGTGGACCATCGCACGGAGACGGTGGTCAACAACTTCTGGAACGCGAACACCATCGTGCAGACGCTCACCGACGCGAGCTTCTTCGCGATCATGGCGATCGGCGCGACGATGGTGATCATCTCGGGAGGCATCGATCTGTCGGTCGGCTCCATCTACGCGTTGTCCGGCGTGACGATGGCGCTCGTGCTCCGCTCGGCCGGCGCAATGAGCAGCACGGCGACGGCGTTGACGGGCATCGTCGTCTGTCTGGGGATCGGGTTGTTGTGCGGACTGCTCAACGGCGTGCTCGTGGTGGGCCTACGTGTTCACCCGTTCATCGTGACGCTCGGAACGATGTGGGTGCTGCGCGGCATCGCGTTCGTCGAGAGCAAGGCGGAGAGCATCCTCGTTCCCCAATCGTTGACCGGCGTGGCGAAGGCGACGCTGGGGTTCAGCGGCGGACTCTATCCCGTGCCGATGCTGTCGATGATCGTGCTCACGGTGCTCGGTGCGATCTACCTCAACCGCACCGTGATGGGCCGACACATCTTCGCGTTCGGCGGCAACCTCGAGGCGAGCCGGTTCGCCGGCCTCTCGCTCTCGCGAATCCAGATCGGCGTGTTCGCCGTGTCGGGTCTCACGGCGGGGATCGCGGCGTTCCTCGGCGCCAGCTTCTACGGCTCGGCGTCGTCCGGCGACGCGCAGGGATACGAGCTGTACGTGATCGCGTCGGCGGTGGTGGGCGGGGCGAGCCTGATCGGCGGAAAGGGGAGTGCCGTGGGCGCGACGCTGGGTGCACTATTGATCGTGCTGATCCGGCAGTCCATCCGCACGTTGCACTTCGACCAGAACTACGAGTGGATCGTGATCGGCTGCGCGATCATCATCGCCGTCGTCATCGATCAGTGGAGCACCCGCATGAACGCGCGTCGCCTGAGCCGAGCGGCGGAAGCGGCGCGCGCCGCGTAGAGACCTCATTCACACGGAGAAGGACATGAGCGCAAGGCGATCGAGCTGGGGAAGCGTCGTGCTGGCCGGTGTGTGGGCCATGACGCTGGCATGCAGCGGTGGCGGGTCCGACAACAAGGCCGCCGCGCCCGCCGACTCGGCCGGCAAGACCGCCGCGAAGGGCGGCAAGGCAATCACGATCGCGATGATCGCCAAGGAGTCGGCGAACCCCGTCTTCCTCGCCGCGCGCACGGGTGCCGAGGCCGCGGCCAAGGAGCTGTCCGCCAAGTGGGGGACGGACGTGAAGGTCGAGTGGCTCACGCCGCCGCAGCAGGACGGCGAGGTGCAGGCGCAGCGGGTGCGCCAGGCGCTCAACGAAGGTGTCGACGGCATCCTCATCTCGTGCTCCGACGCCGGCAAGGTGACGGGCGCGATCAACGACGCCGTCGATCGTGGCATCCCCGTGATGACGTTCGACAGCGACGCGCCGCAGTCCAAGCGCTTCGCCTTCTACGGTGTGGACGACGAGAAGACCGGCCAGCAGACGATGGCCGAGCTTGCGAAGGTGCTGAACGGCAAGGGGAACGTTGCGATCCTGGCCGGCAATCAGAACGCGCCCAACCTCCAGCGTCGCGTGCAGGGCGTGAAGACCGAGGCGGCGAAGTATCCGGGCATCAAGATCGTCGGCGTGTTCAACCACATCGAGACGCCGCAGGACGCCACCGCCGAAGTGATTCGCGTCAACAACGCGTATCCGGAGATCACCGGCTGGGCATTCATCGGTGGCTGGCCATTGTTCGCGACCTCGCTCATGACCGAGCTCGATCCGTCGAAGCAGAAGGTCGTCTCGGTCGACGCGATTCCGGTCGAGCTGCCGTACGTCGACAAGGGGGTCGTGCCGGTGCTGCTCGCGCAGTCGGTGTATCTCTGGGGCCACGTCGGCGTGAACACCCTGTTCGACAAGGTGCACGACAACAAGACGCCGCCGAACCCGGTGATGCCGATGGCGCTCGTGCGCGTGAGCAAGGACAACCTCGGCGACTGGGCGCGCCAGCTGAAGGATTGGGGCTTCACCGACGTCGCGCCTGAATATCTCAAACTGCCCGCCGCAACGAAGCAGTGAGCCAGCCCGCGGTCCGGTTCGACCAGGTCAGCAAGCGGTTCCCGGGCGCGCAGGCGCTCAGCGACGTCTCGCTGGAGATCGCCGCGGGCTCGTGTCACGCGCTGTGCGGCGAGAA
>DASYMZ010000058.1:0-47635 GCA_036008805.1 Gemmatimonadaceae bacterium
CCCTGGGACGGACTCCGGAGTCCGTCCCCAGGAGTCCGTCCCCAGGAGTCCGTCCCCAGGAGTCCGTCCCCAGGAGTCCGTCCCCAGGAGTCCGTCCCCAGGAGTCCGTCCCCAGGAGTCCGTCCCCAGGAGTCCGTCCCCGTGTTGCACCCGCGCAGCGATCCGTCCACACGCGGCCCGAATCAGGAGGGGTAGTATGCCACTCCTCCTACCTCCGCCCGAGTTTACCCGCGTACTGAACCGAGATCTGCCGCACTCCGCATACTTCAGAGTATGTGCCGACCTCTCACCCCCCGCCCGTCCCCCGCAGCGACGCGATGAACAGCTCCACGCTCGAATCGAGCAGCCGGTCGTAGTCCACCGCCAGCTCGGGGACTTCGCCGGCGTGCTGCTGCCACATGCGCTGGAGCATCAGCCCCGACACCAGCACCCGCGCGCCGACCTCGCCGTCGGCGTCGGGGCGGAACTCGCCGCTCTTCTTCCCCTCCTCGACCAGGCTGGCCAGCATCGCCCACAGGCGCGCCGGCCCCTCGCGCAGCCAGCGCTCGTGCACGCGCGGCACCTCGTGGGCAACGCCTCGGAGCAGGAGGGTGAGCAGCCGCCCCCTACTCCCGATGTCGCTGTGCCCGAACACCTTCCGCAGCAGCAGACGGATCCGCGCGGTCGCGGGGATGCCCGGTTCCCTGAGCGCATCCTCCGCTCGGCCAAAGGCGAGCGCCTGGTAGTGCTCGATCACGCCGATCAGCAGCGCTTCCTTCGTGTCGAAGTAGTGGTAGATCGCCCCCTTCGTCACCCCCGCGGCGTCGGCGACGTCGTCGAGCCGAGCCGTACGATAGCCGCGCAGGGCGAACACCTCGAGCGCCGCCTCGAGCAGGGCGTGCATCCGCGTGTCGGATCTCTCGAGCCGCAGGGCCCTGGACGGACGCATCTGGTGATCCCGAAGAGAGGGAACGGTTCGCTTGCCGGGTGACATACTCGCGAGTATGTTATTGTCAATCCGCAGACCCGTCAAGCATGCCGACAAGAGAGCATCGAGGACCGGGCGCTGACGCGCCCGCCATCCATTCACCACTGAGTTCAGCCGGAGCGTGCCGATGAGCACCGCGGCGGCGCCCATCGCAGATCACGACGAGCGCGACGTCACCCACCCCGACATCGCGGGCAGGCCCGCCGAGCGACGGGGCGCGGAGCACAAGTACCTGATTGCGGTGGCCGTCGTCCTCGCCTCGCTGATGCAGGTCATCGACTCGTCGATCGTCAACGTCGCCCTCCCCGACATGATGGGGAACCTCGGCGCCAACCTCGACGAGATCGCCTGGGTCTCCACCGGCTACATCCTCGCGAGCGTGATCGTCATCCCGCTCACCGGATTCCTCGGCGACCTGTTCGGACGCAAGCGCTACTTCGTCGGCTCCATCATCGTCTTCACCGCGTCGAGCTTCTTCTGCGGCGCGTCACACTCGCTCGGCGCGCTGATCTTCTGGCGCATCGTGCAGGGCGTCGGAGGCGGCGCGCTCATGACGGTGTCGCAGGCGGTGCTGTTCGAGTCGTTCCCGCCCGAAGAGGCGGGAATGGCGATGGCCCTCTTCGGACTCGGCGTGATGGTCGGCCCGACCATCGGGCCCACGCTCGGCGGCTACCTCGTCGACAATTCGGGCTGGCCCTGGATCTTCTACATCAACATCCCCGTCGGCATCCTCGCCGCGACGATGATCGCCGCGTACGTGCACGATCCGGCGCACCAAAAGAAGCCGTCCACCATCGACTATCTCGGCATCACCCTCCTCATCATGAGCGTGGGCGCCATCCAGTTCGTGCTCGAGCATGGTGAGCGTGAGGACTGGTTCGAGTCTCGGCAGATCCTCTCGCTCGCGGTGATCGGAGTCCTCGGATGGCTCGCCCTCATGTGGCGCGAGCTCACCACCGACCATCCAGCGATCGACTTCCGCGTGCTGCGGCACCGACAGATGTGGGTCGGCACGCTGCTCGGCGTGGTGATGGGCGTCGGGCTCTACGCCATGTCGTTCACCCTGCCCGTCTTCCTGCAGTCCAACCTGCACATGACGGCGCAGCAGACGGGCATCGTGCTCCTCCCGGGCGCCGTCGCCACCGCGCTCTCGATGGTGGTCGTCGGCCGGCTCACGAATCGCGTCGATCCGCGGCTGCTCATCGCCACCGGAGCGGTGCTGTTCGCGCTCGCGGCGCGCCATCTCTCGCTCATCACCGGCGAGAGCGGCGCGCACGACTTCTTCTGGCCGCTCATCGGTCGAGGCATCGGGCTCGGGATGATGTTCGTCCCGCTGACGACGATCACCCTCGCCCAGCTCACGCCGGCGGAGCTGCCGCAGGGCGTGGGACTGTACAGCTTCTTCCGTCAGCTCGGCGGCTCGTTTGGCATCGCCGCGATCGCGACGCTCGTGACGCGCTACACGGCGCAGTTCCGCGCGGTGCTCGGCGAGCATGTTGCGCGGAACGATCCCGTGGCGCTCGGCCGCGTCGAGATGCTCACTCGCGGGATGATGGCGCGCGGCGCGGACCAGTGGACGGCGCACCAGCGCGCGCTCATGCTCGTCGACCGGCAGCTCTTCGGACAGGCGAGCGTGATCGCGTACGGCCGCATCTACATGATCGCGGCGGGGCTCATCCTGCTGCTCATCCCCCTGCTCCTCCTCGTGCGGCAGACCAAGGGCGCGGGCGGGGATCACGTGATGGTGGAGTAGACCGGCGCGGGCTATTCTGATCGGGTGAAAGCCTTCCGCGTCGTCGTCTTCTGGATGCACCTGCTCACCGGCATCACCGTCGGCGTGGTGGTGCTGATCATGTCGGCCACCGGCGTGCTCCTCACCTATGAGAAGCAGATGCTGCGGTGGGCGGACACTCGCGGCCTCGACGGCGGGCCGCCGACAGCCGGTGCCTCGCGGTTGGACGTCGCGACGCTCGTCGCGCGCACATCACGAACCGCTCAGCGCACTCCGACGGCGATCACCTGGCGCGCCGAGGCGGACGCGCCGGTCGAGATCTCGTTCGGCCGCGAGCGCACGCTGTTCGTGAACGCGTACACCGGCGCCGTGCTCGGCGACGGATCGCAGGGCGCGCACGTCCTGTTCGCGAAGATCACCGACTGGCATCGCGTACTCGGCGCCGGTGGACCGATGCGCGCGCGCGGCAAGGCGATCACCGGCGCGGCGAACGTCGGCTTCCTGTTCATCGTGGTGAGCGGGATCTATCTCTGGTGGCCGCGCCACTGGACGAGGCGCACGCTGCGCAACGCGACGCTCTTTCGCCGAGGACTGCGGAGCAAGGCGCGCGACTTCAACTGGCACAACGTCATCGGGCTCTGGTCGTGGGCGCCGCTCGTGATCGTCGTCGCGTCGGGCGTCGTCATCTCGTATCCGTGGGCGAGCCGGCTGGTGTACCGCGCGGTGGGCGAGAGTCCGCCGGCCGCGCAGGGTCCGCCGGCCGGTGCGCCCGGAGGGGCAACGCCCGCCGTCGACGGGATCGATGCGCTCGTTGCGCGCGCCACCCAGCGCGTTCCGGAGTGGCGAAGCATCTCGCTCGCCCTGCCGGCGTCGCCCGCCGCGCCGCTGGTCTTTCAGATCGACGCCGGCATGGGCGGCCAGCCGCAGAGGCGGGCCGAGCTCACGATCGATCGCGCGACCGGTCGCGAGGTGAAGTGGCAGTCCTTCTCGTCACTCACGCCTGGCCGGCGCCTGCGCACGATCCTGCGCTTCGCGCACACCGGCGAGGTGCTCGGCGTCGTCGGTCAGACCATCGCCGGCCTCGCGTCGCTCGGCGCGGTGTTCCTCGTCTACACCGGGCTCGCGCTCAGCTGGCGACGTCTGCGATCGTGGAGCAGGCGCCGGCGGAGATTCGCGACCGATGGACATCTGCGCGGCGCGTCCGCCGTGCGTGCGCCACCGTAACGCGATCTGCGCGTTCATCTGTCATCCCGAGCGCAGTCGAGGGATCTGCACTTGAAGGTGCAGATCCCTCGACTCGCTTCGCTCGCTCGGGATGACAATACCTGACCCCCAAGTCTGTTTGTCGTTCTCTGTGGGCTCGCCGTTCTCTGCGTCCTCTGTGTGAACCCCCAAGCAATAGTGGCTCGCGCGCTTCGCCACGCATTGGTCAGTCGTCGCCTGGGGCAGGCACCGGCTCGGGCGCATGCGCAGCGCCACCGAGCTTCGGGAGAAAGCGCGCCAGCAGCCGCTCGCGCCATTCTTCCATGATCTCGTAGACGGTCGGGATCACGACGAGCGTAAGCACCGTCGACGCGATCACGCCGCCGATCACGGCGCGGCCGAGCGGAGCCCGGAAGTCCGCCCCTTCCCCGTAACCGATGGCGACCGGGATCATTCCCGCCACCAGCGCGAGCGTCGTCATCATGATCGGCCGCAGGCGGATGCGCCCCGCTTCGATCAGTGCCTCGCGCAGCGGGAGCCCGCGGTCGCGGTGCGACCACTTGGCGAAGTCGATCAGCAGGATCGCGTTCTTCGCGACGATCCCCATCAGCATCATCACGCCGATCAAGCTCATCACGTTCAGCGTGTCGTGCAGCAGGAGCAGCGCGAGCACCACGCCGATGAGCGAGAGTGGCAGCGACACGAGGATCGCGAGCGGATCGAGGAACGAGCCGAACTGCACGACGAGGATCAGGTACATCAGCATCACCGCGATCCCGAGCGCGATGATGATCGCCGTGAACATCTGGTTCTGACTCTCGACCTGCCCGCCCTGATTGATTCGGTAGCCCGGCGGCAGCACGACGGCGTTCACCTTGCGCGTCACCTCCGCGGCGACGTTGCCGACCGACGCGCCGAGCACGTTCGCGCCGATCGTCACGACGCGTTGCCGCTGGTAGTGGTCGATCTGCGCCGGTCCCGAGCTCGGCGCGATCTGCGCGATCTGTGACAGTGGGACGAAGCGCGGCTCGTTCGCCGATGCGGGGTCACCCGTGCCGGGACCGACGATCACCGGAAGCTGCCCGAGGTCGGTCGCACGACCGCGCGACTCGGGGGCGAGCCGCACGTGCACGTAGCGCGACACGCCCGATGGATCGACCCAGGTGCCCGCGTCCACCCCCGCGAAGGCGAAGCGCAGCGCCGTCGCGAGCTGCGACAGGCTCACCCCCACCGACGCGGCGAGCCCGCGGTTCACGTTCACCGAGAGCTCGGGCTTCTGCCCGCGCGTGGAGAGTCCGACGTCCACCGCGCCAGGCACCGTGCGCGCCGCCGCTGCGATCTCCTCGGCGAGACGCGTGAGCACCGTCGCGTCGGGACCCTGAAGCTGGAGCTGGATCTGCTTCTGGTTTCCGCCGAAGCCGCCCGCCGCGAAGGTGTACGCGCTCGCGCCGGCGACGACCGCCACCTCCTTTCGCACGATGCGCCCGAACGCGTCCTGGCTCATCGAGCGCTGGTGCTTCGGGACGAGGCGCACGTACACCGTCGCCGCGTCCGTCGCCGCCGAGCCCGACGCACTGCCGACCGTGGTGTAGGTGTACGCGACCTCGGGATGACGGCGCACGATGCGGCCGACTTCCTCCGCCTTGAGCATCGTGTACTGCAGGCTCGAGCCGGCCGGCGCCTCGATCGCGACGTTGAGCTCGGAGTTGTCGCTGAGCGGCGCGAAGCCGAACCCGCCGAACGCGACCTGCAATCCGAGCGCGACGACGAACGTCGCGAACGCCATCCCGATCATCCACCACCGGTGATCGAGCGCCCAGCCGACGAGGCGAGTATAGCGGTCCGCTTGCCGGTCGAACCAGCGATTGAAGCGATCGAGCACGCGCGTGATCCACGGCTTCCTCTCCTCGGCCACATGAGGATCGGCCCAGTATGCCGACAGCATCGGGTCGAGCGAGAAGGAGACAAACAGCGACACCAGCACCGCCGCGGCGATCGTCAGCGCGAACGGCTTGAACAGCTGGCCCGCGATGCCAGGCATGAAACCGACCGGCACGAACACCGCGACGATGGAGAACGTCGTCGCCGTGACGGCGAGCCCGATCTCGTCGGTGCCTTCGTGCGACGCGGTCAGGTGGTCTTTCCCCATCTCCACATGGCGCACGATGTTCTCGCGCACCACGATCGCGTCGTCGATCAGGATGCCGATCGCGAGCGACAGTCCCATCAGCGACATCACGTTCAGCGTGAAGCCGAAGACGAGGAGCGGCACGAACGCCGCGAGCACCGACACCGGCAGTGCGAGCCCGGTGATCACTGTGGAGCGCCACGAGTTGAGAAACAGGAAGACGACGAGCACCGTGAGCAGCGCGCCTTCCACCAGCGTCTCCTCGACGTTCTTCACCGAGTTGCGCACCCGCACGCCGGCGTCGCGCACGTACACGATGCGCGTCCCAGCCGGGAGCGACTGCTGCAGCGCAGTCACGCGCGCGCGCACGCCATCGCTCACGGCCGTGGTACTATTTTCCTTCCCCTTTACTAGATCGAGCCCGATCGCTGGCGCGCCGTCGTACAGCGCCGCCGACGTCGGCTCCGCCACTCCCACCTCGACGCTCGCCAGGTCGCCGAGCCGCACGAGCTGAGCGCCCCGCTGCGCCACGACGATCTGCTCGAACTCTTCAGGGCGCTCGAGCCTGCCCGCCAGTCTGATGGTGCGCTGCTCGAGCTCCGTGTTGAGACGTCCGACCGGAGCGGCGAGGTTCTGCGAGCGCACCGCGGCTACCACCTGATCGATGCCGACGCCCGACGCGGCGAGCGCGCCCGGCCGCACCTCCACGTTGAGCTGCGCGCTGTCGCCGCCCACCACGTTCACCTGCGCCACACCCGGGATCGACCGCAGCTCGCCGGCGATCTGCTGGTCGGCGAGCTGGGTGAGCTGCGCCGGCGAGAGCACGGTGGAAGTGAGCGCGAGCGACACGACGGGCAGCGTGCTCGGATCGAACTTCTGCAGGATCGGCTCGAGGATCTCCTGCGGAAGCTGCGCGCGCACGGACGAGATCGCGTCGCGCACGTCCTGCGTCGCCTGATCGACGTCCTTGGAGAAGGAGAACTGGACGATGATCTGCGCGAAGCCGTCGGTCGACGTGGAGTTGAGCTTCTCGACGCCGCTGATCGCCGAGAGCTTGTCCTCGATCCGCGTCACCACCTCACGCTCGACGACGTCGGGTGAGGCGCCCGGGTAGGCGACGCCGACGAACACGATGGGCTGCTCGAAGTCGGGGAACTCGTCCGTGTCGAGCCGCAGCAGGGAGACGAGTCCGAACACCACCAGCGCCAGCATCGTGACGATGGTGATGATGGGGCGCTTGATCGCGAAATCGGAGATGAACATCGCGTCCGGGAGATAGGAAATACGGCGCTGCTCGCACCGTCTCTGGCACGACGCTCGAGGCCGGCGACCCGTCAATGATACGCGGCGCACTGCGGGAGCGATGCGCGCTGCCCGACGCCACGGCAGAGATTGCCCGATAGTGGGCTCACCCGTATCCTACGGCGATTCGACGGCTAGCACGTGTGCATACCCACCGTCGGATCCGTCCCGTTGGGTCCTTCACCTCTGGAGTCATGATGAAGCGGTTCCCCTCTCGCTCGCTCGCAGCCATCGCCGCGCTGGTCGTCTCCGCCGTCGCGTGCGCGCCAGGCGCCTCGGTCGGCTCACCGTCGGCGAGCGCGACCCCGAGCGACAACGTCCGCCGCATCCGGAATCAGGGCGCGCCAATCGGCGTGCAGCTCTGGACATTTCGCGAGCAGGCGAAGCCCGACCCGCTCGCGATGCTGAAGATGGCGCGCGGCATGGGCATCTCGCACGTCGAGACGGCCGGTCTCTACGGCATGACGGCGGCGCAGCTCGCGAGCGCGCTCGAGAGTGCCGGTCTCCGCGCGACGTCGATGCACGTCGGCTACGACGACCTGATGAAGAATCCACAGACGGTCATCGCGAACGCGAAGGCGCTCGGCGCGACCTACGTCGGGCTCGCGTGGTATCCGCACTCGGGCGCCTTCACGGAAGCCGACGCACGAAAGGCGGCGGCCGACTTCAACGCGATCGGCAAGACGATGAAGGACGCGGGACTGACCTTCTTCTATCACAACCACGGCTACGAGCCGGTCCCGTACGGCAACGGCACCCTGCTCGACCTGCTCATCCAGAATACCGATCCCGCACTGGTGAAGTTCGAGATGGACGTGCTCTGGACCTGGCTGCCGGGCGCCGATCCGGTGGGGCTGATCAGGAAGTATCCGGGCCGCTTCAAGCTGATGCACATCAAGGACATGAAGCCGGGCATCGCGCGCGGCTCGCTCTCGGGGGGACTCCCCGCTGAGCAGCAGGCGGCGATCGGCCAGGGTCAGGTGGACTGGCAGACGCTGATGGCCGCGGCCGAGAAGGACGGGTTCCAGTACTACTATCTGGAAGACGAGACGACGGACCCGGTGAAGAACGTGCCGCCGAGCATCACGCACCTGCAGGGTCTGCGCTTCTGATAAGGCTCTGTCGAGAGGCCATGTTCACCGGACGTACACCTGCATCGGGCAAACTGCTCTTCAGGGGATGCGGTGGAGAGATCTCTCCACCGCATCCCCTGAATCACGTGCAGCGGTCGTAGTCGATCCGGCCCTTTCCGGAAGATCCGCGCAATCCGTGATCCCGCTCTTGGATCGCCACGAGAGACGTCCCGCCATCGAGCGTCGAACGCTACTCCGTCCGCAACAGGGTCGTGACTCCCGCGGTGGTCACCCGCCGCGCGGGGATCACGCACGCGATCACGGCGACGATCGCGAGCACCAGCCCGACGCCGAGGATCGTTCCTGGATCACCGGGCTGCACCTCGAACAACAGACTCTGAATTCCCTTCCCGGCCACGACGGAGGCCGCGACGCCCGCGACGAGGCCAAACGCCACCGGCGTGAGCCCTTCGCGCAGCACCAACCGGTGCACGTCCCATGGGCGCGCGCCGAGGGCCATGCGCACGCCGATCTCGCGCGTGCGGCTCGCGAGCGACTGCGCGATCACGCCGTAGATGCCGACGCTCGCCGTCACGAGCGCGAGCAAGGCGAACAGCGCGAGGAGCCCGAGCTGGAAGCGACGCGCCGCGACGGTGTTCGACACGACCTCGCCCATCGTGCGCACCCTCGGCACGGCGATCGACGCGTCCACGCGCCTGATCGCCGAGCGCACCGCGGTGGTGACGACGCCTGGCTCGCCTTTCGTGCGGACGACGATCGCCCCGGACGTCGGCGGGTACTCCCAGAGTGGGAGGTACACCACGAGGCTCCCTTCTTTCTCCAGCGTCGACGTGCGCACCTCGGCGGCGACGCCGATCACCTCGGAGCAGCAGTCGCCACCGGCGCGCACGCGCTTGCCGATGGGATTCTCGTTGGGCCACAGCGCCTGCGCCGCCCGCTCCGACAGCACGACGACCTGATGGGTGTGATCGCTCTCGTCGAACACTCGGCCAGTGCGTAGCGGCGTGCCGATCACCTTGAAGTAGTTGGGGCTCACGAAGCGGTAGTTCGCCGTGGGATGTTCGCGCGCGGTGCCGACGTCCTCCTCGCGCCACACGCCGTTCACCCACGTCTCCCCCTCGAGTGGGAGCGCGCTCGCCACCGCGACGCCCGTCACTCCTGGCATGCCGGCCACCTCCGCGAGCAGACGCTCGTAGGCGCGCGAGCGACTGGTGTCCGACGGATACGAGCGAGACGGCAGCGCGACGTCCACCGCGAGCACCCGGTCGGTGTCGAAGCCGCGCTCGACGCGCATGACGCGCACGAAGCTCGCGAGAAAGAGCCCCGCCCCGACGAGCAGCACGGTGCTGAACGCGACCTGCACGCCGATGAAGAGCGCGCGACGACGCGCGGCGCCGCGGCTGTTGGTCGACGTTCGTCCTCCGGCTCTCAGCGCATCGCTCGGCGCAGTGCCTCCCGCTCGCGCGGCGGGGAGCGCGCCGACGACGACCGCGACGATCACGGTCAACACCGCGCCGATCGCGATCACCCGGAAGTCGAGCCGTACTTCCGACACGCGCGGCAGGTTGGCCGGTGCGAGCGCGATCAGCGCGCGCAGTCCCCAATGCGCGAGCAGCAGTCCGAGCGCGCCGCCCGCGAGCGCGACGACGAAGCTCTCGGCCAGCGCCATGCGAGCGAGTCGCGCGCGTCCCGCGCCGAGCGCGACGCGGATCGCGGACTCGTGCTCCCGGGCACCGTCGCGCACGAGCATCAGGTTGGCGAGGTTGACGCAGACGATGAGCAGTACCGCGCCGACCGCCGCGAGCAGCAGGAGCAGCGGGCGGCCTGCGCCGCCGACGACCTCCTTTTGCATCGGAATCACCTCGGACGCGAGCGTCGTGGCACCACCGTCGCGCGCGGCGAACTCCGCTTCGACCGGATCGAGCTGCGCGCGCACCTGCTCGGGCGTCGCACCCGGCCGCAGGCGCGCGAGCGCCACGTAGTCGAACTCGCCGGAGGTGATGCGCTCGCGCTGCTTGAGGGCGAGCGGACGATAGACGTCGATCGGGTTCGGGAGACCGGAGAGCTGCCCGAGCTCATCGCCTCCTGGCAGCGAGAAGCCCGGCGGCAGCACCCCGACGATCTCGGTCGCCACGTCGTTGAGGATGATCGTTCGGCCGATGACCTTGGGATCACCGCCGTACTGTCCGCGCCAAAACGCGTCGCTGATCATCACCGCGCCGTCTCGCCCCTCCTGTTCCTCGTCCGCGCGAAACGCTCGGCCGAGCACGGGCCGAACGCCGAGCAGTGGAAGGAGATTGGCCGTCACGCGCACCGCGCCAATGTGCTGCGGGTCGCCGTCGCCCGTGACGGTGTACCAGGCGCGCTTGATCATCCCCATCCCCTCACACACGGTGCAGTGGCGCTGCCACTCGAGAAAGTGGCTCGCGTTGGCCGGCATCGACGGATAGGGATAGGGCGTTGGCCCACCGAAGCTCTCGCGCAGGACGACGAGCCGCTCCACGCCGGCGTACGGCAGTGGCCGCAGCACGATGTGATCGACGAGGGAGACGATCACCGTGGTGAAGCCGAGGCCGAGCGCGAGCGTGACCACCGCGGCGATGGTGAAGCGTGGCGAGCGTCGCAGCGCGCGCGCGGAGTGGCGAACGTCGCGCCAGATCGAGTCGAGTCGTTCACGCATCGCCAGCCGCTCCTCCCGGGCTCGCCCGGATCGGTGAAGGTGTCGCACCGCGTCGTTCCACGACGGACCGAAGCGCCGGCGCGCCTCGGCTTCTGCGTCGCTTCGCGTCCAACCGCTCCGCACGAGCTGCTCGACACGAAGCTCCACGTGGAGCCGGAGCTCCTCGTCGACGTCCGCGTCCGTCCACTCGTCGCGTCTGATGGCGAGACGGAACGCACGGCGAATCCGCGGACGCAGCATCCCGAGCATCGTGTCGCGCCTCGTCAGGTGGCGGGATGCGGCTCGGAGAGAATCCCCGTCACCGTCGCCGCGTAGCGCATCCACGTCTTCGTCTCGCTCGCCAGATGTGCGCGTCCTGCCTTCGTGACGCGGTAGTAGCGTGCGCGGCGATTGTTCTCCGTCACCCCCCATTCGGCGGCGATCAGGCGCTTCCCCTCGAGGCGGTAGAGCGCCTGGTACAAGCCGCTGTCGTCGAGCGCGAGCGCGCCGGCCGAGCGCGCCTCCAGCCACGCGGCCACCTCGAAGCCGTGCATCGGCCCCCACGCGAGCGCTTTGAGGACGAGGACGTCGAGCGTTCCCTTCACTACGGCGAGATGGGTGGTCACGGCGCTCCTTCCAGACTGTGGATGGAGCACAGGATGCGGGGGTCTGGCGCATCTGTCAATAACCGGTCTTCGCTCGGGAGGACGGGCGGAGGAGCCGTGAGCACGAGCGTGAGCTACGAGCAATGAGCATCTCCAGCTTCCAGCTCGAGCTCGAGCTGGAAGCTGGGACTGCTCAGAGCTGGAAGCTCGGGCTCGGGCTCGGGCTCTGACAGCGAGCGTAGCGAGTCGAGGGATCCGCACCTACTCTACTCACGACCCGCTACCCCGTCCCGCTACCCGCTGCTCGCTACCACCTACAGGGAGTGGAATTTCATGCGCGACATCCGCGTGGCCACCGTTCAGTTCCAGCACGCGCCCGGCGACAAGAGCTACAACCTCGGCCGCGTCCGGCACTTCGTGGCCGAGGCGGCGCGCGAGAAGGTGGAGATCATCGCCTTCCCCGAGATGTGCCTCACCGGCTACTGGCACGTGCGCAACCTCTCGCGCGCCGATTTCGAAGCGCTCGCCGAACCGGTGCCGGCTGGCCCGATGTCGCAGGAGCTGGTGCGTCTCTCGCGCGAGCACGGCATGACGATCGGCGCGGGGCTCCTCGAGCTCGGCGACGACATGCGCGTCTACAACAGCTACGTCGTCGCGATGCCGGACGGGTCGTCGGCGGTGCACCGCAAGCTGCACGTGTTCGAGCACCCCGACATCCACGCCGGCGACCGCTACACCGTGTTCGATACTCCGCACGGATGCAGAGTTGGAGTGCTGATCTGCTACGACAACAACATCGTCGAGAACGCGCGTGCCACTGCGCTCCTGGGTGCCGAGATCCTGCTCGCGCCGCATCAGACGGGCGGCTGCGACTCGGTGAGCCCGCGCGGGATGAAGAAGGTGGATCCGGCGATCTGGGCGCGCCGCGAGGAGGACCCCGCCGCGTGCGAGGCGGAGCTGTGCGGTCCGAAGGGGCGCGGATGGCTGATGCGCTGGCTCCCGAGCCGCGCGCACGACAACGGCATGTTCCTGCTGTTCGCCAACGGCGTCGGCCCCGACGACGACGAGATCCGCACCGGCAACGCGATGGTGCTCGACCCGTACGGCGAGATCATCGCCGAGTCGCGCGCGGCGGGCGACGACATGGTGGTCGCGGATCTGGATGCATCGCAGCAGCCACTGTCGTCGGGGCGACGCTGGATGCGGGCGAGGAGGCCGGAGCTATATGGCTCGCTCGCCGAGCGGACGGGGAACGAGCTGGAGACGATGGCGGTGCGGTTCGGGAGAACCGACGGTGACTCGCCTGGCGGGGGAGACAGTTGAACTGCCACTCGCCGTCGGTGAAGACAATTGAACTGCCACTCGCCGGTAGGTGGTAGTGAGTAGCGGTAGCGGGAGATGGTAGCGAGTCGGTGGTAGCGAGACCTGTCGCTCACTACCTCATGGACATCCCGAGCACAGTCGAGGGAGCCGCGCTTTGCCCTCGTACCGGGAACCAGACATCCCGCTACACACGACCCGCTACGACGTCTCGCTACCGCTACCCGCTACCACCTACAGGCGAGTGGCAGCCCCACCCAGCCCTACTGGTACTGCACGTAGCTCAACGTCGGCCGAAGCTGCAGCAATTCTCTCGGTGTCAGAAGCGCATCGCCCTTCTTCGTGTCGTTGTGGTAGAACAGCTTGAACCCGGTGAACTGCACCGGATGCTCCACCACGTAGTCGCGATACGAGTCGAACTTGAGCCAGGGCGGACCCCAGCCGTCCATGTGCATCACCACCTGCACGCGCGACGTCGGATGAATGTTCTCCGCGTCGGGGACCATCTTCTTCGTGAAGCGGTGCACGACGAGGATCTTCGGCGGGATCTTCTTGTCGGCAACGAGCTTGTCGAGCGTCTGAATGACGTAGTTCACGTCGCTCGCCATCATCATCCCGATCTTGCTGCTCGGCCGCGCGCCCTCGCGCTCGTAGTGCATGTAGAACTCGGGGTCGATGCCGAGGTGCACGTCCGGGCGCGCGAGCCACGGCAGCAGGCGCGGCAGCTCTTTCTGCAGCGTGCTGTGCGACGCTTGGATGTCGAGAAAGAGGATGCCGTTGCGGCTCTTCGCCCACTTGTAGGTCCGCTCGATCATCGACGAGTCCTCCCACCGGCGCCACATCCCGTCTGAACCGGGCGCGCCCTGCGCGACGACGGTCACGAGATGGATCGCGGGGATGATCGGCGTCTTCGGATCGGCCGCCTTCCATGACGCGACGGTGCGGTCGAGCATGCCGAGCATCTGCTGCTCGGGGTACTCGCCGATCACGCCCATCTTCTTCGAGTGCGGATTGCCGTAGTACGCGATGATGCGGTTCTTCGGCAGCAGCGCGCCCGGCAGCGGCGCGGGTCCCGCGGGCCAGCTCGCCAGCTTGCGGTTGCCGGCACGCACGGCGGACGCAAAGCTCGTCTCGTCCATCTTCTTGCGGCCGGATACGAGACGCGGCGACGTGGAATCGCCCGCGGGCGCGGGCGCGAGCGCGGCGGGTTCGGTGCTATTCGCTGCCGGGGCAGCGGCAGCCGGTACAGCCGAGTCCGCGGTGGAACCGGCCGGAGCCGGAGTGGTGGTCACGTCGCCACCGTTCGCGGCGGCGCGTGGCGCGTCGGTGGCGCAGGCAGTGAAGCCCGCGAGCGCGACGATCGAGAGAGCAGAGACGACGGGAAGGCGAAGCAGTGACATGAAGGCGCGACCGAGGCCCCGTCGAACGGGGCGCGAGACTGAGTGTGGATGTCGGAAACAGGCGAACGGCGACCGCCGTCGCGTGGTCAGACGCAGATCTCGGTAGTGTAGTCACCGACTCGTCGCGGCGCGTCGCGTGACTGCACATTGCACGCGGCGCGCCGTTTTTCTGGCGGGCTCAGCGCACCGCGCCGCACGTCGCGGATCCGCTGCTTCATCGAGACGACCACCGCACCGAGGCGATCACCGCGCAAGTCTCGGCGGTTTACTCTCCCTCTCGGCCCATGTAAGTTGGCGCTCCGCATGGACATCGCCGAGCAGACCCGCACCTGGGCGTTCCTCGCCTCGCTCGCGCTCGCCGCCGCCTGCGCGGGCGACGCATCGAGCGGCGTGACGCCACTGCCGGCCGGAAGCGCGCCTCCCACGGTCGCGAGCGCGAACGTCGCCGTGGCGGCGATCGTCGGCACCGCGCTCGACTTCGACGCGACGAAGAGCGGCACGGTGTTCTCCAATCCGGGCGGCGGCGCGCTCACCTACGGCGTCGCGTTCTCCGGCTCGGCGAACGGCCTCGCGGCATCCGGCGGCAGGATCACCGGCAAGGCGTCGGCGCCTGCGATCACCGTCGCCACGATCACGGCGACGGACGCGCTCGGCCGCAGCGCGAGCGATCGCTTCTCGATCGTCGCGTTCGAGAGCGGCCTGCGCGCGCCCGCGCTGCCGGCGCCATCGTTCAGGTACGTCGACGCGGCTGCGCCGCTCCCGCCGCACTTCGCCGCGACCATCGGCGGCGTGTCGATCGCGAGCATGGACAACACGCCGGCGACGAACCCCACCACCGACGCCGGCGCCACGCTGGGCCGAGTGCTG
Source organism: Gemmatimonadaceae bacterium (assembly GCA_036008805.1). Lineage (GTDB taxonomy): Bacteria > Gemmatimonadota > Gemmatimonadetes > Gemmatimonadales > Gemmatimonadaceae > AG11. Next base: position 15,278 of record DASYMZ010000058.1, read on the forward strand.
TTCTACGACCCGCGCCTGTCGGTGAACGACGCGTCGTCGTGCAGCTCCTGTCACCGTCAGTCGATCGGCTTCGCCGATGCGTTGCCGTTCAGCGTCGGGTTCGGAGGCGCGCTCACGCCGAGGCACGCGCCAGGTCTGGCGAACGCACGCTTCTACCAGCGCGGACGCTTCTTCCTCGACGAGCGCGCCCCGACGCTCGAGGCGCAGGTGCTCGAGCCGATCCAGAACGCGAAGGAGATGGGGATGTCGCTCGACGCGCTCGCGCTCAAGCTGAGCGTGACGTCGTACTATCCCTCGCTGTTCACCGCCGCGTTCGGGACGCCTGCAGTGACGTCGGATCGCATCGCCGCCGCGCTCGCGCAGTTCGTCCGCTCGCTCGTGTCGAGCGACTCGCGCTACGACCGCGCGTTCGACGCGGCGGGCGTGCCCAACTTCGCGTCGACGCTCACCGCGCAGGAGATCCAGGGTGAGCAGCTCTTTCGCCGCTCGGGCTGCGCGGCGTGCCACGTCGGCGTGGCGCAGGTCGGCGACGCGGTGCACGTGACCGGTCTCGACGCCGCGCCGCTCGACAGCGGCGCCGGTGCCGGCGCGTTCAAGGCACCGTCGCTGCGCAACGTTGCCGTGCGGACGCGCTTCATGCACGACGGCCGCTTCACCACGCTCGACCAGGTGATCGACTTCTATGATTCCGGGGTGCGGCCGAGCCCCGGGCTCGACGCACGGTTGAAGGCGCCGGATGGGAGCCCGCTGCGGCTTCGGCTCACCGCCGCGGAGCGCGCCGCGCTCGTCGCCTTTCTCGGCGCGCTCACCGACTCGACCTTTCTCAGCTCGCCCCGCTTCGCGAACCCGTTCGCCGCGCCCGGCGAAGGCCCGCCGCCCGGCGTGGGCGTGCTGATCAAGGGCAATCAGTTCACGCCGGCGGACATCGTCGTGGGGGCGGGCGCGGTGGTGTCGTTCACCAACGTGGACAACGACAGCCACAGCGCGACGTTCGATCAGCCGGCGGTCGCCGGCACACCGGTGTTCACGTCCGGCACGAAGATGGTGCAGATGCCCACCGCGCTCGGCGCGTACACGTACCACTGCTCCATTCACGCGGCGATGCACGGAACGGTCATCGTCGGGAAGTGACCGGGTGGTGGATGCACGAGCGCGGAGAACTCCGGAGCGCTCGGAGGATTGCTAGGGCAGGCCCTCGACTCCAGCCCGTCGTCCCGTGACCGCTCCCGCTTCCTCCTCGCCGCAGCCGATCCGCCAGCCGTCGTTCCACTACGCGTGGATCGTCGTCGTGATCACCTTTCTCATCCTGCTCGTGTCCGCGGGCGTGCGCGCCGTGCCCGCGGTGCTCATGCTGCCGCTCGAGCACGAGTTCGGGTGGCTGCGCACGACCACGTCGGCCGCGCTCTCGGTCAACATCCTGCTCTATGGGCTCACCGGCCCGTTCGCCGGCTCGTTGATGGCGCGCGTCGGCATCCGGCGCGTGGTGCTCAGCGCGCTCGCGCTGCTCGCGTGCGGCGTCGCCGCGGCGCCGCTCATCCGGCACAGCTGGCAGCTCGTGGCGCTGTGGGGGCTCGGCATCGGCGTCGGCACGGGGCTCGTCGCGATGGTGCTCGCGGCCACGGTGGTGAACCGGTGGTTCGTCACGAAGCGCGGCACCGTGCTCGGCGTGCTCACCGCGAGCGCGTCGACCGGACAGCTCGTCTTCCTGCCGATGCTCGCGCAGGCGACGGAGCGGTACGGGTGGCGGGTCGCCGTGCTGATCGCCGCAGGGATCGTCGCGGCGCTCATTCCGCTGGCGGCGTGGCTGCTGCGGGAGAGTCCGGAGAGCATGGGGCTGCGGCCGTACGGCGCGGAGAGCGTCGTCGCGAGTGCGTCGGCACCCGCGCCCGACGCCGGCGCGCCGCTCGGCGCGCTCGCCGTGCTTCGCGACGTGGCGACGACCCGCAACTTCTGGATCCTGTTCGCCACCTTCTTCATCTGCGGCGCGTCGACGAACGGATTGATCGGCGCGCACCTGATTCCCGCGGCGCACGACCATGGCATTCCCGAAGTGCGCGCGGCGAGCCTTCTCGCGCTGATGGGACTGTGCGATCTCCTCGGCACGACCGCCGCGGGGTGGATGTCGGACCGGTGGGACAGCCGGTATCTGCTCGGCGCGTACTACGGTCTGAGAGGGCTGTCGCTGTTGTTCCTTCCCTTCGCGCTCGCGGGAGCGGAGCCGTCGCTGATCATCTTCGCGGTGTGGTATGGGCTCGACTGGATCGCGACCGTGCCGCCGACGTTGAAGCTGTCGAACGAGGCGTTCGGCCGGACGCGCGCGCCGATCGTGTTCGGGTGGATCGCGGGCGGGCACCAGCTCGGCGCGGCGTCGATCGCGATGGCGGCGGGGGCACTGCGCGTGAGCTCGGGTCGGTACGACTACGCGTTCATCGGAGCTGGCGCGCTGTGCCTCGTCGCGGCAGCTCTGGCGCTCGCGTTCAGGCGTGACGCGGTTCGCGAGACGCCCGTGGGCGCGCCGGTGCTCGCCTGATCGTCTGCTCGCCTGCCCGCGCGCTCGAGCTCCTCTGCGCCGCTCACCGAAACTGGTGCGACACGCCAATCCGCAGCTGACGCGGCTCGGCGGGATGAAAGTGTACGTCGTCGACGCCGTCCGCGGTCTCGCCATGCAAGCGCGACGAGTACGCGTACTGAATGTCGTCCGCCGTTCCATTCAGCACGTTGAGCACGGTGAGCTGCAGCCGCGTGCCCGCGCGCAGCTCGTAGCCGACTTCTCCATTCAGCAGCGTCGACGCACGCGCGCGCAGCGCGCCATCCTCGGCCAGGGGATACGAGCCGAAGTGGCGAACGCGCAGTGAGCCGAAGAGGCCGTTCGTGCGCGAGCCGTACGCGACTCCGCCCGCGAACACGCGCTCGAGTGCGCCCGGAATGCGATCCTCCTCCGGCGCCACGCCGGTGAAGCGCGCACGCGCGAATGACAGATCCGCGTCGATCGCCAGCGCGTCCGACACCCGGTAGAAGTTCGCGATCGTCGCGCCGCGACGCGCGCTCGCGGCCGAGGGCTCCGTGACGCCGGCGTCGCCGGTGAACAGCAGCTCACTGTCGAGATTCAACAGCCAGAGCGTCGCCGTCGTGCGCATGCCGGCCACCGGCGTCGCACGCATTCCCACCTCCGCGCCGCGCGACCGCACGAGCGGATCGACGCGCGAGGCCGGCTCCCCCGTGGAGGGATCGACGCGGATCGTCGTGCCGCGCGCGTCGTTGCTGTGGAAGCCGTACCCCGCGCTCAGATAGAGCTCCGTGCTCTTCGTCGGCGCGACGATCAGCGACGCCTTCGGGCTCACGATCGCCGCCGAACGCCGGCCCGAGTTCTCCGCACGGTCCGCGTTCACGGCGAAGGAGTACGCGTCGCCGCGCAGCCCGACGACGCTCCGCACGCGTGAGCCCCACCGCGACTCGGCCTGCGCGAACAGTCCCGAGCCGAGCTCGCGCACGTCGTCCTCGCGCACGGTGGCGAGCCGCTCGCGTCGCCGCGTGTGGTACAACCCGAGCCCGGTGATGACGTCCGCGCGCGTCGCCGCACCGATGGTCATCAGATGCTCGGCGCCGAGCGCGTTCATCGTCTGCGCGTGCGACAGGTCGCCGCCATAGATCATGCGGTGATCGGTCTGCGAGAACTGATCGCCGTTGACCGCGTCGGTGAGGAAGTAGGTGAAGTTCGAGAAGAGCGCGAGATCGGAGTACGCGGCGAACAGATGCCCGCGCTGGGTCGAGCTCGTGCCGAGGCGGCGCCACGACGCCGAGAGGCTGTAGCGCTGCGTCGCGCCTCCGTCGGTGGAGTCGAGCTGCCCGAATGGCGAGATGAGTCCCTCGCGCACGGCGCGCAGCGGGATCTGATCGGTCGCGTCCCAGCGGTTGTGATACGCCAGCGCGAGCAGCGACGTCTGCGACGCGCCCGACGTCCACGTGTAGCGCGCCATCGCGCTCGTCTTGCGAAGCTGCTCCGGCACCTGCCACGGTCCGTCGTAGCGCTTCGTCTCGCCGCCGACGAGCAGCGTGCCGCCCCCCAGCCGATGCGACGCACCGGCGGCGAGTCGCGCGAGACCGTGCGCGCCGGTCGTCAGGCTCGCGAATGGCTCGTCGAGCGACTCGCGCAGGGTGAGCTCCGCGGCACCGGCGCTGCCGAAGTCGCCGACGCGCGCGTGATAGGGACCGAGCGCGTAGTCGATGTGGTCGACCAGCTCGGGGATGAGGAAGTTGAGATCGGTGTAGCCCTGCCCATGCCCGTGGGTCGGCAGGTTGAGCGGCATCCCCTCGAGACTGGTGTTGAAGTCGGTCCCGTGATCGAGGTTGAATCCGCGGACGAAATACTGGTTCGCCTTCCCGTCGCCGGAGTGCTGGGTGACGATGAGGCCCGGCACGGTTTCGAGCAGCTCGCCCTCGCGGGTGATCGGCCGCAGCCGCAAGTCGGCCGCGCCGACATGCCCCTCCGACGCGCTCGACGCGATGCCGGCGAGATCGTCAGCGCGCCCGATCACCGCCACGGTGTCGATCAATCGCGCGCGGCGCGTGGTGTCGGACGCGCTCGGCGACTGCGCCGCGAGCGGCGCGGCGATCGCGACGGCACAGAGCGCGATCGCGGCGCAGGATCGCAGGTGCGTGTGCCTGTCGGTGGAGCGCGAGGGGAGCATTGCGGCGGGCGAGACGTCGGGAGGTGGGCGGACGCGATGCCGAAGATACGCCAGCTTCCATGGATCGGATGCGTCGCGGGTCCGATCCCCTCGCGCGCGAGTCTAGCGCGCGCGCGGGAGGGTGAGCGTGAACGTGCTCCCGCTGCCCACAACGCTCTCCACGGTGAGCTCTCCCCCCATCCCACGCGCGAGATCGCGGCTGATCGCGAGTCCCAGCCCGACGCCTTGCTGGTTCGACGGGGTGAGGTGGCGATCCACCTGCACGAACGGGTCGAACACGCGGCTCAACTGGTCGGCTGGAATCCCGCGGCCGGTGTCGCGCACGCTGATGCGAGCCACGTCGTCGCCGAGCTCGCAGGTGATGGAGATGACGCCTTCGGGATCCGTGAACTTGATCGCGTTGCTCAACAGGTTGAGCAGCACCTGCCGCACCTTGTCCGGATCAGCGAGCACCGCGCTCGTCTCGTCGCACTCGGCCGCCTCGAAGTGAATGGACTTCGTCGCGACCTGCGGGCCCACGAGGTCGGGAAGTCCGTCGACCAGCGCGCCCAACGGCGTTGGGCGGATCCGGAACTCCACGTGGCCCGCGTCGAGCTTCGTGAAGTTCAGCAGGTCGTTGATGAGACGGAGCAGGTGCGCGCCGCTGCGTTTGATGCGCTCGATGTCGGCGCGCTGCGCGTCGGCGAGCGGGCCGCGCACGTCGCCGAGCAGGAGGTCGGCATAGCCACCGATGGCGTTGAGCGGCGTGCGGAGCTCGTGACTCATCGTCGCGAGGAACTCGCTCTTCGCGCGGTTCGCCGCGTCGGCTTCGCTCGTGCGGGCCGCGAGCTCCTCCGTCTGCGTCTGGAGCTCCTCGGCCTGGGCCTCGAGCTCCGCCGCGTTGTCCTGGAGCTGCTGGTTGGTCAGCTCCAGCTCGAGCTGCTGCTCCTCGAGCTGCTGGTTCGCCGACTCGATCGTGCGGCGTGACTGCTCGCTCTCGGCGAGCAGTCGCTCGACCTCGTGGCGGGAGCGCACCTGGTCGGTGACGTCGACCGCGACGGCGACGATGGAGCTCACGTCGCCGGACTCGCCATGAATCGGCTGATAGACGAGATCGAAGATGCCCTCTTCCGGCTCCGTTCCCTCGCCTCGAGCCAGGGTCACCGCGAGCTCACTGGCGACGAACGGCTTTCCGGTGCGATAGACCTCGTCGAGCAGCTCGAAGATCCCCTGTTCCGCGAGCTCCGGGAACGCGTCGCGAACGGTGCGTCCCACGAAGCCGGATCGCCCGACGAGCGCATCGTAGCGCGCATTGGCGAGCGCGAAGCGGTGCTCGGGACCGTCGAGCACGGCGATCGCGACGGGCGCCTGCGAGAGCGCCTCCTCGAGCTGCCGTCGCGCGCGCGCGATCGCCTCGGCGGCGTCCTCGCTCATGCGGCGCGCGCGAACCTGCTCGGTGACGTCCAGCGAGAGGCTCGTGATGGCGTAGACCACCCCGTTCGCGTCGCGCAGCGGCTGGTACGAGATGTCGAAGAGGTAGTCTTCGAGCACGCCGTCGTCATCGCGATCGAGCGGCACGACCTGCTCCTTCATCGTGACCGGCTCCCCCGACTCGTACACGCGATCCATCAGCAGCGCGACGCGCTGTCCGCCGATCTCCGGCACCGCCTCTCGAAACGCGCGGCCGAGCAGCCGCCGCCCGCCGAGGTAGTGATGGTAGGTGGGACTCGCGATCGTGTAGACGTGCTCCGGCCCCGTGAGCACCGCGACGGCCATCGGCGCCTGCGCGAACACGTCGCTCAATCGTGCCTCGCTCTCCGCCAGCCGTCGGTTGACGGCGTCCAGCTCCGACCGGCGCAGCTCGCTCTCTTCGAGCAGTCGCTCCACCTCGCGCCGCGCGAGCACCTGCTCGGTGACGTCGTTCCCGTGCGCCACGACGCCCGAGCGACTGCCATCGGACTCGACGAGTGCTTGATACACGAAGTCGAGGAACCGCAGTCGCGGCTCCGCACCGGGCGAGGGCGTGAGCATGACCGGGACGTCGCGTCCGTGAAACGGCTCGCCTGACGCCAGCACGTGATCGAGCAGCTCCACGAACCCCTGCTCCACCACTTCGGGGAGCGCGTCCGCCACACGCTTGCCGAGGATGTCGCGATAGCCGACGAGCTGGCCGTAGCTGTCGTTGGCGAGCTCGAAGACGTGCTCCTCGCCACGGAGCACGGCGAGAAAGGTGGGCGACTGCTGGAAGAGCGACCCCAGCCGGTTGCGTTCGGTCTGGACCTGCCGCAGCAGACGCTCCCGCTCGTCCTCGAGGCGCCGCGCGGCGACGCGCGCCGTCGTCTCGAGCAGCGTGACGAGCACACCGCCAACTCGCGCATCGTCGTCGAGGATCGGACTGTACGAGATGGTGAAGTACACGTCCTCGAGCTTGCCGTAGCGCGCGATCGGGATCAGCACATCCTCGAAGAAGCGCGTCTCACCGGCGAAGACCGAATCGTAGATGGGCTCGTTGAAGCTCCACGCCTCGGGCCAGCACTCGCGTGTCGGAATGCCCAATCCCGACGGGTGCTTGGCACCCATGATCTCGCGATACCCGTCGTTGTAGATCTGGATGAGCTCGGGTCCCCACAGCACGATGTTCGCGAACGCGGAGGCGAGCATCGTCGACACCGCGCCGCGCAGGCTCGCCGGCCATCGCTCGAGAGGGCCGAGTGGCGAGTCGGCCCAATCGAAGGTGCGGATTCGGCCGCGCATCTCGCCGAGTCCGGTGAAGAGCCGTTCGACGCTGGCGGGCGACAGGTGACGTGAAGTTCTCGAATCGGTCATGACGGCGTGCGAGACGGATGCCTCGCGTGCCATCAGGAGACTGACGGCCGGGGCCGTCGACTCCGTCGCGGAATGCGCGGCGGCATCGGCGACTACCGCATCGTGCGGCAGCGTCGATGAGCACGGTTGTCGTCACACTCTGTAGCTGCGACGCGAGAACCGGCTGATCTACCATAATGCACGTATCGCACCCCCTTTCGCCGGGGCTAGCGCACCGGGCTCGGCCGGGGGTCGCGCTCGCGACCTCAGGGCGCCGGCGCACCCACGGCGGGCGTCACCGCCTGCGCCTGAACAGCGTGAGGTCGATCGACTCCGCCATCGCGCGGTAGCCCGCGTCGCCGGGATGCAGATGGTCGCCCGAGTCGTACGCGGGCAGGAACTGCAGCGGGTTCGCCGGATCGCGCGTCGTCGCGTCGAAGTCGATCACGCCGTCGAACTCGCCGCTCGTGCGGACGAACCGGTTCACCGCGGCGCGGCGCTCCTCGAGCGCCGGCGTGAACGACGCGCGCGGCCCCGCCGGCGTGAGGGTCGCGCCGAAGATCACGACGCCGCGATCGTGCGCGCGCGTGATGAGCTGCCGGTAGCCGAAGATGATGTCGTCCGCGGTGACGCCGTCCTGCGCGCTGCGGCCGATGTCGTTGATACCCTCGAGCAGGATGACGTGGGTGAGCCCCGGCGTCGCCAGCACGTCGCGATCGAACCGCGCCAGCGCGCTCGGCCCCGCGCCGTAGGTGAGCACGCGTCCGCCCGAGATTCCGGCGTTGACGACCGCCTTCAGGGGCTCCCCGCTCGCGAGCAGCCGCGCCGCGAGGATGTTCGGCCACCGCATGTTGGCGTCGCGCGTCGAGCGGGCGCCGTCGGTGATCGAGTTGCCGATCGCGACGATCACGCCGGTCGTCGCGCGATTGGTCACGTCGACGCTCACGAGAAAGGGCCAGATGTCGAGCGTGGTGTCGGGGGTGAAGCGTTGGGCGGACACTGTGTTTCCGCCCTTCACATAATTCGTCTGCAGCCCGAGCTGATGCCGCGTGGCGAGACGCGTCGTGTCGGCGAGATGCAGGCTCACGGCGAGATCGCGCAGCGCCGGCACCGCGAACGGCGACGCGTCGCTGACCGCCACCGCGCCCGGCAGCAGCCGCACGTAGCTGCGCCCACCGAAGGTCAACGCGTGGTCGGTCGAGGGCACGATTCCCGCCCCCGAGTCGCGCACCGCGACGTGCGCGGCGTCGATCACGAGCGGACGGTCGCCGTATTCGTTCGACAATCGGATGCGCACCGCGTCGCCGCCGATCGACGTTCGCACGACGAGCCGCAGCGTCTGATCGTACAAGCTGGGAGTTCGATCCACCGAATCGCGGGGCGGTCGCCGAGGCGCATCGGAGGCGCTCGCCGTCCAGGTGGCGAACCATTTCGGCGACGCGGCGGCACTGGGACCGCTCGCGACGTTCGAGCCAGTCGCGCACGCGGCGAGCGTGAGCGCGAGGAGGAGAAGGCGATGAATGCGCATGGTGATCAATGCTCCGACTGGCCGGGGATCTCAGGAATTCCGGGATCGTCGAGGATCTGCACCGCGGTGGCCGGCCCGAAGTTGGCCCAGTCCCACAGCACCCACACGACCTTCTTGTCCGGTGTGACCTCTACGAGCTGCGGTCCCTTTCCGTTGTCGCCGCGCGAGGCGATGATCGTGTTCCCATTCGCGAGCCGCGTCGCGCTCTGGGTGTTGATGAAGCGATAGCGCTCGGGAAGATCCGTCGGACGGAGCGACCAGACGGTGTCCTTCTTCGCATTCAGCTCGAGGGTGAGGATGTCGTGCTCGTTCGTGATCAGGGTGTTGCCGTTCTTCAATCGCACCGCCGCCCACGGGCTCTGCACGTCGTAGCGCCACACTTCATTGAACTTCGCGTCGTACTCGACGACCTGGTTCATCGACAGGAATGACACCAGGTACGTCCCCTGCGGCGTGACCCGGGCTCGGCGGAACTGCCCGTGCACCGTCTTCGGATCCGTCAGACTCGGCGCCGGAAGCACATGCTCCACCTCGACCGTGTTGGTCACGATGTTCACGACGATCAGCTTCGGCGGCAGCCCGTTCACCACGAACATCACCCGGTCGGTGCCGATCGGCTGAGCGGTGTGGATCTCCGTTCCCTCGGGCGCGTCGTAGCGCCACACCACCCGCTTGTCGGGCGTCACCATTGCGACGTACTGCATGCGGGTGAACAGCACGTTGCCGTTGGAGAGCATCCACACGTCGTCGTATTCCCAACCCGGCCCGGTCTGATACTGCCACGCGATCCTGCCGTCGTTGACGAGCAGGATCCGGTTGTACCCCTCACCGATGTAGAGCATCGGATGCTGCGCGATCCCTTTCCCCGGCAGCCCGCCGGGGATCGGCGTGTTCCACGCGCGGCCGGGCACCGCCGTTTCCGCGGGGCCGAGTGCGGGCACGTTCGGCGCGGTGAAGCGCGGGAGCTGCGCCAGGAGTGGTGTCGTGAGGGAGGTCGCGGCTGCGGATGCCGGATGCCCGGCACTCGCACAGCTCGCGAGCAGCGGCGCGAATGCCGTGGCGATCAGCGCGCCACGAGCCCGCGCGTGGACCAGTCGAAGACGCACGCCGTGCACCTCGTGAAGGGAGTTCTGCCGACTGAATGGTCGAGAACTCTACGAGCGCACGGCGGAGGGTGCAAATACGCTATCGGCGAGAACGAAACAGGGTGCGCAGCGCCGTCAGCCGCGACGACGGCGCCGCTACATCTCCTCGTCGCGCCTCGTCCGTCGACGTCACGGACCGGCGTTGTCTCCGCCGGCGTCGGACTGATCGTCGCGCTCCTTCGGCGACTTGCCAAAGCTCCAGTTCGCGCTCAGCACCAGCCCGCGGTCGGCGCGCCGGCGATCCGACACCTGATAGAAGCGCGGGTCCGTGGTGGTGAACTTCTCCCGCGACGCGTTGAACGGATCGACGACGCGCAGGGTCAGGGCGAGCTGGTCGCTCATCAGCTTCTGGCGTCCCGCGAGGCTGAACCGGGTGCGGCTCCCCGCGCGGCCCTGCTCCACGGTCATCGGCGCCTGATAGAAGAGGAGCGTCTGCAGATCCTGCGTCTTCGAGATGCGGAACGACGCGTTGGTGCGCGCGGTCCAGCCGAACGTGCGCGCCGAGAGCGTCGGGTCGAGGTTCGAGGCGTTGCTCTGCTGCCGGTACGCGCTCGCGCCGACGAATCCGCCCAGCCGTCCGCCGTGCATCGCCACCGTGGCGTCGGCGCCGAAGGCATCGGTGGTCGCGACGTTCGCGAAGGTGCGCGTCGACACGCCGAGGCTGTCGATGGTGCGGAGGCTCCGCACCGCGTCCAGGGTGTGCCGGTAGAACGGCGTGAGCTGCAGCGTCGCGTGCGAGGTCGTCTGCTGAAATCCGAGCTCCACCGCACGGATGTACTCCGGCTTCAGGTTCGGATTGCCGCGCGACACGTTGAGCGGATCCTGATAGTGGATCGTCGGATCGATCAGGTCGGTGTCGTCCGGACGCCGGATGCGGGTGGAGTAGCTCAGCTTCACCTGGCGCGCGTCGTCGATGTTGTACGCGACGAGCGCACTCGGGAACAGGCTGTTGTAGCCGTTGTCGTACGACGCGTTCTGGGTGTTCAGATGAAACTGCGTGGACGCACGCTCGGCGCGCAGACCGCCCTGGAGCGAGAAGTTGCCCGCGAGCGCGTTGAGCATTCCATATGCGGCGTTCACCGTCTGGTCGTAGGTGAAGTCGCTCGTGCGCGTCGGGTCCGGTGCGTAGACGCTCCGTGCGGTATCCAGCACGCGGGTGTCCAGGGTGGTGTGAAAGGTCTGCAGCGACCCCTTGTATCCGGTCTCCAGTCGCAGGCTGCTCGTGATGGGCCAGCGATAGTCCACCTTGAGCGCGCTCTCGTCTGGGTGCTCGTAGCCGAGCTGCGACTCGCGCGACAGGATCGCGAGCGGCACGCCGTCGCTCGCCAGGCTGCGCGACGTGAAGTCGTTCGGCCCGCCCTCGCGCCCGCGGAATACGCGCAGCTCGCTCGACAGCTCGTGCCTCTTGGCGGCGAATGCGTGCTTGTACGCGAGCGTCGACTCGAAGTTGTACTCGTGGTTCGTGCCGCTGCTCAGCCGGTCGTCCGTCCCGGTGAGCGCGCGCGACGCGTCGAGGTTCCGATACAGGATGTTGTTGGTCTCGGCCTCCGTCCTGGTGCTGTACATGAGATCCGCCGAGAGCTCATCCTGCTCGGTGAGCTTGTAGCCCGCGCTCCCGGTGACGGTGTGCGCGAGCGGGATCTGGGTGCGCCGGCCCTGCTCGAGCAGGAAGGTCGTCGGCTGGAGATACAGATTCTCGCGGTAGATCGAGTCGCGGCGCGGACGGTTGTCGCGCATGAAGCCGTAGCTTCCATACATCGACAGCGCTCCCTTCTGGTAGCCGAGGTTGCCGCCCACCTCCGCTCGGCCCGTTGTCCCGCCGGTGAGCGTGAGACCGCCGCTCGCACCGGCGTCGGTCTCCTTTCGCAGCACGATGTTGATGATCCCCGCCACTCCTTCGGGATCGTCACGGGCCGACGGGTTCGGGATCACCTCGACCTTCTCCACCATGTCGGCGGGAAGCTGCGCGAGGAAGTTGCCGAGCTGCGCGGGCTTCATCGGGCTCGGCCGCCCGTTGACCTGCACGACGACACCCGAGTTGCCACGGAGGCTCACGACGTTGTCGATGTCGACGTCGACGGACGGCACGTTCCGCAGCACGTCGAGCGCGTTGCCACCGCGCGTCGTCGGCAGATCTTTCACCACGTAGGTGTTTCGGTCCGGTGCGAGCTGCACGTCACGCTGCGTCTCCCGCACGACGACGCGCTCCATCTCCACCGCGACGGCCTTGAGCGCGACCTCGCCCACGTCGATTCCAGTCGCGCTCATCGTGACCGGCAGTTCGCGCGGCGCGTAGCCGAGCGCGCGGACGCGAAGGCGGTAGCGTCCGGGCCGGAGCCCCTGCACCCGGAACTCGCCGTCTGCCGCAGCAGTGGCGCGCGCCACCGCGGCGGTGCTGGCCGGCAGCGTGAGCTCGATGCTCGCGCCGGCGATGGGTGCATGGCTGGAGCCGTTCACCACATGCCCCCGCAGATCGCCACTGGCGGCGCTCGCGACTGCTTGGGCTCTCGCGGACCTGCATGGGGCGAAGAGCGACGGAACGATCAGGAACGAGAGCGCGAGGGCGCGAGCGAAGCGAGACAAGGAGTTTTGGGTCGGAGCGGAGAGGAGCAACCGATCAGCGCTCGAGCACGAGCAGCGTGAACGATCCGGGAATCATCGGAGGACGGCGGCGTCCCGTCTGGCCGGGTGCCGCGGGCGGAAGCGCACCGGTCTTCGCCGCGACGGTGTACGCACGGTGCGACTTGGGATCGAGCGCCATCGTGCGTGCGCCCGGCATGGTGGGAATGGTGGCCACGACGCGATAGCGGTCGGGCGCGTCCTCGTGCACGACGGTCATCGTGCCCTCGCCGTTCGACGCGAACACGAAGCCGGTGGCGGGATCGAACGCCGCCGCGTCCACTCCCTCGCCGATCGGCACGGTCTTCACGAGCTTCCCGGTGCGCGTGTCGGAGACGGCCATGAGCTTGTTGCCGCACACGCTGAACAGCCGCCGATGCGCCTCGTCGAGCGCGATGCCGCTGTTGTCCTCGCACGGCGCGATCGACCAGCGTCGTGCCACCCGCATGCCCGCCGCGTCCACTTCGACGATCTCGCCCTTGTCGGCGATGTTGATGTAGATCTTGCCGGCGTGATCGGTCACCCCCGACTCGGGCTTGCCGCCGAGCGGGATCGTCCCGACGAGATCACCGCTCGCGGGATCGAGCACCGACGCGGTGTTCGCGTCGCCGTTGAAGGTGAACACGCGCTTGGTGACGGGCTCGTAGAGCAGCGCGTCGTCATCCACGCCGACCATGGTCTTCTTCAGCACGGCGAGGGTGGCGAGGTCGAACATCGTCACCATGCTGTCGGCGCCCGATGTCGCGAAGCCATGGTTCGTGGCGTAGTCGAACGCGACGCCGTGTGCGCGGTTCATTCCGGGAATCTCGCCGAGCAGCTTTCCGCTCGCCTGATCGACGACCATGATGCGGTCCGCGCGCGCGATGAAGAGCCGCGCCTTCGCGGTGTCCACCGCGATGTAGTCCCAACTGCCCTCGCCGGGCAGTGGGATGCGCTGGGTCACGTGATAGGTCACCGCGCGCGCTCTCTGCGCACCAGCCGCCACGGGGGCGGCGACGCCGAGCAGTGCGGCGAGTCCGGCGGCCGCGCCGCGCGCGATCCTGATCGTACGAGAGTCCGTCATGTTCCGTGTCCGGAAGGAGGTTGAATGCGGCCGACATCAGTGGCCACGTGGTTGCGACGCGAGCGCACGAGCCCGAGCAGGATGAGCGCGGCGGCGAGCCACGCGGTGCCCGCCACGATTCCACCCACCACGTCGCTCGGGTAGTGCACGCCGAGGTAGACTCGGCTGTAGCTGATCAGCAGCACGAGACCCACCGCCGCGATGAGCATCGCCCTCCGCCGAGCGCGCCACCACGGGCTCACCGCGGAGGCCACGAGCACGAGCATGACGAAGGCGATGGTGGACTGCATCGCGTGACCGCTTGGAAAGCTGAACGTATGACCGTGCAGGTAGTCGCCCGCGTACTCCGGCCGCACCCGATGCACGAGACGCTTGATCGTGAGCTGCACCAGCAGTCCGCCGAGGTTCGTTCCGATCCAGCCGGAGAAGAGCACGCGATGTCGCGTGCGCCACAGCCAGGCGGCCACGATGACGACCACCGCCCACACACCGACCGAGCCGAGCGTCGTGATCGCATTGAAGATCGCGAGCCCGGTGGTGCTCGTGTGCTGGTGCACCCATTCGCTGGCCATGGTATCCCAGCGCACCAGCGACTCGTTGTCGAGCACTTCCTCCAGCAAGCCGGCGAACGACCACACCGCCGCCGCGAAGACGACGATGCCAAGCGTGAGGCGGAGTCCCACCGCCGAATGCCGGTCGACCCGCGCGTTCCAGAACCGTCCGATCGCCGCGCCCACGCTCGAGCGAGCGGCGATCGGACGCTCTGATCCGCTCATCGCGGCTTCTTGGCGCTCTTCTTTTCCTTCGCGTCGGCGGCGGCTTCCTTCTTCTGCATGGCGGGCGTCTCGTGTTCGTGCGCCACGACAGCCCCGGTGAGCGCGTCGACGGCGATCTCCTCGATGCCGCTCTTCCCCGCGACCTTGATGTCGTACGAGTAGATCAGCTTCCCGTGCTCTCGCTCGAGCTCACCGTCCTGAACCTTCCCGCCGGGCACCGCTTTCAGCGCCGTCTCGCGCGCGGCGGCCTCGCTGATCTTCGCCTCGGCGCGAAGCTTCGGATCGATCGTGATGTGGGGAGCTGCCGCGGGCTTGGCGGCCTGCGCGCCTGCCGTGTCGGCGGCGACGAGTGCGACGGCGCCGAGCGCCGCGAATGACAGCCTGCGAATGATGGACATCGTTCCTCCGTTGTTGATCCGCCGCCGGCTCGAGTGGCTCGCTTGTCCCGGCAGGAGGAACCATACGGGGACGACCTTGCGGCAGGATTACACGCGACGCGCGGCCATGGCCGGCGCGCTCGCCCGGGGCAGCCGTGCCTCGAACTTCGTCCCCCCCGAACGCGCGTCCAGGAGCGTCAGCGACCCGCCGTGCGCCTCGGCCACCCACCGCGCGATCGCGAGCCCGAGCCCCGCGCCACCGGTCTCGGAGTCGTCGTCCCGCCCGTGCGCCTCGTCCGCGCGGAAGAAGCGCTCGAACACGTGCGCCTGCGCCGCGTCGGGAATTCCCGGCCCGCGGTCGACGACCTGGATCCGATGCTCCCTCGCGTCGCTCGTGAGGCGCACGTCGACGACCGAGCCGTGCGGTGCGTGCTTGATCGCGTTGTCCAGCAGGTTGACGAGCATCCGGCGCAGCAGCTCTTCGTCGCCGTCGTAGGCGTGCTCCAGCGCCTCCGGCTCGGCGTCGGAATGGTCGCCCTCGCCGGAGACGGGCGGGTCCATCGTGCATCGCAGCGCGACGTCGCGTCGCAGCGCCAGCGACCGCACGGCGCGCACGCACTCGGTGACGAGGTCGTCGAGATAGAGCGCGCGCGACTCGAGCGGCTGCTGTCCGGCGTCGGCGCGCGCCAGGAGGAACAGCTCTCCCACGATGCGCGACAGGCGCCGCCCTTCGGCGCGCACCACCTCGAGCGCGCCGCGGTACTCCTCCAGCGAGCGCACCGGCTGCGAGAGCGCGACGTCGGCCTCGCCGCGCATGATCGACACCGGCGTGCGGAGCTCGTGCGATGCGTCGGCCATGAAGCGGCGCTGTTGGTCGAACGCCGCGTCGAGACGCGTGAGCAGGTCGTTGAACACTGTCGCGAGTCGTCCCAGCTCGTCGCGCGGATTGCCCGTCGGAAGGCGCTCGTGCAGGCTCGTCGCGCCGATCTCCGCCGCTCGCGCGCTCATCGCCGCCACGGGGGCAAGGCTTCGCCGCGCGAGCGCGTACCCTCCCAGCCACGCGAGGACGAGCCCGAGCGGGATCGCGATGAGAAAGCCAGTGCGGGTGTCCTCGAGCAGCTCGCGCTGATCGGCCAGCGACTCGGCCGCGATGATCGTCAACCGCTCCGCGCCGAGCGCGACGGGCAACGTCAACAGCCGATACGAGTCGTCGCCCTCATCCGCGGTCGTGAGCGCTTGCCGGGTCGACCCTCGCGCGTGCGCGACCACGTCGGCGACGAGCGCGGAGCTCAGCCGCCGGACCGCGTGCGGGTGCGACGGCGCGCCACTCGAGGAATCGGACACGGGCGCGCTCCGTCCCACCATTCGCCCCGCCGAATCCAACACGACGAAGGTGACGTTTCTCAGCCGGAACTCGGCGAGCGACTGCGCGACCGCCGAGTCGAGCGGCTCCTCCTCACGCTCCGCGGCGATGTTCGCGCGCAGCGCGCTCGTCGACTCCAGGAGAAAGCGATCCTCCCGGCGTCCAACGGCGCGCTGCAGCCAGAGATCCGTCGCGATCGCGAACGCGATCAGCAGCGCCGCGAGCACGGCGGTGTGCCAGAACGCGAGCCGACCGCGGACGCTATCGAGCATCGTGCGCCGTCATTCGGCCGAGGGCAGGAGCGCGAGCAGGTAGCCGGCGCCGCGCCGCGTGTGGATCAGCGGCGTGCGCCCGTCGTCGACCTTGCGGCGCAGGCGCGCGACGCAGACCTCGAGTGCGTTCGAGAGCGGATCGTGATTGTCGTCCCACACGTGCGCGCTGATCTCGGCGCGGCCGAGGACGCGCCCCACGTTGCGAGCCAGAAACTCGAGCAGCGTGTACTCCTTCGTCGTGAGTGGCAGGAGCACGCCGCCGCGCGAGGCCGTCTGCCCGCGGGTGTCCACGACCAGATCCGCCACGACGATCGTCGCATCGTGGATCTCGCGCCCGCGTCGCAGCAGCGCGCGAAGCCGCGCCAGGAGCTCGGCGAACTCGAACGGCTTGGCGAGGTAGTCGTCGGCGCCGGCGTCCAGCCCTTCCACCTTGTCGGCCAGTGCGTCGCGTGCGGTGAGCATGAGCACCGGCATCGCCAGCCCCTTCCGCCGCAGCTCGCGGCACACGGCGAACCCGTCGCGCTTCGGCATCATCACGTCGAGCACGACGAGATCGTAGTCGTTCACCGCCGCCTGCACGATCGCGGCGTTCCCGTCGCCGACGACGTCCACCGCGTAGGCGTGCTCGCGCAGCCCCTTGGAGAGCATCGCGCTGAGATAGGGATCGTCTTCGGCCAGCAGCAGTCGCACAGGCTCCTCGTCTCGTCGTGTGCCGATCACCTCCATTTCTCGCGGAGCGACCGGCAGCCGCAACTCAGTCTGCTAGATCGCGCGCGGGAGCGTCACCGTGAACGTCGTGCCGACGGCCACCGTGCTCCGAACGCGCAGCTCTCCTCCCATCCCTCGCACCAGCTCGCGACTGATCGCGAGACCCAGTCCCGCGCCGTTCGCGCGTCCCGCCGGAGACGCATCCACCTGCACGAACGGCTCGAACACGCTGTCCATCTTCTCCGACGGGATCCCCACTCCCGTGTCGCCCACTCTGAGGAAGACGCTGTCCGGATCGGTCGTGCCGTCCTCGCGCGCGACGCACTCGATCGTGATCCGCCCACCCGCCGGCGTGAACTTCACCGCGTTCGAGAGGAGATTGATGATCACCTGGGTGAGCTTGTCCCGATCCGCTTGCACGACGCGCTCGTGCGGCACCTGCACCTGGTAGCTGAGTCCCTTCGTCTGGAGCTGCGGACGGATCATCGACTCCACGCCCGCCACGACGTCGGCGAGCGCCACCGGGCGCACGTCGTACTCGAGCCGCCCGGTTCGCAGACGCTCGAAGTTCAACACGTCGTTGACGTGACGCAGCAGATAGCGCTGCGCGAGCTCGATCCGCGTGAAGACCTCGCGCTGCTCCTTCGTCACCGGGCCGTACAGCTCCATGTCGAGCAGTTGGACGTAGCCGCCGATCGCGTTGAGTGGCGTTCTCAGCTCGTGGCTCATCGCGGCGAGAAATTCCGACTTCGCCCGATTCGCCTTCTCCGCCTCGTCGCGCGCGGCACGCTCGGCGTCGATCAACCGTGCGCGCTCCAGAGCCTGAGCGCCCTGCTGCGCGACCGCCAGGGCCTCGGCACGATCGTCCTCACTGAACTCACGCGGCCGGTCGAACGCGGCGCCCAGCACGCCGAACACGTGCCCATCCACGATCAGCGGCACGATCGCGTTCGCATGATGCCCGGCGGCCTCGAGCATCGCGGTCGAATCGGCGTACTGTGCCTCCCAGGCATCACGCGATTCGAGGAAGATCGGCGTGCCGGAGCGGGCGACGTCGGCGAGCGGGACGGGCGCGCTCATCGGGAATCGCGCCCATCTCTGTCGCTCAGCGTCCGGCATCGCACCGGCGGACATGATCTCGAGGTGCTCCCCGTCCGCGGTCAGTCGCGCGATGACGATGCCGACCGCGTCGAGCACGGCCGCCGCGTGGGCCACCACGGCGTCGGCAACCTCCTGTTCCGTCGAAGCGACCGCGAGTGCGCTGGAGAGCGCATGCAGCCGCCTGATGCGCATCGCCGAAGCGATTCGCGCGTGCTCGGCGGCGGCGCGCGTGCGCGCGAGCTCCGCACGCAGCGCCTCGGTCGCGCGCGCTTCCTCTGACGGATCGCGACTCATCTCGGCGCTGAAGGAGAGTCGAGCGTGATCGCATGCCGCCGAATCTCGCTCGCGTTCCATGTTCGGCTCGTCGCTGCTCACCGGTGCGTCTCCGAGGGTGCGGCGGACGCGAACCACGGCGCGCGAGATCGCGTCCAGCACGCCATCGCTGGCGTGCGCACAAACCTACGTGTGCAGCACCGTGGTGGGGAGGAGGGATGCGATCCCGTCGTGCGCCCTGCGAATGCTCGGCTGACGCGCTGATGGCGTCCGCCTTGCGCACCCTGAATGCGGGGGCGACGATCCATCGCTTGGAGATCGTTCTTCTCCGCCATCACTCGAGCCACCGGTCACATGCCCAGTCGCGCCAGCTACCGCATCGCCGCGTTCGCCGCGCTCGTGCTCGCTCCGATCACCGCGCAGGCGCAGGCGCGAATCACTGTGGGCGCCGCCGGCATCTATGGCCAGCCGGTCGGCGAGTTCTCGCAGAACGTCCGCCGAGCGTTCGGTCTGGATGGCTTCGGCACGCTCGGCCTCGATTCACGCGGAATCTTCAGTCTCCGCGGCGAGCTCGGCTACCAGCAGTACGCGTCCAAATCCGAGCCGTTCCTCGTGTCGTCGGGCTTCGGGCTCTTCGAGCTCGAGTCGGAGACGAAGAGCGGTGTCCTCACGATGGGCATCGGCCCGCAACTATCCGCGCCGGCGGGGCCGGTGCGCCCGTACGTCGCGGGCACCGTCGGCTTCGCGCGCTTCGCGACGAGCACGGCGATCAACATCCCGTCCGACCGGTCGCAGAGTGGCAGCACCGAGACCCTCGACCAGCAGACCATCTCGAGCGACTTCATCCGCTCGCTGGCCGCGACGGCGGGCATCGCGTTCGAGGTTCCGGCGTTCGGACGCGGACTTCAGATCGACGTCGGCGCGCGCTACCACTGGAACGGCCGGGCGAGGTACGTGTCGTCGGAGGGGGTCGTGTACAACGGGACCGGCACCCCGACCGTGACCGCGACCGAGAGCCAGGCCGACTTCATCGTCTATCGGCTCGGGATCGTGATCCCGATCCGATAGACGACACCCCGCACCGTCACCGCCCCTTCACCTCGTACAACTGGATCTGCTGCATGTACCACGGCGCCGGGTTCTCCGTGGAATCCGTCTGCGTGATCCGCACGAACTTCGCCTTCACCGGCGCGAACGCGATCGTCATCGACGGGCTGCTTCCCTGCCCGTCCGCCACCGGCGCACTCCAGGTCGTGCCGTCCATCGACACCTGCACGCGATACGCGCGCGGGTGACGCGGCGGCGGCGGTGGCGGCGCGGCCACGCCCGGCGCCGGCGGCCTGACGAACGGCGCCGGCGACTGGAGCTGGATCTCGGCCAGCGTCACCGGCTGCGGCAGCTCGAACTGGAACCACATCCCCGCCTGCTGCGGCACCATCGACGACCAGCCCGCGGTGCCGAACGCGCGCACGGCGAGATCGCCGTTGTGGCTCGCGCTCGCCTTCCACGTCGACTGCTGCTGCATCAGCACCGGCACCGTGGATGCGAGCTCGGGATAGGTCCACGCCGTCGTGCGCGCCCGCGTCGCCGCGCGCACCGCCGCCACCTGCGCGGGGGTGACGAACGACGCCTGGTTCGTGAAGGTGTTCCGGATGTACGACGCGACCGCCGCGATCCACTCGTCGCTCTGCTGCGCCTGCGACACCATGATCTGCCCCGCGTACGTCTTCCCTTCGATCGGACCGGTGAGCCCGTGCAGCAGCACGCTGGTCACGTAGTCCGGATGACCCGTCACCCGCGGCGAGCCCGCGAACGCCGGCGCGACGGTGCCGCCCCCCGCGACTGGCGTGCCGAGCCCCGTCTCGCCGTGACACTGCGCGCAGGTCTCCTTGAACGCCGTCGCGCCGCGCTCCATCACCGCGCGCTGCGCAGCGGGGAAGCCGCGCCCCGCGAGGTTCGCCGCCGGGTTCAGGAGCTGCGCGCCGACGAGCTGTACGCCGCGCGCGTTGTTCGCCGCGACGGTCGCGCGAATCGTGTTCGCCGCATCCGGCACGCGCAGGGTGTTCATCGTCAGCATCGCCTGGAGCACGACGTCCACTGACGGGTCGCGCGCGAGCCGACGGTAGTCGGCCGCGAACGTCGTGTCGCCCGACTTGTACAGCGTCTCGCTCGCGCGGATGGCTTGGATGCGCATGCGCGGGTTGCGATCGCTCATGGCCTCACGCGCGAGCGCGGCGTCGAGCGCGCCCAGCCCCTCGAGCGTCCACAGTGCGTGGAAGCGTGCGACGAGCATCGTGTCGCGCCGCGCCATCGTCTTCAGGGCGCGCACCACGGAGCGGTCCTGCCGCAGCACGAGCTCCTCCTGCGCCATGTCGCGCCACCAGCCGTTCGGGTGACGCAGATGCCGCACGAGCTGCGCGGGTCGCTCGTCGTACATGCGGGGCCGAGTCGTGTCGCGCGGCGTCGCGTCGTGGGTGAGACGCCAGATGCGCCCGAGCCCGACGATCTTGTCGAGCTGGTACTGCTCGACCTTCGCCCGCAGGTACGAGCCCTTCGGCGTCCACTGACTTTCCTGGATGACGCCGTGATACATGTCGACGATGTACATCGAGCCGTCGGGCGCCGACTTGATCTCGACCGGTCTGAAGAGCGGATCGCGGGAGCGGATGAACTCCGCCTTCTCCGGCTGGTACACGTTGCGCAGCCGCACGAGCCCTTCGACGTCGATCGGGCGCGCGCGGCGCACGACGCGTCCCACCACCTCGCCGTAGAAGTAGTCGCCGATGAGATCCGCGGGCAGACGTCCGCCGCGGTAGACGTTGGAGCCCGAACCCGCCGTCGCCTTCGCGAGCGAGCCATCGGGCATGCGCACGACGGTCATCCCGCCCTGCATGTCGGCGAGCCCCATCGGCGCGCCCCAGATGTCGTCGAAGCCGGGCTCGTACTTCGTGGAATCGTTGATCGTGCCGTAGGCGATTGGAAACTGGAAGTAGGACGGCACTCCGGACGCTCCGCCCTGGAACCACTGCTTGCCATCGTCGTCCTGCGACGCGCCCCACTGCGCGCCGTTGAAGCCGGTCGGCTCGCGAATCACGCCCGTCTTTGTCTCGCGCACCCGGAACGCGTTGACCGTGCTGTAGAGCCAGTTGTCCATCGACCAGAACAGCGACGACTGCAGGTGCTCCACGTTCGCGAGCCGGCCGAAGTTCGTGGTGAACAGCTCCTTCTTGTCGGCGCGTCCGTCGCCGTTGGTGTCGGTGAGCTTGAAGACGTCGTTGCTGTTCGACTCCATCGTGAGGATCGCGTTCGCGCCGTACGGCGTCGCGAAGCGGGGGAACACGAGGCTGTCGGCGAAGACGGTGTGGGTCTCGTAGACGCCGTCGTTGTTCCGGTCCTCCCAGCGCGAGATCCGGCTCACCGGCGCGAGCTGATCGCGTGCGTCGGCGTCGAGCATGTACGAGCGGAGCTCGAGCACGAACATCCGGCCGTTGCCGTCGAAGGAGATCGCCGCGGGCTGCTGGATCGCGGGCTCGGTGAGGATCGGCGTCATCCGATAGCCCGGCGGCAGCAGAAAGTGCTGCTGCTCGTCGCTCGGCGACACCGGCGTGACCGGCCTCTTCGGCGAGAGATCGGCGCCGGCAAATGGATCCGGCCGCGCCGGGACGGACTCCTGGGGACGGACTCCCTGGGACGGACTCCCTGGGACGGATCCCGTGTCGCGCCGAGCCAACACCGGCGCGTCCTGACGCGGCGCGCCACGCGCCGGCACACACGCGCCGATCGCGACCAGGGCGGCTCCAGCATACGCGAGCCGATGTCTGCGAGCGCCGCTCATCGCGCCAGCACCGGATGATCCATCGTGGCGTAGAAGTCCTTCAGGATCGCCTGCGCGTCGAAGTGCTCCCACACGATGATCGTGCGCGGATTGGCGGGACGCGCCTCCCACCTCGAGCTCACGAGGCGAGGCGCAGGGATGCGCGTCGGCGTCGCCCACGCGGGGTTCTTCACGATCGAGACAGCGGCCATGTCGTAGAGCGCTCGCGACGGCGGGTTGCCGTTCAGGTTGATGTGATCGAACAGGTCGATGGAATAGTCGCCGAACGTGGCGAACGTGCCCCCATTGCGGCCGACGATCGGAACACGGATCCGCGGCCCCTTCCCCGCCATCTTCGCGCGAACTTCATCGCGCGAGACGCGAACGTGATCGGTGCCCGTCGGCGTTCCGTATCGGACTACGGCCATCTCGAACGGAACGTTCGTCGAGTCGAGCACGAACTGCAGCGCGCTCTCGTCGTTCTCCTGGTTGTATTCGCCCGGCTCGGGATAGTTGGAGCCGAGCCAGACCACGCGCACCCGCTCGGCGAGCGACGGATCCTTCTTCAGCGCGAGGGCGACGTTGGTGAGCTTGCCGACGGGTAGGAGCACGAGCGTGCTCGCGCCGCGCGTGCGCGACTGCGCCAGCATCGCGTCCACCGCCGCGCTTCCGTCGAACGACGTCTCACCGACGTGCGGCGCGATCTCGGCGAACGATCCATTCGCGCCGCGGATCACCGGGAAGACACGCGATAGTCCGGCGAGCGTGACGACGCGCTCTGCCTCCTTCGCCTGCTGCTCCACGTCGCCGCCGCCACGCGTCCGGTTGACGGTGATCCCCTCGACGTCGAACACGTCGCCGCTGAACAGCATGTAGGCGATGGCGTGCTGGTCGTCGAGCTCGTTGTTCGCGTCGGTGTCGAGAAGGACGCGGGTGCGCGGCCCGGAGGACTGCGCATGGAGCGGCACGGCGGCCACTGAGAGAAGAACCAGCGCTGCGGAGACAGCGGCGATGCGACGGGTCATGATGCTCCACTTCGGGGTCGGCAAACTTTCGGTCGCGGAGCGCGAGCGCGCCAGCCCCGGCGCATTCCGGACCGCGGTTCGACGCGGAATTCCCGAGACGGGAGGAGCCGCTCCCATGGCGTGAAAGATCCGCACCGCTTTTCTCGCTTCCATCTCAACGGGCGCCCGCACCGGGACGCCACCGAGCTGCCCCGCGACTCGCACGGGGCATGCTCGGCCGCCAGGACCCGACTCGTCCGTTGGGCGAGCACTCACAGCACGAGCCGGAGACTTCACCATGGTCGGACGCCTTCCCTCAGGTCCCCGCGCGCGCGTGGTCGCCGCCGCCGCGCTCACGATCGCCATCGCGCTCATCGTGCAGTCGTGCGCGGGAGGGCCCGACGCACCCTCGTCCCGGATCTCGGCGCCAGCCAAGAGCGCCGCCGCACTCTCCGGCGCCGCGAGCAGCTGCGCCGCGGGTGCGAACACCGACGCCGCGGCGCCCTTCCACTACGCCACGACGGACGGCAGCACGATCACGTCGGTGTGCGTGCAGACCGCGACGAGGGCGTTCGTGGGGTCGGTCAGCGCGGGGTGCTACAGCGTGGAGCGGCTGCCCAGAACGACGACGACGGTGAAGAAGGTCGGCACCGAGCCGTCGTGCGAGCCGATCCTGTCGGTGACGTTCTACACGTCTACTCCAACGCCGACGCCCACCCCCAC
Source organism: Gemmatimonadaceae bacterium (assembly GCA_036008805.1). Taxonomy (GTDB): domain Bacteria; phylum Gemmatimonadota; class Gemmatimonadetes; order Gemmatimonadales; family Gemmatimonadaceae; genus AG11. The sequence continues at coordinate 39,516 of DASYMZ010000058.1, forward strand.
GGCGGCTCCGACGCCGACGCCGACGCCGACACCAACCCCGACGGCCGCTCCAACACCGACTCCAACTCCTACCGCGACACCGACGCCGCCGCCAAGTCCGACTCCCACGCCCACCCCGCCGCCGGGCTTCTCGCGAGCTCCGTCGCACTGATCACGGCGCGCACCGCACCGAGCTCGTACCTCACTCCGCCACCGATGCCGCCGGCGTCGCGACCGCTCGCTCTCTCCGAGGTTGACCGATGGTGACGCTCTCGATCGTGATGCCGGCGTACAACGAAGCGGAGCACATCGAGCGATCGGTGACCGAATGGCTCGAGCGCGTGGTGCACCGGATCCCCGGCGCCGAGCTGCTCGTCGTCGACGACTGCAGCACGGACGGTACGGGCGCCACGCTCGACGCGATGGCGAGCTCGATGCCGGGACTCCGCGTCATCCGAGCGCCCCAGAACATGGGGCACGGCCCCGCCCTCCGGCTCGCGATGGAGCGCTGCACGGGCGACTTCGTCTTCCAGACGGACAGCGACCGGCAGCACACGCCCGACGATTTCTGGGCGCTCTGGCAGGAGCGCGAGCATGCCGACTTCGTCTTCGGTGTGCGCGACCACCGCGCCGACGGCGCCTTTCGCGCCGCCATCTCCACGGTCATGCGCGTCGCGAATCTCGTCATCTGGCAGCGCTGGATCACCGACGCGAACTGTCCGTTCAAGCTGATGCGCCGTTCGGCGCTCGAGCCGCTGCTCGCGATGGTGCCGCGCGACTCGTTCATCCCGATGGTCATGCTCTCGCTGCTCGCGCGACGCAGCACGACGCGGGTGAGCGAGGTGGAGGTCCGGCACTTCGCGCGCTCCGCCGGACATCAATCGCTGTCCGGTCTTCTCTCGTGGGCGCGGATCGGACGGCGCTGCGTGGCCGAGCTGTTCGCACTGCGCGTCTCGGCGCAGAACCTGAGCGCGGCCCCGACGGTCGTCACCCTCAGCGCGCAGCCGTCGATGCCGCGCTGAGGAATGCTGGCGCATCTCGCGACAGCGTTCGTCATCGCGGTCATCTACACCAACCTGGTAGCGCTCGCGCTGCTGGGGCATCGGTACACCCGGCACTACGCGCTCTCACGAGTGGCGACGCCGATCGCCGCGGCGCTCCTCCTCTTCTTCGTCGAGCACTTCGTCGGGCTCGGCGCACTCTCGTGGAGCTGGCCCATCCTCACGGCGGGCTCGCTCTGGATCGCGTCGCGGCATCTCGCCGTGCTTCGCGCACGCTGGAAGGTGGAGGCGGCGTTCCTCGCGTCGTTCGCGTGGGTGTTCGCGTGGCGCTGGTCCGCGCCGAGCATGGTGGCGTCGTCGGAGAAGATCGGCGACCTGGCGATGATCTCGTCGTATCTGCCGGGCTCGCGACTGCCGCCGCAGGACGCGTGGTTCCCGCCCTATCCGTTCGACGTCTACTACAGCTTCCAGCACTACGCGGCCGCGCTGCTCGGCCGCATCTTCGGGCTCGGGCCCGGACTCACCTACAATCTCGCGTTCTGCATCGCCGTCTCGCTCACGATCACGGCCGCGGCCGCGGCGACGTACGTCGTCTGCCGCTCCGTGCCGCGCACCATCCTCGTGACCGTGGCGTTCGCCGCGGGCGGCACCGGCGCGACGATCGCGGCGTGGCTCATGACGCCGCATCCGCAGCTCTACAGCAGCATGCGCTTCATCGGCGACTTCGCGAAGCGCGCACCGGATCAGACGCCGTTCGCGCGCTGGCTCCTCTCGCGCGCGGGCACCGGCATGGGCGTGCCCGCCGAGCAGGCGATCAAGCTGCCCGCCGAGACCTTCGCGTACGTTTCGGCGCTCGGCGACTACCATCCCATGCTGAGCGGCTTCTATCTCCTCGCGCTCGCGCTGCTCTGCATCGCGCTCCTCGAGAGCGACGCCGAGTCACGCGCCGCGCAGACGGTGCTCGTCGCGACGGTGCCGGTCTGCGCGATCGCCAATGGATGGAGCCTGCCGTTGCAGGGAATGCTCGTCGCGGCGTGGGTGGCGTATCGCCTGACGAGCCGCCGGCCGCTCGATTGGAGATCGCTCGCTGGGGCGCTCGGCGCCACGGCGCTCTGCTATCCCTTTCTCAGCACCTTCGCCTATCGCGCGTCGGACTACGACGTCCACCTGCGCTTCGTCGCCGCTGGCGAGCACACGCCGGTGCTGCTCGGCGCGATCGTGCTGGCGCCGCTGCTCGTCGCGCTCGTGCTGCCGCTGGCTTTCGGCGAGCGGAAGCCGTGGATGCTGTGGGCGACGCTGCTCTTCGCCGCGCTGCTGCTGATCTCCGAGCTGTTCTTCATCGACGACGTGTACGGCGGTCCGTTCAACCGCTTCAACACCACGCTCAAGTGGTGGCCGTGGATCCAGGCGGGAGCGCTGCTGACCCTCGGCGCATACGGCATTCGGTCGCGATCGCGCGCACTGCGTTGGGGCACCATCGCGGTGCTCGCGTGGGTCTCGCTCTACGGCGTCGACCTGGGACGCGCGCTGCTCACCGGGCCCAAGCCGGGCCACGGACAGCTCGACGGCGCGGCGGAGATCACCGCCGATCCGATCGAGCGGATCGTGCTCGCGTATCTCCAGACGCAGCCGCGCACGATCGTGCTGCAGCGTCCGCAGGCCGGTGCGTTCACCCCCGCGCCGAGCCTCGTGCTGCTCGCGGGACAGACCGCGTTCCTCGGCTGGGCCGAGCACGAGCGACTGTGGCGCGGCATGCGCGCGGACGTCGGCATGCGCGCCGCGGAAGTGAAGCGCTTCTACGCCGGCGAGATGGACAACGCCGCGGAGTGGCTGGTGCAGAACCGCATCGACCACGTGCTCTGGTTGAAGACGGAAGCGGAGCTGCCAGCCGGGACGTTCGATCGCGTCGACGCGCGGGTGCGAGCGGAGTTCTACTGGCGCGAGCTCTATCGCGTGGGAGAGTTCCGGGTCGGCGTCTGGAGCAGGAGGCGGCGGTAGGAACCGTCGCTCGCGCGGAGGCTCATCGCCCGCCGCCGTTCATGAACCAGTACGCGACCGCGATCACCGCCGCGAGCAGCAGCAGGTGCACGGCGCACCCCATGACCTTGAACACGAACTTGACCACGAGCCACAGGCCGGCGAGGCCGAGGGCGAGCCAGAGGAACATCGTCATGCCGGGATGATGGGTGGCGGGTTAGGGGCGCTACGCTCGAACTGCGCACTACTGTACGCGGGTAAACACGGGCGGAGGAAGGAGGATTGGCATACTACCCCTCCTGATTCGGGCCGCGTTTGGACGGATCCTCGACGGCGGCTCTCCTCAGACGGATCCTTGGCAGCCATCCTGGTTTGGATGGATCCCCGGCTGCGGCGTCCTTGCTCCCATTGGCGGATCTTAGCCGCCTAGATGCGGGCCTCGTTCGGAGAGATTGCGCATCAATCCGATCAGCATGCGTTGGATGGACGTCACCTCTCCGATCCGCTCTTCGCGAGTGCCAACGCTGATATAGCGGAGATCTGCCGCGATGAGCAGATGGTTCTCGGTCTCTTTCGCCGAGCCCAACGCGATCTGGAGGTAGCGCACGGTCTCTCTGGGCGATCCCTTGCCGCACCCTTCCGCGATGTTGGACGGAATGGAAAGGGCCGAGCGGCGGAGCTGACCCGCGACGACCCCACGGTCGCCGCGTGGAAAGGTGCGCGTCAATCCGTCGACGGCGACCGCGAGCTCCCGCGCCTTCTGCCAGACCTGAAGCCGCTTGAAGTCGTGCATCCCCCGAAGGTGTGCACTCCATCCCGCGTATCCGCACCGAAGGAGTTCACCAGAAGACATTTCGCCGCGAGGATCCATCCAAACGCGGCCCGAATCAGGAGGGCCGGTATGCCAATCCTCCCCCTTCCTGCCGTGTTTACCCGCGTACTGCAGTGCGAGTCGTGAGCGGACGAAGTGGGGACGGACTCCTCGGGACGGACTCCGGAGTCCGTCCCGAGGAGTCCGTCCCAAGGAGTCCGTCCCGAGGAGTCCGTCCCCAGGAGTCCGTCCCCGTGTTGCACTCGCGCAGCGATCCGTCCAAGGGCGGCCCGAATCAGGAGGGCTGGTATGCCAATCCTCCTACCTCCACCCATGTTTACCCGCGTACCGTAGTGCGCACTTTCGAGTAGGGCAGCCCCCTCAGCCCCCCACCTTCGCTCGCCCCGCACTCCGGATCCCCGCCATCACCAGCGCCAGCCCATGTCGCAGGTGCCGCTCCCCGATCTCCTGGGGCGTCACCCCCGGCACGAACACCTGCGCCATCCATCGCCCCATCACCTCCGCGACCCGCGGGTACCGCTCGGCATCGATCTTCGGCCCGATCTGCTCGCCCGACTCCAGCCGCTGGCGAATCATCTCGGCCCGCTTCCTCGGTTCCGCCTGGTCGTCGAGGGCGATCCCCATCGTGTAGCGCATCGCGGTGATCGCACCGTGGAGGGCGAGGTCGCGCCCGAGCCCGTCCTCCTCCATCGCGCCGACCGCCGTCTCCAGCATCTGGGTGATGCTCTGGGTCCGGAACAGATAGGCTCCAGCCACCAACCGCGCACCATCGCGCCTCTTCAGCATCACTCGCCGAATATTGACGGCGACCTCCGTCAGCCACGGCTCCCACCCCTCACCGTCGGCCGGACCGCTTCCCTCGTCGAGCGCTTCGTCGAGGATCGCCTTGGCCATCAGGTCGATCAACTCCTGCTTGTCCTCGATGTACCAATAGAGCCCGGGCGCGTGCATGCCCAGCGCCTTGGCCACCCCCCGGAGACTGAGCGCGTCGAGCCCGCCCTTCTCCAGGAGTTCGAGCCCAGCGCGCACGATCTCCGCCCTCCGCTGCTCGCGATTCTCACTGGGGGCTGGCCGGCTCATCTTGACAATTGAACGGTGTTAAAGAAGATTGGCTTTAACGGTGTGAAAGTAATGTGAGCTCGGAGATGCCCGAGAGCAACGGTTGTCGGTGATCAGTGAACGGTGATCGGTGATCAGCCGGCCTCGGTCAGCTCCTGCGTCCCGAGGTCGGCCGATCACCGATCACTGATCACCGTTAACAGTTCCCCACCCATCTATATGAAGCGTCCCGCCCCATGAAGCGTCCCGCCCCCCGCCTCCTCCTCGTCGCCGGCATCCTCGCCCTGCTCCTCGCCGGCTGGGCGTTCGCTCGCTCTCGCCCGCACGACCTGGTGCTCATCGGAGTCGTCGACGCCGACGAGACGGTCGTCACCCCGCCCGTCTCGGCACGCGTCGACTCGCTCCTTGTCGACGAGGGGAGCGAGGTGAAGGCCGGACAGATCCTCGCGACGCTCGACCGCGGCGAGCTCGCCGCGCAGGCGCAGTCCGCCGGCGCGACCGCGGCGAGCATGCGCGCGCAGCTCGACCAGTCTGCCGTGCTCGCCCGGCAGACTGCTGGCGAAACGGAAGGCGCGGTGGAGAGCGCCCGCGCCCGACTCGCCGCGGCGAGAGCCGACGTCGCCCGACAGGAGGCGGAGCTGACGCGCCTGCGCGCTGAAGCCGGACGGGCGACCACGCTCGCGGCGAGCGGCGGGATCTCGCCGTCGGAGCTCGAGCGCGCGACGACGTCGCTGCACGTGCAGGAGCAGATGGTCGCCGCGGCGACGCAGGCGCTGCGCGCCGCCGAAGCCGACGTGCGGCGCGCCGAGGCGGGAGGACTGGCTGCGAACGCGGCGCGGGGATCCGTCGCGGCGACGCGCGCGCGGCTGCAGGGCGCGCAGGCCGACAGCGTCGCGGCGAGCGCGCGGCTCGGCTACACCGAGCTCCGCGCGCCAGTCGACGGCATCGTGCAGGTGCTCGCCGCTCGGCGCGGCGAGCTCGTTGGACCGGGATCGCCGGTGGTCGTGCTCGTGAACACCGACCGCGTATGGGTGCGCGTGGCCGCGCCCGAGAGCGACGCGGGCGGCGTCGCCGTGGGCGATTCGCTCGAGGTGCGCATGCCATCTGGTGCACGGCTTCGCGGACGAGTCATGAGCAAGAGCGCCGAGGGGGAGTTCGCGACCCAGCACGACGTGAGCGCGAGCAAGCGCGACATCCGAGCCGTCGCCTTCCGCGTGAGCATCGCGAATCCCAAACACGTCATCGTGCCCGGGATGACCGCGAGCGTCGTGCTGCCGACGGCGCACAAGTGACGGCGGACGTGAACGCGCGGCCCACGCCGCGTGAGGGCGTCGCCGATCCGGCGATCGTCGTGGAGCACGCCGTGAAGGAGTACGGCAAGCTCACCGCGGTGAGCGACGTCTCGTTCACCGTCGCCGCGGGCGAGACGCTCGGACTGCTCGGCCCCAACGGCGCGGGGAAGAGCACGCTGATTCGCATGATGACGACGCTCGTGCCGATCACGAGCGGTCGCGTGCTCGTCGGCGGACACGACGTGACGCGCGAGCCCGATGCGGCGCGTCTCAAGATCGGCGTCATCCCGCAGGCGATGACGACCGACACCGATCTCTCCGTCGAGGAGAACCTCAGCATCTACGCGAAGCTCTACGGCGTGCAGAAGGAGGAGCGCACGCGCGCGATGGACGAGCTGCTCGAGCTCGTGCATCTCGCGGACCGAAGGAAGTCGCTGGTCGGAACGCTGAGCGGCGGCATGCGGCGCAGAGCGGAGCTCGCGCGCGGACTCGTGCACAGCCCCGACATCCTCTTTCTCGACGAGCCGACGACCGGCCTCGACCCCGTGTCGCGCGCCGACGTGTGGGAGATGATCACCAAGCTGCGCCAGGCGCGCGGGCTCACCGTGCTGATCACGACCCACTACATGGACGAAGCCGATCGCCTGTGCGACCGGATCGCCATCGTCGACAAGGGCAAGCTCGTCGCGCTCGATACGCCGCGCGCGCTCAAGGACGCCGTGCCGGGAGCGACGGCCATCGAAGTCAGCGTGGACCGTACGCCGGACAATTGGGAGAGCGAGCTCCTCTCCCTCGACGGAGTGGAGTCGGCGCACGCGCTCGGCGGCAACACCTGGCGGCTCGTCGTCGGCGACGCGGGCGGCTCGGCGACGGCGCTCGTGACGCACGCGCAGCGGCGAGGCGTCGCGCTGCAATCGTTGAGCGTGACGAGCACGACGCTCGACGACGTCTTCGCGCACTACACCGGCCACGCCCTCCGATGAACACCCAACGCGTGTCGGCGATCGTCGAGCGAGAGCTGCGCAAGTTCATGCGCACGCCGATGATCCTGTTCATGACCCTGCTGATGCCGCTGATGCAGCTCTTCGTGCTCGGCAACGCGTTCGGCGGGCGGGCCACGCATCTCAATCTGGCCGTCGTGGATGAAGACGGCGGGCCGGCGGCGCGCCGAGTGCGCGAAGCGTTGTACGCGCTGGAGACCAATGGCGACATGGTGCGCCCCGTCTCGTACGACACCGAGCAGCAGGCGGCGAGCGCCGTGCGCGGCGGACGCGTGCAGGGAGCGCTGGTGATCCCCGCGCAGTTCTCACGTCGCGTCTACGCGGGGGAGAATCCGCGCGTGGGACTGCTGCTCGACAACACCGACAACGTGCTGTCGGCGACGCTGCGGTCGTACACCTCGGGCGCGGTGCAGCGCGCGTCGCGCGAGAGGGTGGCGCCCGCGCGCATCGCGAGCGTCGTCGCGCTGGATGCGGTGGAGCTCTATCCGTACGTGCCCTACATGCGGTACATGCTGCCCGGCGTCATCTCGCTCGGCCTGTTCATGTCGGCGATGATCGGCGGGGCCATTCTCTATCTGGACGACAAGCAGCGCGGCGTGCACGAAGGGTATCTCGTCACGCCGATCACGAAGGCGGAGCTCGTCGTCGCGCAGATCACCTCGGGAACGATCAAGGCGACCGTGGGCGGCGTGCTGCTGGCGCTCATCGGCGCGCTGTCGGCCGGGGCCACTTCGATTCTCGAGCCGGCCCGGCTGATCGCGCTGCTCGTGCTCGTCATCCTCGTGTCGATCTCGTTCATGGCGATGACGTCGTGCATCGTCGCGCGGATGAACAGCCCGATCATGCCGCGCGCGGTGTTCGGGATGCTCAACACGCTGCTCTACTTCCCGAGCGGCGCCGTCTATCCCACCCAGGGATTGCCGGGGTGGCTCAAGATGATCGCGCGGCTGGATCCGTTCACGTACGCGGTGCACGCGCT
>DASYMZ010000059.1:0-58292 GCA_036008805.1 Gemmatimonadaceae bacterium
CCGACTCGCGCGGCTCGAACGAGTACAACATGGCGCTCGGCCTTCGTCGCGCGAACGCAGCTCGGAGATACCTGGTGTCGCAGGGCATCGATAACGCGCGCTTCGAAGTGGTGAGCTACGGCGAAGAGCGTCCTGTCGATCAGGGCACGAGCGAAGAGGCGTACCAGAAGAACCGCCGCGACGACTTCGTGATCACGGTGGGCTCGGACAACATCAGCGTTCCGCGGTAATCGCTTCCACGGTGCACCATGTAGGGAGCTGGAGATGCTGACGAGCGCGGCGCGCAAGGTGAATGATCCTTGCGCGCCGCGTTCGTTTTGCCGCCGCCGCGCGCGCGTGCTGAGATCGATTGCGGTGATCTCGGTGTTGGCGGCGAACGGGTGCGGTGGGGACGGCGGTACTCTGCCGTCCGACGCATCGTACGTCGCCATTCTGGCGGGAACGAACGAGATTCCCCCGCGATCGACGGCAGGGAGTGGGACCGCCACATTCCTCGTGCATGGAGGAATGGCGACGTATCAGGTCGCGGTGTCGAACCTCAGCGCGCCCGCGACGCTGGTGCACGTGCTGATCGGAGGACGGGGTGTGGTAGGACTGGTGATCGCTCGGCTGCCGCTCGCGGCTGCGACCGGCGAGATCGCCACGGGCGCGATCGACCTCCGGGCGCCGATCACCTTCAACAACACCACGATCAGCGGAGACTCCCTTCGAGCGCTGTTCGAGAATGGCAACGCGTACGTGAACGTGTACACGGCGACGTACCCGGGAGGGGAGGTGCGGGGGCAGATCTCGCGCGTACCTTGACGGTGAACTGCCCGTTCTGGGCACCGACCGTACCCGGCAACGGGAGCCAGGCCGCGGGCCCCAGAAAGCCTGGGTGGTGAACGGCAGAACGGAGTACCGTATGCTCGTATCTTCGTACTGTGTAGGGCGACCGACATCCGCGCATCTCCAAATTCATGGATGCGACCACGCCATGCGAGTTCGCGGCGTTGGCTTCAGGTAGAGCGGATCATTCATACTTCTCTCGTATGAATCACAAGCGCGCGCTGGCGTTCGTCGTCGCCCTCATCGTGGCGTGTGCGCCGCCTCGCGTGCCGGAGCCGACGACTCCGAGAGTGCCGCCGACTCCGTCGCGCACCGAAGCGGGCGCAGCTCGGCGAGACAGCGCTCGCGTCGTGCCACGCGACGATCGCGGGGATTCTTCTCGCTCGCCTGCTCGCGCCGTCGCGCGCCGGGCGACGCGACCGAACGCGCGGACGGACACGCTCGCCGTGCGAACGCTGCGCGCGCCGGTTCGCGTGTGCGCGGGAGGAGACGTGACTCTCGGGACCAACCTGGATCCCGGTTGGGCGCGGCCGGCGGCGGCGAAGCTGCGCGCGCGTTTCCAACGCGACGATGCTCCCGCGTCGTTGATCGCACCGCTACGGCCGTTGGTCGCGGACGCGGAGCTGGTGCTCGTCAACGTCGAGTCGGCGATCGGCGCCGGCCCGACGCCGACGAAGTGCGGGCCGCGCTCGACGAACTGTTTCGCGTTCCGCGCGCCGATCTCGAGCGCGCCGGCGCTCCGCAGTCTCGCTCCGAAGGGTACGGTGATCGGCAACATCGCGAACAACCACGCACGCGACGCCGGCTCCGAAGGTCGCGACAGCACGATCGTCGCGCTGACTCGCGCCGGCGTGGTGATCACGGGGGCCGACAGCGCGGCGACGGTCGTGCCGACGCGCGGTGGAGACTCGATCGCGGTCCTCGGCTTCTACACGTCCGACTCGACGCCGGACGCTCGCGACACCGCGGCGGTCCGGCGGCTGGTCGCACGTGCGGCCGACCGGTATCCGGCCGTCATCGTGACGATGCACCTCGGTGCCGAAGGTCAGAAGGCGCAGCGCACCCTCGATGCGCCGGAGCGCTACCTGGGCATCGATCGGGGAAATCCGGTGGCGTTCGCGGAGGCGGCGGTGCGCGGTGGCGCGACGCTGGTGATCGGGCATGGTCCGCACGTGCTGCGCGCCGTGGAGTGGCGCGATCGTGGCGCCTTGATCGCGTACTCGCTCGGCAACCTGCTCACCTACGGCCCATTCCGGCTACGTGAGCCGATGAATCGCGGAGCCGTGCTGTGCACGACCATCGACACGAGCGGCCGAGCGCGAGACGCCGAGCTGCGCCCGACGATGCAACTCGTTCCGGGCGTGATGGAGATGGATTCGAGCGGGCGCGCGCTGGCGCTCGTGGACTCGCTCGGTCAACTCGATTTTCCTGGAACGGCAGCGCGCGTAGGAAAGCAGGGCGCGCTGCGGTCGAAGCGACGCTGAAATCAGCCGTCGCCGTTCCGGGTCGAATCGGACTCGGTGCCGGACACCACCCGCCTGACCCCGCGCCAGGCGCGGATGAGGGGAGAGCCGGTACGGTGCAGGTCGCTCTCGATGACGCGTCCGGCGACGCTGCTGGCGTGGATGTACCGCCCGTCGCCGATGTAGATGCCGATGTGACTCACGCCGCTCTTTCCCTTCTTGCCGAAGGTGAGCAGGTCACCCGGACGGAGACGGCTGTCATCACGCGAGATCTCGCTGCCAACCCGGGCCTGCTGGGCGGCGGTGCGCGGAAGCTCCACGCGAAGCGCGGCCATCACGTACTTCACCAATCCGCTGCAGTCGAAGCCACCGGTGGGGGTGGTGCCGCCGAGCACGTACTTGGTTCCGACCTGAGCGCGCGCCACCGCAACGAGCGAGTCACGTACGGTGTGGACGGACTCGCTCCACCTCGCGAACGGCTTCCGCGCGTCGAGCGCACGGGAGCTGTCCGCCCGTGCAGCCTGCGCGCCCGCCACGGACGACGCGACCAGCACGCACCCGGCGAGCGGGCACAGGACGCGACGAAGCGAGCGAGCGAAGTGGGAGATCGGCATAACGCAGGAAGGATTGCCGCCGGCCTACAGACGCGCCGGCGGACGATTTTGAGTGGCCGGCCGAGACCGACCTTCCCTGATGCTAGGTCCAGGAGTGGGCGGGGTCAACCGTTCGATTGGAACGAGCTAGTCCGCTCATTGACGGCTGAGCCTAAGCTGCGTCACGAGCGCGGGTTAGACCAGCCCGCTGGCCGTTCGATCAGCGAATGTCGAGCAGCTTGTGGGTCTGCAGGCTGAGCCGCCACTGCGGATGCGCCAAACAGTACTCGAGGGCCGCACGAACGTTGGCCTGGCTGATCGTTCGGTCAGCAACATCCATCGGCTGGAGGAAGAACGTATCGAATCGCAGGCCGGCGAAGCGCTCCGGCTGGGCGGAGGGATGCGACTGCGGATAGACCAGCTTGAGCTCCTGACCCTGCGTCAGCACCAGGGGAGCGTCCGCCTTGGGGCTGACGCACACGTGATCGATTCCTTGCGGAGCTGGCTGGGTGCCATTGGTCTCGACGGCGATCTCGAAGCCGACGGCGTGAAGCGCGCGAATCGCCGGCTCGTCGAGCTGGAGAAGAGGCTCACCGCCAGTGCAGACCACGAGCGGTCTGCCGCCGACGGCGCGACCGTCACGGCGCTCGGGCCACCGGTCGAGCACTGCCTGGGCGAGCATGAACGCTTCCCCGTATCGGCCTCCGTCGGGACCGACGCCGACGAAATCGGTGTCGCAGAACTGGCAGACCGCGCGATGACGGTCGGACTCGCGGCCAGTCCAGAGGTTGCACCCGCTGAAGCGGCAGAAGACCGCTGGCCGGCCCGCGTTCATCCCCTCGCCCTGCAGGGTGTAGAAGATCTCCTTGACCGTGTACGCCATTCGCGTCACCCGCCAGCGTTCGCGTACGGGGCGGGATCGGCGAGCCCTGCTTCGGCAAATCCCTTCTGCCGGAGGTGGCAGGCATCGCAGCGACCACACGCCACTCCGTCCGGGGTGGGGTCGTAGCAGCTCAGGGTGATCGAGTAGTCGACGCCGAGCGACTGCCCGAGCTCGATGATCTCGCGCTTGCTGCGATGGAGCAGCGGCGTCTGGATGCGGACGGGCGTGGTGCCCTCGACTCCGCCGCGCGTGGCCAGGTTGGCCATGTGCTGGAACGCGGCGACGTACTCGGGGCGGCAGTCGGGATAGCCCGAGTAGTCGAGCGCGTTGACCCCGATGAAGATGTCGGAGGCGCCGAGCACCTCGGACCAGGCGAGGCAGAAGGAGAGGAAGATCGTGTTGCGCGCGGGCACATAGGTGATCGGGATTCCGTGTCCGATCGCGTCATCGGACCGGTCCTTCGGCACGGCGATGTCGGCGGTGAGCGCCGAGCCGCCGAAGGTGCGCAGATCGATGTCGACGACGACGTGATCGCGCACCCCGTAGTGTCGCGCGACTCTGCGCGCGGCCTCGATCTCCGACGCGTGGCGCTGCCCGTAGCGAAAGGTCATCGCGTGCACGTCGAAGCCTTCATCTACGGCGTAGGCGAGCATCGTGGTGGAGTCGAGCCCTCCGGAGAGCAGCAGGACGGCGGGGCGCGCGGAGGTCATTCGCCCAATGCCCTCGCCAGATCCTCGACCAGATCCTCCGCGCTCTCCAAGCCCACCGACACGCGCAGCAGATTCGGCGGCGAGATGGTCGTGGGTCCCTCCACCGACGCGCGGTGCTCGATCAGCGACTCCGGAGCGCCGAGACTGGTCGCGCGAGTGAAGAGGCGAAGCCGATTGGTGAGCCCCATCGCCTCGGCGGCTCCGCCGCGCACCTGAATGCTGAGCATCCCGCCGAAATCGCTCATCTGGCGCTTCGCGATCGCGTGCCCGGGGTGCGTGGCGAGACCGGGGTAGTGCACGGCCTCGATTCCGGAGTGGCCCGCGAGAAAGCTCGCCACCACTGCGGCGTTGGCACAGTGCCCGCGCATGCGCCACGGCAGCGTGCGGATGCCGCGCATGAGCAGCCAGCAGTCGAAAGGAGAGGGGATCGCTCCCGCGAGTCCCTGCAGCAGACGCAGGCGAGCGACGTAGTCGTCGTCCACTCGCGCGACGAGCGCGCCTCCGATCAGATCGCCGTGGCCGCCGAGATATTTGGTCGTGGAGTGCATCACGAGGTCGGCGCCCAGCTCGAGCGGACGCTGTAGCACGGGCGTCGCCCACGTGTTGTCGACGACGCAACGCGCGCCGACGCGATGCGCCAGCTCCGCGAGCCGGGCGATGTCGACCACGCGGAGCAGCGGATTCGACGGTGTCTCGATCCAGAGCACCTTCGTGTTGGGCCGGAGCATCCGCTCCACCGCGCCGAGGTCGGTCATGTCGCACGCGTCGGACTGAAGGCCCCATGGCGTGAACAGCTCGCGCAGCTGGCGCAGCGTGCCGTAGTAGGCGTCTTCGGGGGCGAGCACGTGATCACCGGGCGACAGCGCCTGAAACACCGCGTGCGTTGCAGCGAGACCGGACGAATACGCGATCGCCGATGACCCGCCTTCGAGCTGCGCGAGCGCCGACTCGAGCGCCTGACGATTCGGATTGGACGTGCGGGCGTACACATGGCCGCCGCGATATCCGCCGTCCGGGTCGCGCTCGAAGGTGGAGCTGAGATGGATCGGCGCGGTGACGGCGCCGGTGGCCGGATCGGCCGCATGTCCCGCGCGAACGGCGAGCGTCTCGATGCGCATGCAAATCAGGGAGGGGCCGGCGGGGCCGGCGAAGCGTGATGTCACCCGACGGCAAGATACCGAGACCGCCGAGCGCGGGACATGGCTCCACTCCCACGGAGCAGTGACGCTCGCGATACTGCGTACATCGTCGAGCCGCTGTGCTCGCCCCCCGAACATGGATCCGTCGTGAACAGAACCCGCAGTCTCGTCATTCTCTCCGCGCTCGCGGTCGTTCCGACCGTGCTCGCGGCCCAGTCGTCCACCGCGCACGCGCCGCGCGCCGAGCGTCCGCTGCCGTTGAAGCGCAAGGCACAGCCGACGTCGGCGGCGATCAGCGCGGCCGACCTGATGTCGCGGCTCTATCCGTTCGCCGACGACTCGATGATGGGTCGCGAGGCTGGAACGCCCGGCGCACTGAAGGGAACCGCGTACATCGCCGCCGAAGTGAAGCGTCTCGGTCTCGCGCCCGCGGGGGACGGTGGCACCTACTTCCAGGACGTGCCGTTCCTCGCGCGCACGCTGGACTCGGCGACCACGTTGCGCGTGGGAGACTCGGCGTTCGCGGCGTATCGCGACTTCGTCGTCGTGCCGTTCCGCGGCGCGACGCCGCGAGCGGTCGACGGCGCGCAGGCGGTGTTCGGCGGAACGCTCGGGGACACGGCGCACGCGCTCACCGCAGCTCAGGCGAGCGGCAAGCTCGTGGTGATGAACGCGGCGCAGGGTCCGGTCGCGCGGATCGGCGCGCAGAGCCCGCTCGCGGGCGCGGCCGCGGTGGCAATCATCGGTGGTGACGCGTTGACCGCGGCGCAGCTCGCGACGGGACGCTCGCCCACGCTCACGCTGCCGCCAGCCGCGAACGCACCCACGGCGCTGCTCACGCTGACGATCACGCGACGGATGGCCGAGCGTCTGCTCGGCGCGTCGGTGCAGGGGCTGGCGGTGGGGAGCACGGGCTCGAACGTCGCGGGCAACTTGAAGTTCATCGAGCGGAGCGCGCCGACACGGAACGTGGTCGCGATCCTTCGCGGCGCCGATCCGAAGCTCCGCGGCCAGTACGTCGCGATCGGTGCGCACAGCGATCACGTCGGCTACCGCGCAGCGGGTCCGGTGGATCACGACTCGCTGCACCTGGTGAACGGACTGCGCTACATCGCGACGGAGAACCCCACGGGCGCGGCGCTCACGGCAGAGCAGCGGCGAGAGATGCAGGTGCGCGTCGCGGCGATTCACGTGAACCTCGACTCGGTGCACGCGCTCCGGCCCGCTCGGCGCGACTCGATCAACAATGGAGCGGACGATGACGGCTCGGGCTCGGTGACGGTGCTGGAGCTCGCGGAAGCGTTCGCGCGCGGACGCGTCAAGCCGAAGCGGTCGCTCCTCTTCGTCTGGCATACGGGTGAAGAGAAGGGACTGCTCGGCTCGCGCTACTTCACGGACCACCCGACGGTCGAGCGCGATTCGATCGTGGCGCAGATCAACATCGACATGGTCGGCCGCGGCGGGCCGACTGATCTGCGGGAGGGCGGCGATCGCTATCTGCAGCTCGTCGGGTCACGCCGGTTGTCGACGGAGCTCGGCGACCTGACCGAGGCGGTGAACAAGCGCGAGCCGATGCCATTCACGTTCGACTACACCTTCGACGCGAACGGACACACGGACAACATCTACTGCCGGAGCGACCACTACAACTACGCGCGCTACGGCATCCCGGTCGTGTTCCTCACGACTGGGTTGCACGGCGACTATCACCAGGTGACGGACGAGCCGCAGTACATCGACTATGCGCACATGGCGCGCGTGGGCTCGTTCGTGTTCGATCTGGCAAATCGAGTGGCCGGCCTCGATCACCGGCCCGTGGTGGACAAGCCAAAGCCGGATCCGAACGGCACCTGCCGCCAGTAGGCGACGGGCCGTTCGTGCTCGTCAGCGGGTGCGCATCCCGCTGACGAGCTGACGGAGCTGGGTCGAACCCTCGAGGAGCTGGTGCGAGGCGCTGGTCATCTCCTCGCACGCCGCGCTCTGCTCTTCCGTCGCCGCGTTCACCTGCTGCGCGGCCGACGCATGTCCCTCGGCGGTTCGAGCGATCGCCTGCACGTCGTTTGCCGCGCTCGCCGCCGCTTCGACGTTCGCCTCGACGGCAGCAGAGACACCACGCGCCGCGACGCGAGTCTTCTCGGCGGCCGAGGAGATCGAGGAGAGCGCCTCGTCGATGTCTCGCGACACCCGCTCGATCTCGGCGACGCGCGCAGTGCTGGTCTCCATGGCTCGCGTGCTGCTCGCGACGCGCGCGGTCACCAGTCCGGTGAGCTGCACGATATCCTCCGCCGCGGTCTGCGAGCTGGCGGCGAGCTTGCGCACTTCCTCCGCGACGACGGCGAAGCCGCGGCCGGCGCTGCCCGCGCGTGCCGCCTCGATGGCGGCATTGAGTGCGAGCAGATTCGTCTGATCGGCGATCGTGCTCACGGTGCGGACGAAGCTGTTGATGTCGCTCACCGTGGTGTTGAGCGCGGTGACCTCACCCGTCGCCTGCTCGACGCTGGCCTTCACGTCGCCGAGAATGCCGAGCGCGCGGCCGATCTCGGCGCGCTTGAGCGCGGCGGTGGACTCGATGTCGCCCGCGAAGGCGGTGACTTCCGCGGAGCGCTCGCGCACGCTGCCGCCGGCGAGGTGGATCGCCTGGAGCGCCTCGTCCACCGTACGGAGCCGACTCACCTGCTGCCCGGCGCCGACCGACACCTCGGTCATGGCGGTGGCCATCTGCCCAGCGGAGAGGGAGATCTGCTCCGACACCGAAGCGAGCTCGGTCGCCGAGCTGGCGACGTCTTCCGAGGTCTGCATCGCCATCGAGACCGCGCGCGACAGCGAGTCGCCGGTCTGGTTCATCGCGGTCGCGAGGATCTGGAACTCCGCGGGGAGCCGCTCCTCGGTGCGCACGCTCAGGTCGCCTTCACTGAGCGAGCGTGCATGACGCACGAGGATGTTCAGCGGCGAGCTGATCGACCGCACGGTCATCGTCACACCGGCCGACCCGATGATCGCGGCGAATCCGATGAGAAGCACGAGGACGAGCGAGCGACGGCTCGCATCCTCGGTGAGATGTGCCGAAACGGCGGCGACCTTGACGGCCTCGAGCTGGCCGAGCTTCTCGATGTCGCCGAGCAGGTCGCTGACGAGGGCACGGGCGCGCGTCTCCTCGGCCAGCGCTTCGCTCGATCGGCCGAGATCGATGAGCCGATGCGCGAGGGCATAGCGCACCTCGAGCTCCGAGAAGCGTGAATCGATGGATGCGAGCAGGCCGACTTCCTCGCCCTTCCGCTCGGCGGTCGAGCGGCCGAGCCGCGCGTTCATCTCGCGCTGCACGCGGTGGGCCCGCCAGCCATATCGGCGGAACTGTGCGAGTGCGACCGTGTCGCGGGTCTCGACGTATCTGCTCGCGGCCTCGAGCGTCTGCGCGACGTCTCCCGACAGCTCGGCGCTCTGCCGGACCTCCACCTGGACGCCGTCGAGAGTGACACTGATCGTGCTCGACATCTGAGTCATCGAGCGGCGGACGAGCACGCCCGCGACGACCAGCAGCGCGATGAGGGCCGTGAAGCCGAGGAGCAGACGTCCGCGGATCGTGCCGCGCGCGCCAGTGGAGGGCGCGGTCACGAGCCCGCCTGCGCGACACGGAGCACGCCGTGGTCGATGCGCGTCATGACGACGCTGTTGCCGACCGGATCGCCGTCGGGACGAAAGAAGATCGTGCCGGTGACGCCACGAAAGGCGGTCGAGGCATTGAGCGAGGCGAGATAGTCGCGGATCCGAGCGCGGTCGCCGCCGGCTTTCATGGCGGCGTCATAGAGCAGTATCGTGGCGTCGTACGCGAGCGCGGCGTTGTTGTCCGGCCGTACGTGAAATCTTGCGCTGAACGCCGCGACGAAGCGCTGCGCTTCGGGACGTGGATCTTCGGCAGTGAAGGGCACGCCGACGAAGACTCCCTGCGAGCGCAGCGTGTCGGAGCGCAGTCCGCTCCACCCGTCGCCGCCCATGAGATCGGCGTCGAGCTGCTGGCGCCGAGCTTCGCGCAGGAACGCGAGGCCGGAGGCATCGGTGCCGGCGACGAACACGACGTCGGGCTTCGACTGCTTGAAGTACGCTACGTAGGCGTCGAACGACTGCTCCTTCTCCTCGCCGATCGGATCCATGCTCACGACCTGGCCGGCGAAGCCGCGGCGAAACGCGTCGGCGAGCCCGCGGCCGTAGGTATTGTTCTCATAGAGGATCGCGGCGCGCGCGCGGCCCAACCGATGCGCGAACTTCGCGATGTCGTCGCCGTTGGCGGAGTCGCTGGAGATGACGCGAAATGCCCACCGGGAGATGCCGGTGAGCGCGGGCGACGTCGCGGTAGTGGCGACGGCGGCGAGATGCCCATCGTACACCTGCGCGGCGGCGACCATCGCGCCCGAGTTCACGTGTCCGACCACCGCAACGATGTCGCGCGAGTCGACGAACTTCTGCGCGATCCGGCTCGCGGCCTGGCCGCTGCCCTCGTCGTCCTCGAAGTCGATGCGGAGCGGGGCGCCGGCGCGCTCCGGGCGCACGTTGATCTCGTCCCGGGCGAGCTCGATGCCCATGCGGTTGAAGGCGCCGTACTCCTCCTTCCACGGTCCAGCCGCGCCAAAGGCAAGCGCAGAATCGCTGCGTCGCGAACAGCTCGCGAGCAGCACCATCAGTAACACGAGTCGCTTCATCGCCTGTATCGAGAAGTGCATGCAGACGGTGCGACATCGCAGCGTTCAGCACTGGAATGACGAACACGAGCGTGCGCGCGCAACCGATTTGTGATGCTCTGGCACCCTCCCTGCCCTAGTCATTTGTCAGAGGAGAAACGCATGCAAATTCTCGTGACGGGTGGAAGCGGCGTCGTCGGTGTCGGAGCGGTCACCGAGCTGCTGCGCAGGGGACATCGGGTGCGTCTGCTGGCGCGCCACGCGGACGACGACGCGCGCCAGTGGGCTTCGGGGGTGACGCCGATCATCGGCGACGTGGCCGACGCCGCATCGATCGCTGGCGCAGCGGACGGCTGTGACGCCGTGCTCCACGTTGCGGGCATCGTGGAGGAGTCTCCGCCAGCGGCGACGTTCGAACGCGTCAACGTGAACGGCACGAGGAACGTCTGCGCCGAGGCAGAGCGCGCCGGCGTGGGGCGTCTGGTGTACGTGTCGTCGCTTGGTGCGCCCGAGGGGGCGTCGGACTATCACCGCTCGAAGCGCGACGCGGAGCGGCTCGTCGAGGCGTTTCGAGGCAACTGGACGATTTGCCGGCCGGGGAACGTGTACGGGCCAGGCGATGGTCAGATCTCCGTGATGCTGCGTCTCGTGCGTGCGGTGACGCCGATCGTGCCGACCGTGGGATCGGGCAGCCAGAGCTTTCAACCGATCTGGTGGGAGGACCTGGCAAAAGCGCTGGCGGCCGTCGTCGAGCGGAACAACCTCGCGGGCGAAGCGCTCGACCTCGCGGGCACCGAGGTGACCTGCCAGAACGATCTACACGAGCGCATGAGCCGCATCACGGGCCGCGAGGTGACGAGCGTGCCCGTGCCGGAGATGCTCGCGACACTCGGCGCGAAGGCCATCTCGATGGTGGGCTGGAAGATTCCGTTCAGCGATGCCGAGCTGCAGATGCTGCGCGAGGGCAACGTGATTCGCGACGGAGGGAGCAACGCCCTCGTGGACGTCCTTCGCATCGTGCCGACGCCGCTCGAGGTGGGACTGCGACGATTGGCGGAGGCGCAACCCGAGCAGCTGCCGGGGGAGGGAATCGGCACGCTCAAGCGCAAGCGATACTGGGGAGACATCGTGGGCGGGGCGCATTCGCCCGAGACGTTGTTCGAGCTCTTCCGCACACACTTCGACGACGTGACGCCGGTGTTCGTGGATGCGAAGGCGGAGCCGCGCGCGGCCGATGTGCTCGAGGAGGGTGAGACGCTCACGCTCGCGCTGCCGATGCGCGGACACGTGCAGGTGCGATGCGCGTCAGTGGAAGAGCGGCGCGTCACGCTGCTGACGCTGGAAGGACATCCTCTTGCGGGAGCGGTGCGGTTCCTCTGCGAGCCGCGAGGATCGGCGGTGCGATTCCAGGTGGAGGTCTACGACCGGCCGGCGAACGTGATCGACTTCCTCGCGATGCGGACCGTGGGCGACCGGCTGCAGGATCACACCTGGTCGCACGTGGTGGAGAGGATGGTGGAGCTCAGCGGCGGAAGTGCGCCGGCGGGCGTGGAGCACGAGACGGCGTCGCTGGACGAGGGGGAGGCGAAGGCGATCGAGCGATGGGTGGAGGAGATCGCGTTGCGGAGGAAGCGGGCGGAGAATGAAGAGGCGGTACGACGGTGAGTGGCTGGTTGGATCGAACTCACTGCGCCTTCTCGGCCTCCGCCCAGATCACATCGAGGGGCCTCGACTGACAGTGCGCGCCGCAGCCGAGCTTGTAGCGGTTGCGGGCGAACCAACGGTAGAAGCGGTCGGCGAGGGGACGGGCGAAGGGGATGCTGAAGATCCAGGAGATGAGGCGTCCCTTCGGGAGCGCGCGGAGAAGCTGCTCGATCGCTTCGGAACCCTGCCAGGTGGTGCCATCGTGCGCGACGAGCTGCAGGGCCTCGACATAGGCGCGCGCGGGAATCCAGGGAAAGCGCGCCTGCACGCCCGGCTGCTGCGACGACACGACTTCGAGCTGGCGGCGCGTGTCCCACTTCATGAGCACCTTCGAGAGCCGCGTGCACACCTTGCAATCGCCGTCGTACACGACGGTGTACGCGCGCCCGAGACTCGGGGCGACCCGCCCCTCCTGGCCCGCAATGCTGAAGCGGACGACCGGCACGGTGGCGCTCGTCATGCGACGGCCGCGCGGCTGACGTCGGGTCCCGGCGAGGGCTGCGCCGCGGGCTCGATGGTGATCTTCGGTGGGTGCAGCAGCGTCGCGTGCACCGTACACAACTCGGCGACGCGCTTCGCCGCGGCCAGGCGGTTGGCCGGCAGCGACGGCCACGCGAAGGTGAGGTCGAGCTCACTCACGCGGTGTGGGTCGTCACCGAAGCGCCAGCGAACCTCGATCGTGAGGTCGTCGAGCGTCAGTTTCGCGTGCGACGCCCAGGACTCGATGACCGAGAAGGTGCACGTCGCCAACGAGCTCGCGAGCATGTGAAAGGGCGAGTACGTCATCTCCGCGCTCGACGCCTCGATGGTCAACGGGCCGGGCACGGGCTCCAAGCGGAGATGGTCGTCGGCGAGCAGCGTGATCTTCATGGCGAACGCTGGCGGTGCAAGGATGCAGCCAGTGCGGGGCGCGCGATGCGGCTGTGCGCTAGCTGCTCGCATCCCGCACCCCGTACTAGCGCGGCTGCTGCTGGGTCAGGCAGTGCAGGGTGCCGAAGCCCCAAACGAGATCGACCGCGTGCACACCGACCACCTGGCGATTGGGCATCAGCTCGGCGAGCGCGTTGAGCGCGACCCGATCGTTCGCGTCATTGAACGTCGGTACGAGAGCAACGCCATTCGCGAGATAGAAGTTCGCATAGCTCGCGGGGAGCCGTTCGCCATTCATGGTGACGGCGCGCGGGAACGGGATGCGGACCACTTTGAGGGCGCCATCCGCGGCGCCGGCGAGCTCGAGCCGCCGCATGTTGTCGACGGAGCGACGATGGTTCTCGTCGTCGGCGGGATCGGCTTCGTACGCGAGCACGATCACGCCGGGCGCGACGAAGCGCGCGATGTCGTCGACGTGCCCGTGGGTGTCGTCACCGACGCAGCCTTCGCCGAGCCAGATCGTCTCGCGAATGCCGAGGTACTCGCGAAAGGCGCGCTCGTAGCCATCGCGATCGAGGCCCGGGTTACGAACCTGCTCGTCGGAGAGGAGCCACTCCTCGGTGACGAGGAGCGTGCCTTCGCCGTCGGTCTCGATTCCGCCGCCCTCGAGCACGAGGCGCGCGCCGTTGTCGGGTCGCACGGGCTCGACGCGCGGCAGTCCCGTGATGCGCTCGATCGCGCGACCGACTTCGGCGTCGCGCGCGAAGTTGGGATATTTCGCCCACGCGTTGAAGCCCCAGTTCATGAGCTGCACGCCGCCCCGCTCGTCATGAACGAAGGTGGGCGCCGAGTCGCGCAGCCAGACGCGATCGGTGGGCACGATGTGGAGGCGCACGTTCCGCGAGACGCCGTGCGAGGCGAGCAGCTGCTCACACGACGCGCGAACTTCCTCGTCCTGACAGAGGATCTCGACGCGCTCATACTGCGCGAGCACGCGCGCGATCTCCGCGTACACCCAAGGAATGGGCCCGAGCTTCCCCGGCCAGTCCGGCTCGTGGTGAGGCCAGGCGATCCAGGTGGCTTCGTGAGGAGCCCATTCTGCGGGGAAGGTGTAGCGCGGGGGCATGCTGGTGAGCTGGTGAGTTGGCTAGTGGGATAGTTAGCCCGTTGATTGGCTAGGTGAAGTGCGGATCCCTCGACTCGCTGCGGAGAGCTCGAGCACGAGCTTCCAGCTCTGAGCTGCTCCAGCTTCCAGCTCGAGCTGAAGCTCGGAGCTGGAGATGCTCAATGCTGGAAGCTCACGCCCAGGCTCATCACCGTCCTTCCGAGCGGAGCGCGCCCAACGGCCGGCCACCCAACCAGCCAGCCCACCGCCGTTCAGGCGCCCAGATATCGGGACAGAATCGGCGCGTACGCATCGATCCGCCGGTCGCGCAGGAACGGCCAGTTCCGTCGCGTCTCCTCGATGAGCTTCGGGTCGCACTGCGCGACGAGGATCTGGGTGTCGGTGCCCGAGTCGGCGAGGATGCGGCCGAATGGGTCGGAGATGAACGAGTGGCCGAAGAACTCGATGCCGTCGGTGCCCGGCTCCTCCTCGTGCCCCACACGGTTCGGCGACGCGACGAACACGCCGTTGGCGATCGCGTGCGAGCGCTGGATGGTCCGCCACGCTTCCACCTGCGCCGCTCCGAACTCTGCTTTCTCCGACGGATGCCAGCCGATGGCCGTGGGATAGAAGAGGATGTCGGCGCCGAGCAGGCTCGTGATGCGCGCCGCCTCGGGATACCACTGATCCCAGCAGATCAGGACCCCGATGCTCGCGTAGCGCGTGCGCCAGACGCGGAAGCCGCTCGCCTGCTTCGCCACCTCGCCGATACGGTCGATGCGGTCGTCGTGCGCCGCGTCGCCCGGCACGAAGTAGTACTTCTCGTTGAACATCGGATCGTCGGGGATGTGCATCTTGCGATACACGCCCAGCAGCGAACCGTCGGCATCGATGATCGCGGCCGAGTTGCGGTAGACGCCGCGCGCCTGCTTCTCGAAGATGGGCACGATGATCACCGCCTCGAGCTCCTTCGCCAGCTTCTGCATGACGTCGGTCGTCGGGCCGGGGATCGGCTCGGCGATGTCGAACCGGTCGCACTTCTGCGACTTGCAGAAGTACGGCGAGTTGAACAGCTCCTTCAGGCAGATGATCTGCGCACCGCGTGCGGCGGCCTCACGCACGCGGACGACGCTCGCCTCGAGAGTGGCCGCCGCATCGGACGTGGCGGTGTCCGGGATGATGCCGACGGTGAACGGACGGGTGGTCATGGGGCAGCTCGTGGCAACGGGGTCAGTCTGAAATGTAGCGCCCCGGGGAAGACGACCCGCGCGCGGTTGCTACTGGACCACTGCAATCACCACATCCATCACGTTTGTTCCCGTGAGCCCGCGACGGTGCAGCGCGCCCACGGCGTCGAGCGCGGAGTACGAGTCGTGACGGGCGAGCGCGCTCTCGGGCGAGCGTCCGCTCGCGCGAATCGCTTCCCACACGGACGCGTCGGCGAACGCACCAGCCGCATCGGTTGGGCCGTCGCGCCCGTCGGTGCCCGCAGCGAGAAGAGCGACGCGCTGTGCCGCGTCGCCCGACTCGGCGAACACCCGCGCGGCAGCGAGCGCGAGCTCCTGGCAGCGGCCACCCAGCGGTGCGGCTGCGCTCGAATCGCTCGACGCAGCATCGGACGCGCCGAGATTCACCGTCGTCTCGCCGCCCCAGATCATGCAGCCGCGCCAACCGTCGCGCGCACGCTCCACGAGCTCCGATGCGAGCGCTTCGCCGCACGTCGCGGCGTCGCCGGTGAGCAGGCGCTCGCTTCGTGCCGCCTGCATCGAGTGCGACTCCGCGCGAGCCGCGGCGGCCAGCGTGGCCAGCCGATTGCTGCCGATGACGCGCGCCGAGACGTGCGCGAACGCGGGATGCGTCGCCCTCGGCGTCTCCGGCGTGACCCCGCGCAGCACGCTGGTGAGATACTCGCGCATGGGCGGCGCGATGCGCGCGTAGAGGCCGGATCGCTCGAGGATGGCGACGACGTCCCGCACCGTGTTGGGGTCGGGAGTGCAGGGGCCGGACGCGATGTCGGATGGATCGTCGCCGGCAACGTCGCTGATGATGAGGGTGTGCGTGCGCGCTGGGGCGAGCGCGAGCGCGAGTCGGCCGCCGCCCCATCGGGTGAAGCGCTTGCGCACCGCGTTCATCTCGCGAATGTCGAGACCGGAGCCGAGCAGCATCTCATAGAGCTGCACGAGATCCGACTCGGCCATGCCTCGCAACGGCGCGCCGATGAGGCTCGTGGCGCCGCCGCTGATCAGCACGATCGCGACGTCGTCGCTCCGCATCCCACCGGCGAGCTCGCCGATGCGCTGCGCCGCGGCGAAGGAGTTGCGGCCAGGAATGGGATGGTCGCCGACGAGCATGCTCAGGCCGGCGTACGGTGAGGGAAGCGGTTCGGGCGCGACGATGACGCCCGCGGCAATGGAATGACGGCCGCGTTGGAGCGCGGCGACGGCGGCGGAGGCCATCGAGTGCGACGCCTTGCCCATCGCGTAGAGCCACAACCGTTGATCCGGCCGAGCGTCGAAGTCGCGGAGCGCCGTCGAAGTTACCGGACCCGGCGCGGCGCCCAACACCGCCGCCTCGTAGAGGTCGGCGAGCAGCGTGCGACCGCCCAGCGGCGCAGCCATCGGCGAAGGAGAGTCGAGGACTGCGTCGGTAGGACGGTCGATCACGTCGGGAGTGGGATCAGCGAGGGGGGAGCGTCTTTCGTACGGCGGCTTCGAGCTGGTCGTAGGAGATCTGCGCGAGCTCGTTGAAGGGCTGCATGCGCTTCACGATCCGGCCCGCCGAGTCGATCACGAACACGGAGCGGTTGTCGACCTTTCCGCTGACCGAGCCGTACTTCTTTCCGACGATCTGGCCGACGTCGCTGCCGAAGAGGAGCGGCGTTTGAAGCTCCTTCGCCCATGCCGCGAGCGTGGTGTCGGGGTCGACGCTCACGCCGAGGACGACGACGTTGCGTCCATTGTTGAAGAGCTTGGCGTACTGATCACGGTACGCCTCCATTTGAACCGTTCAGCCCTTGGTCCTGGCCCTGTAGAAGAAGGCGAGCACGACCGTCTTGCCCCGAAAGTCCGACAGGCGGACGGAATCCTTCAACGTGCCGTACCGGGTGGCACCGGGCAGGGCGAAATCGGGCGCGAGCGTGCCGACCTCGGGCGCTGGATTCGCCGTTGCCGGAGCGGCTTGCTGAGCCTTCGCGGCTGAGCCGGCGAGCGCGAGGAGTGCAACCAGACCCGCGCGTGACATCGGGAGACGCATTCGACACCGGATCCTGAGTAGCGAAGAGCGGCAGTATGCCCTCGTGCATTGTGGAGCGCAATGCGAGGCCATGGGGTATGAACGATGTACGAGCGACCGGTGGAGAGCGCTGACCAGAAAAGTGGACGCAGCGTTCCCGACAGATGGACGAAGTAGGGTCGCAAGGCGCTCCTGAGGGGCTCGAGAGCTGGCCCGTACCCTGCTTTGATGAATGGCATGAGAGCGAACACAGAAATGGAGGCATCGATGCGCAAGATTGGGATGACACTGTCGGTCGCCGGACTCGCCCTATTGGGGGCGTGCAGCCGAGGCAACGACTCTCGGCCCGACGACGCGCTGAAGAACGACCTGGCGCTCGCCGCGCAGGCGCAGCCGTACCAGCCGCAGCAGTTCGTGTCGCCGAACGAGCAGCAGTACGGGCCGAACGGCGCGTTGCAGTACAACGCGAGCGCCCAGGCGCCGCAGTATGCACCGGCACCCGTGTACCGGCCGGCTCCGGTCTATCGGGCGCCGGCGCGGCGGACGGCGTCGCGCTCGTCATCGAGCGGCAGGTCCTCAGGCACGTACTATCCGGCGCCGGCACCTCGCGAGCCGGTTCGGCACACCAAGCGTGACGCGGCGATCGGCGCGGCCGCCGGTGCGGTGATCGGAGCGACGACGAGCCGAGATCGCGTGAAGGGCGGGCTGATCGGTGCAGCGGCGGGCGGCATCCTGGGCGGCATCATCGGCCACACGGTGGACGTGCAGCACTAACGCACCCGAAAATGGATCATCGACCGTACTTCGTTGTATGAGCACGTAGCACGACGAGCAATTCGTTCGACAATCGTTTTTCCCCCTACGCCATCGCCCGCGCCGAACCTGGCCGCGGGCGGTGTCGTTTCGGAGCGGCGCGGGTTCGCGATAGCTTCCGCGAGCAGCGGGTTGGGGCAGCCGGCGGACTCATGAGGCATACTTCTCGCTTTCCCGGGGGTTCGATGAGCGACGATGCAGCGTCAAAGGCGGACGTGATCGATGACAGCGGATCCGAGCGAAGGAAGCGGCGTTACGTCGCCAACCTCGCCTTCGGCGCGATCAAGGCGCAGACCGCGGCCCATCGCACGCGGCTCGAGCGCTTCGTCGACTGGCTGAACGAGATCGCCGGCTCTGTGTGGTTCCTGGTCGTGCACGTCGTCTGGTTCACGATCTGGATCCTCTGGAACACGGGGGTCTTTCACACGCCCGAGTTCGATCCATATCCGTTCGGCCTGATGACGACGATCGTCTCGCTCGAGGCGATCTTCCTCTCGATCTTCGTGCTGATGGCGCAGAAGCGCGAATCGGCGATCGCCGAGCTGCGCGAGGAGCTCGGTCTGCAGGTGAGCCTGCGCGTGGAGCAGGAGGTGACGAAGACCCTGCAGCTCGTGGCGGGCCTGTACACGCGATTGGGGCATCGGGTGGGCGACGACCCGGAACTGCACCACATGCTGCAGCCGCTCGACGTACGCGGCATCGAGCGCGATCTACTGGAGCAGATCGAGGCGGCGACCGCGCAGCGGCATCACAATACGATGTTCGATGAGTCGTGAGCTCCGGCTCGTGCCGACTACCACAGTGTATAAATGGTAGTGGGCAGCGGTAGCGAGGCGTCGTAGCGAGTAGCTCGTCGCACGCGCTCGGGATGACATTCTCCGTGTAACACCGCTCGCCGTCGCGGCGCTCGCCGCCACGCCGGCGCGGTCGAGGGGAGCGCACCGCGACGCAAGGCGGGCTCGCCCCTCGTGCGTGGGCGAGCCCGCCAGTCCAACTACTGACTTCCCGCTACGATCTCTCCCTACCGCTACTCACTACCACCTGCAGTCCAGTGGTAGTGAGTAGCAACGAGATTCGCTCTACTTGCGCGCCAGCGATCGCAGCACGTAGGGAAGAATTCCCCCGTTCGTGTAGTAGTTCAGCTCCTCCGGGGTGTCGATGCGGCACAGCACCTGAAACGACTTCTTGCCTCCATCGGGAGCAGTGGCGTTTACCGTCAGCGTCGATCGTGGGGAGAGCGTCGCGTCGAGCTCCGCGATGTCATAGGTCTCGAAGCCGGTGAGGCCGAGCGTGTGGCGGGTGTCGCCGTTGGTGAACTCGAGGGGCAATACGCCCATGCCCACGAGGTTCGAGCGATGGATGCGCTCGAAGCTCTCCGCGATCACGGCGCGAACGCCGAGGAGCACCGTGCCCTTCGCGGCCCAGTCGCGCGACGAGCCGGTGCCGTACTCCTTGCCGGCGACGATGACGAGCGGCGTTCCCTTCGCGGCGTACTCCATCGCCGCGTCGTAGATGAACACAGGCGTGCCGCCGGGCTCGGTCGTCGTCCAGCCGCCCTCGGTGCCGGGCGCCATCTCGTTGCGCAGGCGGATGTTCGCGAAGGTGCCGCGCATCATCACCTCGTGATTGCCGCGCCGCGCGCCATAGGAGTTGAAGTCCGTGCGCGGCACGCCGTGCTCGATGAGCCACTTGCCGGCCGGACTCGCCGCCGGAATGTTGCCGGCGGGCGAGATGTGGTCGGTCGTGATCGAGTCGCCGAGCAGCGCGAGCGCCTTCGCGCCCGTGACCGGCTTCACGCCAGGCGGCTGCATCGTCATCCCCTCGAAGTACGGCGGATTCTTCACGTACGTCGAGTCCTCCTGCCACGCGTACGTCTCGCCGGTGGGGACGTTCAGTCCCTGCCAGTGCTCGTCGCCTTTGAAGACGTCGGCGTACTGCCGCTCGAAGAACTCGCGCTTCACGCTGCGCAGAATCTCGTCTTCGACTTCCTTCGGGCTCGGCCAGATGTCGCGCAGGAAGACCGGTCCGTCGCTTCCGATGCCGATGGGCTCGCGCGTGAGATCGAGGTCCATGCGACCGGCCAACGCGTACGCGACGACGAGCGGCGGCGACGCGAGATAGTTGTAGCGCGTGAGCGGGTTGACGCGACCCTCGAAGTTGCGATTGCCCGACAGCACGCTCGCGACGAACAGCTTGCCTTCCTCGATGGCCGCGGCGATGGGTTCGGGCAGAGGTCCAGAGTTGCCGATGCACGTCGTGCAGCCGTAGCCGACGAGGTTGAAGCCGAGCGTGTCGAGATACTCCATCACGCCGGCGGCGTTGAAGTAGTCGGTCACGACCTTCGAGCCTGGGGCGAGCGACGTCTTCACCCACGGCTTCACGCTCAGCCCCTTCTTCACCGCGTTGCGCGCGAGCAGTCCCGCCGCGAGCATGACGCTCGGGTTCGACGTGTTCGTACAGCTCGTGATCGCCGCGATCACGACCGCACCATGACGCAGGGTGAAGGTCTCTCCATCGTACTCGCACTTCACGCCGCCGTGCTCGTGCTGCGCCTGGTTCGCTCCTTCGGCGTCGGCGACCATCACCGCCTCGGCGAGCTCCGGCGACGCACTGACCCGCGTGGCCGACCGCTCGCGCGCGACGCCCGCGAGGGTGCCCGACTTCTCGAGATCGATCCTGAGTGAATCCTGGTACATCTGCTTCGCGAGCTTGAGCGGCACGCGATCCTGCGGACGGCGCGGGCCGGCGAGGCTGGGCTCCACGGTGCCGAGGTCGAGCTCGAGCGTGTCGGTGAAGATGGGGTCGGGCGTCTCGTCGGTGCGGAAGAGACCCTGCGCCTTGGTGTACGCCTCGACGAGGGCGACGTGCTGCTCGCTGCGGCTGGACAGCCGCAGATACTTGAGCGTCTCGGCGTCGACGGGGAAGAAGCCCATCGTCGCGCCGTACTCCGGCGCCATGTTGGCGATCGTCGCGCGATCGGCGAGGCTGAGCGACGACAGTCCGCTCCCGTAGAACTCGACGAACTTTCCGACGACCTTCTTCTTGCGCAGCATCTCGGTGACGGTCAGCACGAGATCGGTCGCCGTCGCACCCGCTGGCAGCTTGCCATAGAGCTTGAAGCCGACCACCTCGGGGATGAGCATCGAGACGGGCTGGCCGAGCATCGCCGCCTCGGCCTCGATCCCTCCGACGCCCCAGCCCAGCACGCCGAGCCCGTTGATCATGGTGGTGTGCGAGTCGGTGCCGACGAGCGAGTCGCAGTACGCCTCGCCGGTCTCCTCGTTCACGAACACCGTCTTGCCGAGGTACTCCAGGTTGACCTGGTGGCAGATGCCGGTGCCGGGCGGAACGACGCGGAAGTTCTTGAACGCGTCCTGGCCCCAGCGGAGGAAGACGTAGCGTTCGACGTTGCGCTCGAACTCGAGATCGGTGTTGATGAGGAGCGCGGCTTCGGTGCCGTACTCGTCGACCTGGACCGAGTGGTCGATCACGAGGTCGACCGGCTGCAGCGGGTTGATGCGCTGAGGATCTCCGCCGAGCTTGGCGAGCGCGTCGCGCATTGCCGCGAGGTCGACCACGGCTGGGACGCCGGTGAAGTCCTGCAGGAGGACGCGAGCGGTGCGGAACGCGATCTCCTTCTGCGCCATGGCGCGGACGTCCCAGTTGGCCATCGTCTCCACGTCGGCGCGCTTGACGAAGGCGCCGTCCTCGTTCCGGAGGAGATTCTCGAGGAGGATCTTGAGGCTGAAGGGGAGGCGATCGCTGTTGCCCTTGGACGATCCGCTCAGCGCATCGAGCCGATAGATCGTGTAGGACTTGCCCGCGACGTCGAGCGTCGCGCGGCTGCCGAATGAATCGAGTGAGGTCATTGCGAATTGTCTCTCGGTGCCGCCGCGGACCTCGGCCGGGGCGACGGTGGAGAACGGAGCCACTGCCGGGGCGGGCGTCTCCCTCGGGGAGACGGGCGGCCGGCAGGCTGCTGGGCAATCTAACTGGCACTACCGTACTTGGTACCGTACCGCGTAGTCTCGTACGGCGTACGGCGACCCAGTCCGCTGGCAATCCTCGAAGATTGGACGCCTCTCGGAGCTACCGGCTCTGAATGGCGTATGAGCGTCCAAGCATCGGGCGCTGCTCGGATGTCGGTCGGTGTGCGGAATACGAAGGTACGAGTGTACGGTACCTGGTACCGCGGTAGCCCAGTCACCCTCCCAGATGCCCCATCCTCCCTTCGACCCGGCCGACCCGCCCTCCACCGCGAGCTGGCTCATGTCCATCGAGTCAACGAGCGGGAGCGAGCAGGGGCTCATGGGCGCGTTCGGCGACGTGCTCGAGTCCATGGGATGGGCGGTCACCCGCATTCCGGTCACTGAGGGCCGCGTCGATCTGCTCGCCGTCGCAGGAGAGGGGCCGTACGTCACGCTCTCCACGCACCTCGATACCGTTCCGCCGTATATCCCGCCGAGCCGAGACGACACGCATCTGCGAGGACGGGGCTCGTGCGACGCGAAGGGGATCGCCGCGGCGATGCTGTGCGCGGCGGAGCGGCTGCGCGCTCGCGGCCGCGCGGTCGCGATGCTGTTCGTCGTCGGCGAGGAGACGACGCACGATGGGGCGCACGCGGCGAACGACTGGGCGGTGCGTACCGGGTTCCGCAGTCTCGCCTTGGTGAACGGTGAGCCGACGGAGAGCGCGCTCGCACTCGGCACCAAGGGCGCGATGCGCGTGATCGTGCGCACCGCAGGGGAGGCGGCGCACTCGGCGTATCCACATCTGGGCCGCTCGGCCACTCGGGCGCTGGTGCATCTGCTCGCCGAGCTCGATGGACTGGAGCTGCCGACGGATCCGCTGCTCGGCGAGACGACGGTGAACATCGGAAGCCTCGCGGGCGGGGTGGCGGACAACGTCGTCGCGCCGAGCGCGGAGGCGCGATTGATGGCGCGCATCGTGACGCCGGCGGATGACGTGTGGACGCTCATGGAGCGATGGATCGCCGGTCGCGCCTCGCTCGAGCGCAGCATCGAGATTCCTGCGATGCGCCTCGGCACTCTGGAAGGCTTTCCTACCTCGGTCGTCGCGTTCGCGACGGACATTCCAGCGTTGTCCGCGTGGGGGACGCCGTATCTGTTCGGCCCGGGCTCGATCCACGTGGCGCACAGGGACGACGAGTGCGTCGAGATCGAGGAGTTGAGGGCGGCGGCCGATAGTTATGAGCGGATGGTGGAGCTCTTGACCCCAGCACGGCGGTGAGCTGGTGAGTTGGTTAGCTAGTGAGTTGGTCGGTCGAGCGGTGAGTTGAACGACCAACGCCACCAACCGGCTTGGAGGCCCATCGAGGAATCTCCGGGCCGGTCGTGGTTCGGGCCGTTGGCTCGCTAGCTCACCGACCAACCATCCGACCATCCACCCACCAACTCACATCGTCCAAGCCCAGGTCTCTCGTTCCATGTGGATCGCCCTCGCCCTGCTCGCTGCCATCTTCTCGGCGGCCACCACGCTCATGCTCAAGCGCAGCATCGCCGAGGGTGGTGCCGTGATCTCGACCGTCGCGTTCCGCGTCATCGCGGGGTCGCTGCTCGCGGTGGCCGTCACGGTGCTCGGGACGTGGCCACCGCTGCCGGCGTCGTTCTGGCGGACGCTCGGATTCATCATCCCGCCCGAGATCGGCGGGATGCTCTGTCTCACGCTCGCGCTGCGAACGGGCGACGTCTCGCTGGTGCAGCCGATCATGGGCCTCATCCCCCTGTTCGTGATGGCGGGCGGCGTGCTGTTCCTGCACGAGGTGCCCAGCACGCTCGCGGTGGCCGGGATCATCCTGGTCGCCATCGGGCTCTACTTCGTCGGACTGCGGCGTGGCGAATCGCTGCTCGCGCCGCTTCGTTCGCTCGCGACATCGCGCGCGAGCTGGTACGCGGTGACGGCGACGTTGTTCTGGACGGTGACATCACTCCTGCACAAGATCGGGATCGCGATCGTCGGGCCGATGCCGTGGGCCGCATCGCTCACGCTGGGCTCCGGACTCGGACTCGCGCTCGCATTGCCGGTGCTGGGCTGGAAGACCGGCAGCATCGGCGCGCCGGAGCGCGTAGTGCCATGGATGCGGATCGTCGCGCTGACGGGCTGCGTCTACGCGATTCAACAGGTCGGGCTGCAGAACGCGATGGCGCGCGCGCAGACCGGATACGTGATCGCCGTCGGGTCGATGAGCATTCTCCTCGCGACGGCGGTGGGTGTGCTCGCGCTGCGCGAAGAGGGCGGCGCGCACCGGATCACGGGCGCGCTGCTGGTGAGCGGCGGCGTCGGTCTCATCGCGATGTTCGGCTGAACGGACGCGCCGTTCGGCGACGACTTCTCTTCACTCTCGAGAGCAATGCAGATGATGGAACGGTTCGTTCTCCGCGTGGTCGTGGGTGCGGCGGCGCTGGGAACGCTGGCCGCGCCGGCGCGTGCACAGGCGGTGGTGGCGGCGTGGGGCAACGTGGAGGGGATCCGGGTGGATGGCGAGGTGATTCCGTTCGAGACCAGCCTCTGCACCGTGAACGCCGCCGGCGTCGTGAGCGCGCGCACGCAGAAGGAGCGGCAGCAGCCGCGCTACTCGCGCTCGGGCTCGCGTCGCACGATCACCTCCCGTCTCGGCCCGATCTCGATCAGCGAAGTCGTGGAGGACGTGCGGCGCGGTGTGGTGACGCTCGACGTCCGCTTCACCGCCGACAGCGCGACCGCGCTGCGTGGCTTCCTGTGCCTCGACGTGCCGGCCGCCGAGTGGAGCGCACCACGCGTCGTGAACAGCGCGCGGACCGCGGTGACCGCCATCGAACCGGTACGGTCTCCCGCGGCGCTCTCCCTCGCGCGCGGCGCGGGGCGCGGCTTCGCATTCGAGGGAACGTCGCGCGCGAGCCGGCGCCGGCTCAGCATCACGGTGACGTCGCCCGCCCAGCTCTTCGCCGGCGACGACACCCACGGCGGACAGACCGTTCACCGCGTGCTCATCCCGATCCTCACCGGCCCGTCCGAGCCGGGCCGCACGCAGCAGGCGCTCGTCACCCTGGAGGCGAGCGGCGTCGCCGATCATTCGCCGGTGACGCTCAGCGTGGACGCCAGGAAAGCCGGCCGCGAGTTCGACGGGCTGGGCGGGAACTTCCGGATTCAGAATCCGACGCTCGACCCGAAGGTGATCGCGTACAATCTCGCGAACCTGCGCGTGGCGTGGGCGCGCGTGGAGATGCCGTGGCGCACGTGGGATCCCGACACGACGGTGGATCCCGCGGCGAAGGATACGGCGCAGCAGGACCCGCGCGTCCGCGCGGCGATGGAGATGGCGCGCACGATGGGGCAGCGCGGCGCGCCGGTGATCGTGAGCGCGTGGTTTCCGCCGGAATGGGCGGTGGTCGGACCGCTGCCGCGCAACGGTGCGCTCGTGAACGGCAAGCGCGGAAATCCACTCGACTCCACGAAGACGAATCGCATCTACGCGTCGATCACGTCGTACCTGCTCTATCTCAAGCAGCACTACGGAGTGGAGGCGGCGATGTTCTCGTTCAACGAATCCGACCTCGGCATCGACGTGCGGCAGACGCCCGAGGAGCACGCCGCGCTGATCAAGGGGCTCGGCGCCTACATGCAGTCCAGAGGTCTGGCGACCACGATGCTGCTGGGCGACGTGTCGGATGCGACGCCGACCTGGTTCATCGGCGCGGCGATGAAGGACCGAGCGACGTGGCCGTACATCGGCGCGGTGTCGTATCACTCGTGGCGCGGGTGGAGCGATTCGCTGCTCACCTTCTGGCTCGACGCGGCCAAGACGATCGACAAGCCGCTGCTGGTGGGCGAGGGAAGCACCGATGCGGGCGCGTACCGCTATCCGCTCATCTTCCAGGAGTCCGACATGGCGCTGTACGAGATCGAGCTCTATGTACGCCTGCTCGCGCTGTCGCAGCCGAGGACGATCCTGCAATGGCAGCTCACGTCGGACTACTCACTGCTCGCCGGCGGTGGTCTGTTCGGAGACACGACCGCGCTGCGCCCGACGCAGCGGTTCTGGAACCTCAAGCAGCTCGCGTCCACGCCGGAGAAGGTGTCGTACTATCCGATCGCGTGCGGGCGAGCCGTGAGCTGCACGGCAGTGGGCGACGCGAAGAGCGGAAGGTGGGCGGTGCACGTGGTGAACACGAACGCGTCACGCACCGCGGTGCTCACCGGTCTGCCGAGCGACGTGAAGTCGCTGCGCATCTGGACGACGAATGGCGAGCGCCGGATGCAGGAGGGCGCGCGGGTGCCGGTGAGAGCGGGGAAGGCGAGGTTCCCGCTGGCGGCGGCGAGCTACGTGAGCGTGATGACCGAGGGACGGTGAGTTGGTGAGTCGGCCGGTGAGTCGAAGTGAAGATCACTCGATTCGCTGCGCTCGCTCGGGATGACACGCGCCGTCCTCACGCAGCTTCCCCTGCTCCCGAGCTCGGAGTGGGATCCCGCATCGCGTGCACGTCCACGCTGGTCGAGCGGCGGTCGACGTTCGTCGCGGTGATCGCCGAGGTCGGGCATTCGTGCACGAAGCCGCCCTCCGCGGGCGACCATTCCACGACGCTCGTGCGCGCGTACGCTTTGCCGGTCGCGTCCATCGCCATCACCGCGGGGGCGAGCGAGACGCAGGTGCCGCAGCCGGTGCAGCGCTCCCGGTCGACGTCGATCTGCACGCGCCGGCGAGGGAAGACGCAGTTCAGCTGGCCGAAGTACGAGTCGAACCGCTCCAGCGCGCGGGTGGCCGAGCGATAACCTTCCGCGATGTTCGCGGCGGTGTCGCTGAAGCTCAGCCAGTTCGCGTCGTCCACGCGTGGACGGATCAGCACCATCGGCGGGCCGTGCCAGTGCTCGAGCGGGAACTGCTGCAGCGCGTGCATCATCATCGTCGCGGCGCGCATGTAGGTGCCCGCGAAGCCCTGGCCCGCTGCGCTCGCCGCCGACCCGCCATCGGAGCTGCCGACGTCGACGGCAATGATGATGTCGGCGAACTGCGAGACGACCGAGACCGGGAGGTTGTCGACCACGCCGCCGTCGATGCAGTTGCGCTCGGCCACCTTTCCAGGGGGGAAGAAGCCCGGAAGCGCACACGAGGCGTACACCGCGTCGCGCACCGGCACGTGCTCGAGCCCCGGCAGCCCCCACACCACGCGCGCGCCGCGGTCGAGATCGACCGTGTTCACGAGCAGGCGCTTCGGCAGCGTCGCGAAGGTGACGTCGGGGATGGCGCGGTTGCACAGCTCGCGCAGCGGCTCCTCGAGGTAGATCGAGGGCGAGCGCATCCGCTCGAGCAGCATGCCGAAATGATTGAGCCGGAAGAGATCGCGCTTGCGCAGTCCCTCCGCGCGCGCAGCGAGCTGATCGACCGGGGTGCCGCTGAGATAGGCCGCGGCGATCATCGCGCCGATGCTCGTGCCTCCGTAGACATCGGGCACGATGCCCCGCTCCTCGAGGGCACGAAGGACCCCGATGTGCGCGAACCCTTTGAGACCGCCTCCACCGAGGACGAGCGCGATGCGTCTGCTCACGAATGCTCCGAAAGCTCTGATGTCACGATCCGGCTCAGCTCGACACACGAAGTCAAATGCCGTGCCTGCCTATCGCCGAGGCAGATCGAGCCGTGCGCGAACACGCGAAGGGCGGGCATCGAAGGAAGCCCGCCCCTCTCACTCCAAAGACGATCGAACGCTACTGCAGGAACTCGTAGAGCCCGTAGAGCCCGACGACGGCGCCGCCGACGGCGATCGCCGTGCCCGCCCCGCCACCGATGATCAGACCCGCCAGTAGCGCGGCACCGCCGACGACCATCAAGGCGACCGGCTGGCCGTAGCCAGCGCGACGCGGCGCGGCGTTGGGCGCCCTGGTCTCGTTGGTCACCGGCTGGCGCACGCCGACGCTCGCGGCGTCCATCGTCGGGCCGACCTGCGCCGAACTGGTCTGGCTCGGCGCGGTCTGCTGCGCGCGCGTCGGAGCCGACACGTCGACTGAGGGCGCTCGAGGCGCGAGCGACTGCTGGGCCTGGGCCGGCGCGGCGACGCCGACGAGGCCGGCGAGCACGATGCGGAGCGAGAGGGAGGTGCGTGCGTGCATGTGAGGTCCTTGTGCGAGGTCGAGCGCCGAGCGTTCCGCTGGCGCGTTCTCAGTGGTGGCGCCCTGTCAGCGCCCGGTCTAGTCTTGTGACGCCAGTCCGCTGCGAACTTCGGACCGTTCTTTTCGACACCGCGCAATCTATGTCTGGTTCCCTCCGCCGCACCGCTCTCGCTCTTCTGCTCGCCGTGCCGGTTGCCTCGCACGCGCAAGCGCGCCCAGCGATCGCTGCGTCGGAGATCGACGCGCACCTCAGATTCCTGAGCTCGGATCTGCTCGAAGGGCGTGCGCCGGGCACGCGAGGGGGACGACTCGCGGCGGAGTACATCGCGAGCCAGCTACGCGCCGCCGGCGTCGAGCCCGGCGTGAATGGCTCGTACTTCCAGCCGGTGCCGATCGATATCGTGGCCACGCAGGCGGCGAGCGTGCGCGCGGCCGCGAGTGGCCGCGCCACAGCAGGGCTTCGCCAGCCGGAGGACGTCGTGCTCTGGGGCGGCAGCGCGACGACGGAGGGGACGGCGCGCGGCGAGCTGGTGTTCGTCGGCTATGGCGCCACGGCGCCCGAGTATCGCTGGGACGACTTCAAAGGTGTGGACGTGAAGGGCAAGGTGCTCCTCGTCCTCGTGAACGATCCGCCCGCGCCCGCGCGCGAGCCGGCGCTGTTCGGCGGCACGGCGATGACGTACTACGGCCGGTGGACCTACAAGTACGAGGAAGCCGAACGGCGCGGCGCGGCTGGCGTGCTCATCGTGCACCGCACGGAGCAGGCGGGCTATCCATGGCAGGTGGTGGTGGGCTCGAACGCGACCGAGCATCGCCTCCTGCCGCGCGATCCCGCGCTGCCCGCGCCACTCGGCGTGCGCGGCTGGATCACCGACAGCGCGGCCACGGCGCTGCTCAAGCAGGCGGGGCTCGACATCGCGACGCTGCGGGCACAGGCGGCGACGCGCGCGTTCAAGCCCGTGGCGACGGGGATCACGATGGATCTCGGTGTCACGAGCACGGTACGGCGGGTCCAATCGGAGAACGTGGTCGGCGTGGTGCGCGGCAGTGATTCGCGCTCGAGCAAGCAGTACGTCGCGCTGAGCGCGCACTGGGACCATCTCGGGATCGGGACCCCGGTGAACGGCGACTCGATCTACAACGGCGCCTTCGACAACGCGTCGGGCGTCGCGTCCATCCTCGCGATCGCGCGGGCGACGGCGGCGGCGCAGCCCAAGCCGAAGCGGTCGCTGCTCTTCCTCTTCGTCACGGCGGAGGAGTCGGGGCTGCTCGGCTCGGCGTACTTCGCGCAGAGCCCGACGGTGCCGCTCGCGCAGATCGCGGCGAACATCAACGTGGACGAGACGAACTTTCTCGGTCGCACGCGCGACCTGATCCTGCTCGGCGAGAACAAGAGCTCACTCGGCCCGGAGATGACCGCGTTGCTCAAGACGGAGGGAATGCATCTCACGCCGAAGGACCATCCCGAGGCGGGACACTTCTATCGGTCGGACCACTTCTCGCTCGCGAAGGCGGGCGTTCCGGCGGTGTCGATCGAATCCGGCCTCGACTTCGTGGGCCGGCCGAAGGAGTGGGGCCTGCAGCAGTCCGAAGACTACACCGAGAAGCGCTATCATCAGCCCTCGGATGAGTACCGGCCGGACTTCGACCTGAGCGGTGCGGTGCAGCTCACGGACATCGTGATGCGCTTCGCGAGACGGCTCGCCGATGCGCCCGGCATGCCGACGTGGAACGCCGACGCCGAGTTCAAGCGCAGCGTCGCGCCACAGCCGTGAGCGAGAGCGCGCCGAGCTCACTCGCGTCGCCGGAAAGCCGGCTCGTTCGGGGGATCGGCACCTTTGGGCTCGCCGCCGGAATCGTGAACGTCACGGTGGGCGGCGGAATCTTTCGTCTGCCTTCAGGCGTCGCCGCGACGTTGGGGACGTCCGCGCCACTCGCGTACGTCGCGTGTACCATCGCGTTGGCGCTCATCGTGATCTGCTTTGCCGAGGCTGGAAGCCGGGTCTCGATGACGGGCGGACCGTATGCGTACGTGGAGACGGCGTTCGGTCCGCTGATCGGATTCGTGTCGGGCGTGATGATCTGGGTGTCGAGCACTCTCGCGCTGTCGGCGGTGAGCACCTTCTTCGCGGACTCGCTCGTCGCGCTGGTGCCCGCGCTCGGCGCGATGGGTCGCGGGGTCGCGCTGGTGATCGTGCTCGCGGTGCTCGCAGCGGCGAACGCGCGCGGCGTCGCCAAGATGACGCGGTTCAACGCACTCGCCACGGTGGCGAAGCTCCTTCCGCTCGTGCTGCTGGTGGTCGTGGGACTGCTGCGCATGAACCCGAGCAACCTGCACTCCGCCGCCACGCCGACCGCGGCGTCGGTATCGCGCGCCTCGGTGCTTCTGATCTTCGCCTTCCTCGGCGTGGAGAGTGCGCTGATGCCGAGTGGCGAGATCAGAGATCCGGCGCGGACGGTGCCGCGGTCGATCTTCCTTGCTATGGGAGTAGTCGCGGTCCTGTACGTGCTCATCCAGATCGTCGCGCAGGGTGTGCTCGGCAGTGCGCTCGCGGGCGATCGCACACCGCTCGCCTCGGCGGCCGGCGCGATGTTCGGTCCGGCCGGGCGCACGATGATCCTCGTCTGCTCCTCGCTGTCGATGTTCGTGTACCTGAGCGGGATGACGTTGGCGCTGCCGCGAATGCTGTTCGCGTTCGGGCGTGATGGCTTTCTTCCCATCATGGTGGCGAGCGTTCATCCCACGTGGCGCACGCCGCACGTCGCGATCGCCGTGCAGTGCATCGTCGTGGCGGCGCTCGCCTTGCTCGCCAACTTCGAGAAGCTGGCGGTGGCGGCGAACGTGACCGGGTTGCTCGTGTACGGCGCCTGCTGCATCGCGGCCGCCGAGCTGCAGCGGCGCGACGTGCGAACCGGAGGGACACCGTTCGAGGTTCCGGGGGGTCGCATCGCGCCGTGGCTCGCGGTGGGCGTGATCGGGTGGCTGCTCTGGCAGATCACGGCGCAGGAGTGGCGCGCCGCCGCCATCGTCGTCACGGCCGCGCTGATCGTCTACGCCGCGACGAGCGCCTCGCGCCGCACGCGTGCCGCGGCTGGCGCGACGGCTCGCGCGGCATCGTGAGTCGCGACGCGCACGATCCGCTGCTCCGCTTCCGCGCGGAGTTCCCGATCCTCGAGTCGACGACGTACCTCGTGAGCAACTCGCTCGGTGCGATGCCGCGCGCGGTGCCCGAGCGGTTGGCGGAATACGCGCGTGAGTGGGCGACGCGCGGCGTTCGCGCATGGGCGGAGGGGTGGTGGGAGATGCCGATCGCGGTGGGTGACGAGATCGCGCCGCTGATCGGCGCCGGACCGCGTGAGGTGGCGATGGTGCCGACGGTGTCGATGGCCCAGGCGCAGGTGCTGTCGGCGCTCGACTATGGCGACGGCCGGGACACGATCGTGATGAGCGAGCTGGACTTCCCGTCGGTGCGCTACGTCTACGATTCGCTCGCGACGCGGCTCGGCGCGCGGATCGTGGTGGTGCCGAGCGACGATGGCATCGGGGTGAGCGAAGAACGGCTGATCGAGGCGATCGACGAGCGCACCCGGCTGGTCGCGATCTCACACGTGCTGTTCCGCTCGGCGTACGTCATGGACGTCGCGAAAATCGCCGAGCACGC
This sequence comes from Gemmatimonadaceae bacterium, assembly GCA_036008805.1. Taxonomy (GTDB): domain Bacteria; phylum Gemmatimonadota; class Gemmatimonadetes; order Gemmatimonadales; family Gemmatimonadaceae; genus AG11. The sequence continues at coordinate 31,779 of DASYMZ010000059.1, forward strand.
GCACGCGGTCGGAGCGCTCGTGTCGCTGGACGCCTATCACTCGGTCGGCGTGCTGCCGGTGGACGTGCGCGCGCTCGGCGCCGACTTTCTCACCGGCGGCGTGCTCAAGTGGCTGTGCGGCGGACCGGGCGGGTGCTTTGTCTGGGTACGGCCGGAGCTCAACGCCACGCTGGCCCCGACGCTCACCGGCTGGCAGGCGCACAAGCACCCATTCGCGTTCGCGGCCGAGATGGAATACGCCGACGACGCATGGCGCTGGCTCGGGGGGACGCCGGTCATCCCCGCGCTCTTCGCCGCCACGGCTGGGCCCGCGATCGTGCGCGAGGCGGGAATGGAAGCGATACGCGCCAAAAGCACGCGGCAGACGTCGCGCCTCATCGAGCTCGCCGACGCGCGAGGATTTCCCGTCACGGCGCCGCGCGATGCCGCGCGGCGCGGCGGCACCGTGGCGTTCGGCGTGCCGCACGCCCGCGAGGTGGCGCGTGCGCTCCTCGCGCGAGAGGTCATCGTGGACTACCGGCCCAATGCCGGCATCCGGGTCGCGCCGCACTTCTACACGAGCGATGAGGAGGTGGAGCAGGTGGTCGAGATCATCGACGACATCCTCGCGCGCGGCGAGTGGGAGCGATACACTCACGAGACCGCCACGGTCACCTGAGCCTTGCCGGCGCGGCGCGAAACCTGACGCCGACTGGTCCGTCTGCATCTCAGTCGCCGGACGGCGACTCATTTCATTCCGCTGAGCTCCGGTCGCCGGTCGGCGACCTGCAGGTCTAGCAACTCACCACGAGCACATCATGCCTCCTTCAGCAACCAAGCTCCGCAAGGCCTACGTCAACGTCGATCATCCGCAGGTGATCCTGCGCTTCGAGGACGGCCACGAGATCAAGATCGCGCCTGGAAAGGTGAAGACGTTCGACGCGTACGTCGGCGAGGTCATCCGGGTCGTGGCCATCTACGATCCGACGTCGAAGGAGCGCGACCTGTTGGAGTCGGTCCGCGCGGAAGATCTGCCGGACGCCGAGCCGCACGAGTCGCGGTGAGAGTGCGCCGGCGCCTCGCACCGCTGCTCTTCCTGCAGCTCGCGGCGCCGGCGTGCGCCGCCGGACAACCGGCGGCGCGCCCGACGTCTCCGGCGTCGTACGCGCGCGCCGACACGGCGGCGCTGAGGCGCCGGCTCGATTCACTCGCCGGCGCGCACCATGGCGTGGTGGGCTACACCGTGCACGACCTCGACACCGGCGAGCGGCTGGAGCGTCGTGGCGACGAGACCTTTCCGACGGCGAGCCTGATCAAAGTGGCGGTGCTCGTGACCGTGTTCGATCTGGTGGAGCAGGGGCAGCTCTCGCTGGACGACCCGCTCACGCTGCTCAAGATCGACAAGGTGCCGGGCTCGGGAAATCTCCAGTTCATGCACGACAACGCGACGCTCACCGTGCGCGACGCGGCGTGGCTGATGTCCGTGACGAGCGACAACACGGCGACCAACCTGCTGCTCGACCGCGTGGTGATCCGGCGGGTGTGGAACAAGATGGAGAAGCTCGGACTGCCACACACCAAGGTGCACTCCAAGGTGTATCTGCGGCTGGCGAGCGTGGCGATGGACAGCTCGGTGAAGTACGGGCTGGGCGTGACCACGCCGAACGAGATGGCGCGGCTGTTCGCCCTTCTCGCCGACGGCAAGGCGGTGAGCGCGAAGGCCGACAGCGCGATGCTCGACATCCTCGCGCACAACGAGGACGTTCAGGGGCTGCAGCGCTACGTGGACAGCCTGACCGTCCCGCACAAGACCGGTGCGACGGATCAGGTGCGCACCGAGTGCGCGCTGTTTCCTCTGCAGTCGCGCGTCGTGGCATGCGTGCTGACGAAGGAGAACGCCGATCAGCGCTGGCTCGTGGACAACGAGGCGCAGGTGACGATGGCCCACATGGGTGCGGCGATCGTGCGCGGGTGGCCGAGGAAGCCCGAGAAACGGTGAGTTCGCGAGTGGTGAGATGGATCGACCCACTCCGACACACTCACTCACCGACGAACGAGCCAACCAACCAACTCGCCGCGGTTCGGGCATAACTCCTGCTATTGAATCCATCACGCGGGAAGACTGTCGAAGGGAGGGGCCCGTGAGCGCACTCAGCGGTGGGGACCGCTCTGGAGCGCGACGAGGCGCGGACGGCTAGCTTTGCTAGCAATGTCCGCGCTTCGTGTTTTCCCCCCGGTCGCCGACGCGCTCGCGTGGGGCCGCCCGGTCGTCGCGCTGGAGAGCTCCGTGCTCGCGCAGGGGCTGCCGATCCCCGCCAATCGAGAGGCGCTGGAGCGGATGACCGGCGCCGTCGCCCGCGCGGGTGCGCTCGCCGCCGTCACCGCCGTCGTCCGCGGTACGTGCACCCTCGGCATCGACGAGGAAGAGCTGGAGCGCTTTCTTCGACGCGACGGCGTGCGCAAAGTCTCGGCGCGCGACCTCCCGGTGGCCATGGCGCAGCAGGCCGACGGCGCCACGACCGTCGCCGCGTCACTCGGCATCGCCAGCGCGGCAGGGGCGGTCGTGTTCGCAACGGGCGGCATCGGCGGCGTGCATCGCGACGCTCCCTTCGACGAGTCGGCCGACCTCGGCGAGCTCGCGGCGACGCCGATGATCGTCGTCTGCGCCGGAGCGAAGTCCATCCTCGACCTCTCGGCCACCCTCGAGCGGCTGGAGACCCTCGGTGTCACCGTGGTCGGCTATCGCACGAGCGAGTTGCCTGGCTTTTATAGCCGCAGCACCGGTCTCCGTCTTCCGGCGCGTGCAGAGAGCGCGGCCGAGATCGCGACCGTGCATCGGGCGGCACGGCTGCTCGGACGGAAGCAGGCCCTTCTCGTGGTGCAACCGCCGCCAGCGGACGTCGCCCTCGACGCGAACGAGGTGGACGGCGCGGTGGAGCGCGCGCTGCAGGAGGCGCGAGCGTCCGGCGTTCGCGGCGCCGCCGTGACACCCTTCCTGCTCGCCGCCGTAGAGCGTGCAACAGGAGGCCGGTCGCTGCAGGCGAACCTCGGCCTGCTCGAGGAGAACGCGTTTCTGGCCGGCGAGATCGCCGTGTGGCTCGCCGACGGTGTCGATCGTCGCGGATGAGGAACCCGCGGCCCGCCCTCTGCAATTCCTCGCCTGATGAGGTGTCAAGCCGTTGAACTTGTCGCTCTCCAAATGGTACAATAGGACACCCCTCACGAGCCGGAGGCTTCTGTCCCAATGCCCACTCCGTTCCTGAGCTCCGAAGAGTACGACGAGCGCGCTCACCAACTCTACAACGAAGGTCAGTACGACGAAGCGCTCGCCGTGTTGCGGGAAGGGCTCACGCTCTACCCGACGTCGGTGGAGCTGCACATCGGCGTGGGGTACGCGCGGCTCGCGCGCGAGGAGTTCGCGTGGGCACGGCGCAGCTTCGAAGAGGCGCTCGTCCTGGAGCCGGAGCACGAGGATGCCCTCGCCGGTCTCGGCGAGACACTGCTCAAGTTCGGGCTGGAAGAGGCCGCGCTCCGCTGCTTCCGTCGCACGCTGGAGCTGGGCTACGCCGACGATCTCGACCTGATGCTCCAGATCGGCCGCGCGCTGTTCCGAGAAGCGTCGCTTCGTGACCGTCGCGAGCTGTTCGCGGTGTCGCAGGAGTTCTTCGAGGTCGCGGTGCAGCAGGCGCCCGAGAGCGCCGAGGCGATCGCGTGCGTCGGCTATGCGCAGCACCGGCTCGGCGAGGACGACGCGGCGATCGCGTCGCTCCGGAAGTCGCTCCAGGTGGACAACGAGCACGCCGAAGCGCGCATCTATCTGGCGAACATCCTCTACGATCGGGGCGACTACGAGGCTTCGCTCTACCACTTCGAGCGCACGTCCCCGGACGAGCACTGGGACGAGTTGGGGATCTGGCGGCTGATCGAGCTGAAGCGCGCGGCGTACAAGCTCGACGAGCACGATCCCGACCTGAAGCCGTGGGAAGAGCGGTTGACGGAGCTCGGTGGTGAGCTCGACGACATCGACGAGCTGTTCATCGAAGTCGATGGCGCGTCGGCGAGCGAGAGCGGCGAAGTGGAGGTCGCACGGGGGCAGCTCGAGCTGTTCGGCACGCTTCTTTCCTCCCTTGCCGACGCGAAGGCCGAAGACGGCGTGCAGCCCGAGGATCTCGACCTCGGCATCCACTCGATCTTCACTCGCGAAGGACGACAGCTCACCGGCTCGTGGGAGGAGATCGTGCGCTCGATGCAAGACGAGGACAGGGATGCGTCGAAGGACGCGACGCTGCGGGACTTCATGACGCGCATGGCGAAGCGCACTTATCGCGAGACCGGCGTCCGGGTGCCGAGCCATGACGCCGAGCTGTTCGTCCGCGCGAGCGCGGATGCCGGAGTTCTGCGTATCGTCCAATGACCGTCGGCTCGCAGCGCGCCGCGCTCGACGCGATCCACTCGGCTCGGCCGATCATCGCGCGCTTGAGCATGACGCGCGACAGTGAGGATCTCGCCGCCGATCTGATCGATGCGTGGACCGCGACCGAGACCGGGCTTCGCTCGCTCGTCGGCGGTTCGTCGCTCACCGGCCAGATGTTGATCCGCGAGCTTCGGCAGCGGCACTTCCTCTCGCTCGAGCAGGCCAACGCGCTGGCGGAGTTCCACGCGGCGCGCGAGCGCGCGGCGCGCGTGGACTACAAGCCGACCGAGGGCGACATCAACGCCTCGCGCGATGCGTTCCTGAAGCTCGAGGCGGGACTCATGGGCGAGCCGATGCTCGAGACCGCACCCGCGAGCCGAGGCGGAAGCGCCGCGACGCGGGGCGACTCGAGCATGCCTCCCGGCACGCGCACCACGGTAGGGGAGATGGTCACGCCGACGGGGCCGCTCGATCCCAGCGCGCGCACGCGGTTCGAGGGAACGCCCCAAGCGGTGCCCGCCGAGCGCGCGCGGCCGCGCTGGGTGCTGCCGCTGCTCGGGTTGCTCATGCTGCTCGTCGTCGGCGGACTGGCGTGGTTCGCCGTCGCGGGGCGCGGCGGCGGCGCCTCGTTCAGCCAGGGAGTGACGGCGTATCGAGAGGGACGCCGCGAGGCGGCGGCGGCCGCGTTCATCCAGGCGGCGAAGGAAGATCCGAACGATCCGATGCCGCACGTCTACCTGTCGCGCATGGCGCGCGATCAGGGCAACATGAACACGGCGAACGCGGAGGCGGTGACGGCGGTGCGGCTCGGCGCGAACAACGGTGCCGCGCTACGCGAGCTCGCCGCGGTGAGCTTTCAGCAGCAGAACTACGACGCCGCGCGCCGGTTCTACATCCGCGCCGTGCAGGCCGACCCGAACGACAAGATGGCGCAGGGCTTCCTCGGCTGCTCGCTGATCCGTCTTGGCCGCGTCACCGAGGGAACGACGTTCGTCCAGCGTGCCGGTCCAGGGGCGTGGAGCGGATGCGTGCCGCCCGCCGGCTCGGTTCCCAGGGCCGGTCAGCCCGGCATGCAGCAACCCGTGCAACCGGCGGGCGCGCTGCCGCCGACTGGCACCCAGTATCCACGCTGATCACGTCGGTCGGAACGCGGGCGCCGGCGTGCGGTACGCCGGCGCCCGCGCCGTCTCTCCCTCTTGGGGTGCGCAGGTATCGTGATCGCGTTCGACCACGTCGGAAAACGGTATCGCAGCCTCACCGGCCGTGAGGTGTGCGCGCTCGAGGAGCTCACCCTCGAGCTTCGGCGCGGCGAGGTGTTTGGTCTCGCTGGTCCGAACGGCGCGGGCAAGAGCACGCTGATCGCCCTGCTGCTCGGCTTCCTCGCGCCGAGCGAGGGCACCGTGCGCATCGACGGGCTCGAGCCGCGCCGGTTCATCGAGTCGCGCGGCATCGGCTACCTGTCCGAGCTCGTGAGCATTCCTCCGAGCTGGCGCGCGATCGACGCGCTGCGCCGCTATGCGCTGCTGGCCGGCGTGCCGAGCGGCAGGCGCGACGCGAGAGTGAACGAGGTGATCGAGCAGCTCGGGTTGGGAGAACATCGCAGCAAGCGGGTGCGGCAGCTCTCCAAGGGCAATCTGCAGCGGCTCGGCCTCGCGCAGTCTCTGCTGTGCGACGAAGAGGTGATCGTGCTGGACGAGCCGACCCACGGGCTCGATCCCGTCTGGACCCAGCGGTTCCGCGACATCGTGACCGCGCTGCGGCGACCGGACCGCGTGATCCTGATCGCCTCGCACAACCTCGACGAGCTCGCGCGGCTCGCCGACCGCGTCGGGATCATCGATCGCGGCCGGCTGCAGCGCATCGTCGACGTGCGGGCCACCACGCGACGCGACGCCGAGGAGACGACCCCGTACCGCATCGTCGTGGCGCACGGCGATGAGCTCGTCGCGGACGTCTTTCCTGGGGCGCACGCCCTGGGACAGGGTGAGCACGAGCTCGGCGACATCACGCTCGATGCGCTCAACGCCGGCTTGGTCGCGCTCGTGCAGCGGGGGGCGCTCGTGAGCGCGGTGCATCCGATGCATTCCGCACTGGAGCAGCAGTTCCGCGACGCGGTGGGCGCGGCAACGGGAGAAGAGCGGCGATGAGCATGAGCGTACTCTCCAGCACGTCCGAGATCACGCCCTCGCGCCCGGTCAAGTGGCGTCGGGCGCGAATGATCACCTACGCACTCTGGCAGCTTCGCGACTACCTGATGGATCGCGGGGTGCCGACCTTCATCGTCGCGACGCTGTTCGGCTATCTCGGTCTGCAGCCCCTGCTCGCGAGCATGGACCGGCGTACCGGCAGCGTGCCCGCCGGATTGATCGCGAAGTTCGGGTCGGAGGCGGCGGCACGTGCGGTGATGATGGACGAGTTCAACTACATGTTCCTGCGCGGCTTCATCGGCACGCTCGTCTTTCTCGGTGCGCTGTTCGCGATGAACGGCATCGTGGCCAACGACCGGAAGCTCGGGTTCTACCGTTTCCTCTTCGCCAAGCCCGTCACGCCCGCACGCTACTACGGGCAGGCGTTTCTGGTCCACTGGATCGGTTTCCTTGGCGTGATGACGCTGCTCGGGCTCATCTACGGCGCACTCGTCTGGCCGGTGCTCTCGTGGCCGTTGATGATCGTCGTCGCGCTCACCTTCCTCTGCTTCGCCGGCGTCGCCTTCCTGCTCTCGGCCGCCGCGCGGTGGGACTGGCTGTCGCTCGTCGCGGTGTCGGTGGCGGCGACGTATCTGTGGGGCCGCTATGCGAGCTCCACGAGCCCGTTTGCCAAGCTCCTCTATCTCCTACCGCCGCTCCATCGCACCGACGAGGTGTACGCCTCGGTGTCGGGGAGACCGACCTTCGCCGCGGGGGCGCAGCACGTGCTGCCGTGGGGCTCGATCTGGTGGCTCGCCGGGTACGGGGCCGCGTGCTTCGTCCTCGGACTCGTCGTGCTGCGCTACCGCCGTCTCGCCATCGTCTAACTTCGATCATGACCGTCTCCGATCTCTCCATCGCGCTGGATCCCGCGACGGTGCGCCGCACCACGCTGCCGAACGGGCTGCGCGTGCTCGTGCGACGCGACTCGTCCGCCCCCGTGGTCGCCATCGTGACCTACGTGAACGCCGGCTACTTCGACGAGACCGACGACGTCGTCGGTATCGCGCACGTGCTCGAGCACATGTACTTCAAGGGCACGCCGACGCGCGGCGTCGGAGAGATCGCGCGACAGACGAAGGCGGTCGGCGGCTATCTCAACGCCGCGACGATCTACGATCACACGAGCTACTACACGGTGCTTCCGGCGTCGCGCTTCGCGGCGGGGCTGGACGTGCAGTTCGACGCGTACGCCAACTCGCTGATCGACGCGGGGGAGCTCGGGCGCGAGCTCGAGGTGATCATCCAGGAGGCGAAGCGGAAGGAGGACAACCCGGGCGCGGTCGCGACGGAGACGTTGTTCGAGCTGCTGCACGACCGGCACCGCATCCGGCGCTGGCGCATCGGGCGCGAAGCGGGGCTGCGCGCGCTGACGCGCGACGCGATGACGACCTTCTATCGCAACTTCTATCATCCGGGCAACACCGTGCTCGTCGTCGTGGGCGACGTCGATCCCGACGACGCGCTGCGCGAGATCACGGCGCGCTACGGCGCGCTGCCCGCGGGCGCTCCGGTGCGCACGCCCGGTCCGACCGAGGAAGGCGTCGCCGGGTTCCGGTATCGCGAGTGGACGGGCGACATCGGCCAGACGCAGCTCGCCTTCGGGTGGCGCACGCCGCCCACGCTCGACCCGGCGACTCCTGGGCTCGACATCCTGTCCGCGATTCTCGGCACGGGCCGCGCGTCGCGGCTCTATCGCGCGGTGCGCGAGCGGAAGCTGGCGTCGTCGGTGTCGGCATACGACTACACGCCGACCTCGCTCGGGGTGTTCGTCGTGCACGCCGAGGCGCCGCCCGAGCGCGCGGCGGAAGCGGCGCAGGCGATGTGGGCGCAGCTCCGCGACGTGCGCGAGCACGGCGTGAGCGACGCGGAGCTGCTGCGCGCGCGTCGCGTGTACGAGTCGCGATGGGTGCGCCGGCTGGAGGACATGGAGGGGCAGGCGAACTATCTCGCCGAGTGGGAGGCACTGGGAGATTGGCGCGCCGGCGAGGAGTATCTCCGCCGTGCGCTCTCCACGACGGCGGAGGAGGTGCAGTCGCTGGCGCGACAGTTCCTCGATCCGGATCAGGCCGCGGTGGTGGTGTATCGGCCGACTGGCAGCGCGGCGATCGCGTCGGATGCGTCGTCGATGCGCGCGCTGCTGGACGCGGCGCCGGTGCAGGTGATCGAGGCGTCGGCCCCTCCATTGGCGGGTGCTCCCGCGATCCACGCCGGGATGCGCGCCGATCGCGAAGAGGCTGGCGTGCAGATCTTCCACACGGCGGCGGGCGTACCGGTGCTCGTGCGCCGCAAGGCGGGCGCGCTCGTGCACGCGGGCGTGTACACGCTCGGCGGTGCGCGCGACGAGCCCGCGACGCACGCCGGAATGACGTCGCTGCTCGTGCGCACGGCGGTGAAGGGCACCTCGCGTCGTTCAGCGGCGCAGATCGCGGAAGAGGGCGAGCTGCTCGGTGGGAGCGTGAGCGGCAGCGCGGGCGCGGAGAGCTTCGGCTGGTCGATCAGCGTGCCGCAGCGATATGCGACAGAAGCGATCGAGCTGCTCGCCGACGTGGCGCAGCACGCGGAGGTGCCGGACGAGGCGCTGGAGACGGAGCGCGCGATCGCGCTCGCCGATCTCGTCGCGATGCGCGACGACATGTACCGCTACCCCGTGCGTCTCGCGACGCAGGCCGCGTTCGCGGGACATCCGTACGGCGTGCCGGCGAGCGGCGACGAGCGCACGCTTCCAGCGATCACGGCCGCGATGCTGCGCGACTGGCATCGCGCGCGAGTGCTCGAGGCGCCGGCGGTGATCGGCGTGATCGGCGACGCCGATCCGGAGGAGCTGGCCGCGCTCGCCGCGACGGCATTCGGCGAGCTGCGCGGCGGAGAGGTCACGGCGCTCGAGCGTCCCGTGTGGGCATCCGGGGTGGTGCAGCGCGTCGAGCAGCGAGAGAAGCTGCAGACGGCGCTCGCGCTGATGTTCCCGGGTCCGTCGCGCTCGGACGACGCGCGCTTCGCGACCGCGATGATCGCGGGGGTGGCGAGTGGGCTGGGTGGCCGCTTCTTCGACGAGCTGCGCGACAAGCAGTCGCTCGGCTACACGGTGCACGCATACACGAGCGAGCGCGCGCTCGCTGGCGCGTTCGTGAGCTACATCGCGACGTCGCCCGAGAAGGAGGAGGTGGCGCGCCGCGGTCTGCTCAACGAGTTCGCGAAGCTGCGCGAGACGCCAGTGTCGGCGAAGGAGCTCGAGCAGGCGCAGACGTATGCGCTGGGAGTGCACGCGATCCGGCAGCAGAGCGGAGGCGCGGTGCTGGGGGAGATGGTGGATGCGTTTCTGTTCGGCGGACTATGGGAGCTCGCTGAGTTCGAGGATCGGGTTCGCGGGGTGACGGCGGACGAGATGCGCGCGGTGGCTGAGCGGTACTTCGATGAACGGGTGCGGGTGGAGGGGATCGTGCGGGGACGGGCTGCGCTCTGAGGCAGTACGCGGTTATGGATTACTAGGCACGGCAGTACGCGGGTAAACACGGGCGGAGGTAGGAGGATTGGCACACTACCCCTCCTGATTCGGCCCGCGTTTGGACGGATCGCTGCGCCACTCCGGTCATCCCGAGCGAGCGCAGCGAGTCGAGGAATCTGCCCCTGTCTGCCAGACCAACCACGTGGCATCCAAGCATTGGGCGTTGGTTGGCTGTCGGTCGCGGTGCGGCGTACGAAGGTACGAGCGTACGGTACCGAGTACCCGCCGTGCAGATCCAAGCATTCGGGCCCGGGTGCCGCGTACGATTCCACCCGCTGCCGTCGAGAGCGCAGTTACCGGAGCAGCGTCACTGCACCCGTAGCTGCGGCGCCGCCGCCGACGACTCCCTCATCCCCCTCATCGCGCGCATCACGGCGAACGTCGCGCGGCGCAGGTGGCCGTCGGGCGCGCGGAGTCCGGTGATCGAGCCGTAGTCGCCCGCCTCGGTCACGATGAGCCCTTTGATCTCCGGCCGGCTCGTCGCCCACGCGAGCGCCGCCCAGATCGCGCGCTCCTGGCTCGCCTCGCCGTGCGCTTCGGGGAATCCACCGGCGGCGAACACCCAGTGCTCCTTCTTCGAGGCGGACTCGCGCATCCACCGGTCGGCCGCGTGGGTGGCCGCGTCGAGCGTGCGCACGCCGATTCGCGACGGGTAGAGTGAGAAGCCCACCACATCGACTGGCGACCCCGCGGCGGCGGCCCACGCGTACAGCGTGCTGTCGCGCCTGTCGAAGGCGGACGCCGACACCCCGATGCGCACCCGCCGGTCGGCGCGCTTCGCGATCTCGGCGGCGTGGGTGAGGAAGCTTTCCCAGTACTGCGGCGCGCGTTGGCCGGCGGCGCGCGTGCCGGAGCCGTACGGATCTTCCGCCGGCAGCAGCACGTCGGGATGCAGGCGGCGCACGACGCGATCGATCGTCTTGAGTCGCACGGCATCGCTGAAGGTGCGGCCGGGCAGCGGAACGAGACGGCTCGGATAGCCGAGCGTGACGATGAGCTGCGTGCTGTCGCGCCGGAGCAGGTCGAGCGAGTGGGCGACCGAGTCGAGCGCCAGGCGGTCCATCTCCTCGGGCACGAGCACGACGCTGACGATCGACACCTGCAGCGTGTCGGCGAGCGCGAGATCGTTGCGGATCGCGACCGGCGGCGGCGCGCCGTCGAGATCGGGGAAGACCTTGAGGCCGATGTCGAAGTCGCCCTCGGGACGCTCCGTCAGCGTCTCGGTCCGCGGATCGTGAATGAGATACGATTTCACCGCCTGCTCGGCCGGCGTGAGCTGAGTGATGAAGATGACGACCCACATGCCCGCGGCCACGGCGAGCAGCAGGCGGAAGGTGGCCGTCGTGCGACGCAGCGCCGGAAACGCGGGCGCGATCATCGGCACGAGCACGAAGATCGGCGACGCGATGACCGTGGGCGACGATAGGATGACGGAGAACGCCCCCGTCGTCGCGGCGAGGAAGAGGAGCGCGGGCGCCGGGAGCACCGCGCCCGTCGCGGCGACGGAGCGCAGCAGCGCGTCGATCGCGATGAGCACGTCGTAGACCGAGATGAAGAACCCGATGAACGGGTTCACCAGCCGCCGCGCCGCGGCATACACCGCCTGCATCGCGAACAGCGCGACGGTGAGCGGCCAGAGCCAGTCCACCTCCATCACCGCGCGTCCGGTGACCGCGCTCGTCGTGGCGAGATGGATGACGAGCGAGGGGAGCAGCAGGAAGCCGGCGAGCGCCGTGAGCGCGACGAACGCGCGGGGCAGATTCCGGACCTGCACGATGCGGCTCGTGAGCGCGATGTCCCACAGGAGCACCACGATGACGAACAGCACTTGCACCAGCGGCAGGAGTGCGCGCATCTAGCCGCGCTTCCTCGTCTCGGACGTCACGCTGGCGGGGACGAGCCGCCGCACGAAGACGTCGAGCGCCTTCACGGCGTGACCGGCGTCGCGCGCCAGGATGTCCACGAGGGCGATGCCGCGATCGGGAAGTGAGTGCACGCTGACGTGACAGGGGTCGAGCAGGAGGATGGCGGACACTCCGCCGTCGCTTCCCGTTCGCACGACGGGTGCCGCAGCGGCGTTGAGGCCGGCGGCGCTCGCCGCGGCGATGAGCAGACCACTCAGGAGCGGCGCGTCGCGAAGCGCGCCGGATCCCACGCCGACGAGATCGGCGCTCACATGGGCGAGCGGTGCGTGCTCGGGCACCACGCTACCGCGCGGGTGGAGCGACGGGGCCGGCGGAACGCGCCAGCGACCGATGCCCGCCGACGCCGACGCTTCGCACCGCGGCCCATCCATCGTCGAGCTGGAAGGCGAGCACGTGGCGATTCACGCGCCCGACCGGAATGACCTGCTCCCAGGTGGGCGACGTCGTACGTCGCACGAGAATCTCGTAGCCGATCGCGCCGGGGACTGGCTGCCAGGTGATCGCCCACGCCTGCCCGCCCGACGGTCCCGCTTCACGGCGTCGCCTGACCGAGTCGGGCGCCGCCGGAGCGGACGCCAACGACACCACCGTGGCCGCGTCGAGACGCGCCACCTGAGCCACATAGCCGAAGTTCACGTGCGCGAGGTCGTCGGTGGGAAGGTGCTGCCGGTTGTAGTTCTCGAGACGCTCAGTGAAGCGAAGTCCGGGCCACCCGGACTCGACGAAGGGAATGTGGTCGCCGCCGCGGCCGATCCGGTCCAGTCGCCAGGTGGGGCGAACCTCGAACGCCGGAAGGTACAGCGCGCCCAGTCCCCACACGTAGCGGCCCAGCTCCCGGCTGCCGGAGCTGTCGGGATCGGCCGCGTAGATGCGCACGCTCGTCGAATCGGCGGAGCCGTCGTCGGCGACGACGTTGCCGACGATGTCGTTCGTCATCCCGGCGACGACGGTCTTCCCTTCGCGCTTCAGTCGCGCGGCGAGATGCGTGGAGCCGAGCAGTCCCTGCTCCTCGCCGGCGTAGAGCGCGAAGACGATCGTGGCGTCGAGCCCGTTCGGGTAGCGTCGTGCCACGACTCGCGCGATCTCCAGCACGGCCGAGCTTCCGGAGCCGTCGTCGTCCGCGCCCGGTGCGTCGCTGGCCGAGTCGTACGTCGCGCCGGCGCTCGCGCTGCAGATGCACGAGTCGTAGTGCCCGCCGATGACGACGACGCGCGTCGTATCTCGGCCGGGCAGGATGCCGAGCACGTTGACGACGTTGACGCGCGCGCCCGTCGGGTGGCGAGGCATCGCGACGATCGCGGAGTCGTACTCGACGCGAAGGCAGCCGCCGCAGTCGCGACTGCTCGACTCGAGGCGCGAGTGGATCCATCGGCGCGCGGCGCCGATGCCGCGGGTGGCCGAGAGCGTGTCGGAGAGGGTGTTGCGGGTGCCGAATGCGACCAGCGTGGAATCGGTCGCGCGGAGCCGCGCGGGCTCGACGTCCGCGAGCGCCGCGGCGAGCGCGGCGTCGCGGCGCAGCCCGATGCGCGGGTCGGCGGCCCAGGTCGACGCAGGGGAGAGGAGCACACCGGACGGTCCGGGAGCGATCTCGGTGTGCGTCGTCGTGGAAGTGCAGCCGGCGAGGAGCACGGCGACGAGCGCGGCGAGGGGCGCCAAGCGTGTGCGAATGCGACGGACCGTCACGTCTTCAAGGAGTCAGAGTCGTCGAAGGACGATGTCACGCGCGTCCGAATGCCTTTCAAGGGGTCAGACTCCACGTTTCAAGGGGTCAGACTCCGTCTTCCCAGTAGTCGGACTGCTCGAAGCGAAGATTCGCGTGCGTTCGATGCGTCACGACGCCTCGGGTGACCGTGAGCCCGATGCGCCAAGCTAGAGCGCGATTGCGCACGCGACAAGCAATCGAGCGCCTGCACCGTTGCACCTCGATGTGTACTATTCATCTCGATGACCTCACGACGGACGCTCGGGACGCTGCCCAACATTCTCTCGTGCTCGCGGCTCGCGCTGGCGGCGGGATTCGTGGCTTCGAGCGGAACCGATGCGAGAGTGGGGATCATCGGCGCGGCCGCGGTGACCGACTTTCTGGACGGATGGCTCGCGCGGCGCGTGCACGCCACGACGCGCTGGGGCGCGATGCTCGATCCGATCGCCGACCGCTTCTTCGTGCTCACCGTGGTGGGCACGCTGCTCTTCACGGGCGTGCTGAGCACGGGCGCGTACTTCATCCTCATCATGCGCGATCTGGCGACGGCGGTCGGCTTCGTGGTGGCGCGCATCATCCCCTGGCTCCGCGCCGTTCCGTTTCAGGCGAGGATCTCGGGCAAGGTGGTCACCGTGCTCCAGATGATCACGCTCGCCGCGCTGCTCACTCGCCCGGAGCTCGCGCCGTGGCTGCTCGCCGTCGTCGCGATCGCCTCGGTCGCATCGATCTTCGACTATACGCTCGCGCTCTGGCGCGCACGCGCGCGGTGAGCGCTACGCACCCGTTCGTCGTGCGTACGCTGCGCATCGCGTTCGCGCTCCTCGCCGTGGCGGCGACGCCGCTCGTCGCGCAGCAGCCGTCCCCGTCCATCGCGCCCGAGGTGCGAGCAGACGTGCTGGGCGGGCGCGGGACGTCGGTGCAGGGGGGAGTGGGGATCCAGATCCCGGCTGGCGCGTACGTGCGGGTGGGAGTGATCGGCGGAATCGGATCGCGCTGGCTCGACGGCGTTTCCCGCAACGACGGCCGCCTGGACGTGCTCGCGCGCTTTCTCATCGATCCGTTCCGTCAGACGTCGTGGGGCCTGTCGGCGGGTGGAGGGGTGAGCCTCCGCGCGCTGTCGGGCGACCGAGTGCGTCCCAATCTCCTCGTGGCGCTGGATCTCGAAGGACCGCGCTCATCGCACGGCGTGTCGCCGGCGTTCGAGCTCGGGCTCGGCGGGGGAGTGCGGGCTGGAGTCGGGCTACGCTGGACGGGGCGGACGACGCGGTAGCGAACCGCCCAGAGCTCGGCCGGAACCAGCACGAGCTGGCGCGTTCCACCCCGCCGTCGAGACCAGTGAAAACGCAAACGCCCCCAAACTGCTCGGGGGCGTGTCGTGTCGTTCTCGGAGGAGTTCGGCTCAGGCGGCGGAAGCTGCGTCCGTCTCCACGCGTGCCTTGGGCGGCTGCGCGAAGCGCAGGCCCAGCGTCTTCAGGTCGCCGATCTGCTGCTCGCTCAGCTCGGGGAACCGCTCCGTCATGTACTTGATCGTATCGGCGAACCACTCTTCAGCATGCTCCGGGTCGGAACCGACGACACCGCATCGCATGATGTGCTGGAAGAGCTCGTCGCGGGCCTGCTCGAACGGCGAAGCCTCGGCCGGGGCCGCGAAACGTCGCGCCCCGCTATTTCTCTGCTGTTTGGCCATTTAGTGGATAATAGGGTGGATGATTCAACAAATATAACCGATATGTGGGCATTATCCCAGTTCTCGGAGTGAAGTGATCGACATTCCAGCGCGAGTCAGCCGTGAAGCGCAGCCGCTCCGATGAATTCGAGCAATAAGCTCACCACGGTCTCCGGCGCCTCCTCCGGGACGAGTCGCCCCACGCCCGGCAGACGCACGAGACGGCTGCCAGGGATCGTGTCCGAGAGCCGATCGGCGAACCGCGGTCCGACCCACTGATCCTGATCTCCCCAGACGATCAGCGACGGCTGAGGCAGCGAGCCCAACTCGGCGTCTTCCATGTCCTCGTCGTCGATCGAGCGCGCGAGCAGGAGGAGATGATTTAAACCCTCTTCCCCCACATAAGGTGCCAGGTATCTCGCGACGAGCTTGTCGGGCATGTTCGCCTCGTTCGCCACGCTTCGGCGAAGCACCTCACCGAGGATCGGCGCTGCGCCGAGAATGCCGCGCGACGCACGGAACGCATAGCGCGCCGTGTTCCGCTGCAGCGTCGTCACGTCGCCCGCCGGGATCTCGTCCAACGCGATCGGGTTGATGAGGAAGAGCCGCTCCGCTCGCTCGGGCCGGCTCGCGGCCAGCCTCAGCGCGACGGCGCCGCCGAGATCGATCCCGACGATCGTCGCTTTGGGCAGACGCAGCGCGGTGAGCGCGCGATCCACCAGTTCGGCCTGCGCGGCGATGCCGAAGTCGGCGTCGAACGGGCGGTCGGACTCGCCGTACCCGAACAGATCCACCGCGAACGCGGTGCGGTTCGCCAGCGCGATCTCGGGAGCGACGTTGCGCCACAGGAAGCTCGACGTGCCGAACCCGTGCAGCAACACGATTGGCGCGCCGCCGTGGCCATAGCGCTCGACGTGCATCGAGCCCGGTCCAACCGGGATGCGCAGCAGATCGGCGTCGATGGGACCCTCCTCCTCGTGCAGGGGTAGCGCGAACGACCACGTGCCGAACACGACGGCCGCGCCGAGAGGATGCTCACCAGCTGCGGCCGGCTGGTCAAGGCTGGCATCGCCAATGCACGCCTCGCGCCGTAGCGCGTGATGCTCGCGCGACTCACGCGTCGATTGCTTGCGTGACGCTGTTACTCCTCTAGCTTTCTCCCGTCGGCTCCGCGCTCGCTCGACGGAGTGAGCCGACCAGCCGGCCCCGCCTTTCCCCGACCCTCCGAGCAGCATGTCGGACCAGACGTACGACGACGGGCGAGCCCGCAACCTCGAGCAGATCCTCCGCGCGCTCGCCGAGCGCATCCGCGAGCTGGACGGCGAGGGAAAGCTCCTGGCGAACGCGAGCGAGCTGACGAAGCTGTTGGGCGAAGCGCGAAGCGAGCTGTTTCACTACGAAGTTCGGGCGACCTACGATACCCCAGAGGTGGCGGACAGCCGCCGCATCGTCAACGATGCCATCCAGCAGGCGGAACAGGAACCAACATGGCAAAAGAAGGAATGGGCGGAGGACGCGGACGACGCTCCGGAGTGGTAACGAGCGCCAAGGGCAGAGGGCCGGGCCGCGGGTTCTGGCTCGCGCTCGGACTCATCGCGGTGCTCGGGCTCGGCGCGCTTGGCTACGTCGCCAGCAAGCCGAAGGTGACGTCGACGGCGATCGATCCGACGCTGCCGGCGCTCAAGGCCGAAGGCTACCTGATGGGCAGCCCGAATGCGCCGCTCGAGGTGATCGAGTTCGGCGACTTCGAGTGCCCGGGCTGCGGCCAGTTCGCCACGATCACCGAGCCCGATGTGCGGACCAACCTCGTGAACACGGGGAAGATCCGCATCCGCTTCATGGACTATCCGCTGCCGATGCATCGCAACACCTGGGACGCTTCGCTCGCCGCCGCGTGTGCGAACGAGCAGGGCAAGTTCTGGGAGATGCACGACGCGCTCTACGCCAACCAGGACCGCTGGAACGGCGAGACGACGAACAAGCCGCGGCCGATCATCGCCGAGTTCGCGAAGGGGATGGGCCTCGACATGACGAAGTACGGCTCGTGCATGGACAACGAGACCCAGCGCGCGAAGGTGCAGTCGCACCTGCTCGAGGCGGAGCGCCGGCACGTGACTCAGACGCCGACGTTCATCTTCGGCGACCAGATGGTGCCGGGCGCGCTGCCATACGACAGCTTCAAGAAGCTCGTCGACGACGCGCTCGCGAAGCTGCCGGCCGGCGCCGCGTCGGGCGCCGCCACAGGTGACTCCGCGGTGAAGTCGGCCGACACCGCCAAGTCCAAGGCGCGATGAACAAGCGGATGCTGGTGGCGCTCGTCGCGCTGGCCGGCGTGTTCGTCGCGCTGTACCTGACCCTCTACAAGCTCGGCTACATCGGCACGCTCGCCTGCGCCGTCGGCTCGTGCGAGAAGGTGCAGACGTCGAAGTGGGCGACCTTCCTCGGTCTGCCCGTCGGGATGTGGGGGGTCGGCTACTACGTCGCGGTGCTCGGCATGGCGATCGCCGGCCTCACCCCCGCGCTCGCCGAGTCGCGTGCGCTCTCGCGAGCGCTGCTCGGCGTCACCGCGGTCGGAGTGCTGTTCTCGCTCTGGCTCACCTACCTCGAGCTGTTCGTCATCGACGCGATCTGCCAGTGGTGCGTGATCTCGGCGATCCTCGCGACGATCCTGTTCGTCTCGAGCTGGCTCGACCTGCGCGACGTGACGGCGCTGCTGCACGAGACGGCAACGGCGGCGGCGGAGCGGTTGAGGGACGGATCGTTCGGCGGCGGGATCAGGAATACGAGCGAGGTGGCGCTGCGGGCGGTGAGGGGGGAGGCGGAGGAGCGCTAGTCGGTTAGTCGGTTTTCAGTTTATCGGCCGGCCCCGGGAGGCAGGTGCGTCCCGGGGCCGGCCGATGAACTGAAAGACCGTTCACCGACGAACAGTGGCGCCGAACGCGCCTTGCACCCTTTCGAAGGCCAGCCGCGCCGCCAGAGGCGCCGCATGCGAGTGCCGCGACAGCTCCACTGCGGCAATTCCCGCGAAGTCCACCTCGCGCAGCGCGCGTCCGATGTCGGGCCAATCGAGATCGCCGTCGCCGATCTGCAGATGCTCGTGCACGCCGTTGCGCGTGTCGTCGAGATGCACCGTGCGGATCGCGGAGCCATGGCGGCGGATCGCGTCGCCCGCGGTGACCGACTCGGTGCAGGGGACGTGGCCGACGTCCAGCGCGAGGCCGAAGTTGGGCGCGCTCACCGCGTCGCGCAGCGACTCCCACTGCGCGAGCGTCTCGACGAGCATGCCGGGCTCCGGCTCGAACGCGACCTGGATTCCGAGCGGCGCGACGCGCTCGCAGTAGACGCGCACACCGTGAACGAGCGCGCGCCACGCGTCGTCGCGGGCGACGCCGTCGGGAAGGATGCCCGACCAGAGCGACACCGTGTTCGCGCCGAGCTCCGACGCGATCTGCGCGCAGCGCTCGAGGAAGGCGAGCCGGCGCGCGCGATCGTCCGCGTCGGCGGCCACGAGGGTGGGGTGATGCTTGCGCCGCGGATCGAGCACGTAGCGCGCGCCCGTCTCGACGACGACGGCGAGATCGAGCCGTTCAAGCAGCGCGCGCAGTGCCCTGAGCTGCGCGTCCGTCGTGTGATCGGGGGGCAGATGATTCGCGTCCGGCGTGAGCGCCACCGCGCGGTACCCCAGCTCCGCGATGATGTGCAGCGCGTCGTCGAGCCGGTGGTGCGCGAAGCCGTTGGTGTTGTAGCCGAGGCGGTACGAGGGGCCCGGCATCAGCTCGCGGCGCGCTCGCCCTTCACCCAGCGCAGCAGCACGTCGTACTGGCGATGCAGGTTCATCTCGCTCGAGCCCTCGGGCGTCTTGAAGAAGAGACCGAGCTCGCCGATCGGCCCCGACTGGCCTCGCTGCTGCGCGAGCACGATCAGCCGCGCGATGTCGAGCACGAGGGGCGCCGCGAGCACGGAGTCGGTGCCTTCCCAGGTGAACTGCATGCGCATCGTGTGTCCGGCCCAGCCGCGGAACTGGATGAAGTTCCACGCGACCTTGTGGTCGGCGAGCGGCTTGAAGTAGTCGATGCGGACGTCGCCCTCGGGCGCGTAGCCGAGGATGCCTTCGAGCACTCCCTTCTTGGACGTGATCTTGCTCGACTTGTTGTCCGGGTCCGCGAGCACGAGCCCGTCGGTGTTGCCGAGGATGTTCGTGCCGTACCAGCCTTCGATCTCGAGGGCGCGGATGGGGAACATCGGCGCGAGCGCGGTCTTGAGCAGCGTCTCGCCCGTCTTGCCGTCGCGGCCCGCGAGCGGGACGCCGGCGGCGCGCGCCAGCTCGGCGACCGCTGGCAGCGCGGCGCCGCCAGACGGGGTGAAGTTCGCGTGCGGGAACCCCGACGTGATCGCCGCGTAGGCGTAGAGCGTCGAGGCGGGGATGCGCGCATCGTTCGCGTCGAGGGCGCGCTCGAGCGCCTCTGCGTCCCACGCGACGAGATCGGGATGCGGCGGCGGCTCGGTGGATGCGAGGTTGACGACGACGGTGGGCGTGCCGGCGGAGAATGCGCGGAGGTCGGCCAGGATGCGGTCGATCAGCTCGCGCGCGGTTCCCGCCGCACCCGCGGCGAGGTGCGTTCCCGCCAGCTTGTCGATCGTCGGTCCGCCGCCGCGCAGGATGCCGCGCGTGATGGTGATGCGCTCGAGCTCCGGCTGCATCGCCTCGATCATCGCGACGGGAAAGGTGCCGACGCCGGCCAGCACGTCCTTCGCCGATTCGGCGAGCGTGCCGGGCGCGAGGTCGCACCCGCCGATCTCGATCTCTCCGATCGGCGCGAGCCCGAGTCCGCGGAATGGATCCGTCTCGGTGAGCACGGCTTCGAGCGGCATGAATCCGCGCTGCGCCGCGACGACGCCCGCGGCCAGCGTCGTGGCGATCGCGCCGCGCGCACCAACGATCCAGAGTTTCACTTCGGGAAACGGGTGGGGAGTGGGAGGTGGGGAGTGACGGCTCTCGTCACGTGATTGGAATGATGGCGCGGCCCCATCTCGTGAGACCGAGTAGGGAGAGTAGCACGAGTGCTGGCATCGGGCGTCGAGCGCCCGCGAGGGCACCGTCGAGCGCGGGGATGGCGCGGATGAGCGCGCCGACCGCGGGGCCGACCGTCTTCGGGCCGGGATCGCGCAGCGCGCGCGAGACTGCTGGACCGGCGAGCACCGCGGCGCCGGTCGCCCATGCGGCAGACGCCGGCCCTCCGCGAACGGCGGCCGCGAGCAGGGCCGCGCCCGCGAGGGCCGCGCCGCCCTGCAGCTCTGCGCGCTTCGCCGCGCCCGTCTCGCTGCGCGCGAGCAGCGTGAGCCCGGCGACGTACGCCCCGAGCAGCAGCGCGGCCTCGCCGCCGCGGCGGATGCCGCCGGCGTCGACACCCGCTTCGGCGCCCATGAGCAGCGAGAGCGAACGACACGCGCCCATCGCGATCGGACCGAGTGTGGGCGAGTGCTTGAGTTGGAAGTCGTACGCGACGACCATCGCGGCGAGCGCGGGTCCGGTCCACCTCGCACCCGCGCCACGGGCCACCGCGATGCCGCCGAACAGGAGGGCGCCGCCGACCAGCGCAGCAGTGCGCGGCGAGACCGCGCCGGACGGGATCGGCCGCTCGGGGCGTTCGCGCGCATCCTCCTCACGGTCGGCGAGATCGTTGAGTGCCATGCCGGCGAGATAGATCAGCGCGGCGGCGGCCGCGAGTCGCGGCGCGCGCTGGCGCGACAAGCCACCGCTCGCGATGAGCATCCCGGCGAGCGGATCGCCGAGCGCGGAGAACGCGGCGGGCGCGCGGACGAGGCGGAGATAGGGAAGGAGGGACGGACTCCTGGGGACGGACTCCGGAGTCCGTCCCCAGGAGTCCGTCCCCGGCCGTCCCCGGGGGGCGAGGCGCGGCGCCGAACGACGCGGCTCAGCGGGCACGCGACGCTCCCGCCGACGCGGCGCTGACGCGATCCGCGGCGAAGAGCTGCTGCAGCAGCAGCTCCTTCACCGACGTCGCAAGGACCTCCCCTTCCGGCGCGAGCGACGGATCGCCCGAGATGAACACCGGACCCATCGCGGGATCGTCGGTGAGCCGGCCGTGCGAACCCTTCACCAGCGACGCATCCAGCGGCGTGACGTCGAGCAGCGCGCGCGAGTTGAGCAGCTTCCGCTTCGCCAGGATGCCGCCGACCTTGAGCATCGGGAAGCGAATGTCGGGATCCATGAACAGCTCGACCGGGTCGTAGCCCGGCTTGCGATGGATGTCGACCGTGCGCGCGTAGTCGGGCGCGCGATCGTCGTCGAGCCAGTAGTAGTAGGTGAACCAGCGATCGGCCTTGGAGATCGCGACGAGCTCTCCGCTGCGCGGATGATCGAGGCCGTGCTCGCGCTTGCCCTCCTCACCGAGCACCGTCTCCACGCCGTCCAGCCGCTCGATGAGCTTGCGCACCTCGGCGATGCGCTCGGGGCGCTTCACGTACACGTGCGCGATCTGGTGATCGGCGACGGCGAACGCTTGGGACGCGCCCGCGTCGAGCATGTCACGACCGAGCTCGGAGCGAGTCTCGATCAGCCCGGCTTCGCGCAGGGCGCGGTTGATGTGAACGGGGCCGCTGACCTTCGTGATGCCGTACTCCGACAGGACGACGACTCGCGCGCCATCTCTCTCCGCGTGCTCGATCAGCTCACCGCAAATCGCGTCGATCGCACGGAGGTCGGTCGCGAGCTTCGGGTCGCCGGGGCCGAGGCGCTGCAGGTTGTAGTCGAGGTGCGGCAGGTAGACGAGCGTGAGCGAGGGATGACGCGTGTCGTAGATGTGCTTCGTGCAGTCGGCGATCCAGCGCGACGTCGTGATGTCGGCGCGCGGCCCCCAGTAATTGAACAGCGGGAAGGTGCCGAGCTTCGCGTTCAGCTCGTCGCGCAGCGGCATCGGCTGCGTGTAGACGTCCGGGACTTTGCGGCCGTCGGCGGGATACATCGGGCGCGGCGTGACGGTGTAGTCCGCGCCGCTGTACATGTTGTACCACCAGAAGAGCTGCGCGCAGGTGAAGGCGGGATCCGCGCGTCGCGCCGCGTCCCAGATCTTCTCGCCGGCGACGAGGTGGTTCGACTGCACCCAGAGCCGCACTTCCGAGGTGTCGCGAAAGAACCACCCATTCGCGACCGCGCCGTGCTCGCTCGGCAGCAGGCCGGTGGTGAACGTCGCGTGCACCGAGCAGGTGACGGCGGGAAGGATCGTCTTCAGCGGACGCAGCCCGCCGCGCGCGGCGAACGCCTGCAGGTTCGGTGTGTCGTCGCCGATCAGATCACTCGTGAGCCCGACGACGAGCAGGACGACCGTCTTTCTCACGCGGCGGCCACTCCGGCTCCTCGGCTCGCGTCCGATTCGGAGAGGGGCAGCGTCGCGGCGGAAGCCGCCACGTCGCGCGACTTGCCGAGATGGAACTTGGGCGACTGGCTCAGGAAGGCGATCGGATTGCCGTAGATGATCCGGTCGATCAGCTCCGCGCCATGTCCACGACGCCGCATCGCCAAGGCGAAGTGCGGCACGGCGTCGGGAAGGCTCGGCCCCCAATCGCACGCCGACGCGACGATCATACGGTCGGTACCGAACCGCTCGAACATGTCGACGGCGCGCTCGGGGCTCGTCTTCGTCTGCGGATAGAGCGTGAGCCCGGTCCAGAATCCGTTCTCGAGGATCATCGGGAGCGTGTGCTCCTCGGCGTGATCGATCATCACGCGCGCGGGGTTGATCCGGTCGTACGAGCGAAGCGCGTCGATGATCGCACGCGTCCCCTTGTACTTGTCCTCGAGGTGCGGCGTGTGGATGTGGATGAGCTGGCCGTGCTCGAGCGCGAGCTCCACGTGATCGTGGAACGTCGCGAGCTCGTTGCGCGTGACTCGGTTGAGGCCGATCTCGCCGATGCCGAGCACGGTCGGCGACTGGAGATACTTCGGGATTCTGGCAAGCACCTCGCGGGCGAGCACGCGATCCTCACCCTCCTTCGGGTTCAGGCAAAGCCACGCGTAGTGGCGAATGCCGTAGACCGCCGCGCGCTTGGGCTCGAAGTCGGTGAGCTGGCGGAAGTAGTCGTCGAACCCGTCGGCGGAGCTGCGGTCCCAGCCAGCCCAGAACGCCGGCTCGGTGACCGCGACGCACCCGGTGAGCGCCATCTGCACGTAGTCGTCCGTCGAGCGGGACACCATGTGCGCGTGCATGTCGATGTATCTCATCGCGCCACTCCGAGCTGCCAACGGTCGTGGGCGCCGCGCGCGCTCTTCATGTCGAGCTTCTCGAGCGGCTCGGTGGTGGGATCGCTCATCAGCATCTGGATGCGCTCGACGCGGGTGCTGGAGCCGTCGGCCCCGATCGGTGCGGCGTTCACGATCGCGAGCGCTTCGCGGAAGGCTCGCACCCGAAAGTCGCGGTCCACGAGCTTGTCGTCGGTGCGGTCGAGGCGGTCGAGAAAGGCGGCGATCTCGAGCAGGCGCGTCCGATTCTCGATGAAGTACTCGTCGACGAGCTCTCGGCCCGTCTTGGGTGAAGCGATCACTCCGGGCTGCACGAGACGCCCTCCAGTTGGTGATGACGGTTCGCCCGGCCGGCTGATGGCGCGTTGCTCGTCGCGGGATCCCACTGCTCTCAATCTAGTGTACGGACAGACTGCCCGATTGGCTGTGCCTGGAAGGCGCAACGCGCACGCCCGCGCAGTTGCGAGCATGCGGTGGGCGACGAGATGACACGGCAGCGGTGTCACACCATCTTGCGTCGCAGTGCCATCACGTCGCCTCGCAATCCGAAATACCACGGACGCGCCAGAAAGTCCCACAACGCCGCCCGATCGTGCCGACCTCGCCGACCCATCTGACCTACTGCACCAACATCCATCCCGGCGAGACGTGGACCGAGGTGCGCGAGAACCTCGCGCGCTATCTCGTCCCGGTGCGCGAGCGCGTGGCGCCAGGCGCACCGTTCGGCGTCGGGTTGCGGCTGTCGGCAGAGTCGGCCTGGGCGCTCGGCGAGCCGCCGGCGCTCGAGGAGCTGCGCGATTTTCTTCGCGCCCACGATCTCTACGTCTTCACGATCAACGGGTTCCCGTACGGGCCGTTTCACGGACGCCCCGTGAAGGAAGCCGTCTACCAGCCGGATTGGCTGGAGCCCGAGCGGCTCGCGTACACCAACCGTCTGGCCGACATCCTCGCCGCGCTCCTCCCCGATGGCGTGGAGGGGAGCATCAGCACGGTGCCGGGCGCGTTCGCGCCGCGCGTGAGCGGCACGCGTGACGCCGAGCGGATGGCGGCCGCGATGCTCGCGCACGCCGCGCACCTCGTGCGCGTGAGGGCCACGACTGGGAAGTTCATCGCGCTGGCCCTCGAGCCGGAGCCGTGCTGCTATCTGGAGACGATCGCCGAAACGGTCGAATTCTTCGGGCGGCACCTGCTGGCGCCGGCCGCGATCCAGAAGTTCGCCGATGACGTCGGGCTCGACGCCGGCACGGCGGAGGCGGCCATTCGGTCCCACGTCGGCGTCTGTCTCGACACCTGTCACATGGCGGTCGAGTTCGAGGATCCGGCCCAGGTGCTGGACGCGCTCGAGCGGGCGGGGATCCGCGTGCCGAAGGTGCAGGTGACGGCGGGCCTGCGCGTGAAGATCGACGGAGCGGATTCGTCGGCGCTCGATGCGCTGCGGGAGTACGCCGACGACATCTACCTGCACCAGGTCGTGGAGCGCCGAGCAGATGGGAGCCTGGCGCGCTATCTCGATCTGCCGCAGGCGCTCGCTGCGTCGCGCGATCTGCCGGGCCCGCGCGAGTGGCGGATCCACTTCCACGTGCCCGTGTTTCGCGAGCGGTACGGCCAGTTCGAGGGGACGCAGGACTACGTGGCCGAGCTGCTGCGTTTGGTGCGGGATCGGTCGGACTGCCAGCACTTCGAGGTGGAGACGTACACGTGGGGCGTGCTGCCCGAAGAGTTCAAGCAGGAGGGGATCGTGGCGGCGATCGTGAGGGAGATGGAGTGGGCGAGGGGGGTGATCAGTGAACGGTGATCAGTGATCGGTGATCGGTTACGACCTCGGGTCACCCGAGCGTCCCGAGGCAGGCCGATCACCGATCACCGTTCACCGATCACCGTTCACCGTTCACCGGTTGCGGTACATCCGGGGCCTCGGCCCTCCGGCCCGCGACGCCCCTGGTATATTCCCTGCGCTACGACCACCCGCCTCAACCGGATGATCGCCTCATGTGGAGCTCTCTCAAGCGCCTGTTCCCCGAAAACATCTTCGCGCGCAAGATCGACCCGAGCGCGGAGCGTCGCCTTCGGCTCGCTCAGGCGCGTGCAGAGGAATCGATCATCCGCGCGCACGTGGACAACACGCTGATGTTCGTCGACACCCTGGCGGAGGACATGACGTTCGATCGGGCGATCGACTCGTACATCCGGCAGATGTCGATCCCCGAGCCGCTCGCCAGCACGGTGGCGACGCGGACGCTCGTCGTGCTCGGCCAGGATCTGGTGCCCTATCGCCGCCGCTCGCGCGAGGAAGGCAGCGCAACGGCCGACGAATCGCGGCCGGCGCTCAGGCTCGACGAGGCGGCCGAGGCGCGCCAGCGAGGGATGCGGCGCGCGTAGGGGAAGTCGACGCACTCGTACGCGGCGCCGATACGATTGCCGGTGATCGGTGAACAGTGACGGCCTCGGGAAGCTTCTGTCTCCCGAGGCCGTTTGTCGTCACCCATCACCGGCCCTGCCCGAGAGCCGTACCGGCCCGTACACTCTCCGACCGCCATGACGACCCTCCATCGCAACCTCACCGTCCAGGTCCTCGTCGCGATCAGCCTCGGCATCGTGCTGGGCATCGTCGCGCCGGACGTCGCGCGTGCGATGCGGCCGGTGGGGGACACCTTCGTGAACCTCGTCAGGATGGTCATCGCGCCGGTGATCTTCCTGACCGTGACGCTCGGGATCGCCAACATGCGCGATCTCAAGAAGGTCGGGCGGGTCGGCGGGAAGGCGCTGCTCTACTTCGAGATCGTGACGACGTTCGCGCTGTTCATCGGCCTTGGCGCCGTGAATCTCACCAAGCCCGGCATCGGCGTCTCGCTGGCTGGGGTGCACAAGGAAGACGAC
>DASYMZ010000060.1:0-67385 GCA_036008805.1 Gemmatimonadaceae bacterium
GAGCAGAACACCGGTGACATCGTCGCGCGTCTCTCACCGCAGAACACCCGCGACCGGTCGAGCCAGGAAGTGATCGACGACGCGCGCACGAAGATCGAATCGGCCACGCCGCGCATGCGCATCGAGTTCGTGCAGATCCTCAGCGACGTGATCAACGACCTCGCCGGCGCGACGCATCCGGTGGAGGTGAAGCTGTTCGGCTCGGATCTTGACGCGCTCGAGGTATACGCGACACGGCTCGAGCCGAAGATGGCGAAGGTCGACGGGCTCGAGGACTTCTTCAACGGCGTGAGCGAGAAGTCACCGGAGCTGATGATGGCGATCAACAGCGTCGAGGCGAATCGCATCGGGCTGACGCCCGAGCAGGTCGCGGGCGCGGTGAGCGGCGCGCTGCTCGGCGTGCCCGCCGGTGAGGTTCGGCTGCAGGATCGCTCGATCGGGGTGCGCGTGCGCGCGCCCGACGCGGTGCGCAACGACGCGCTGCGGCTCGGCGCGCTTCCCGTGGTGAACCCCGTGAGTCGCACGACCGCACCGCTCTCGGCGCTGGCGGCGTTCGACCAGGCCGAGACGCGCTCGACGTTCACGCGCGAGAACCAGCAGCAGATGATCACCATGACGTCCGACGTGAGCGGGCGCTCGCTCGGCGCGGTCATGGCGGACGTGAAAGGCGTTCTGGCGGCGACTCCGCCGCCGAGCGGGATTCGGGTGGAGCTCGCGGGGCAGTACGCGGGGCAGCAGACCGCATTCCGCTCGATGCTCGCCGTGCTCGCGCTCGCGGCGGCGGCGGTGATCGCCGTGATGGTGCTTCAGTTCCGCTCGTTCGTGGAGCCGCTGGTCGTGCTGGTCGCGGCCCCGCTGTCGTTCGTGGGCGCGGTGCTGCTCCTGCTCGTCACGGGCACGCCGTTGAACGTGTCGTCGTTCATGGGACTGATTCTGCTCGTCGGGCTGATCGTGAAGAACGGGATCATCCTGCTCGACTTCACGCATCACCGCATGCTCACGCTCGGAGAAGCCCTCGAGCCCGCGCTGCTCGAAGCGGGGCGCGTGCGGTTGCGCCCCATCCTCATGACGACGCTGTGCACGCTGTTCGGCCTTCTGCCGCTCGCGCTCGGCCTCGGCGCGGGGAGCGAGATGCAGCGTCCGCTCGCGCTGGCGGTGATCGGCGGGCTCGCGCTGTCGACGCCGATCACGTTGTATGTGGTGCCGACGTTTCTGGTGGCGGTGCGGGGGCGGGACTATCGGCTCGCGCGGCGCGAGCGGTGATCAGTGATCGGTAAACGGTTACGGCCTCGGGAGGCAGGAGCTTCCCGAGGCCGACCGATCACCGTTCACCGTTCACGTCACTTTTGAAAGAGCTTCAGGTACTCCCCGTACCCCTGGGCCGCGAGATCCTTCACCGGGATGAACCGCATGGACGCGGAGTTCATGCAGTAGCGCATGCCGGTCGGCTTCGGACCGTCGTCGAACAGATGGCCAAGGTGCGAGTCGGCGTGCGCGGAGCGAACTTCGGTGCGCGTCATGCCGAACGCACGATCCGTCTTCGTCTTGAGGTTCTCGGGGACGAGCGGCTTCGTGAAGCTCGGCCACCCGGTGCCCGACTCGAACTTGTCGAGCGAGCTGAAGAGCGGCTCACCCGACACGACGTCGACGTAGATCCCCGCCTCGTGATTGTCCCAGTACTCGTTGCGGAACGCGGACTCGGTGCCCTCGTGCTGGGTGACCGTGTACTGGATCGGCGAGAGCTTCTTCTTGAGCTCGTCGTCGCTGGGCTTGTGGAAAGGGGTGGTCACTTTGCGTTCTCCGTTCACGCTGCGGGCGGGTGCCTGCGCGGACGCGCGCGAGCCGCCGATGGCAGCAAGGGTTGCAATGAGCGTCAGCGAGACTGCGCGACGCGCGCCGATCGATCGGTATGCCATGGGAGCTCCTCGAGCGTGGGGGCCGGAGCGATCTCGCCGGCACGAATGATACTCGCGACGGGAAGAGAAAGTGCCCGCCGATCCTTCACCAGGCATACGCTCGCCGGCCGCGGATGGATGCGTCCACTGGTCGAGCGCGCTCGCTCCGCGGCGGTGCCGACCACGCACGGAGGCCGTGCCGAAATGGCTCCTAGCCGCCACCGCGCGAGACCGCCATGCTATCCGTGCTCCACGCCGCGTGCGGCGAGTGCCGCGCGAGGCGAACCCGTACGCTCGAGGATTCTCCCATGACGACCATCCGCTCGCTCGTCGCAATCGGTGCTCTGTTCGTGCTCTCGGCCGGCACGCTGTCGGCTCAAGCCATGAAAGTCACCTGCAAGGACGGCTCGAGATCGGCCGGAGGGCAGGGCGCGTGCTCGAGCCATGGCGGCATCGCCGTCGCGAAGACCGCGACCAAGTCGGCGAAAGCCGACGCGAAGGCCATGAAGTCCACCGTGAAGGCGGACGTGAACGCGGCGAAGTCCGAGGCGAAGGCCGACGGAAAGGCGATGAAGTCCGCCGCGACGAGCGACGCGAAGACGGTGAAAGCGGCCGCCAAGACGGAGCTCGAGGACAAGGATCCCAAGGGCGCGATCGCGATGTGCAAGGACAAGACGTACTCCCACGCGAAGTCCCGGCAGGGCGTCTGTTCCGCGCACGGCGGCGTCGCCAAGTTCATGGACTCGAAGTAGCCGCGCCAGCGCTGCGCTGCGAGCGACTACTCGTAGCGCAGCGCTTCCACCGGCTCGATGCGGCTGGCACGCAACGCCGGCACGTAGGCGGCGAGCGCGGCGACGCTGGTGAGCAGCAGCGCGGAGCCGCCGAAGATCACCGGATCGCGCCCGTTCATGCCGTAGAGCAGCGAGGCGAGCGCGCGCGCGAGGCTGAAGGCGCCGAGCGTTCCGATCGCGACGCCGACGACCGCGACGCCGAGTCCCTGCGCCACCACCAGGCGCAGGACGTTCGCTCTGCTCGCGCCGAGCGCCATGCGCACGCCGATCTCTCCGGTGCGCTGGGTGACGGTGTACGAGAGCACGCCGTAGATGCCGATGGCGGCGAGCAGCAGCGCGGCGCCGGCGAACGAGGACACGAGTCCCGAGTTGAAGCGAGGCTCTGCCACCGAGCGGCCGAGCAGATCGGGCATCGCCTGCACGTCGTCCATCGGCAGCGCGGAATCCAGCCGCCACACCTGCGCGCGCAGCGCCGGGATGAGCGCGCGTGCATCGCCGCTGGCCCGCACGAGCAGCCACATCTCGTTCATCGGGAACTGCGCGTGCGGGAAGTAGGTGGCCGGCGCGCCACTCGCCGCGAGGCCCATGAATCGTTCGTCGGCCGCGACGCCGACGATCTCGAAGGTGCTCGGGAAGTTCGGCCACCACGAGCCGCGCACCAGGCGGCGGCCGATC
Organism: Gemmatimonadaceae bacterium; assembly: GCA_036008805.1. GTDB lineage: Bacteria > Gemmatimonadota > Gemmatimonadetes > Gemmatimonadales > Gemmatimonadaceae > AG11. The sequence continues at coordinate 3,362 of DASYMZ010000060.1, forward strand.
GGGTTCTCGCCCGGAAAGTGCCGTCGCGCGAACGACTCGTTGATCACGACCACACCCGGCGTATCTCCGCGGTCCTGCTCCGAGACATCGCGGCCGCGAAGCAGCCGGATGCCCGCGTTGCGGAAGTAGCCGGGCTGCACGGGCCGCACGCGCGCCTCGGGTTCCTGTCCCTGCGGCGGCGCGATGCGTCCTTCGATCGTGAAGCTCGACGTCCATCCCTCACCCAGTGGATGCTCGTACGCGATGGACGACGACTGCACGCCCGGCATCCCGTCCACGTCGCGGCGCAGCTGCTCGTAGAACCGCACCACGGCATCCGGCTTCTCGTACCGCGAGCGCGGCAGCTCGATCTTCGCGACGAGCAGTCCGCTCGGGTTGAATCCGGGATCGGTCGTCTGCAGCTGCCAGAAGCGCTTCACGAGCAGAGACGCGCCGATCACCAGCACCGTCGCGAGCGCCACCTCGCTCACGACGAGCGCCGTGCGCCACCGGCGCCGCGCGCGGCCGGTCGTCGCCCCGCGCGCACCGTCGCGGAGGCCGCCGAGCGACACGTTCGCACGCCGGAGCTGCAGCGCCGGAAGTAGACCGAACGCGAGACCGGTGAGCACGGAGATCACGAGCAGGAAGAGCAGCACCGGCCCGTCGAGCGCCACCTGATCGGCGCGCGGGATCGTTCGCGGCGCGAGCGCGAGCAGCGCCTTCATGCCGCCCCACGCGACGACGAGCCCCGCCGCGCCGCCGACGATCGTCAGCAGCAAGCTCTCGGCGAGCAGATGCCGGATGAGCTGACCGAAGCCGGCGCCGAGCGCGGCGCGCACGGCGGTCTCGCGCTCGCGCGCCGCGGCGCGAACGAGGAAGAGGTTCGCCAGGTTCGCGCATCCGATCAGGAGCACCAGCACCACCGCACCGAGCAGCACCAGCAGCGCCGGACGTGCCTCGCCGACGATGGAGTCCTGCAGCGACTGAAGCCGAGCGCCGCGCTTCGCGTTGTCGGCGGGATACTGCTGCTCGAGCCGCCGCGCAATCGTGCGCACCTCGGTCTCGGCGCGCTCGCGGGTGACGTTCGGCGCGAGTCGCGCGATGATCAGGTATCGGTGCGCGCCGCGCGCGCGGTCCATCGGGTCCGGAACGATCGGGCGCCACAGCTCGGTCGGTCCCAGGAGTGCGCTCTGGGTGGGCACCACGCCGACGATGGTCACCGGATTGCCGTCGAGCGAGATGGCGCGACCGACCACCGATGGATCGCCACCGAAGCGGCTGCGCCAGAGGGCGGCGCTCATCACCGCTACGGCCGGCGCGTCGGCGTGCTCGTCGGCCGGTTGGAGCGAGCGTCCGACGATCGGCGTCGCGTCGAGCAGCGGCAGCACGTCGCTCGTGACCAACGAGATGCGCATCGTCGCGGGCTCGGCGCCAGGCGTCGTCAGCACCGCCGTCCAGGCACGCCATGCGCCCATTCGCGAGAACGACCTCGCCTGCGCACGGATGTCGAGGAAGTCGGGGAAGGAGCTTCCGTCGGTGACTTTCTCGACGTCGCCGTCGGTCGGCTGGCCGTGCAGCATGACGACGCGTTCCGGATCCGTCAGCGGGAGCGGTCGCAGGAGCACGCCGTTGACGACGCTGAAGATCGCCGTGGTCGCACCGATGCCGAGTGCGAGAGTCAGCACCACCGTGGTGGCGAAGCTGGGCCGGCGACGGAGCGAGCGCAGCGCGTACTTGAGATCGAGCGAGAGCATGTCGAACCCTCCGTCATGGCGGCGCAGCCAGGTGGCGTCGGAGACGGCCCCCACGCTGCGCAGCGTCAGTCGCATCCACGTGAGCAGTGCAGGCTCGGCGCGACTCCGCGCCTCGCGCCACGCATGCTGCAGCTCTCCGTTCCACTCGGCGATCCATTCCTCGCGCCGGTGCGATGGCACGATGGGCGCGAACAGGCGCACCAGCGCGAGTCCTGGCGGCGGCGTCTGCGGCGGGAGGTGCTCGGGGGTCGTCATGCGGGTCGCGGCCGGGGCACTCCGCCGCGTGGGGCGGTGGCGCGTGCCGCATCGGGATGGAGCGCGCGCGCTTCCTTCACCACCTCCGCGCCCGCGCCGCTCAACTCGTAGTAGCGGCGCGGGGGGCGGCCCTCGGCGCGCGCGTGCTGCACCGCTTCCCATCGCGAGCGCACCAGACCGGCGCGCTCGAGGCGACGCAGGATGGGATAGACGGTGCCGCTCTCGAGACCCGTCTCGTCGAGCAGGTCGAAGCCGTGGCGAACGCCGCGCGCGAGCGCGACCAGCACGAGCGTGGTGGAATGCGTGAGTCGAACGGGGGAGGGCACGTGGTCGGCGCGTGGAGGTCTACTCTACCTATGTAGAGTTCTGGCCACGCTGCGTCAAGAACGATCCTGCTCATTGAAGCACCACACCCTGTAGGTGGTAGTGGGTAGCGCGGAGCGAGACGGGGTAGGTGGTAGCCCGGTACCGGAACCTGGGGCGAAGGTCGTCGCGCGGGTCCCCGTACTCCCTACTCGCTACTCCATCCACCTACCGCTACTCGCTACCACCTACAGGCGGGTGGCGGTTCCTACTCCCCGATCCGCTCCGGCTCCGATGGTGAGCTCCACGCCGACACGTTCACATCGAGCGGGAGCTTGATGTCGGCGACGGTGCGCGCGACGTCGATCATCCCCTGCCACACGCCCGCGAAGGCGAAGCCGACGTCCTGCGGCGCCTTGCCCTCCTCGAAGTCGCGCGCGGAGGCGACCCAGACGCGCGGCTCCTCGTCGACGCCCGCGGCGGCGAACTCCGCCTTCACGTCGTCGTAGACGGCCTGCGCGTTGTGTGCGTGCACGTACACGCCGGGCCGATAGCGTCCGTCCTGGAGCACGTGCTTCGCCCACGCGCGGTAGTAGTCGCGCATGGCAGGCGGCATCTTCTCCATCCGCTCGATGTCGAGGAAGACGATCGATCGCTGTGGAAAGCCCTCGCTCGTGGCCATGAGCACCGCGTCGGCGCCGTCGGCCGCACCACGGTCCGCCGTGACGAGGTCCGCGTTGCAGCTCTTTCCCGATCTCTGCAGTGCCGCGATCCGCGACGGCGAGAGCTTGCGCGGCGTGCGTCCCCACGTCTGCTGGCCGACGTACACGACCGCGAGCCCCCAGCCCATGCCCACGAGCGTCTCGCGCTTGCCGGTCCACGATCTGTCCTTGTGACACGGCGAGGGGAGATAGTAGCCGACCCAGCGATACGGCGCGCCTGGCGCGGCTTTCCACGCGGCCATGGTGTTGTCGCCTGGATAGGTATGGGTGTCGAAGCCCATGTTCTTCCCCTGCTGCTGTGCTTCCGCCAGCGGCGCCTCCTGGCCGGTGACCGCGGCGGCGACCTGCGCCACCTGCGCCGCGACCTGCGCCAGGCTGGACTCCGCGTTCGGCTCGGTGCTGCGGCGGCCGCAGGCGATGGCGAGCCCGGCGGTGGCAAGGAGGAGAGTGGCTCCGCGAGCGATCAGACGGCGAGGGGCGCGGGACATGGCGGGTGGACCATGCAACTGTCATACGCCGTCCACGGCGCAGCACGCTGCACGAGCATCATCCACGCTCGCGTCGGCGGTCGCTCACCATGATGGTGAAGACGATGTACAGCGCGAGCACGGCCGCGATCACGAAGCCAACCGTCCCCAAGCCGCGCCAGTACTGCAACAGCATTGCGCTCGCAATGAGCAACCCCGCCAAAACGAGACCAGAGAAGATCCGGTTCGCGACTTTCTGCAGCGCGACGATCAGGGCCGGGAGCTGCGGCACGTCGACCTTCGTGCTCAGGTCGTTGTTCGCGAGCCGAGCGGTGATCTGGTCGAGGCGATGGGGCAGGGCGGAGAGCAGATCGCCGCTCTCCATCGCGAGCTGATACATCCGTCGCGGCGACATGTCGCGCTGTGCGCGCGACATCGCGATCTGATTGCCGAACTCGCGAATCGTCTCCAGCGGCCGGTAGGTGGGATCGAGCGCGCGAGTGACGCCGTCGAGGTTGAACAGCGCCTTGGCCAGCAGCGTCATCTCGGCGGGAAGGCGAAGACCGCTGCGAAACGAGAGGTCGATCATCTCGAACAGCACGCGACCCGCCTCCACCTCGGACGCCGTGAGGTCGAGGTTGCGCGCGACGAGCGCCGCCACCTCGCGCGTGTAGCCCGAACGATCGAAATCCTGGGTGGGCTGACCCATCTCGATGAGTGTCACCGCCACGTCGTCGCCGCGATGGTCGCCGAGCGCCATGAGCAATCGTGTCGCCGCATCGCGCATCGCGGCGGACAGGCGCGCCGTCATCCCGAAGTCGATCAACGCGAGCCGGACGTCCACGTCGGTTGGCTCGGGCGCTGCCGCGGCGACGGCCTCGACCTCGATCTGCGCCATCGGCGTCGCCCCGGGCCGCACCTCCTCGCGCCGGTTCTCACGCACCACCTCGGCCGGCGTGCGCGGGTTTCGGGCATCGCGCATCACGACGAACACATTGCCTGGGTGCGGATCCGCGTGGAAGAATCCGTCGATGGTGATGCCCTTGAGGTACGCGCGCGTGAGCTCGTCGGCGACCGGCGCGAAGTCGTGCTCGATGCGCGTGATCGGCGGCACCGCGTTCACCTTGATGCCGTGCACCCGCTCCATGGTGAGCACGCGCTCGGTGGTGTACGCCTCGATCACCTTCGGCACCAGCAGGCGCGGGAACTGCGCGAGCATCTTCCGAAACGTTGCCGCGTTGCGCGCCTCGATGCGGTAGTCCAGCTCGTCGGTGAGCGCGCGCTCGAGCTGCTGGATCACACCGATCACGTCGACGCGGCTGCCGACGCTGGTGTGCGCCGCCATGAACGACGCGAGCTCGTGGAAGAACTCCAGGTCGTCGGCGAGCGAGGCGCGGATGTGTGGGCGCTGCACCTTGACGATCACTTCGCGCCCGCCGCGCAGCTCGGCCGCGTGCACCTGTCCGAGGCTGGCGGTGCCGAGCGGCTTGGGATCGAACGACTCGAACAGCTTGCTCAGTCGTCCGCCGAGCTCCGACTCGATCGTGTCCTCCACCTCTTCGAGCGGGATCTGGCCGACGTCGTCCTGCAGCCGCTCGAGCTCGGCGATGTACGGCTCGGGGAGCAGGTCGGGCCGTGTGGACAGCACCTGTCCGAGCTTGACGTACGCGGGGCCGAGCTCGACGAGCCGGCGCCGGAAGCCGACTGCGTGCTCCTGCCGCTCCGCCTGTGCATCGGGCGGCAGCTCCTCCTCGTCGTCGGATATCAGGGCGAGCAATCCCTGCTGCTTGGCGACGTCGCGCAAGCCGTACCGCGTGAACAGTCCGACCATCGCGGCGAGGCGTGGCAGATGCTTCGGTGTGATCAGCATGCTAGCGGACGGAGGCATGAACTGCGCCGCGCGAGAAACGCCACGTTGGGACTTGCTGCCTCTCGATCTTCCGTGATGCTCCGTTAACTTCGTGCGCATGTCCGCTCCGCTAGGCAAGGTCATCCTGGTCGCCGACGACAACGCCGACCAGCGCGCGCTCTACGTCGATCTGCTGAACTACAACGGCTACCGAGTGATCGAGGCGCGCGACGGAGAGGAGGCGATCGACCGGGCACGCACCGAGTCCCCCGCGTTGATCCTGATGGACGTCACGATGCCGGGCACGAGCGGCTGGAACGCGGTGCGTGCGCTTCGCGAGCAGGCGGAGACGAGCACGATCCCGATCATCGTCATCACGGGTCTGGCGCAGACACGCGACCGCGACGCGTCGTTCGCCGCGGGGAGCGACGCGTATCTGAGCAAGCCGGTGGCGCCGAGACGATTGCTGGAAGAAGTGCGTCGGTTCCTGCCGACGTGATCACCGGACACCTCGGGCTCGCCGCGGCCGCGAACGCGGTCCGGCGCGACAGCACGCTGCTCTGGCTGCTCGGCGCGTCGATGGCGCCGGACATCGTGGACGCGCTGTTCGTCGTGGCGGGAAGCTGCAACCCACACGGGCTGTATTCGCACACGATCCCCGCGGCGGCACTGATCGGAGCGGTGACGGGCGGCGCCGCGTTTCTGTTCACGAATCAGCGCGCGACCGGGCTGCTCGCGCTGGTGCTGGTGCTGGCGCACGTGCCGCTCGACTTCGTGACGGGGCACAAGCTGTTCTGGCCAGGCAGCGAGATGCAAGGTCTTCGCCTGTACGAGTGGCCCGTGCTCGACTTCCTGCTGGAAGGGGCGCTGGCGACGCTCGGCTGGTGGTTGCTGCGCTCGCGCCCGTGGGCACCGCGCTGGGCGGTGACGCGAGGCGCGCTCGTCGCACTGTTGGTGCTGCAGGCGTCCGTGGACGTCGTGGGCAGCAGGCGCGGCGGCGTGAAGCCATCGGCCTGCGCGCGGATGACGCCGCTGGAGTGATGCCGACCAGCGAGGGCCGCGTCGCGGCTGGTTCAGGCCGGCGCCGAGCGCCAAGTTGGAATCTCGCGATCGACGGAACCTTTGCGCGTCGCTGGCGATCTCAAAGCACGGGCCATCGTGGCCCACTTCTCGTAGCCTGTCCCGACATGGCGAAGCACCCCGACGACGACGATCCACTGGCGGAGTTCGAGCTGCCGCCCGACATCATGATGAGCTCGACGTTCGAGCACGCGATCAGCGACGCCGCGACCATCACTCACGAGCGCGGCCACGCGGTGGCGTCAGCGCTGCAGCGGAAGCTCAAAGGCAGCCTGGTGGAGTACGGTTTCCCCGGGCTGCTCACGGTGCATCTCCGCTCGGGAGCGCGAGCACGATGCGGCGGGCCCGGGCTCGGCTGGCTCGTGGACCTGGAGCGCGAGCCAGGGGGAGAGGTGGAGTCGATCGACGCCGGGATCGCCGACGGCGAGACGGACACCAAGCTGATCGCCGAGAAGCTGGCGAAAGTGCTGAAGAAGTGGTGAGCTCGCCGGGCTACGAACTGGGGTACTGGGTACCGTAGGGTCGTACCTTCGTACGGCGCACGGCGACCGACATCCAACCAATCCTCAATGATTGGACGCACCTGGATAGGCGTCGGCCCGTGGCCCTGCGACGGTCAGGGCCGATCTCCACGGACGGCCATCCACGAATTGGAATGGCCAGTATGCCAATCCGAGTGTCCAGAGTACGTCAGTCGTCCCGGCGTACACGCCGTTGTAGTTCGGTTCAGCACCCAGCGCCGGTCGCCCCGAGCGTACGGCAGTGCCGCTCGCGCTACTCCTGCCGCCTGTAGATCATCGACACCCGCGCCGTCGCACGCCGCTCCTCCTCGTCGCGCTGGCCGAGGAACTCGCCGATCGCGGCGAGCGACGCGATGTGGTCGCAGAAGATCTTGAACGTCGCGAGCAGCGGCACGGCGAGGAACGCGCCGGGCACGCCCCAGATCCAGAAGAAGAACGCGAGCCCGATGAAGATCGCCACCGGGTTGAGCGTGAGCCGGTGGCCGAGCAGCATCGGCGTGATCAGGTTCGCCTGCAGCAGGTTGATGGCGAGAAAGCTGCCGGGCACGAGGAGCGCGCGGCCGACCTCGTCGTAGGTCGTGAGTCCCGCCACCGTGAGCACGACCACCGCGGCGAGCGCGCCCAGATAGGGCACGAACTCGAAGCACGCGACCAGCGCGCCCCATAGCAGCACGTTCGGCATGCCGAGCATCCAGAGCACCGCGGCGACGAGCGCGCCTTCGACCACGTTCACCAGCAGCGCGGTGGAGAGATAGGCCGACACCGCCGCTTCGGTGGCGCGCGCGATCTCGACCGCCTTCACCTTGTCGTTGAAGTGCGGCAGGACCTTGATGAGCTTCTGCAGAAAGAGGTCGCCGCCCGCGAGCAGAAAGTAGAGCAGGATGAAGATCTCGAGCAGTCCGGCGGCGATGCGCTGCGTCGTGCCGAACAGCCTCGACGACACGCTCGGCCCCGCCTGTACGACGACCGCGGGCGCCTTCTTCTCGGTTGGCCCTCCGACCGCATCGGCTGCGCGCTGCACGTTCGACGTCACCTGCTGCACGGGACGGATGATCGACCGGAGCTTGCCCTGCGCGCGGGCGAAGCTCTGTGGCGCGGTCAGGGCCCAGCGCTGCGCCGGTCCGGCGAGCTGGTACGCGCCTTCGCCCACGGCGACGATGAGCAGCAGCACGAGAAACGCGGCGCTGATCGGCGGCTTGATGTGCAGCCGCACCAGTCGCCTGATGAGCGGGCTGAGAAGGAAGTTGAGCAGCAGCGCGAAGACGATCGGGATGAGGAACTCGCGCGCGAAGTACAGCGTGTAGAGCAGCGCGAGCGCGGTGAGCAGCGTCGCCTCGACCGACCGTCCGCGGCGGCTGTCCACCGCGTCGCCGGTGCGGGTGATGTCGGGAGCGGGAGCGCCGGGCACGACGGGCGTCGCCACCACCGATGGGTTCACCGTCGGCGTGAGCGACGAATCGTCCGATCGGGACGCGCGCTCGACCGCCTTGGAGACGAGTCCGGGATCCTTGTCGCCTGTCATCGCTCCGCGAGTATATGCACGTCGCCGGCCGCTGGGTTTGCCGGCTCTGCGAGGGCGCCACACCGACGGCGCTCGTAGTGCGCATCGGCAGCGACACATAGCTTGCCTGCCGAGCGAAACGCAACTGCGCCTCCATCTTCAGCCAACTGCATCGATGCCCTCGACTCCGGACTTCGGCCCGCTCGACGTCTCCGACGTGACCGTCGGAGCGATGCTCCGCACCGGGATCGCGCTGCGCCGAGCGCTGCGTGATTGCGGGAGCCTGGAGGACGCGGCGGGCAGCGTCGTGCGCTACTTCCACGAGCACTGTGTCGACGTCCACACGGGAGCGCGAAGCTGCGCCCTGGTGCGGTTCTACAAGACCCACCCGTTCGGATCGCTCGAGCCGGCGCTGCAGACGCTCGTCGCCCGCGACCTCGGGCAGCCTGCTCCCGACCCCGCCCTCCGCTGCCTGACGCTGCTCGGAACGGCGGGCGACGAGCCGTCCTGGAACTCGCGGCACACCTCGCGCGCGCATCGCGTCATCCCCCTGCCGAGCGCCGAGATCGTGCGCGCCGCGCCCATGATCGCACGGCTGCTCGAGGATCTGGGCGTCGATCTGGAGAGCATCACCCGGAAGAACGAGGCGCCGTCGCGCGCCGGCGAGGCGCGAACCTACGACGTCTTTCACGTCGAGGATGCCCTGGACAGCCCGGCGATTCCGGCCCAGACCGACTTCGTGATCCCGTACGCCATCCGATCGGTGGTCGGCTTCGGGGGCATGCTGCGCTCCGGGGAGCTGTTCGCCGTGGTGCTCTTCTCCCGGGCGCACATTCCGGTCACGAGCGCGCACCGCTTTCGCACGCTGGCGCTCGACATCCGCTCGGCGCTCTTCCCCCTCGACGACACACGGACCTGGAGCGCCTGAGCTCGATCGCCGATTTGACTTTGTCCACCGCGCGGGCAGATTGCCACCGCGCGCGCATCCGTTCACCAGGCGCGCCGACCGCTCATGAGCGGTCATCGGACTCTCCGGCGCTTCTGGCGACGCCGCACTTCGTGCAGGCGTCGGATGACGGACGATCAGCAGCATTCCGTTCGCGGCTCGCTCGACGAGACGGGGGCAGGCCAACCAGAGCATCGAGCAATCGAGCGCGCGATGAACGCCTACGCGGTGTTCCTTTGCTCCGTCGAACGCCACCAGCGGTCCGTTGCGGAGTTCCGCAGGGTCCGCGACTCCCACGAGGCGCTCCACACCCTCCTGTCGGAGCTGGCGGCGAACCGCGAATCCGCAGCGGCGGGCCGGCTCGAGATCCGCATCGCGGTTCGCGCCTATGTGCACCGGCTCCGCGACGAAGAACATTCGCCGGAGGTCGCGGTGCGGATGGCCAAGCGGACGTGCCACGCGATCGTGCTGGAGATGCCAGCCGCGCAGGCACTGAGAAACGCCGATGCGCTCCTCGAGGACACGGTGCGGTGGGCGATCGAGGCGTACTACGACGCCGCGTGACGGCGGTCCATCCTCGCACGAAATCGCTCTGGACGGCCACGTGGTGACGCTGTAATCTGGCGCTGCGCGCACGCCTGCCCGCGCGCATGGGACCTCACTCACAGCTCTTCACCACTGCGCGCCGGTCTCCTCCGGTGCGCATGCCGTGCGACCGTTCTCTGTGATTCCCGTCACGGAGAAGCTCCGGTGCGCAACGTCATGTTGCGTACGCAGACTCAGCGGTCAGTCGTTGTTCATGTGCTCGTTCGCCGGCCGTGACGCCTCCCCGCTCGGATCGTCACGCGAGAGGACCAATGATTCGGAGCAGAGGCTCGATGTCGACGCACTACGCACTGGTGAGTCATGGCAAGGTGCTCGGTTACACGGGCGCACTCTTCCCCTCGGACGAGCTGCCGATGGGCGCCCGTGTCTGGCACTTCATTCCGATGCCGGCGTTCGAGTTCGTCGAGCCCATCATCGCCGAGTTGACCGCGCCTCCGGCCATCGAGCTGGTGGAGACGGTCATTCCGACCCAGGCCGAGTACCTGCACTCGTGTAGCAACGGCGCGCCTGCCTATGCGGACGATCTCCTCGACGAGGCCGCGCGCCTTCACCATTTCCGCGAAGTGCTCGAGCGCTACGAGTCGCTCGATCTGGAGCTGCGTGACGGCGTGGGCCGCCGCGTGGACACGGACACGGTGACGATCGTCAAGCAGATGGTTCCGGCCCACGCACTGCGCGAGTACGTCGAAGTCGTGGACCCGGACGAGGCGCAGCTGGTGGACACCGCCGAGCCCTGCTACCTGCTGATGGCCCGCCAGATGAAGGCCGCGTCGGCCGCCTGACGGGGCGCCGCACCCACAAAGATCGTCAGCTCGATCTCGGCTCGTCCTGGATGAGCGCGAGCAGCTCGCGCGACGACAGGCGGTCCCAGCTCTCGGGGTAGCTCCACAGGCGCCGTACGACGGACGGTGAGCTGAAGATCAGGCACCGCTTCGCGTGTGCCCATGACTGCGGCGTGTCTACCTCGCGCACCAGCCACTCATTGCCCCGCCCGTCGACGACCACCCGGGTCCTCGCGTCGCTCGCTTCCCTGTTGAGTCGATCGCGACGTTCCGGCATCTGGTACATCGGCTCCTCGAGACGTGATTCCTTCCGCGGCTCATCCCACTTGCGGAGCATCTCGGCAGCCACTGCAAGAACGTCACCCCATTCGCACAAAAGTCCAGAATTCTGACATAGTGCGGCTATTCAGTGCCCGGACGCGCGATCACGCGTCCGAGATGCGCCAGCGCCTCCTCGCGCGAGAGCGCGGCGTCCGACCCGAGTCCCCCGCCGGCGCGGGTGGCCAGCGCGGCGTCTGGGTCCTTGAGCAGGTGTCCGGTCAGGACGGACACGACCCGCTCGCCGCGACCGATGACGCCCTTCTCGACGAGAGCCCGCACTCCGGCGACGCTCGCCGCGCTCGCCGGCTCGCACCCCACTCCGCACCCGTCGATCACGCGCTTGGCGGCGAAGATCTCGGCGTCGCTCACGGAGACGACGTGACCGTTCGTGAAGCGGATCGCCTCCACGGCGCGGTCCCACGACGCCGGATCTCCGATCCGGATCGCGGTCGCGGCCGTCTCGGCGCGCACCCGGCGCCGTGTCGCGAAGTCGTCGGCGAAGCCGGCCGCGAAGGGCGCGGCGCCCGCGGCCTGCACGGAGAGGATCCGCGGCACCCGGGCGATCAGCCCCAGCGCGTGCGCCTCGCGGAGCGCCTTTCCGAACGCGGCGGTGTTGCCGAGGTTGCCAGCCGGAAGCGCGATCCAGTCGGGTGACTCCCAGCCGAGCTGCTGGAGCAGCTCGAGCACGATCGTCTTCTGCCCCTCCACCCGGAACGGGTTGAGCGAGTTGACCAGATAGATCCCGAGCTGCTCCGACGCGGCGCGGGCGAGCTCGAGACAGTCGTCGAAGTCGCCGCGGAGCCGGATCATGTGGGCGCCGTAGGCGAGCGTCTGCGCGAGCTTGCCGGCCGAGACGCGTCCTTCCGGAACGAGCACGAAGGCGGGAATGCCCGCCTGCGCCGCGTAGGCGGCGAGCGACGCCGAGGTGTTGCCCGTCGACGCGCACGCCACGGCGAGGGCGCCGATGCGCTTCGCCTGGGTGAGCGCGGCGGTCATCCCGCGGTCCTTGAACGACGCGCTGGGATTGTGCCCTTCGTGCTTGAGCAAGAGATCGCTCACGCCGGCGAAGCTCGCCACCGCGTCGCGAGCCATCAGCGGCGTGTTGCCCTCGGGGTGACTGACGATGTCCTCGAGGCGCGCGGCGGGGAGCACAATCTCGCGGAAGCGCCACACGCCAGAGCGGCCCGCGGCGGGACCACGATAGGCCGCGGCGCCCAGCCGATCGTCGAACAGGCTGCGCAGCTCGGCGCCCGTGAGGTCCGGGGCGGTGTGCTCGACAGCGAGCAGGCCGCCGCACGCGGGGCAGGTCGCTCGCGCGGTCAGATCGTCCAGCGTCTCGCCGCACGCGGCGCACCGCACGATGCTCAGCCGCTCGGCGGCGACCGTGATGGGGCTCAAGGTTTCGACGGGCATACTCATGCGGTCCTCACGACCGCGCCGTTGGGGTCAACTTCCGTGACGCGCGCGACGCACTCCACGCCGGCGCTCGCATAGGCGTTGCGCATCGCCGCAGCGACGCGCTCGCCGGTGGCGTGGCCGTCCACCAGCGCGAACGCGGTAGGGCCGGCGCCCGAGATGGACGCGCCGAGTGCGCCCGCCGTCATCGCGGCGTTCTTCGCCGCGACGAAGCCGGGCAGCAGGCGCGCGCGCGCGGGCTCGGCGATCCGGTCGTCGATCGATCGACCGAGCAACGCGAGGTCGTTGGAATAACATGCGGCGACGATCGCCGCGACCTGCGCCATCTGATGCAGCGCGACCGCACGCGGCAGCGAGGCGGGGAGCACGCCGCGCGCGTCCGACGTGCGAAGCCGCTGCGACGGATGTGCCATCACGACGCGGAGCCCCGTCGGGATCGGCAGGCGCACGACGTCGATCGGGTCGAGCGAACGAATGAGAACGATGCCGCCGAGCAACGAGGGCGCGATGTTGTCGAGATGCCGGCCCGCCACTGTCTCCTCGGCCGCGAGACAGCAGAGGAAAAGCGAGTGTTCGTCGAGGGCGGCGCCGAGCAGTGCGTTCGCCGCCACCGCACCGGCGACGGCAGACGCGGCGCTCCCTCCCTGTCCACCGGAGAGCGGCAGCTCCTTGCGCACCGAGAGCGCGATGCCTGGCGCCGGCTGGGTGACGCCGGCGCGGCGCGCCATGTCGAGCACGGCGGCCGCGGCGATCGCCGACGTGTGGCGCTCCGGCTCGCGCGGCAGCTCGGAATGACCCGCGTCGAGCAGCGTGATGCCGGGCGTGTCGGACCACTCGGCCGTGACCTCGTCGCGCAGCCCGGCGATGGCGCAGCCGAGCACGTCGAGGCCGGGTCCGAGGTTGCCGATGCCGCCGGGCACGGAGACCACCACGCGCGTGGCCACGCTGCCCGCTCGCGACGCGGCCGCGGACGTCACGCGGCCACCATGCGCAGCAGGTCACCGAGCACGCCCGCCGCGGTCACCTCGGCGCCGGCGCCTGGACCGGACACCACGAGCGGCCGCTCGCGATACCGCGCGGTGGTGAAGACGAAGAGGTTGTCGGTGCCGTCGAGCGAGCCGAGCGCGCTGCCGATCGGCACGCCGACCAGACCGACGCGCACACCGCCGCGCGTGGCGCGCGCACGGTATCGCAGCACCTCGCCGCGGTCGCGCGCGTCTTTCACGAGACCAGCCCACCGTTCGTCGATGGATGGCAGTGCCTCGAGGAACTCGTCCTTCGTCACGCTGCGCAGCGCTTCGGGGACGAGCGACTCCACGGCGACGTCGGTGAGCTCGCCCGCGTAGCCGAGCAGCCGGCCGAGGATGAGCCCTTTGCGCGCGACGTCGAGACCGCAGAGATCCTCGCGCGGATCGGGCTCCGTGTAGCCGAGCGCCATCGCGTCGCGCACCGCGGTGCTGAACGACTTGCCGCGCGCCATCTCGCTGAAGAGATAGCCCATCGTACCCGAGGGACAGCCCTCCACGCTGTGCACTCGGTCGCCCGAGGCGAGGAGCTGCTGCAGGGTGTCGATCACGGGAAGGCCCGCGCCGACGGTGGCCTCGTGCAGCACGCGCCGGCCGCGTGCACGCGCATCCTGCAGGATGGCGCGGGCGGAGAAGATGTCGCCGGCGAGCGGCACCTTGTTGGCGAGCACGAGATCCATGTCGTGCGCGATCGCAGCGAGGAGCGCGGGCGCGGTGTCACCGCTCGCGACGTCGACGAGCACCGGCCGCATGAGCGAGTGCCCGCCCATGTAGTCGACGGCCTCGCGGGCGTCGCCCCATTCGCCGCCGCGCACGTCGCCGAGCGTGCCGCCCTTCTGCTTGTGCAGCGAGAGCGAGGCGAGCCGGCGCTGGCTCAGGCCGCGCGCGTCGAACACGTAGCTGGCTTTGTCGATCAGCCCGACGACGCGCACCGGGGCGCGGCCGTCGCGCGCGAGCGCGCTCACCTGGCTCACCAGCTCGCGGCCGACGCGGCCGAAGCCGAGCAGGATGATGTCGGTGCCGCGCGCGCGACGGCCGACCTTGCCACCGCCGACCTTGTGGAGATGGAAGGCGGAGTGCACGGCGCGCAGCGCAGCGGGCGCCTGGCCGCCGTCGACGACGAACGAGACGATACGCTCCGACGCGCCCTGCGCGATGGCGACGACGTTCGCTTCGGCGCCCGCGACCGCGCCGAAGATGCGCGACGCGATGCCGGGGGTGTGGACCATGCCGGAGCCGACGACGGCGATCGTCGCGAGACCGGTCATGAGCTCGATGTCGTCCACCTCGTTGCGGCTGATCTCCTCGGAGAACGCTTCGCGGAGCGCGGCCACGGCGCGGGCGGCTTCCGTCTCGGGCACCGTGAAGCAGATGGAATGCTCCGACGATGCCTGCGAGATCATCGAGACCGAGACGCCGGTGTTGGCGAGCGCGCCGAAGGTGCGCGCCGCGACGCCCGGCACGCCGATCATGCCGTTGCCTTGCACGGTGACGAGTGCCTGCTTGAGGATGGCCGAGAGCGCGCGCACCGGCGAGCCGCCAGCGGGACGGCCGGGCACGATCGTGGTGCCGGCGGCCTCGGGATCGGCGAAGGGACGGATGCGAAGGATGGTGCCGGCCTGCAGCGGTACGAGCGTGCGCGGGTGCAGCACCTTCGCGCCGTAGTACGCGAGCTCCGACGCTTCGCGCGCGTCGAGCAGTGGAACGACGCGTGCGTCGGGCACCAGTCGCGGATCGGCCGTCATGCAGCCGGCGACGTCCTTCCAGAGCGTCACTTCGCTCGCCTCGAGCGCGCGCGCGAGCACCGTCGCGGTGAGATCCGTGCCGCCTCGGCCGAGGGTGACGATCTCGCCGTCTTTGCCCGAGCCGATGAAGCCGGGCACGACGACGAGGAATCCCTTGTCGAGCAGCGGCTCGAGCGCGGCGCGCGCGGAGAGATCGGTGCGCGCGAGGTCGGGCGCGGCGTTGCCGGCGCGGCCATCGGTGTGGAGGAACGCCTGCGCGTCGGCGACCGTGCTCGCGATGCCGGCGCGGTCGAGTGCGGCGGAGAGGATGAGCGCGGACAGTCGCTCGCCTCGCGCGAGCACGTCGTCGCGCGTGCGTGGCGAGAGTTCGCGCGCGCCGGCCACGTTGTCGAGCAGCCGCTCGAGATCTTCAAATGAGGCGTCGATCGTTTCGGTCACGGCGGGCGCGTCGAGCATCAGGTCCGTGGCGACGTCGAGGTGGCGCGAGCGCAGCGCGCGGGCGGCGTCGAGCGCGCCATCCAGATCGCCCGCAGCCGCAAGCGTCGTCATCGATGCGAGCGCGTCCGTGACGCCCATCAGCGCCGACGCCGCGACGACACGGCGCGTTCCCGTGCGGTCGAGCGCGAGCAAGCGGACGACGCTGGCGATCGCGCCGGCGTCGGCGAGGGCGGCGCCGCCGAACTTGTGGACGACGACGGAACGTGCTTGGGCGGGCATGGATGGAGCTCCGGATCAGGAAGCCGCGCGCGCGGCGCAACGGGTAAGACGAACAAGGTAGCGATAAAAAACGCGGCCCCTTCCGAGGGGCCGCGTGAGCATCATCGTGTGCGCTGTCGCTACACGGAGAGTGCGCCGCCGCCCCGAAGGGGAGTCGTCGTCGTCGTCCGCGTGTACGTGTAGCGCGAATTGAACATCATGGGAAGCAGACTAGGCTGGCGGGGGCAGGCTGTCAAGAAGAGGACCACCCCCTGTGCGTGGCAGCGCGTAGCGGCAGCGGGAGGTGGTAGCGAGTCGTGGGCAGCGCGAGTGATGGGAGAAAGCGAACGGCCCCGGGACGCCGAAGCATCCCGGGGCCGTGCAGTCACTTCGCACTCAGCACTCGAGCCTACTCCTCTTCCTCCGCCTCTTCCGCGTCGATGTTGATCTGCGACTCGGCGATCTGGGTCAGGAGCATGTCGGTGTCCTTCTCCTCCTGGAGCGTCTGCTCGAGGAGCGCGGCCTGCTTCTCATAGCCGAGCAGATTCGCCCAGACGCGACAGGTGCCGTAGCCGGCCATCTCGTAGTGCTCCACGTGCTGAGCCGCCGCGATCAGTCCGGCATCGAGCACGTTCGGCTCGGGCTTCTCCGAGAGCAGATCCTTCGCCTCCTGGATGATTCCTTCCATGCCGACGCACTTCTTGCCGGTCGGCTTCTCGCCGAGCTCCTTGGCGATCTGCTCGAGCCGCTTCACCTGCCGGCGCGTCTGCGCCTCGTGCTGCGTGAAAGCCTTCTTGAGCTGTGGGTGCGACGCCGCCTTGATCATACGAGGCAGACCCTTGAGAATCTGATTCTCGGCGCTGTAGAGATCCTTGATCTCTTCGACGTACAGCTCTCTCAGCGAATCCATTTCGGACATCGTTCGTGCTCCGTGTTGGTGATGATCTTCAGGCGAGCGAGGCGGCCCGCGATGCGGCGGACAGGGCAAACGTTGTGCCCGGCTTCGCTCGTGTGAGCGAGCAACGACGACGCGCGCATGGGCACGAGCGAACGCGAGTGGAGCGCGAGCGAGCCGGAGCGCGCGCGAGTGGGAGCGCGCGAGCGAGGTGATTTAGATTCCACCGCGACACTTCACCCTCGTGCCCGCATGACTCTCCGTCTCCACCTGCTCCGCCACGGCCAGACCAACGCGAGCCGCGGCAACCTCTTCAGCGGACGGCGCATGAACCCGTCACTCACCGAGGAGGGGTTGTTGATGGCGGAGGCGTTCGCCGCGAGCTACCGGCAAAAGGAGTGGAAGGCGATCTACTCGAGCCCGCTCACGCGCGCGGTCACGACTGCGGCTCCGCTGTCCGCGGCCGTCGGCGTTCCGGTCGTCACCCGCGACGGCTTCGCCGAGATCGACTACGGCGATTGGGACGGGATGAGCGCATCCGAGGTGAACGAGCGATACCACGCCGACTATCTGCGATGGACGGCCGACCCGGCGTGGAACCCGCCCACCGGAGGGGAGACGGCGGTGGCGCTCGCGCAGCGCGTGACGCGCGAGCTCGAGTCGATCGCCGCGGAGCACGATCACGGCAACGTGCTGATCGTGGCGCACAAGGCGACGATCCGCGTGGCGATCTGCGCGTTGCTCGGCGTGGACGTCGGACGCTTTCGCTATCGCTTCGACTGTCCGGTGGGATCGGTGACGATCATCGAGTTCCGTGAGCACGGGCCGTTTGCGTTCGCGATCGCCGATCGGTCGCACCTGGACGCGAGGCAGCGGGCGCTCGAGGGAACCTGAGTGGGAGTGCACACTGCAGTACGCGGGTACTCGGACTTTGGTAGGAGGATTGGCATACTGGCCCTCCTGATTCGCGCCCCCTATGGAGAGATCGCGTTGCAGGGCGCAGCGATCTCTCCATAGGGGGCCCCACGTCTGAGGGACCGGTATGCCAATCCTCGGTCCTCCTCCCGTGTTTACCCGCGTACTGTCGTGCGGTAGTAACTCCGAGTTCACCCGCGTACTGTCGTGCGGTAGTAACTACTCCGGGCACATGCCCCAGCGCCGTCCGGACCTCACTTTGTATCGCCGGACAGGGGCGAGCCGTCTACCGTTGCGGGAGCATCGACGGATTCCCATGACGGGCCCATCGCGGCGTGCGCGAGCGAGCCAGCCTTTTCCCATCACGCCTGCACCGCGCAGCCACGCGGGGCGAGATCACCCTCGGAGGACCCATGGCGACGAAACTGGACAAGTCGATCAAGCGCGAGCTCGAACATCAGGGCCGGCTGTACACCATCACGATCGCGCCCGATGGGGTGAAGGTCGTGGAGAAGGGCAAGCGGAACGGAAAGGAGCTGTCCTGGGCGTCGATCATCAGCGGCGACGCCACGCTCAATGAAGATCTGAAGATCTCCGTCGACGCGTCGCGCTCCTGATCCAGCATCGCGGTCGCCGAGCCCGCGCTGCCGTCGTGGCGCGGGCTCGCCCGCGAGCTCCAATCCAGCCGTCTAGCCGGTCGGCCTAACGCGCCGGGCGAGCCGCTCGCGCAGCGGCGTGCGATCGAGCGGTAACCCGAGCAGCGCTTCGCGGACGACGACGCGCTCGAGCGACGCGGCCGACGCGTCGATCGCGGCGGCGCGCAGCGCATGGCCGCTCGCGATGCCGGCCGGGCCCACCACGTACTCCACCGACGACGCGACGGCATCTCCGAGGCGCAGCTCTATCCTCACGTTGCGCCGGCCGAGCACGAAGGCCGGGATCCGGCCACCGACGTCGATGACGAGTCGCCGCGGCATGCCGCGCCTCCGACCATCGTCATTCCGGCGAGCCAGGGCTGCCACTGCGTCGATCACGCCGCCAAGCGCGTCGGCCAGCGGATGCGCGCGAGGCCAGAGCTCGTCGGCGAGCGCGTCGCTGTTCGACACGCCGCGCAGGGTGAGGTAGCGCGCGAGCACGATCGGCGCGAACTGCTCCGCGACTGCCGCACGAATCGCGTCTGCCGATACCCGGCCGTCGCTCACCTCCACTTCGATCGTGCCCAGCGGCTCGCCCTGCAGCTGCGCGTGAATCTGCCGAGGTCCGCTCGAGGCATCGAGCACGATGTCGTCGAAAGGTTCGGTCACCTCGACGAGCATCGGCCTCGCGTGGGCAGTCGGGTCACACGTTCGCTCCGAGTAGATCCCGGAGCTGGCCCTGTTCGCGCAGTGACGACGGCACGGATCACCCCTCCGCGCGGTCCCTCGGCGCCGACGGATGCGCCGCTTCCCACTCGGCCATGCGCAAGGCGACCTCGGCGTCGTTCTCGGCCAGCTCGCGGAGCTGCCGCAAGACGTCCTGTTGGGTGGGGCCCGTTGCCTCCGCGATGAGCGGGGCGGTGCCGAACAGCTGCCGCGTGGGATCACGCCGCCGTTCCACCTGAAGCAGACCGCGCACCTGCCCATCTTCCGCCACGGCGAGAGAGACGAGCACGATCATCCCTCCGGGCAGCACGCGTCGAAAGGCGAGGAAGTGTGGGCGCATGCGCGAAAGGTGTGGTGCGCGCCGACATGGCGCAAACGATGACGAGCGCCGGCGCCGCATTGCGTCCGTGCGACGGACCGATGATTCTTCCCTGCGTGAAAATCCTCGTCATCGACGTGGGCGGCTCCAACGTGAAGCTGCTCGCCACCGGCCGCCGCTCTCCGATCAAGGTCCCCTCCGGGCCCGCGCTCTCCCCTCGCCAGATGGTCGCCGAGGTCCGCGAAGCGACTGCGGGCTGGCGCTACGACGCGATCACCATCGGCTATCCCGGTCCCGTCGCGAAGAACCGGCCGGCCAAGGAGCCGGTCAACCTTGGCGGAGGCTGGACGCGGTTCAACTTCGAGCGCGCGTTCGGCTGCCCGGTGCGAATGATCAACGACGCGGCCATGCAGGCACTCGGCAGCTACTCCGGTCGCACGATGCTCTTTCTCGGACTGGGCACGGGGCTCGGCACGACGCTCGTGAGCCACGGCGTCGTCGTTCCGCTCGAGCTGGCGCATCTCCCCTTTCGAGACAGGAAGAGCTACGAGGAGACGATCGGCGAGGCGGGACTCAAGCGCACCGGCAAGCGGAAGTGGCGCCGCAACGTGGCCGAGATCGTCGGCCTCCTCGCGGCGGCCACGAACGCCGACTACACGGTGCTCGGCGGTGGGAACGTTCGCTTCATGGACGAGCTGCCCGAGAACACGCGCCGCGGCAACAACGCGAACGCGTTTCGCGGGGGATATCGCCTGTGGGATGACGACTGACGCAGGTGAGTGAGCCGGTCGGTTCGCCTGGCGTCTCCGCGCCTGGCGGACCAGGGGCGGAGCCGCGCTGGACCTCGAGCGCCAAGAGTGGCGTCGGGACGGCGCTCGATGGACGCAGCCTCGTCTGGTTCACCCTGTCGCACGGCATCATCGACGAGGTCTACTACCCGCGCGTCGACCAGGCGAACATCCGCGACCTCGGCCTGCTCGTGACGGCGCCCGACGGTTTCTTCTCCGAGGAGAAGCGCGACACGACGAGCGCGGTGCACCTGCTCGGCCCAGGCGTGCCGGGCTATCGCGTGACCAACCGCTGCACGCGCCACCGATTCGAGATCGAGAAGACGATCCTCACCGATCCGGAGCGCGACGTGCTGGTCCAGCGCATCCGCTTCCGGGCGCTCGTCGGATCGCCGACCGACTACCGGCTCTTCGCGCTGCTCGCGCCGCACATCGGCAATCAGGGCTACGGCAACGACGCGTGGTGCGGCGCGTACAAGGGAGAGCCGATGCTGTTCGCGCGGCGCGATCAGGTCTCGATCGCGCTCGCGTGCGACGCGGGATGGCGTGCGACGAGCTGCGGCTACGTCGGCGTGAACGACGGATGGCATCAAGTGAAGCGCGCCGGCGAGCTGACCGACCGGTTCGTCGAGGCCCGCAACGGCAACGTCGCGCTCACCGGCGAGATCGATCTCGCATCCGCACGGCGCGCGCGGCACGACGAGGACGCACTCGAGGTCGTGATCGCGCTCGCGTTCGGCGGCGGGCCCGCCGAGGCGGCGCAACGTGCGCGCATGACGCTCGCGTCGCACTTCAGCGGGATCGAGCGGTCGTACGTGCGCGGATGGACGCGCTTCCACGAGCAGACGATCGGCCCCGCGCCGTCGACGGAGGGTGCCACCAACCCCGAGGCGAGCCGGCAGAGCGCGGAGCGCGACCTGGCGAGCTACGCGCATCGCAGCACGCGCGCGCGCACCACGACGCGCAAGAATCCGCCGCGCGGCGATCGCCGCAAGCGACCGTCGATCGATCTTCCGGCGAGCGTGCTGGATCTGTATCACATGAGCGCCGCGATCCTCGCGTCGCACGAGGACAAGCGCGCGTCCGGTGCACTGATCGCGAGCCTCAGCATCCCGTGGGGCAACACCAAGGGCGACCACGAGCTGGGCGGCTACCACCTCGTGTGGCCGCGCGATCTCGTCGAGTGCGCCGGCGCGCTGATCGCCGTGGGACATCACATGCGCGCGCGCCGCACGCTGCGCTATCTCGTGAGCACCCAGGAGGCGGGCGGAAACTGGGCGCAGAACCTCTGGCTCGACGGCACGCCGTACTGGACAGGCGTGCAGATGGACGAGACGGCGTTCCCGATTCTCTTCGCCGAGCTGCTGCGGCGCGAAGATCAGCTCTCCGACCTGGATCCGTGGCCGATGATCCGCCGCGCCGCGGGCTATCTGGTGCGGAATGGCCCCGTCACGGGACAGGATCGCTGGGAGGAGAACGGCGGCTACTCGCCCTTCACGATCGCGGCGCAGGTCGCCGCGTTGATCGTCGCGTCGCGATTCGCCGAGCGTGCGGGTGAGCATGGAGTCGCCGAGCTGCTCGCGACGACCGCCGACGCGTGGAACGCGAACATCGAGCGCTGGACGTACGTGACAGACACGCCGCTCGCGCGCCAGATCGGCGTCGAGGGCTACTACGTGCGCATCGCGCCGTCGGACGTCGCGGACGAGTCGCCCGCGAGCTGCGGGATGATCCCGATCAAGAACGCCCTGCCGGAGAACAGCTGGCAGCACTACGCCGGCGTCGTGAGCCCGGACGCGTTGGGGCTGGTGCGGTTCGGCCTGCGCGACGCGAAGGACGCGCGCATCGTCAACACCGTGCGCGTGATCGACGAGGTGCTGCGCACGCGCACCGCGACGGGGCCGGCGTGGTACCGCTACAATGGCGACGGCTACGGCGAGAAGAGCGATGGCTCACCGTTCGACGGGACCGGGGTCGGCCGGCCCTGGCCGCTGCTCGCCGGCGAGCGGGCGCACTACGAGCTCGCGGCGGGACGACCCGAAACCGCGGTGCAGCTGCTCGGCGTGATGCGCGCGCAGGCGAGCGACGGCGGGATGCTGCCCGAACAGGTGTGGGACCGCGAGGACGTTCCCGCGCTCGAGCTGACGAACGGCCGTGCGACCGGCAGCGCGATGCCACTCGCGTGGGCGCACGCCGAGTACTCGAAGCTGGTGCGGTCGCTGATGGACGGACGCGTGTTCGACATGCCGCAGCAGCCGTACGACCGATACGTGCGTCACCGGGTTCCGAGTCGCGTGAGCATCTGGTCGCCGCAGTCGCACATCCGCGAGATCGACGCCGGGTGTTCGCTGCGCATCCAGGCGGCGGGGCCGGCGCGCGTGAGCTGGCGCATCGATGCGGGCGAGCATCACGAGGCGATGACCCACGACGCGGGGCTCGGCGTGTGGATCACCGATCTCGATACGCGCCGGCTGCCGGCCGGCGCGCACGTGCGATTCGTCGTGGATGGTCAGCCGGGTGAGCAGACCGTCGTGATCGCCGCCGCGGCGGCCGCGAGCTGATTCTGCTCCGAGCGCGGACGCTCGGAGCGCTCGCTCAGCTCTTTGGTGATTCCATCGGCGGGAGCAGCGCCGCGAGCTTGTCGGCGCGCTCGCGATGCCGCTCCCCCAGCAGCGCGAACTTGGCGGCGGTGACCTGATCGCCCGTCTCGCGATGATGCTTGGCCATCACGGCGCAGTACTCGCTCACCTCGCGCTCGTCCTGTACGTCCTGCTGCGTGAACCCGAACGGCTGCTCGTACATGAGGAGCGCGGCGATCGCGTGGACGGAGAAGGGGAGCGTGCCGAACTGCTCGCGCAGATGCGCGAGCCCGTCCTGCTGCGTGAGCACGCCACTCCACTCGGCGGGCGACAGGGCGGGCGCGATCGCGTCGGACATCAGAACGTCCGCGACTGACCGGGGGTCATCACGACGACGCGACGGTCGCCGGGGAACGCGGCGCGCACCTGCGCCTCGGTCGCGAGCCCGGGGAAGGTGCCATAGTGCATCGGCACGATCGTCGACGGGTGGAAGTATTTCCGGACGGCGAGAGCGGCGGTGGCGGGATCCTCGGTGTACGGTCCGCCGCCCACGCCGAGCAGGATGATGCTCGGGTGGTAGAGCTCCTCGATGAGCGACATGTCGCCGAACAGCCAGGTGTCGCCCGTGTGGTAGAGCGAGCGGCCGTCGGCGAAGGTGAGAACGAAGCCGACGGGACGACCGGGCTCGCTCGAGTGCATCGCGGGCACGATGTGCACGGTGACGTCGCCGACCTTGATGCTTCCGCCCGGACTGCCGCCGCCGTTCTGCGCTTCAGGGATGCCGAGCGAGCCCACGAGCTCGTACGGACCGATCACCTTCGCGCCCGCCCCCGTGGCGATCGCCTTCGCATCGAGGGTGTGATCGGAGTGCGAGTGCGAGATCAGCACCGCCGCCGGCTTGAGCGCGCCCGTGTAGCGGCTCAGCTGCTTCAGCGAGTCGGGCGTGGTCGGGTTGCCGGTGAGGAAGGGATCGATGAGGATGCGCGTGCCCCCAGCCGAGATCACCTCGAACGCCGCGTGGCCGAGCCAGTGCACGGTGATGTTGGACTTCGGCGCGCGCGCGGCGCCCTGCGCGGCGAGTGGCGATGCAGATGCCGATGCGAGGATCAGCGTGGTGAGCGCGAGTCGGCGAAGAAGGACGAGCGGGTCGGTCATGGTTCAAACTCCTGAAGTTCAATGGTCTGCAATCAGAGCGCCGGATTCGACGCAAAGATGCAGCCGAGGTCTACAGCAATGAACTGCTCCACAAGTCCACGCGGATCACTCCGTGGACGAGTCGGTCTCCGAGTGGCCCTCCATGCAACGTCGTTTGGGCGACTTTCGTTCGGCACCGAATATCGTGTCGCATCGGGCCGGCTTGGAGATCTTGTTGGATCCAGGGCGGACAGAGATCCATCACTCGCGCATTGCTGTCTGCCCTGCATACTCATAAAAGGAGTGTACGACGCAAGCTCGATGCGAACCGCTATTCGGTGCCGAACGCTGCCAGCCCCAGGTACGCGGCGTGGCGGGCCAACTGGAATCCGACTCGCTCACGGAGCAATCCCCGGTGGACTTGTGGAGCGGTTCAATGCCGTTGCACGGCCCAAGCCGATCAAACGACTCATCCCTCTCCAAATCGAGCGCGCAGCCCGCTCAATACCGAGGGAATGAACCCCCCGAACGCGCCGTTGCTCATCACGAGCACCACGTCGCCCGGTTGCGCGCCGTCCACCACTCGGCGCACCAGCACGTCCACGTCGGGCGACGCGTCCGCCTCGATGCCGTGCGCGCGCAGCTCGTCCACGACCTTGCCGATGTCGAGCTGCTCGTCGAGCGGGACCTTGTCGTGCGGCTCGGGCACGCGGATCGACGCGAGCGTCGCGCCCTCGAACGCGGTGGCGTACTCCTTCTGATGGATGTTGCGGCGGCTCGTGTTGGACCTCGGCTCGAACACCGCCCAGAGCCGGCGCTCCGGATAGCGTTGGCGGATCGCGACGATCGTCTCGCGCACCGCCGTGGGATGATGCGCGAAGTCGTCGATCACGAGCACGCCGCCCACCTGGCCGCGGATCTCCTGCCGCCGCTTCACCCCGGCGAACGAGGCGAACCCCTCGCGGATGTCGTCCGCCTTGAGCCCCAACGCGCGCGCCGCGGCGTAGACGCCGAGCGCATTCTCCACGTTGTGGTGCCCCGACATCGGGAGCAGGAACTCTCCGGTCCGGCCGCGCGGCTCACGCACGACGAAGCGCGCGCCCTCGGGCCCGAAGCGCAGATTCTCCGCGGCGTACTCCGCGTCGCCCTGCGCGGCGTAGGTGGCCACGTACGCGCGCGACGACCGCTTCGCGATCGCGACCGCGTTGGGGTACGACGCGGCTACGGCCAGGAAGCCGTCCTCGGGCAGCGTGGCGGCGAAGTTGTCGTACGCCGACTCGTAGTGCGCCATGTCGCGATAGATGTCGGCGTGGTCGAACTCCACGCTCGTGAGGATCGCGGTGCGCGCGCGGTAGTGCAGGAACTTCGGGCCCTTGTCGAAGTAGGCCGTATCGTACTCGTCCCCCTCGACGACGACGAACGGCCCCGCGCCATTCCTGAAGTTGGAGTTCGCGTTCAGCGTGACGCCGCCCACGAGGAACGACGGGTCGGTGCCGGCCGAGACGAGCACGTGCGACATGAGCGCCGAGGTGGTCGTCTTGCCGTGCGTGCCGGCAACGACGACGCTGTGCTTGTTCGCGAGCACGAGCGAGCCGAAGGCCGCGGGGAAGCTCATCTGTGGGAGCCCACGCTCGCGCACCGCCGTGGCTTCCACGTTCACGCGCCGGATCACGTTCCCGATGATCACCAGGTCGGGGTTCGCGGCGTCGAGGTTGGCGGGCGAGTACGGCGACATCGCGGTCACGCCCCACGCGGCGAGCATGTCGCTCATCGGCGGGTAAACGTTCTCGTCGCTCCCGGTCACCTCGTAGCCGGCGGTCTTGAGCATTCCGGCGAACGAGCCCATCCCCGTGCCGGCCACGCCGACGAGATGGATGCGCCGGATGGAGCCGGGCGCGATGTCGGACAGGACGTTGCCGTTGTCGTCGGGCATCTCACTGGTCGGTGGCAGTTGCGGTTCTCTCCGCGCGGAACGCGGGACCACAATCTACCGATCTCCTTCCTCTCGATGGGGCTCTGAGGGCGAGAGCACGAAGCCGAGCCCGCGTCGCGCGGTCACGACGACCCCCGCCTTTGCTCTGCTCAGCTTCTGGCGGATCCGCGCCACGTTCACGTCCACGACGTTCGAGCCCGGATCGAAGTTCATGTTCCACACCCGCTCGAGCAGCTCGGTACGGGTGACGACCGTGTCGACGTTGAGCAGGAGCTGCTCGAGCAGCGGGAGCTCCTTGGCCGTGAGCGAGACCTCCACGCCGTCGACGAACAGGCGGCGCGAGAGACGGTTCATGACGACGTTGGCGCAGGTGAGCAGCTCCGTTCGGCGCGCGCCACCGCGGCGCACGAGGGCGCGGAGCCGAGCCCTGAACTCGTCGATCACGAGGGGCTTGGTGACGTAGTCATCGGCGCCAGCGTCTAAAGCTCGAACAGTCATGGCGGAGTCAACCATACCGGTCAAAACGATGACAGGCGTGGCGCGGCCCTCCTTTCGGAGCGCCTGGACGATGCCAAGGCCGTTCCGGTCAGGCAAGCCGAGGTCGAGGACGATCGCGTCGTACTCGTTGATGAGGGCGAGGGTGAGCCCTTCCTCCCCAGTCTGCGCCAGGTCGACGGCGAAGCCCTCCCGCTCGAGCACTTGCCGGCTGAGCAGGGCACTAGGGGGATCGTCTTCGATCAGCAGAGCGCGCATTGCCACTGGATGGGTGTGTGCCGGCTCGACAATAGGTGACGATCGAGGGGCGAGAGGATGACAGAACTGTAATGCTGCTGAGCAACTGTTGTAATAATGACCGGTATACTTTCACGTTGTAAGTTTTCCATCCACTTCCAACAAGGGATAACAAAATGTCCAGTCTCGCACGACGCAGTGCGGCCGCGGTTGCCCTCGTCCTCGCTTCGGCGAGCCTGGCCGGCGCGCAGACCGCTACTCAGACGGTGACGTTCCAGGTCAACCCCATCAACGTCATCGCCTTCACGGGTAGCCCGTCGCTGACCATCAGCACCGCGACGCCGGGCAGCGCCACCGCCAGCGTCACCGACGCGACCTCCAACTGGGCCGTGACCACGAACCAGACCGGCGCGAAGATCACCGCGTCGATCCCCAGCGCGATGCCCGCCGGCCTCACGCTGTCGGCGAACCTGACCGCCCCGACCGGTGGCACCAGCGCGGGTCTCAAGGCGCTCGGCGTCGTCGCCGTCGACGTGGTGACGGGCGTGACCAAGGTCGCCCAGGGCTCCCTCGGTGTCACCTATCAGCTCGATGCGACCGCGACCGCGGGTGTCGTTGCCTCGTCGTCCAAGGTCGTGACGTATACGATCACCGGCGGAACCTGACCCCGGTCGGGCCACCAACCGACCTATGACGTCCCGGGTCACCGTGCTCACCCGCATAGGTGCCATCGCCGTCCTGCTTCTCTATGGAAGCAAGACGGCGATGGCGCAGCAGGTGCTCTCGCCGGCCGGTCCGATCGTCATCGCGTCGGCCGTCGCCGGCGCGCAGCCCACCTCGGTCGTCGCCGCGGCGCCCGGCTACTCGGGCGTCGTCCCATTCGTCGGTCAGAAGAAGATCGTGGGGCAGCTGAACACGGCCACGCCGGCCGGCGTGACGCTGGCCGTCCGGATCACTGGGTCATCGGGTGGAACGAGCCTCGGCTACGTCGCCCTCGGCATCGCCGCGAAGGACATCGTCATCGCGACCACGCCGGCGTTCTACTCCACCGTCAACATCAGCTACACCCTCTCGGCCACCGTGACGGCGGGAGTCGTGCCGGCAACGTCGCGCACGGTCACCTTCACGCTGCTGGACTACCCGTGACGCGTGCATCGCGCTTCCGGCCCCGCCTGCGCGCCGCCGCGGCGCGCCTGTCGGGTACGTGGGCGCTCGCACTCGTCGCGCTGCTCGCTTCGGGAGTGCCGGCGAGCGTCGCTGCCGCGCAGATCAGCGTGGTCGGCAGCACGGTCGTGGAGCACGACGCCGCGCCGGGCGAGCGCTACGAAGGCTCCATCCTCGTTCGAAACTCGTCGGACAAGCCGCACGCGGTGCGCGTCTACAAGAGCGACTACACCTTCTTCGCCGATGGTACGTCTCGCTTCGACGCACCGGGCGACCTGCCGCGCTCCAACGCGGCCTGGATCGAGCCCTCGGTGAGCACGCTCACGATTCCCGCCGGGAGCGACGTGGCCGTCACGTATACGGTGCGCGTTCCCTTGGCGGACACGCTGCGCGGCACGTACTGGAGTGCCCTCATGGTCGAAGGCGAGGTCGCACCGCCCGTCGTGAGCGGCTCACGGCAGATCGGACTTGGCGCGGTCATCCGGTACGCCGTGCAGATCGCGACGCATCTGCAGACGACGGGCAGCCGCACCGTGGCGCTGGCAAACCAGCGCCTCGTCACGGACTCGTCGGGCACGCGCGCGCTCGAAGTCGACGTCCGCAACAGCGGTGAGCGCGCCTATCGTCCATCGCTCTGGGTCGAGCTCTACGACGCGAGCGGAACGCAGCGCGCCAAGGTGCAGCAGCAGCGCGGACTGCTCTACCCGGGTTCCTCGCTGCGACAGCGCTTCGCCTTCGGCGACCTCGCGGCCGGCATCTACAAAGCCGTGGTGTTCGTGGACACGGGCGCCGACGAGGTGGTGGCCGCGCAGTACCGGCTCGCCTTCTAGGGCGGCCGGCGATGTCGAGCTCTCCCGCATTCTCTCGGCGCCGGCCCTGGCGAGCGATGCTCGTCGCGGCGCTTCTCGCGACCGACGCGCTGTCGCTCCGCGCGCAAGGCGCGGTGACCTCATCGGCGCTGTCGTCCGAGGTGCGCGCCGCGGAGGCGGGAGGAACGATCACCGCCGCACTGCGACTGTCGAACACGCGAGACGACACGGTGCTGGTGACGCCCCGCGTGGTCGCTCCCGCCGAGTGGTCGGTGCTGCTCGGCGGACTCCCGTTCCGACTCGCGCCGCGCGAACAGGACAGTTGGCTGGTGACGGTCCGAATCCCCGCGCGGGCGGCGGCTGGTCGGTACGTCATCCTGCTCGCCGCCGCCACGAGCGATGCGCGTGTCGCCGAGGATTCGCTCGTGGTGCAGGTCGGCGCGCGTCGCTCGCTCGACCTCGTGCTCACCGATGAGCCGAGCTATGCGCTGTCCGGCGCCGAATGGCGGGCGAGCTTTCGGGTGCGGAACACGGGCAACGTGCCCGAGACGATCGCGCTTCGCGCGACGAGTGCCCTCGGTCGCACGCCGATCATCGAGCCCGCGTCGGCGACGCTCGCGGCGAACGAGTCGCGCGTCGTCCGCGTGCGCACCTCCACGCCGCTCGCGGACCGCGAATCGCACGACGACGTGCTGGAGCTGTTCGCCGTCGACCAGGCCGACACGAGCGTGAGCGCGGTGGCGTCCACACGAGTGACGATCGTTCAGCGGCCCGGCCATGCGGAGACCCGGCACACCGTGGCCTCCACGCTGCGGGTGCGGGCGGTCGAGCGAGACGCGGGCGTCTCGCCGTTCGAGATGACCGGTGGCGGAAAGCTCCGCGCGGGCGGCGACGAGCAGGTGGACTTCACGCTGCGCGGATCACCGGGCCCCAGCTCGTTGTTCGGCGATCGCGATCAGTATTCGCTGGAGATTCGCGCGCCGCGCTATCAGGCACGGGCGGGCGACGCGCTGTACGGATCGTCGCTGCTGCTCAGCACCGGTCAGATCGGCGCGGGTGCGGGAGTGGACATCCTGCGCGGGGCGCTCGGCTTCGGCGGGTATGTCGATCGAGTGCGCTACCAGCGGGACGGAGGCACCGAGCAGGCGGCGTTCGTCTCCACGCGGCGCAACGAGATCGGCGACTCTCCGCTCTTCACCCTCACGGCGCTGAACCGCACCGGCAGCGAGTTCGCAGGGCGCCTGCTCGACGGCGCATCGACGTTCCATCCGATCGGCGACATGCGGCTCTCGCTCGAGCTCGCGGGAAGCCAGAGCGAGAACGGCTCGGGACTGAGCCACTCGGTACACGCGAGCGGCGGCACCCGTGTCGCCTACGACCTGTCGCACATCATGGGCGACGCGGCGTTCGCCGGCGTGACGCGGGGAAATCGGCACGACTACGCATCGGTCTCCACGGAGCTCGTCGACGATCTCCAGCTCAGCGCGTCGGCCAGCTCGCACCGCTCGCAGGGAGGGCGCGGACTGCCCCTTCCCGAGACCGGTCTCCGCACCGCCGCGATCGAGCTCTCGTACTCGAGCCGCGCCTCGCTGCGCTACTTCTCGATGACGCGCTCGGCCCGGCAGTCGGGCGGCGTTGGCAACGCGTCGCAGCACAGCATGGGCGCACGAGTCTCGCAGCCGCTCGGCGTGCTGCAGGCGTGGGGCGCCGGCGACTTCGGCTTCTCGGACGACGACTTCACGGCAACGCGAAGCCCGTATCGGAGCCTCTCGTGGGGCCTGAGCACGAATGCCGCGGGCCAGTCATTCTCGATCTTCGGCGATTCGCATCGGGGAGCGGCGGTGACGTTCGGCGCCGATCGCTTCTCGAGCTACGGCGGCGACGTCACGCTCCATCTCGGTCGCGCGACGACGTTGCAGGCCGAGGCTACCCGGACTCGCATCCCCGGCCTGCGCGCCGCCGAGAACGGACAGCTCGACGCACGGCTCGCGCGCGTGCTGCCGAATGGATCCACCGCCACGCTTCGCGGGCGGGTGATGTCCGGACTCGGGGCGGCGCTGTTCGGGAGCCGGGTCGTGTTCCTGGAGTACGCGATGCCCCTCCGGCTGCCGACGGACCAGATCCGAACCACTGGCCGCGTTCGAGGCCAGGTCCTCAACGAGGAGACGGGTCGAGGCGTCGCCGGCGCGCTGGTGCGGCTCGGTCCACAGGCGGCGATCACCGACGAGCGAGGGCAGGTGGCGTTCGCCGGAGTGCCGGCGGGGGAGTATCGGCTCTCCCTCGCGCGTCAGTCCGCCGGCCGCGACGCCGGCTTTGCCGGCGACGTTCTGGTGCGGGTGGACAGCGGCCGAACGCAGGCGAGCACCTTCATGGTCGCCATGAAGCGCCCGGGAACGATCTCCGGCAGCGTGCGGGCGATGACCGTGGCGCGCACGGGCATCGGCGCGGAGCCTGATTCCCTCGCCGACGGGGGCCCGCTCGAGGGCACCATGGTCGCGCTCATCGGCGCCCGGGACACGATCTATCGTCCGGCCGACGCCGCCGGCCGATTCGAGTTCACCGATGTCGTCGGCGGCTCGTGGACGGTGCAGGTGGTGGATGCGCCGCCACCGCTCTCCCGCTGGACGCCGCAGCTCGTGCCGATCACGCTCGCCCCTGGCGCGCGGGCGCAGATCGATTTCCGGCGGGTGCCGAGAAAGGTCGACGTTCGGATCATCAATGAGGACGAGCGGCAAGGCCCGATCGAGAGCGTCCCGAACGAGGATCGCCGCCGTCAGAGGTGACCGGCCGCGTCAGCGAGCGCGCGAAACGACCGATCGAGGTCGCATTTCGCCCCACGACGTAGCGTAAGTAGACACAGGAACGAAAGCTGCCGATACGAGAGGGAGAACACGACTGGCGTCGATCGCGACCCGCCAGCGGACTTCCCCCTCGACGAGGCACTGCATGCGCGCACTCCGTTCGATCTCGGCGGCAGCAACGGTGATGCTTCTCTCCAGCGTCGGCTCGGCCGCGGCGCAGCAGATGGCCACGCAGACGGTGACGTTTCGCGTCAACCCGATCAGCGAGCTCGCGATCTCAGGCTCTCCCGCGCCGATCGTCGTCGACGCGCCCAGAACGAGTGAGCGGCGGAGCTACGCGTCGGTGGGGGGGACGAGCTACGCGATCACGACGAACGAAGAGAATCAGAAGATCAGCGCCGCGCTCGACCACCCGATGCCGAACGGCGTGGAGCTCGTCGTCGCGCTCGGCGCTCCCTCGGGTGCCACGAGCAAGGGGGTCGTCACGCTGAGCACCCATGCCGCCGACGTCGTCACCTCGATTCCGCCGGGCGCGGCGCGCGCGCTTCCCATCACCTACACGCTGAGCGCGAGCGATCTCGCCCGCCGCGGTGCCTCCGGCACCCGGATCATCACCTACACCGTGACTTCGGGACTGTAGCCGCGCGCGGCGTCCGGAGCCTGGCACCGGGCTCCTCACGCCAATAGTCTTGTACCGTTGGTCTCACTCACCGGTACGAGTCAGAGCATGGATCTGCGCGGCGAGCTCGAAGCGGCACTTGGCGAGCTCTACTCGATCGAGTCCGAGCTCGGTGGGGGAGGGATGAGCCGCGTGTTCCTGGCCGAGGAGACCGCGCTCGGCCGGCGCGTGGTGGTGAAGGTGCTGCCGAGGGAGCTGGTCGGAGGCGTGAACGTCGACCGCTTCCGCCGCGAGATCATGCTCGCCGCCAAGCTGCAGCACCCGCACATCGTCACCCTGCTCTCCACCGGTGAGGTCGGCGGCGTTCCGTATTTCACGATGCCGTACGAGGAGGGCCGATCGCTCCGCCAGCATCTGCGCGAGCATGGCCCGCTCCCGATCGGCGAGACCGTCGGGCTGCTCGGCGACGTGGCGAAGGCGCTCGCGTACGCGCACGACCACGGCGTGATCCATCGCGACATCAAGCCGGACAACATCCTGATGTGCGGCGGCGCGGCGATCGTCACCGACTTCGGCATCGCGAAGGCGGTCTCGGATTCGAAAGACGTGAAGGTCAACCCGCTCAGCGAGACGCTCACCCAGATCGGCATGTCCATCGGCACGCCGACGTACATGGCGCCGGAGCAGGCCGCGGCGGACCCGGACGTCGATCACCGCGCCGACATCTATTCGTTCGGCTGCCTCGCCTACGAGATGCTCTCGGGTCGCCCGCCGTTCTGCGACATGTCGCCGCGCAAGCTGCTCGCGGCGCATCTCTCGATGCCCCCCGTGCCGATCCTCGCCGCGCGTCCCGATACGCCGCCCGCGCTGGCCACGCTCGTGATGCGGTGTTTGGAGAAGGAGCCGGCCGACCGGCCGCAGCACGCGAGCGAGCTGGCGCGGGTCCTGGAGATCGTCTCCGCGGGTGAGGAGCGCACGCGCGCCCGCGCCCAGGACGTCACGCTCGCGCGCCGGCTCGGGCTCGGCCTGGTCGCGCTCGTTGCGGTCGCGATCCTCGCACGCGCGTCGATCATCGCGCTGGGGCTGCCCGAGTGGGTGCTGCCCGCGATGCTCGTCCTCGCCGTGGTCGCGATCATCGTCGTGATCGGGCGGCCGCGCGTGGAAGCAGTCGTCACGCCGCTCACGCCGGCGCGCCGCGGCGAGTAGCGCGATGCACGAGCTCGATCGCATCAGGCTCGCGCTCGCCGCCGCGGCGGAGCGCGGCGAGCCGGCGCTCCTCGCGACGGTGGTCGAGGTGGACGGATCGACCTATCGCGGCGCCGGTGCGCGCATGGTCGTGCGCGCTGACGGCTCGACCGTGGGCGCGGTGAGCGGCGGCTGTCTCGAGGCGGACATCGTCGCGCGCGCGGCGGAGCTCATCGCCAGCGGAACGTCCGACGTGGTGCACTACGATACCCGCGCGTCGGACGACGTGGTGATGGGGCTCGGGCTCGGCTGCCAGGGCGTGATCGACGTGCGGCTCGAGCCGCTCGCCGGACAGTCGCTCGCCGATGAGATCGCGCGACTCACCGAGCTCCGCGCGCGCGACGCGGTGCGGCTGCTCGTGTGTGGCGCCGGCACCGACGCGATTCCCGTCGTGCGGCTCGCTGCGCTCACGGGATGGCTCGTCACCGTCGTCGATCATCGTCCCGCATTCGCCACGCCGGAGCGATTCCCCGACGCGGAGCGCGTGGTGTGCGTGAACGCCGCGCGCGATCCGGGCGCGCTCGCCGAGGCCGTCGCGCTCGACGCGATGTCCGCCGCGGTGGTGATGGCGCACGCGGCCACCCACGACCGCGCATACCTCCACGCGCTGCTCGGCGTTGGCGCGCTGCGCTACATCGGCGTGCTCGGCCCTCGCCGCCGCACGCTCGAGCTTCTCGAGGGCGCGAGCGGTGTGCGTCCGAGCGAGATTCCGCCGCGCGTGTACGCGCCCGTCGGCCTCGATCTCGGCGCGGAGACGCCGGAGGAGATCGCGCTGTCGATCGCGAGCGAGATCGCCGCGGTGCTCGCCGGCCGCGACGGCGGCTCGCTCAAGGCGCACGGCGGTCCGATCCACGCCAATCGCATTCGCACGGCCGAGCGCGCCGACCTGGCGCACTGACGTCTCGCGGCGAATCGCGCGGGCGATCCGCTCGCTGCCGCCGCGCGGGAACCGAACATGCGCATCGAGCGCGCATGCCGAATACCGAGTTCACCGTCTCCGATCATCTCCTCGAGCGCCTCGCGGAGTGGAACGTCCGTCGCATCTTCACCTATCCCGGCGACGGCATCAACGGCATCATGGGCGCGCTGCGCCGAGTGAACGAGGGCGATGGCGGCGAGCGGTTCGACGTCGTGCAGGTCGCGCACGAGGAGCTCGCGGGACTGATGGCCACCGCGCACGCCAAGTTCACCGGCGAGGTGGGCGTCTGTCTCGCCACGAGCGGGCCCGGCGCGATCCACATGCTCAACGGACTGTACGACGCCAAGCTCGACCATCAGCCCGTCGTGGCGATCGTCGGGCAGCAGGCGTTCGCGGGTGTCGGAGGGAGCACCCAGCAGGAGACCAACCTGCGCAGCATCCTGCAGGATGTCGCGAGCAGCTTTCTCGAGACGCTGTCCACACCGGAACAGCTCCGGCACCTGATCGACCGTGCCTTCCGCGCGGCGATCGGCGGCCGCACCGTCGCGGCGATCATCGTGCCGCACGACGTGCAGCAGAAGCCCGCGGTGCGCGAGCCGGAGCGCGAGCACGGGCGCCAGCACTCGGCGCCCGGCTTCGTTCCGCCGCGCCTGCTCCCGCGCGACGAGGAGCTCCGCCGTGCCGCCGAGGTGCTCAACGCGGGGCGCAAGGTCGCGATCATCGCGGGGGCGGGCGCGCTCCACGCCACCGACGAGATCATCGCCGTGGCCGAGCGACTCGGGGCGGGCGTCGCGAAGGCACTGCTGGGAAAGGCCGCCGTGCCCGACGATCTGCCGTTCGTCACCGGCTCCGTCGGCTGGCTCGGCACCGCGGCGAGCAACCGCATGATGCGCGAGTGCGATACGCTCTTCCTCGTCGGGACGAACTTTCCGTACACCGAGTTCCTGCCGGACGAAGGGCAGGCGCGCGGAGTGCAGATCGACACCGAGCCGCGCAACCTGTCGCTGCGCTATCCCATGGAAGTCGCGCTCGCCGGCGACTCGGCTGAAACGCTCGCCGCGCTCCTGCCGCTGCTCGCCGACACGAGGGCAGCGAGCTGGCGCGGCGACATCGAGCGCTGGACGCGCGAGGCGCGCGAGGCGAGCGAGCGCCACGCACACGCGCCCGCCGATCCCGTCAATCCGTTGCGCGTGATCTGGGAGCTCGACCAGCGTCTGCCCGACGACGTGATCCTCACGGCGGATTCCGGCACGTCGGCCTACTGGATGGGCCGCGACATCCATCTGCGTCGCGGCATGAAGGCGTCAGTGTCGGGCAGCCTGGCGACGATGGGCTGCGGCGTGCCGTACGCGCTCGCCGCGAAGCTGGCGCATCCGGGGCGCGCCGTGATCGCGCTCGTCGGCGACGGCGCGATGCAGATGAACGGCATCTCGGCGCTGATCGACGTCACGAAGCAATGGAAGCTCAGCGGCGCGCGTGGCGCCGCGTGGGCCGATCCGCGGTTGATCGTGCTCGTGTTGAACAACCGCGACCTGAGCTACGTGACGTGGGAGCAGCGCGTCATGGAAGGCGACCCGCGCTACGCGGCGACGCAGACGATCCCCGATTTCCCGTATGCCGACTACGCGCGGATGATCGGGCTCGACGGCGTGCGCGTGGAGCGGCCGGAGGACGTCGCGCCAGCGTGGGAGCGCGCGCTCGCGAGCGACAAGCCGTTCGTCATCGACGCGCTCGTCGATCGCAACGTGCCGACGCTGCCGCCTCAGCTCGAGGCCGAGCAGGAGGACAAGCTCGCGAAGGCGCTCGCGGGTGGCGATGCCGACGCCGAAGCGGTGATGAACCAGCTCCAGCTTCAGGAAGTCACTCAGCGCTGATCGCGGCCAGCGGCAGTCCGTACTCGCTGCATCGGCGCCTCGGCGCCGGCGAGGCCGGTCGCCGTCGCGGCACGCGAGGAGCGCCCGGCGCGCCGGCCGATGATCCGGCCGGCGCCACGCGCCGCGCCTACCAACAGAATCCCCCCTCAGGTCGTACCTACATCTGACGGCGAGTTCCGCGTTTCGCGCTCGCGCGTTCCACGTCATCGGCATGCGTGTCCGGCCACGTCGCTCAGGTCGGACGGCTCGACCCTCACCCCGTATCTCTTCGTGATACCCCGCCGCATCGTATTCGTGATGGCCGCCCTCCTGGCCATCATCGCAGCGCACCCACGCGCGCTCGCCGCCCAGCAGCTCGACGTCATCCGCGGGCAGGTGACTGGCGACGACGACGATCCCATCGAGAACGCCAACGTCACGGCGACTTCGGTGAGTGGAGGCGTCAACCGTACCGCGCGCACCGACCGCAACGGCCGCTTCACGATCACCTTTCCCGGCGGCGACGGCGACTACTTCGTCACCGCGACCTCGATCGGCTACCAGCCCAAGCGGTTCGAGGTGCGGCGCACCGCCGATCAGGACATTCTCGTCGCCGACGTGCAGCTCTCGCGCATGGTCATGCTCGACACGGTGCGCGCCGTCGCCGAGCGGGAGCGAGTGAACCGCAACGAGCGCACGCCCGACGTCAGCGGCACCGAGCAGTCGGCGAGCACCGCGGCGGTCTCGGCCGATCAGCAGGGCGACCTGAACGCGATCGCCTCGACGATTCCCGGCGTCACGCCAATCCTCGGCGCCGAGGGCGATCCGGCCGGCTTCTCGGTGCTCGGTCTGTCGGCGGATCAGAACAGCATGACGCTGAACGGCGCCAACCTGGGCTCGTCCACTCTGCCGCGCGACGCGCAAGTCTCGACGAGCCTCGTCACGGCACCGTACGACGTGAGCCGAGGTGGGTTCAGCGGTGGCCAGCTCAACGTGCGAAGTGGGAGCGGGTCGAACTTCATTCGCCGCAACAACAGCCTCAACTTCGACGCGCCGACGCTGCAGTGGACCGACGCGGCCGCGCGCGCGCTGGGCCAGCAGTACACGAACGTGTCGCTCGGCGGCTCGCTGTCGGGCCCCATCGTGTTCGACAAGGCGTTCTACAACGTGTCGTATCAGCTCGGCCGGCGTGAGAACGATCTGCGCACCCTGCTCAACACCGATCCCGCCGGCATGGAAGCGGCGGGCGTCTCGGCTGATTCCGTGGCGCGTCTGCTCGCGATCGCGCAGGCGCAGAGCATTCCATTGAACAATGGCCGCACGTCGAGCAACCGGCTTCGCGATCAGGGGTCGCTGTTCGGCAGCTTCAATCTCACGCCGCCGAACTCGACGACCGGCACCACGTATGCCCTCGTCGTGAACGGCAACTGGAACCGGCAGACGCCCGCGTCGAATCTCACCACCGAGCTTCCCGCGCACAGCGGCGACCGCACCAACTGGGGCGCCGGCGCGCAGCTGCAGCACACGTCGTATCTCAAGCAGGTCCTGCTCACCGAGACCACGCTGAGCGTCGGCGGCAACCGGACCTACGGCTCGCCGTACACACTGCTGCCCAACGGCACCGTGCTCGTGAACTCCACCTTCGGGGACGGCACGAGCGGCGTGCGCAACCTCGGCTTCGGTGGCAGCTCCAACCTGAGCACGAGCAGCAGCGGGCTCACCACCGAGCTGCAGAATCAGCTCTCCTGGTTCAGCCGCAACAACAAGCACCGGCTCAAGCTGAGCAGCGAGCTCCAGTACGACGGCTACGATCAGGACCAGACGACCAACCTGCTCGGCACCTTCGGCTACAACTCGCTCGCCGATCTCGCGGCGAACCGGCCGGCGTTCTACACCCGCTCGCTGCTCAACCGCGTGCAGAGCGCCAGTGCCGTGACCGGCGCGCTCGCGCTCGGCGACTCGTACCGCCGCACGAGCAATCTGCAGATCCAGTACGGGCTGAGGCTCGACGGCACGCGGTTCAATTCGGCGCCGGCCTACAACTCGAACGTCGAGCAGATCTTCAAGTCGCGCAACGACGTCACGCCGAACCGGCTGTACCTCAGCCCGCGCGTCGGCTTCTCGTGGACGTACGGCACCGCGCAGCAGATCGCCGCGTTCGAGGGCGCCGTGCGCAGCCCGCGCGCCGTGGTGCGCGGCGGCATCGGCGTCTTCCAGAGCACGCCGAACGCGAACCTCATCGGCAACGCTGTCGACAACACCGGGCTCGCCAGCGCGGTGCAGCAGTTGAGCTGCGTCGGCACGGCGGTGCCGATCCCGGACTGGGGCGCGTACGCGAGCAATGCCGGTTCGGTGCCGACCCAGTGCGCCGACGGCTCGGTCGGCAGCGTGTTCGCGAGCAACGTCCCGAACGTGAGCCTGTTCGCGCAGGATTTCGCGTCGCCACGCAGCATCCGCTCGAACCTGAACTGGCAGGGACCGATCCTCAACAACCGGTTGAGCGCCAACTGGGACATCACCTATTCGGTGAACCTGAACCAGTCGAGCAACTACGACCTCAACTTCCAGCCGACGCAGCGCTTCGCGCTCGCCGACGAGGCGGGACGCCCGGTGTACGTGCAGGCCGGCAGCATCGTGCCGCTCACGGGCGCGATCGCGTCGCGCGACGCGCGGGTCAGTCAGCTCTTCAATCGTGTGAGCGAGCTGCGCAGCGACCTGCGCAGCGAGTCCAAGCAGCTCCGCGTCGGCATCTCGCCGCAGACGTTCAGCCAGCGCTACAACTGGTCGCTCAACTACACGCTCGCCGCCGTACGCGAGCAGTACCGCGGCTTCCAGAGCACGATCGGCAATCCGCAGGAGCTGGGCTGGTCGCGCTCCGGCGGCGAGTCGCGCCACCAGTTCACCTACAATCGGTTCTACAATTTCTTCGACGCCGTGCGCGTGAACTGGTTCGGCCAGCTCCGGAGCGGCTCGCCGTACACGCCCGGCATCGCCGGCGACGTGAACGGCGACGGCTACTCGAACGACCGCGCCTTCGTCTTCGATCCGGCCAAGACCGCCGATCCGGCGCTCGCCACCGCGATGCGCAACCTGATCGACAACAGCACGGGCTCGGCGAAGGAGTGCCTGCTCTCGCAGCTCGGCACGCTCGCGTCGCGCAACTCGTGCACGGGTCCGTGGACGTCGAGCGCCAACCTGAGCATCTCGTTCAACCCGCTCAAGGTGCGGCTGCCGCAGCGCGCCACGCTGAGCTTCTCCATCTCGAACCCGCTCGGCGCGGCCGACCTCCTGCTGCACGGCGAGAGCAAGCTGCACGGTTGGGGACAGGCGACGTTCGTCGATCCGACGCTCATGTACGTGCGCGGGTTCGACAGCACCGCGCGGCGCTACAAGTACGAGATCAATCCGCGCTTCGGCAGCGCGAACCCGCAGTTCAACGCCTTCCGCGCTCCGGTCACGCTCACGATGCAGGTGCGCGTGGACGTCGGCCCGTCGCGCGAGCGGCAGCAGCTCACGCAGATGCTCGACCGCGGCCGCAAGACGGAGGGCCAGAAGGCGCCCGAAGGTCAGCTTCGCGCGCAGTACGGCACGGGCGGCCTGCTGAACCCGATGGCGCAGATGCTTCGCCAGATGGACACGCTGGGGCTGAGCGGCTTCCAGGCCGACAGTATCGCGACGATGAACCGCCGCTACACCATCCGCTTGGACAGCATCTGGAGCCCGGTCGCGAAGTATCTCGCCGACCTGCCCGAGCACTACGATCAGGGTGAGGCGTACGAGCGTTACACGCGCGCGCGGAAGGCGACGGTGGACATGCTCATCGCCTACGCGCCGACGATCAATCATCTCCTCACGGCCGATCAGAAGCGCAAGCTGCCGGCGCTCGTCGCGAGCTATCTCGACACGCGCTACCTCGCGGGCATCCGGAGCGGCACGACGGGCGCTGGAGGTGGCGGAGCGTTCGGTGGC
The DNA here is from genome assembly GCA_036008805.1 of Gemmatimonadaceae bacterium. GTDB lineage: Bacteria > Gemmatimonadota > Gemmatimonadetes > Gemmatimonadales > Gemmatimonadaceae > AG11. The sequence goes on from DASYMZ010000060.1 coordinate 43,365, forward strand.
TTCGGCGGCGGTGGCGGCGGTGGCGGTGGCGGTCGTGGCGGCGGTGGCTTCGGTAGAGGAGGCTGATCCGATGCATCGCGACATTCGCCATATCACAGAGACCACCATGCGTAGATCGATCACGACCGGGCGCAGCCTCGCCCTTCTCTCCCTCGTCGCGATCGCGACGTCCACGGCGAGCGCGCAGCAGTCGTCCGAGCGTCCGCCCGCCCGGCCGCTCGGTGCCGCGCTCGCGACGTCGGAGCCGATGGGTGCGGTGAGCGCGGTGCGCCAGCTTCCCGGCGGACGACTGCTCGTCAACGATCCAGTCAAGCGGCGCGTCGTGCTGCTCGACTCGATGATGAAGACGGTGTCGGTCATCGCCGACACCACGCCCGCCACGCAGAATGCGTATGGCGTGCGCGGCGGGGGCATTCTCCCCTACCGCGGCGACTCCACGCTCTTTCTCGATCCCGCCTCGCTGTCGATGCTCGTGCTCGATCCCAACGGGGTCATCGTGCGCGTGAAGGCGGCTCCGCGGCCCGACGACGTCAACTCGCTCGTCGGCGGCGCGCTCGGCTTCCCCGGTTTCGATTCCAAGGGGCGGCTCATCTATCGCACGACCGGCCTGCAGTTCAACCGGCGCAACGCGGGCGGTGGCGGCGGTAACGGCGCTGGCTTCCAGCCGCCCGTCTTCCCCGACAGCGCGCCGCTCGTGCGCTTCGATCTCGCGACGCGCACGCTCGACACCGCGGCGTACATCAAGGTGACCGCGCCGAAGATCAACGTCGCGGAAGTGGATGGACGCCGGCAGATCTCGATCGTCGTGAATCCGATGCCGGAAGTCGACGACTGGGCCGTGCTCCCCGACGGCAGGATCGCGATCGTGCGGAAGGACTACCACGTCGACTACATCGACGCGAATGGCGCGAAGGTCTCGGCGCCGCGCATTCCATTCGATTGGCAGCGGCTCACGGACTCCGCGAAGTCCGCGGTGATCGACTCCGCGCGTGCGCTCGCGGCGCGCGGCGGTCCCGGACTGGCGCAGCTCTTCGGTGGCGGCGGAGGGCCAGGCGGTGGCGGTGGTGGCTTCGGCGGCGGCTTCGGTGGAGGCGGGTTCGGCGGCGGGGGCGGCTTTGGTGGAGGTGGCTTCGGTGGCGGTCGTGGCGGTGGTGGCGGCGACGGTCCGCCTCCCCCTCGGCGCGACGCCGCTGGTGGCGGTGGCGCCGCTGGCCGCGCCCAGGGCGCGCAGGGCGGAGGTCGTCAGATCAACTTCGTCGCGCCGAACGAGCTGCCGGACTACAAGCCCGCGTTCACCAACGGCTCCGTTCGTGCCGATGCCGAGGGCAAGCTCTGGGTTCGCCTGATCCCGACCAAGGCGGCGACGGGTGGTCCCGAGTACGACGTGATCGATCCGAACGGCAAGCTGGTCGACCGAGTGACGCTGCCCGCGGGCACCGTGATCGCCGGCTTCGGACAGGGCGGCGTCGTCTACCTCGGCGTGCGCGACGCGGCCGGCACCCACGTCGTGCGGGCGCGCGAGAAGTAGCACGCGGCGGGACCGACGAGTCAGCAGTCACGGCGGCGACCACTTCCAGGTGGTCGCCGCCGTTTTTCGTGGCGTTTCCACCGCGCTGCAATCGCGGTCAGACGCAGGCGTCAACTCGACAGGCACCCTTTCCAGTGCTGCCTGTGTCGAACCGTGCGGTGCTCCTTCGATGTGAAGTCCGCCTCACTCCGGAAGCTCGCACGTGCAACACCGACGCATCCCAGAGCTCGTCCTCGCGACGATGCTCCTCGCCGTTCTCCCGCGCGCGCTCGCGGCCCAGCAGCTCGACGTCATTCGCGGGCAGGTGACGAACGCCGAGCAGCAGCCGGTCGAGAATGCGAGCGTCACGGCCACGTCGGTGTCGGGTGGCGTCAACCGCACCACGCGCACGGATCGCAGCGGCCGGTTCACCATCACCTTTCCCGGCGGCGAGGGCGACTACTACGTCTCGTTCGCCTCGATCGGCTACGCGCCGCGCCGCTTCGAGGTGAAGCGCACCGCGGATCAGGAGATCCTCGTCGCCGATGCGCAGCTCCAACGCATGACGATGCTCGACACGCTCAAGGCGACCGCCACCCGCGGCCGCGCGACGCGCGAGAACGGCGCGCCGGACCTGAGCGGCACCGAGCAGGCGCTGCAGAGCGACGCCGTCTCCGCCGGTCGACAGGGCGACATCAATGCGATGGCGAGCTCGATCCCAGGCGTCACGCCGATCACCAACGCCGACGGCGATCCCGCCGGCTTCTCCGTGCTCGGGCTGTCGAGCGATCAGAACAGCACCACGCTCAATGGCGCGAGCTTCGGCGCCTCGAGCGTGCCGCGCGACGCGGCGGTGGTGTCGTCGCTGGTCACGACACCGTACGACGTGAGCCGAGGAGGGTTCAGCGGCGCGCAGTTCAATCTGCGGAGCGGCGGTGGATCGAACTACATCAGGCGCACCAGCAGCCTCAACGTCGACGCGCCGTCACTGCAGTGGACCGACGCCGCGGCGCGCGCGCTCGGCCAGCAGTACACCAACCTCTCTCTCGGCGGCTTGCTCTCCGGCCCCATCGCCTTCGACAAGGCGTTCTACAACGTCTCGTACCAGCTCGGACGACGCTCGAACGATCTGCGCTCGCTGCTGAACACGGACGCGGCCGGACTGCAGGCCACCGGTGTCGCCGCTGATTCCGTGGCGCGGCTCGTCGCGATCGCGGCGGCGCAGCACATCCCGCTCACCGCGGGCCGTTCGCTGAACGATCGGCTGAACGATCAGGGCTCGTTGTTCGGCACGCTCGACTTCGCGCCGCCCGGCTCGAACACCGGCACCACCTACAACGTCACCCTCAACGGCAACTGGAATCGTCAGACACCAGCCGCGAGCCTGAGCGCCGAGCTGCCCGCGCACGGCGCTGATCGCACGAGCTGGGGCGGCGGCGCGCAGGGGCGGCACACGTCGTACGTGAAGAACGTGATCCTCAGCGAGACCACGCTCGGCGTGAATGGGTCGCGCAGCTACGGCACGCCGTATCTCACCCTGCCGAACGGCAGCGTGCTCGTGAACTCGCTGTTCGCCGACGGCACGAGCAGCGTGCGCACTCTGGCCTTCGGCGGCAACGGCGCGCTCGGCACGAGCAGCGGCACGCTCACCGTGGAGGCGATGAACCAGCTCTCCTGGTTCAGCAAGAACAACAAGCATCGCCTGAAGCTGGCGAGCGAGCTGCGACGCGACGCGTACGATCAGGACCAGACGACGAACGCCTACGGGTCGTTCGGCTACAACTCACTCGCCGACCTCGCGGGCAACCGGCCCGCGTCGTACTCGCGCACCCTGCTGCCGCGCGTGCAGAGCGCGAGCGAGATCGTCGCGGCGCTGTCGCTGGGTGATTCGTACCGGCGCAGCAGCGATCTCCAGATCCAGTACGGCGTGCGGCTCGACGCCAACCGCTTCTCGGCCGAGCCGGCGTACAACGCCGACATCGACCGCATCTTCGCCGCGCGCAACGACGTCACGCCGAACCGGGTGTACGTCAGCCCGCGCATCGGCTTCTCGTACAGCTACGGCACCGCGCCGCAGATCGCCGGCTTCGATGGCGCCGTGCGCGGACCGCGCGCCGTGGTTCGAGGCGGCGTCGGCGTCTTTCAGAGCACGCCGAACGCGAACCTGATCGGTGGCGCGATCGACAACACCGGGCTTGCCAGCGCGGTGCAGCAACTGAGCTGTGTCGGTCCCGCCGTGCCGACGCCAGACTGGTCCGCGTATGCGGCGAGTTCCGGCGCGATCCCCGTCCAGTGTGCCGACGGCAGCTCGGGCAGCGTGTTCGCGAGCAACTCGCCGAACGCGACCCTGTTCGCTCGCGACTTCGCGTCGCCGAGGAGCATCCGGTCGAACATCAACTGGAGCGGGCCGCTCGCCGGCAACCGGTTCAACGGGTCGATCGATCTCACCTACTCGATGAACCTGAACCAGTCGAGCGCCTTCGATCTGAACTTCGAGCCGGCGACGCGGTTCACGCTCGCGAGCGAGGGCGGGCGGCCCGTGTACGTGCAGCCGTCGAGCATCGTCGCCGCCACCGGGGCAATCGCCTCGCGCGACGCGAGAGTCAGTCAGCGCTTCAATCGCGTGAGCGAGCTGCGCAGCGATCTGCGCAGCGAGACCAAGCAGCTCCGCGTCGGGATCTTTCCCGCCAGCTTCACGCAGAAGCTGAGCTGGTCCCTCAACTACACGCTCGCCGGCGTGCGCGAGCAGTATCGCGGCTTCCAGAGCACCGCGGGCGACCCGCGCGACATTGCCTGGTCGCGCGGCGGCGCCGAGTCGAGACACGCGGTGAGCTACAGCATCGGCTACAACTTCCTCGACGCGGTGCGCATCAACTGGTTCGGCCAGTTCCGGAGCGGCAGCCCGTTCACGCCGACGATTGCCGGCGACGTCAATGGCGACGGCTATGCCAACGACCGCGCGTTCGTGTTCGATCCCGCGTCGTCGAGCGACCCGGATGTCGCGAGCGCGATGCGAACGCTCCTGCAGAACGGCTCTGGCCCCGCGAAGGAGTGCCTGCTCTCGCAGCTCGGCACGGTCGCGTCGCGCAACTCGTGCACGGGTCCGTGGACGTCGAGCGCCAACCTGAGCATCTCGTTCAATCCGCTCAAGGTGCGGCTGCCGCAGCGCGCCACGCTGAGCTTCTCCGTCTCCAACCCACTGGGCGCGGCCGACCTCCTGCTGCACGGCGAGAGCAGGCTGCACGGCTGGGGGCAGTTCACCTTCGTCGATCCCACGCTGATGTACGTGCGCGGGTTCGACAGCACCGCGCGGCGCTACGAGTACGAGATCAATCCGCGCTTCGGCAGCACCAACCCGCAGTTCAACGCGTTTCGTGCACCCGTCACGCTCACCATGCAGCTCCGCGTGGACGTCGGCCCCACGCGCGAGCGGCAGCAGCTCACCCAGCAGCTCGACCGCGGGCGGAAGACCCAGGGGCAGAAAGCGCCCGAGTTCCTGCTCCGCGCGATGTACGGCAGCGGCGGCCTCGTGAACCCGATGGCGCAGATGCTCCGGCAGAGCGACACGCTGGAGCTCACGGGGCCGCAGGCCGACAGCCTGGCGAGCATGAACCGCGCGTACACCGTGAGCCTCGACAGCATCTGGATGCCGCTCACGAAGTACCTCGCCAACCTCCCGCAGCGCTACGATCAGGACGCCGTGTACGCGCGCTACACCGCCGCGCGGAAGGCGTCGGTCGACCAGCTGATCGCGCTCGCGCCGGCCGTCAATGCGCTCCTCACCGACGCGCAGCGTCGAATGCTGCCCGCGCTGGTCGCGAGCCATCTCGACGTGCGCTACCTCGCCGGCGTGCGCAGCGGCACGGCGGGCGGCAGCGCGGGCGGCGCGTTCGGCGGCGGCTTCATCGGCGGCGGGGGAGGACCAGGCGTGTTCGTCGGCGGCGGTGGCGGCGGCGAGCGCATCATCATCAGGAACTGATCACCCACGGATCACCGATGCGAATCAACGTCCTCGACCTTCGCCGATCTCTCATGCCGCGCACCTCCATCCACTCCAGCCGCGTCGCGCTGGTCCTCACTCTGACCTCGGCAATCGCGCCGAGCATCGGCGCGCAGCAGTCGCGTCCTCCGGTGCGGCAGCTCGGCGCCGCCCTCGTCACGTCCGACGCGCTCGGCGCCGTATCGGCCGTGCGACAGCTTCCGGGCGGCCGAGTGCTCGTCAACGATCCCGCGAAGCGGCGGGTCCTCCTGCTCGACTCGACGCTCAAGCAGATCGCCGTCGTTGCCGACACCACCGCGGCGACGAGGAACGCCTACGGCTCGCGCGGCGGCGGGCTCCTCGCCTATCGCGGCGACTCGACGCTGTTCGTCGATCCCGCCTCGCTCTCGATGCTCGTCATCGATCCAATGGGGAAGGTGACGCGCGTGATGGCCGCGCCGCGTGCGCAGGACGTCCAGTTCCTGCTCGGCGGCCCACTCGGCAATCCGGGCTTCGACGCGAAGGGACGCCTCGTGTACCGCGTGCTCGACTTCCCGGGAGGGCAACGGCGTCCCGAGCCAGGCCAGCCGCCAGCCGCACCCGTCCTTCCCGACAGCAGCCCGATCGTCCGCTACGATCTGCTCACCCGCAAGCTCGACACCGCCGCCTTCGTGAAAGTCGCGGCGCCGAGGATGAGCGTCACCGCGACGGAGAATGGCGGCTTCACCATCCTGCCGATCATGAATCCGCTCCCGCAGGTGGACGACTGGGCCGTGCTCCCCGACGGCACGATCGCGATCGTGCGAAAGGACTACCACGTGGACTTCGTCAGCGCCGACGGCGGAACGTCGAGCGCGCCGAAGATTCCGTTCGACTGGCAGCGTCTCACCGACTCGGCGAAAGTCGCGATCATCGACTCGTCGAAGGCGGCGATGGAGCGCGCACGCGCCAGCATGGCCACCGGTGGCGGTGATGGTCAGCGCATCGTGATCGGCGGGCCGGGTGGACCGGGTGGGTCAGGTGGCGACGGACCCGGACCTGGAGGCGGAGCGCCGATCATCATGATGCGCGTCGGCGATGGCCCCGCGCCGCCGCCGCGTGGCGCCGCACCGGGAGGAGCGCCGAGCGCCGCGGCAGGCGGCACCGCGACGGGTGACGCGTTTCGCACGGGCATGCCGCAGATCAGCTTCGTGCCGCCGTCCGAGCTGCCCGACTATCGTCCCGCGTTCACCACCGGCTCGGTGCGCGCCGATGCGGAGGGAAAGCTGTGGGTGCGCGTGATCCCGTCGAAGCCGGTGGCGGGCGGCCCGGAGTACGACGTGATCGATCGCAGAGGCACGCTCGTCGATCGTGTCGCACTGCCCGCGGGCACCGTGATCGCGGGATTCGGTGATGGCGGCGTCGTCTACCTCGGTGTTCGCGACGCGGCAGGGACGCATCTCGTGCGCGCGCGCGAGCGGTAGCGCCGTCGTCGCGGCGAAGCTCGGAAAGAAGCCCGGTTTACAGCGCGCCGGGCGCAGGCCATGTTGGCCTCTCTCGCAACGTGCCACCGTCATCGCCAGCGCTCCCGCTCCGTGCCATTCGATCTGCTCACTTACGGAAGTCTCCGCCCGTACCTCTATCATCTCACCGCGCGCTCCAACCTCCCGCGAATTCGTCAGGACGGAGGGCTCGAGAGCGCGGCGTCGCTCGCGCAGCGGGCCAACGACTCCGTGGTGATCGAAGCGAAGCGCGCCACCCATCTGCCCATCGACATCGACGGCGAGCGGGTCATGCTGCGCGACCAGAAGCCTCTGCACGCGGCCAACATGCGCCTCGAGGACGGTTGGACCTTCGAGCGCTTCATCGCCCACCTCAACGAGCGCGTCTTCTTCTGGCCGGGTCGCGACTCCGGCCCCAACGACTACGGCCGCCGCCACTTTGGTCGATACGAGACGGAGAAGCCGGTGATCGTGCGCGTCGCGTTCGCCGGCCTCGTGGCCGCGAACTCGCAGTCGGTGCCGTTGTTCGCCCGGGTCAACTCCGGCTCGCCGCGCTGGAGCGGCGGCGCTCAGCCCGTGCGTGGCTCGCGCACCTTCGTCGCCGCGGACGTTGCGCCATTCGGCGCGGGCGACGTCGTCGAGGTCACCTTTCAGGGACGCGTGCAGCTTCCGCCCGGCGCGCAGGTCGCCGATTCACCCGATGGCGCGTGGAGCGCCCTAGTAGATGCATGACCCGACGATGAGCCGGCGCGACCTGCTCGCCGCTGGCGCCGCGCTCTCCATGGCGAGCCTGCTCCCCTCGCGCGAACGAGCCCGACGCAGGGATGATCCGTCACTCGCCGCCGAGCGTGCGCGCCCGAGCGCGCGCCAGCTCGCGTGGCATCGCGCCGAGCTCACCATGTTCGTCCACTTCACCGTCAACACCTTCACCGGCAAGGAGTGGGGCGACGGAACGGAGTCGCCATCGATCTTCCGGCCGGACAAGCTCGATGCGCGCCAGTGGGCACGAACCGCGAAGGCGGGCGGCTTCCGCCGCATGATCCTCACCGCGAAGCATCACGACGGCTTCTGTCTCTGGCCCACCGACACCACCGATCACTGCGTGCGCTCCAGCCCATGGCGCGACGGCAAGGGCGACGTGGTGCGCGAGTTCGTCGACGCATGCCGCGCGGAAGGGATCGGCGCTGGGCTCTACCTCTCGCCGTGGGACCGCCACGAGCGATCGTACGGCGACTCGCCGCGCTACAACGATTTCTACGTCCGCCAGCTCACCGAGCTGCTCACGCGCTACGGCCCGATCGTCGAGACCTGGTTCGACGGCGCGAACGGAGAAGGCCCCAACGGACGACGTCAGGAGTACGATTGGCCACGCATCCATCGCACGGTGCGCGAGCTGCAGCCCGGCGCGGTGATCTTCTCCGACGTGGGGCCCGACGTCCGCTGGATCGGCAACGAACAGGGGATCGCCCCCGAGACGAACTGGTGCCAGGTCGATCCCGCGTCGGTGCCCGCGATCGGCATGAGCTCGGCCGCGATCACCCGCTCGCTCCAGCACGGCGATCCGCTCGGATCGGTGTGGCGCCCCGGTGAGGCCGACGTCTCCATCAGGCCCGGCTGGTTCTGGCGCCCGGCGGAGGACGAGAAGGTCCGCACCGTGACGAACCTCGTCGAGCTGTACTACTCGAGCGTCGGCCGCAACGCGGGGTTCCTGCTCAACGTGCCGCCGACGACGGAGGGCCTCTTTCACGACACCGACGTCGCACGCATCCGCGGGCTCGGTGAAGCGCTCGCCACCACGTTCTCGAACGACCGCGCGCATGGTGCGACGACGCGCGCCAGCAGCGTCGCCGACCGCGCCCACGCCGCGGCGCACGTCCTCGACGCCGATCCCGACACCCATTGGATGCCCGCGAGCGCGCCGTCGCCGGACGCCCCCGCCTGGATCGAGCTCACGCTCGCGCAGCCGACGTCTCTGGTATGCGTGTCACTGCAGGAGGCGATCGCCGAAGGCCAGCATGTGGCGTACTATCGCGTGCTCGGACGCTCGTCCGGCCAGTGGCGCACGCTCTCGTGGGGCACCACGATCGGGGCCCGAAAGCTGGACCGCGTCGATTCGGCGAAGGTGGATGCCGTGCGACTCGAGATCACCTCGGCGTTCGCCGCGCCGCGCATCGCGTCGATCGCGCTCTACGAGCCGGTGCTCGGGGGCTATCAGGACCGGTTCGGCGTGCCGGCGTCGCCGGGGTGACGTCCAGTCGTGCCGGGAGGTTGGGCGGATCGTCACCACCTCGCGTCGCACCTCTCCGCCCCGACGTCCGATGCCTGCACATCAGCCATTCCCGCGACGCGTCGCGACGGCCGTCGCCGCCCTCGCTCTCGCCTCGGCCTGCTCCGGCGCCACCGATCCCGGCCCCGGCGGCCCGCCCGTGAAGCTCGATGCACCGCCGCGGGCGCTCAGTGCCGGCGAGGTGAAGCTCGTCAGCGCCGCGAACGGGTTCTCATTCGATCTCTTTCGCCGGCTGAGCGCCGCGCAGAAAGACGAGAACGTCTTCACCTCGCCACTCAGCGCGTCGATGGCGCTCGGCATGGCGATGAACGGCGCCGCGGGCACGACTTACGACCAGATGCGCACCACGCTCGGCTTCGGCGCCTCGTCGGATCAGGAGATCGACGAGAGCTACAAGTCGCTCATCACGCTGCTGCGCGGCCTCGACCCCGAGGTGGACGTGCGCATCGCGAACTCCATCTGGTATTCGGCCGGCTTTCCGTTCACCCAGAGTTTCCTCGACGCCGGCAGGAACTGGTTCGACGCGCAGGTGACGCCGCTCGATTTCGCCAGCCCTACCGCGCCGACGACGATCAACGACTGGGTGAGCACCGCGACCGCGGGGAAGATTCCGAAGATCCTCGACCGGATCGAGGACGGGCAGGTGATGTTTCTCATCAACGCGATCTACTTCAAGGGAAGCTGGCGGGAGAAGTTCGATCCGGCGCAGACGCAGGACGCACAGTTCCACGGCGTGGCGGGCAATCAGCCGATGAAGCTCATGCATCGTCACGGGACCGTGGCCTCGCTCTACACCCCCGACTTCGCCGCGGTCGACCTGCCGTACGGCAACAGCGCGTACACGATGACCGTCGTGCTTCCGCACGAGGGCAAGAGCGTCGATGCGGTTGCCGCGTCGCTTCGCGCGACCGACTGGGCGACATGGATGTCGCAGCTCCACCAAGGTGAGCTCGACGTCTACATCCCACGCTTCAAGCTCGAGTGGGAGCGCATGCTCATCCCCGACCTGCAAGCGCTCGGCATCCGCGACGCGTTCGTCGACAGCGGTGCGGACTTCACGCGCATGTCCCCGCTCGGCCACGACCTGTTCATCAGCGTCGTGAAGCAGAAGACCTACGTCGACGTGAACGAGGAGGGCACCGAAGCCGCCGCGGTGACCAACGTCGGCATCACGGTCACCTCTGCCCCCGTCCCGTTCCGGGTGGACCGGCCCTTCGTGTTCGTCATCCGCGAGCGGCTCACGGGAACCGTGATGTTCATGGGCAAGATCGTGAAGATGCCGTAAGATTGGGCTGCGATCACGACTGCAACTGCGTGTACGCCGCGATGACTGACGTACTCTGGACACTCGGATTGGCATACGGGCCATTCCAATTCGTGTCGAGCTGTCCGTGGATACCGCCTCTGACAGTCGCAGCGCTGGGGCCTGAGTGCAGATCCCTGACTCCGCGTTGGGCGCTCCGCTCGGGATGACTGCCAGTGCGTGCGATCAGCGCTGTCATCTCGAGCGAGCGTCGCGCCACGCCGTCATCCCGAGCGAGCGTAGCGAGGCGAGGGATCTGCACCCAGACGGCTCGTGGCGCTGCGACGGTCAGGGCCGGTCAGATAGAGCGCCCTCCACAAATTGGAATGGCTAGTATGCCAATCCGAGTATCCTGGTACGTCAGTCATCCCGGCGTACACGCCGTTGCCGTTCGGTCACAGTCCGACAGCAGCTTCCCGTCGAGACGTATCCGACCGTCTTCGCGCGCGAGGCGGGACGCCTCGATGCCGGCTATCTCTGGCACGAGTTCGGGGACGTGCACCTGTTAGTTTCCGGCGACTGATCGCGCGCGAGCGCGTGAGTGAGAGCGAGTCGTGTCGCGTCTTCTGCCGACTCGCCGAAAAATGTGAGCGCGATCACATTGCCTCAGCGCTGAGAAATTTCTCACGCCATTTGTTCATAGCGAACACGGCAATGTCATAGGGGCGCGGAAAAAAAATATCACAACTGTGATCTCCAGCACAGCGCTCTATTTGCGCGACAACTAGTATCCCCCATCGACCGGTGACGACGCATGCAGCTCGTGCGCGTCAGGACGTCCGCTGCTCACCGCGTCGCGCACTACCCCTCCTCTCAGTCCGACATAGCAGCCGTTGAACCGCCCTCTGACGAGAGGGCGCCGTAGGCGTTTTGCGTTGTCACCCCCCATGACGAACAGGTTCGCGTCTCGATGCGTCATTCGCGCAGCTCGCTCAACTCCGTCCTGACTCCGCTTCTCGTCGGAGCGCAGGCCCTGATGCTCATCTCCTGCGAGCCGGCGCAGCCGTTGCTCGTCCAGCGACCCACCTTCTCGCCCGACTCGCTCGCGTCGTTCGACGCCATCGACAACGGCACGCGCTCCATCAAGCTGTCGGCGCCCGACTCGTCGCTCGTGACCGGCCAGTCGGTGCAGGCCACGGCGACCGCCTACAATGGGCAGGGCGTCGCAAACGGGACCGCGGTGACGTGGTCGGTCTCTCCGGCCAGCGTCGCCAGCGTCTCGTCGACGGGCCTCGTCACTGGTCTCGCGGTGGGCAGCGCGACCGTCTCCGCGACGTCGGGCACCTACACGAAGAAGATGGCGATCACCGTCACGTCCGGAGTGCTCGCCGCGCAGATCTCGCTCTCGGCGAACCCCGCCTCGGTGAAGATCGGCCAGACGACGCAGATCTCCGCGCTCGTGATGTACCCCAAGGGCACGACGATGTCCGGCTCGCCCGTGGTGTGGACCTCGCAGCAGCCGAACATCGGGTCGGTCTCGTCGACGGGCGTCGTCACGGGTCTCGCCGTCGGTACGGTCACGATCCTCGCGCAGGCCGACACGGCCAAGAGCACCATCTCCATCACGGTGTCCGATTCCGCGAGCGGCGGCGTGACGCCGCCCAACACCACGCCGCCACCGGCGGTGCCGGGCAACGGCGCGAACGGCGGCACCAATGGAAGCGCGACCCCGCCGGATCTGCCGCGCGCCTCGGTGTCCACGACCTATCCGAGCATCTCGCGCCAGGTGCGCGTGGCCGCCAACGCCAACCTGCAGACGGCGCTCAACGCGGCGCAGCCGGGTGACGAGCTGCTCCTCCCGCAGGGCGCCACGTACACCGGCACCTTCACGCTGCCCAACAAGGGCAACATGAATGGCTGGATCGTCATCCGCACCGACGTGTCCGACGCGGCCATCGGCATGCCCGGCACACGCATGACGCCGAGCCGAGCGGGCTCGGTGCGGCTCGCGAAGATCGTGGCGAACACGGTCGGCTCGCCGCTGATCACCGCGCTCGGCGCGAACCACTACCGCATCACCGGCATCGAGATCACGTCGGTGCCCGGCCTGAACGACATCAACGCGCTCGTGCGGTTCGGCGATGCGTCGTATGCGCAGAACAGCGTCGCGACGACCGCCAACAACCTGATCCTCGATCGCTCGTACGTGCACGGGACGCCATCGACGCACCTGAACCGCTGCCTCATGCTGAACAGCGCCACCTCGGCCGTCGTCGACTCGTGGCTGGGTGACTGTCACAGCAATCACGGCGAGTCGCAGGCGATCATCGGGTGGAACGGCCCGGGTCCATTCCTGATCCAGAACAACCATCTCGAGGCCGGTCACGAGGTCGTCGCGTTCGGCGGCAGCACCATGACGGTCGCCAACCAGTCGCCCTCGGACATCACGCTGCGCGGCAACCACATCACGCGCCCGGTCTCCTGGAAGGGCGTGTGGCAGGTGAAGAACCTCCTCGAGACCAAGCACGTGAAGCGCCTGCTCGTCGAGGGCAACGTGTTCGAGAACAACTGGATCGACGCGCAGGCCGGCTTCGCGATCCTCGTCAAGTCCGAGAATCAGAACAACGACAACCCCTGGACCACGAGCAGCGACGTCACCTTCCGCTACAACCGGATCCGCAACACGGGCAACGCGTTCAACCTGGCGGCGAATCCGTCGGGGCTGCCCGCGATCCCGGCGGCGCGCATCCTGATTGCGGACAACATCATCGAGAACATCAACGTCGGCATCTTCGCCGGCGGCGGGCACACGCTGCAGCTCCTCGGTGACGTGCGCGACGTGATCATGCGCCACAACACCGTGACCAGCGCGAACGGCGGCGGATCGTTCGCCATCCTGCTCGGCAGCCTGCCACAGGTCCAGCGGCTGGTCGTGCACTCCAACATCCTCGTCCGCGGCGCCTACGGCGTGAAGGGCGGCGGCCAGTCGGAAGGCACGGCATCGCTGAACCACTTCGCGCCAGGCTATCTGTTCACGAACAACGCCATCATCGGCTCCTCGGCGCTGCCATATCCGTCGAGCAACTGGTTCGCGTCCTCGCTCGCCAACCTGGGCTTCCTCAACCTGTCCGGCGGCAACTTCCTGCTCGGCCCCTCCAGCTCGTACCTCAACAAGGGCTACGACGGACGCGACATCGGCGCGGACGTGAATGGAGTCAACAGCCAGACGGGCGCGGCGGTGGTCGGACCGTAACCGTCACGCACCACGCTGCACCCACGAGAAAGCGCGCCGGTCGACTGTCGACCGGCGCGCTTTCTCGTTCTCGGAGTGGCCGGCTACTCGCCGTAGGGAATCCAGATGTTCTTGACCTGGGTGGCCTCGCGGAGGAACTCGCGTCCCTCTCCTTCGGCCTCCGCCCACGCACGACTCTCCGCTTCACACCAGGTGCGCTTCATGTTCCCCGCCGACGCCAGCTCGATCGCCTTCACTCCCGCCGGCGTCCCGAAGTACCAGATCGCGTCCACGTCGTCGTGATCGGCGAGTGTCTTCGCGAGCGTGTCCTTCGCGCCGGTGACGATGTTCACCACCCCCGGCGGCAGATCGGACGTCTCGAGCACCTGATAGAAGTCCGTCGCGGCCAGCGGCGACCGCTCCGACGGCACGGCGACGACGGTGTTGCCGACGCAGATCGCCGGCCCCACGAGCGACACCAGACCGAGCAGTGGATACTCCTCTGGACAGACGAGCCCGATCACGCCCATCGGCTCGTTCATCGCCAGCGCAACTCCGCGCAACGGCACCTGATGCACCTGGCCGTCGTACTTGTCGGCCCAGGCCGCATACGTGAACAGCCGTCGAACGCTCGCCTCCACCTCGGCGGCACCGTCGCCACCGGTGAGCGCGCTGATCCGGCGCCCGAGCTCCTCGGCGCGCGCCGCCAGGTTCTCCGCGATGTAGTAGAGGATCTGCGCACGCGCGTGACCGGTCGCTCTGGACCATCCCGCCGCCGCGGCGTGCGCGGCCTCCACCGCGTTGCGCACGTCCTTCCGATTTCCCTCGCCGACCTCGCCGAGCACGCGGCCATCCACTCCGCTGATGCGAAGCGAGTAGCCGGAGTCGGGACGCGTTTGCTTGCCGCCGATGAACAGCTTCGCCGTCCGATCGACCAGCGGCGCGCCGCGATCCGGATCGTCGAGCTCCGCGGCGCGGCGGATCGGTCGCACCGTCGCGGCGCCCTTCGTCGAGCGCGCCGAGGCGCGCGCGGCTCGTCCGGGGGCGAGATCGTCGGTGTGGGTCTCGCGATCGCGCGACAGATACTCCCACATCCCCTCGCGCCCACCCTCGCGTCCGAACCCGGACTCGCGATAGCCGCCGAAGCCCGCCGCCGCATCGAACAGGTTGGTCGAGTTGATCCACACCACGCCCGCCTTGATCTTCGGCGCGATGTCCAGCGCGAGGTTGATCGACTCGCTCCACACCGACGCCGCGAGCCCGTACTGGGTGTTGTTCGCCAGCGCGACCGCCTCGCTCGGCGTGCGAAACGTCATCGCCACCAGGACGGGCCCGAAGATCTCGACCTGTGCGATCGACGACGACGGCTGCACGTTCGTGAACAGCGTCGGCGGATAGAAGCATCCCTCCTGCGGACACGCCCAGCTCGGCTGCCACATCTCCGCGCCCTCGGCAGCGCCAGCCGCCACGAGGGAACGAATGCGCTCGAGCTGCACGGGCGCGACGATCGCGCCCATGTCCACCGATTTGTCGAGCGGCGAGCCGAGCCGCAGCGTCTCCATCCGCGCGCGCAGCTTCGCGATCAGCCGCTCGCTCACGCCTTCCTGCACGAGCAGTCGCGAGCCGGCGCAGCACACCTGACCCTGGTTGAACCAGATCGCGTCCACGACGCCCTCGACGACCGAGTCGAGATCGGCGTCCTCGAACACGATGAACGGCGACTTCCCGCCCAGCTCAAGCGAGAGCTTCTTGCCGCTCCCCGCCGTCGCCTTGCGGATGATGCGCCCGACCTCGGTGCTCCCGGTGAACGCGATCTTGTCGATGCCATCGTGTGCAACGATGGCCGCGCCCGTGTCGCCGTCGCCGGTGACGACGTTGAGCACGCCCGCAGGCAAGCCGACCGCATCGGCGAGCTCGGCGAACAGCAGCGCGGTGAGCGGCGTGAACTCGGCTGGCTTGATGACGATCGTGCATCCGGCCGCCAGGGCGGGCGCAACCTTCCACGCCATCATGAGCAGCGGGAAGTTCCACGGGATGATCTGCCCGACGACGCCCACACCGTGGTAGCCCGCGAACTCGGTCTCCATGAGCTGCGCCCAGCCGGCGTGATGATAGAAGTGCCGCGCCACGAGCGGCACGTCGATGTCGCGCGTCTCTCGGATGCTCTTCCCGTTGTCCATGCTCTCGAGCACGGCGAGGAGCCGCGAGTTGCGCTGCACGGCGCGCGCGAGCGCGTACAGGTAGCGCGCGCGCCCATGCCCGCCGAGCGCCTGCCACGCGGGAAGCGCCTTGCGCGCGGCCTTCACCGCGGCGTCCACGTCTTTCTTCGACCCCTGCGACACCTGTGCGATGCGTGCGCCCGTCGCCGGATTGCTCACGTCGAACAGCGCCGACGGTCTCGTCGACAGACCGGCGATGTAGTGCCCGAACTTCGCGTCGTGCTTCTCCAGCCACTCGCGCGCCGCGCCGTCGCCCTCGGGCGCCGGCCCGTAATCCATGGTGTCGTAGATCTCGCGAACCGATGTCATGATCACACCATGGGGTGACGATGCGCCGCCGAGTAGCGCCCGGTGACGAAATGCTCGAGCTGCCGCTCGATGTCGGTGAGCAGCCCGCTCGCGCCGAAGCGAAACAGATCCGGCTTGAGCCAGCGGTTCCCGAGCTCCTCCTTCATCAGGTACAGGTACTCGAGCGCGTTCTTGGCACTGCGAATTCCGCCGGCGGGCTTGTATCCGACCGCATAGCCGGTGGCCTCGTAGTACTCGCGGATCATCCGCACCATCACGAGGCTGAACGGCAGCGTCGCGTTCACCCCTTCCTTCCCGGTGCTCGTCTTGATGAAGTCGGAGCCGGCCATCATCGCGACCATGCTCGCGCGCGCGACGTTCCCCAACGTCGCCAGCTCGCCGGTCGCGAGGATGGACTTCATGTGCGCGTCGCCGCACGCCTCGCGGAACAGCCGCACCTCGTCGTACAGCGCCTGCCAGTTGCCGGTGAGCACGTGGCCGCGCGTGATGACGATGTCGATCTCGCGCGCGCCGGCCGCGACCGATGCCCTGATCTCACGCACCCGCTCCTCGAGCGGGCTCAGCCCCGCCGGGAAGCCCGTGCTCACCGCGGCGACGGGGATGCTCGTGCCCTGGAGCGCGGCGACCGCCGTCGGCACCATCGCGTGATAGACGCACACCGCGCCGGTGGTGAGCCCGAGGTCGGTAACGCCGAGTGCCGCGGTGAGATCGTCGCGGATGGGATGCGCCGCCTTCGCGCAGAGCCGCCGCACGTTGCCCGCGGTGTCGTCGCCGGCGAGCGTGGTGAGATCGATGAGCGACACGGCGCGGAGCAGCCACGCGGCCTGCCATTCCTTCTTGACCGTGCGCCGCGTCGGGATGGTGGCGGCGCGTCGCTCCACGGCACTGCGGTTGACGCGAAGAGCGCGGACGATGTCGAGATCGAGCGCGGTGCCGGGGTTCCGCTCGACGTGATCGTCGGTGAGTCGGAGGTGGGGCGTCGCGTCGCGCGTGCCGCGCTCCGACGAGGCGAGCCGGAGCGCTGGTTCGATTTTGGCCTGCATCGGGTCCCGGGTCGGGAGGTGGGGCATGCGGTATACGTCGCCGCGCTCGGAATCTAGGCGAGGACTCGGCGGCTGGGAACGACGAGTGGGTGTGGCGCAGGCGCACGAGGCTGTAGGCGTGGTACCATGGATCGCGCGACGGTGCGGGCGTACGACCCCGCACTTCGCAACTGCGGGAATGCGCCGATACGAGCGGATGCGCCTCGACGTCGAGCGCCCGCAATTCGCGGCGCGACCGTTGCAGCGAACGGAACCGCTAGGCGTCGCTTGCTCCTGTGGCACTCCCGGTCCCCGGACGATACTCGTCTCTCATGCATCTTCCTTCCGCCGATGCCTCCGGCCTGCTGGCGTCGCCCGACTCCGCGATGACACTCGACTTCCGCTACTTCTTCGAATCGGCGTGCGACGGCATGATCGTGTTCGACGCGTCGCGGCGCGTGCGGCTGGCGAATCCGGCGTTCGCGGCGCTCGTCGGTGAGGAGATCCAGGCACTCGTCGGCCGGCACATGGAAGAGCTCACCGAGCAGTCGGACCGGCCCGCGCATCCGTCGCCGGTGCAGGAGCTGGCAAAGCACGGCTCGGTCGTGACGATGCATCGCGTGCGCGGCGCCGACGGTGAGCCGATCGACGTCGAGATCTCGTCCACCCTGCTCCCCGACGGCGGGATGTTCTCCGTCGTGCGCGACATGCGCCGCCGCTCCGAAGGCGGCGCGCCGCGCACCTCGGGACGCTTCCGCGCGATGCACCCTCTGGACGGCGCGGCCACCGCCCGCGACGTCCGGCTGCTCTTCGACGCCAACCCGCTCCCCACCTGGGTCTACGACGCCGAGTCGCTGCGCTTCCTCGCCGTGAACACCGCCGCGGTGGAGCACTATGGCTACTCCGAAGAGGAGTTCCTCGCCAACACCATCCTCCTCGTGCGCCCGCCCGACGACGCGGAGCGCGTACTGAGCTACTCGCACGACAATCCCGGGTACGACCGCACCGGCTCGTTCCGTCACCGGCGGTGCGACGGCACGCTGATCGACGTCGAGACGATCTCCTACGGATTCGAGCTGGACGGCCGGCGCGTGCGCATCGTCGTGATCAACGACGTCACCGAGCAGCTTCGCGCCCGCGAGCAGCAGGAGCAGGTGCAGGCGCAGGTGCTGCTCGCGCAGAAGATGGACGCGGTCGGACGACTCGCCGGCGGCGTAGCCCACGACTTCAACAATCTGCTGAGCGTCGTCCTCGGCGCGGCGGAATCGCTTGGTGAGGCGCTGGCGACGTACGATCCGCTCCAGGAGGACGTCACCGACATTCGCGAGGCGGTGGCGCGCGGCGCGGCGCTCACGCGCCAGTTGCTCATCTTCGGTCGCAAGGAAGTGCGCAACCCGGGCCTGCTCGATCTCAACGAAGTCGTGGAGAACGTCGAGCGTCTGCTCATCCGCGTGCTCGGAAGCAGCGTCCGCATCGAGCTTCGGCGCGGCGTCGAGCGCGCGCCCGTCGTCGCCGACGCGAGCCAGCTCGAGCAGGTGCTCGTCAACCTCGCCGTGAACTCGCGCGACGCCATGCTGCGCGGCGGCACGCTGACGATCACCACGGGTGAGACCGAGCTCGGGAGCGCCGAGGCGGCCCTGCTCGACATCACGCCGGGTCAGTACGTGACGATCGACGTCGAGGACACCGGCACCGGCATGGACGACGCGACTCGCAATCACGCGTTCGAGCCGTTCTTCACGACGAAGGGTCCGTCGCACGGCACCGGACTCGGCCTGGCCACGGTATATGGGATCGTGCGGCAGTCCGGGGGCGCGATCTCGCTGCGCAGCGCGGCGGGCGCCGGGACTCACGTGCGCATCCATCTCCCGCGAGGCGACGCGTCCGGCGTCGCCCGACAGGTGGAGGTCGCGGCGGAGGAGAGTCGCGGTCTCGTGCTGCTCGTCGAGGACGAGCCGCGCGTGCGGTCGCAGGCGCGCCGGCTGCTCCAGCGCTCCGGCTACGCCGTCACCGAAGCGTCCGACGGCCAGGAAGGGCTGCGTCTGTTCGAGGAGCGGCGCGACGCGTTCGCCGTCGTCGTCACCGACGTCGTCATGCCGATCGTCGGCGGCGTGGAGATGGTGACGAAGATGCGCGAGCTGGAGCCCCTGTTTCCGGTGGTGTTCGTCTCCGGTTACACGGCGGAGGATCAGGACCTGCCGCTGGATGGGCGCACGACGTACCTCACCAAGCCGTACACGATCGCCGCGCTCTGCGACGCGATCGCGTCGGTGGTGCCGGGCTGATCCACCTCCCTTCGTGGCACGGGCGTCGCGCGACTAACTTGTGATATGAGCTGGACACCACCCGAGCCGCCTGACGAGTCCGAGAGCGAGTCCTCCGACGCCGCCGCGTCCGAGCCGCACGGTCCGTACACCCGCGAGAATCCGCTGACCTTCTTGGTGCCCGAGCCGATCCTGCTGCGGCTCGAGCGCGTCGACCGGCCTGGCGCGGCGCCCGGCGAGCAGCCCATCGCGTTCACGCGTGCCGGTCCGGACGAAGTGCTGCTGGCGGTGAATGCGTATCCAGCGCCGCTCGTGGACGCGTTCTTCGCCAGCGACGCGTTCGGCGAACCGGTGATCGTCGTCGGCGCCGCGTGGGAAGAGGACGGCGGCGTGCGCGGTGAGCTGTCCGCGCTGCTGCCAGAGCGCACGATGCGCGCGATCCAGGAGTCGGTCTCGCCAGAAGGCGAGGACGAGGACGACGACGAGGAGCCGTGGGCAGCGTCCGCCACGCTCGGCGGCACGTCGTACGAAGAGGTCGTGGGCAGCGACGAGGAAGAGGACGAGGACGACGACGAGGAAGACGACGCCGAGCCGCACTTTCCGCTCGTGATCGGCGCGGTCATTCGCTTCCCCGAGAATCGCCGCTTCCCCACCGACTTCGAGCTCGAGGTCGACGATCTCATGCGCTCGATCCTCGAAGGCCGAGCGATGGACGCCGCGCACAAGCGCATCGACAACTTGCTCGGCGGCATCTAGTCGGGGCTCGCTCGCACGCTCGCCAGCGAGTAGGCGAACGCACGCAAACCGTTTGCGGCGCGCGACTTGCTGCTCTCGTCCACGGAAAGCGACGCGCGCCGATCGGACTGGGCCGTGAGGCGGCACGAAGCTTCCATTAGCGAAGCTGTATTTGGTTCGCCACGAGGCTGCGCGAACGCCTCGGGCGGTTCACCAGCACAGTTGTAGGTGATCTGGTGTCTTGGAGTGTCGATGCGCACGGCCATGTCTTCCCCGCGAATGGGGGAGCAGCCGCTGAAGAATATCCGCACATCGTGGCCGATCGTGATGGAGTGGAGTGGACGGTGCGCGAGGTCGCGACTCCACAGTCGTGGGCGCGCGCGTCGAGATGTCTCGTGTTGAACTCGCGCGAGTGCGTCCGGCGCGTCTGGCACTATCCGCCGGAGTGGCGCTCGTTGACCGGCGACGCGCTGCTCAAGCTCGGCACCGCGGACTGAGCGCCTCCGGCGCAACCGACCAGAAACCGGCGTGACCGTGGCCCCGTAAGGAGAGGCGTTCTCCCATCGGAGCCCGTGCCGTCATGCGCAACACGCTCAAGTTCCTGTTCTACTCCGCCCTGGTGCTCTTCGTGGGCGTCCCGCTCGCGTTCGTGCTGTTCGTGTTCGGAATGTCGTTGTTCGGGGTCGTCCTCGGCGTTGGGCTCGGCATCGTCGGGCTCATCCTCACCGCGCTCAAGTTCGCGCTCATGGTGATCCTGCCGATCGCGCTCCTGGTGTGGCTCGCGAAGCGGCTCCTGGCGCCCGAGCGCACCTACTAGCCAGACCCACGGGGACATCGATGGCGGCCCAGCGACCGGGGCCGCCATCGGCGCTTCCGCCGGTGGAGGTTACGGGATGGCGAAGGATTGCCGATCCTTGAGGGAAGCGAACGCATCGCGACCCGCCTCATCCCCCTGTGTCGACTTCCAGCCAGCTTCTCCGGCGCTCCAGCATCGCCACGTTCGTCGTGATCGCCACGGCGGTCGCGATGCTCGCCCTGCTCGTCGCCCAGACACAGAACCAGCGGGCGGACATGGACCGCACGGGTCGTGCGACGCGCGCGCGCGCAGAGCTGTCGGGACGCCTCGAGGAAGCCGTTGCGGAACGTGCCACGGCCGCCGCCGGCGATGCCGGCCTGGACGAGCACGTGCGCGAGCAGCGCCGGCTCCTCGCTTCGGCCGACTCGGCGCTCGCTCAGTTGCGCGAATCGTCGGACCGCAGAATCGATCGGCTGATCATCGAAGAGACCGTGTGCGCGATCCTGCTGCTCGTCGCGCTCGGCATGGGCGTCACGCTCGCGCTCCGGCCGACGCACGCACGGCTCGAGGAGACCACCGCGGCGCTCGCCGAGCACGAATCGCAGACCCGCGCCGTGCTCGACGTCATGGACGAAGGGATGATCCTCGTGACGCCCGACGGAACGGTGCTCAGCACCAATCCGAGTGCTCGTCGCATCCTTCGCCTCGAGAAGGTCGAGCCAGGGGTCAAGGCCTCGAGCCTGGTGCCGCACATCATCGGCGAGGACGGCACGCGCATCTCGCCCGAGGATCTTCCGACGATGCGGACGCTCCGCTCCGGCATGCCGGTGGCGGGCTCGGTCTTCGGCGTGATCGACGGCAATGGCGACGTGCGGTGGTTGTTGGCGAACACGCATCCGCTGTGCCGATCGGGGAGCGAAACTCCCTACGCCTGTCTCTCGGTCTTTCGCGACATCACCGAGGAGCGGCAGCTCGAGGAGGAGCGACTCGCGCAGGCGCAGGCACAGGAGCTCCAGAACCAGGAGCTGCTCGAGCAGGCCGAAGCGCTCGAGCGCGGTCAGGCATTGTTCCGATCGCTCGTGGACACGGCGGGAAGCGCGATCGTCGGAGTGCGGCGGGACGGCTCGGTGTTCGAGTGGAACCGCGAGGCGGAGACGCTGTTCGGCGTCCCGCGCGCCGAAGCGATCGGACGAGACTACGTCGGAACGTTCGCTACGCCTGACTACCGCTCGCAGATCGCGACGGGAATCGACTCCGTGCTCGACGGGCAGATGCTGCGCAATCTCGTGTGGCCGGTGAACGGCGCACGCGGCGAGCGCCGCACGGTGATCTGGAACATCACGCCGCTGCGAAAGAGCGAGGGTGGCCCGGTGCATGGTCTCATCGCGGCCGGCGTCGACATCACCGAGCGCGAAGCATCGGACGAGCGGTTCCGCATCCTGTTCGAGCGTTCCTCGGACGCGCACCTGCTCCTCGACGACACCGGAGTGATCGACTGCAACGACGCGACGCTCCGCATGCTGCGCTGCGTGCGCAAGTCCGAGGTGCTCGGCCGCAGCTCGGCTCAGCTCTCGCCGCACCGCCAGCCCGATGGGCGTCTGTCGCTCGTGGTCGCGGCGCAGATGCTCCAGCGCGCGCGCGACCATGGGTTCTACCGATTCGAGTGGACCCACCAGCGCAGCGACGGCAGTGTCTTCCCGGTGGAGGCGACGCTCACGCCGGTGCGACTCAATGGGCGTGAGGTGATCCTCGCGGTGTGGCACGACATCGCCGAGCGAAAGAAGGTGGAGGATGCGCTGCGCGCGGCGAAGGACGCGGCGGAATCGGCGAACCGGACGAAGAGCGAGTTCATGACGCGCATGAACCACGAGCTCCGCACGCCGCTCACCGCGATCATCGGCTTCTCGCGCGTGCTGCTGCAGGGCAAGGAAGGCCCGCTCACCCCGAACGCGCAGCTCTACGCCGAGCGCATCCGCGCGAACGGGATGCATCTGCTGTCGCTCATCAATCAGATCCTCGACGTGGCGAAGGTCGAGGCCGGCCGCATGGAGCTCGAGACGGAGACCGTCGCCGTCGACACGCTCGTGCGCGACACGCTCGCGATGCTGGAGTCGACCGCGCAGTCGAAGGGAATCGCGCTGCGCGGCCAGGTGCCCGACTCGCTCGCCACGATCGTGACCGACGCGGGCAAGCTGCGGCAGATCCTGATCAACCTGATCGGCAACGCGATCAAGTTCACGAACGAGGGCGAGGTGAGCGTCGTCGTCGAGATGGATCCGGCGACGTCGGAGCCAGTGTCGATCAGCGTGCGCGATACGGGGATCGGGATCCCGCCCGATCGACAGCAGAAGGTGTTCGAGCCGTTCGAGCAGGGCGACAGCTCCACTCGGCGCGAGTACGGCGGGACGGGTCTGGGCCTGTCGATCGTGAAGGCGTTCGCGGAGCTGATCGGCGCCGCGATCGAGGTCGAGAGCGAGCTCGGTCGCGGGACGACGTTCACGGTGTGGCTGCCGTCGAGCACGGCAACCGTCCAAGCGGAGAAGACGGTAGCCCCTGCGCACGTAGGCTGAATGCCGTAGGGAAGGATTCCCAGCGGTACTTCGTACCCGGTCGTACGCCGTACCGGTACCGCGTACGCCGGATTCGGCGCGCACCACGCGCTTCACTTGGCGCGAGGGAGTTCGCCTGGCATGCCGTACTCTGAACTGAGTACTGCGTACGCCGCCGTACTCAGTACTGCCGGGAATGCGCCGGCGGCCCGTCTTTCGCGGCCCTGGAGCCCTGCCTCGCGCAATACAGGGGGTATCCCCCACCCCCGGTGTCGATCAGGCACGAGCGGTGTAGTACCCCCTCGTCTGGCGCTCGCGCGCCATCGCCATCCAGATTGCCCAGCCGCTCACAACTCCCGTCACCCCGCCTCGCCGATGTCGACGCTGCGTTCGCTCTC
>DASYMZ010000061.1:0-31764 GCA_036008805.1 Gemmatimonadaceae bacterium
CGCCCGCCGTCGTCGTCAGGCCTGATCAACCACGTAGGACCGACACCACGAAGGCCCCGCCGATCGGCGGGGCCTTTTTGTTCGCCGGGCTACTTGCGCTCCAGGTCCGAGGACATCCGGGCGCCGACGCCAGGCGAAAGCAGTATCGCACAACAGAAAGGCCCCACGGAATTGCTTCCGCGGGGCCTTCTGCGTTCGTGCGGCCGGAGCTTACAGCCCCAGCTCTTCCTCTGAGCTGTGCACCTTGCTAGGCGTGTCGGGCTTGGGCGGCTGCTCCTCGGGAACCCCCGTCACCGCAAGCACGATACGGCGATGGATCGGATCCACCTCGAGCACGCGCATGTCGAGGTTCATCGTCTCCCACGTGAAGTCCGCGGGATTCGTGACCGTGCCTTCGGGGTTGAGCTGGCTCACCGGAACGAAGCCCTCGATGTCGTTGCCGAGATCGACGACCACGCCCTTGTCCATCAGGCGGACGACCTTGCCCGGAAGCTCCGTGCCCACCGGGTACGTCTCACCGATCTTGAGCCACGGATCTTCCTCGGCCTGCTTGAGGCCCAGGGAGATGCGCTTGTTCTCGCTGTCGATGTTGAGGATCACGACGTCGACCGCATCGCCCTTCTTCACCACTTCCGACGGGTGCTGGACGCGCTTGGTCCAGCTCATGTCGGAGATGTGGATCAGGCCATCGATGCCCGGCTCGATCTCGACGAACGCGCCGAAGCTGGTGAGGTTGCGCACCTTGCCGTTGATGCGCGTGCCCACCGGGTACTTGAGCGGCAGCACGACCCAGGGATCCTGCTCCGTCTGCTTCATACCGAGCGAGATCTTCTCCTCGTTCGGATCGACCTTGAGCACCACCGCCTCGATCGTCTCGCCGATGCTGACGAGCTTCGACGGGTGCCGGACGTTGCGCGTCCAGCTCATCTCGGAGATGTGCACGAGGCCTTCGATGCCAGGCTCGAGCTCGATGAAGGCGCCGTAGTTCGTGATGCTGACGACCTTGCCCTGCACCCGCGTGCCGACCGGGTACTTCTCGGCGACGTCCTTCCACGGGTAGCTCTGGAGCTGCTTCAGCCCGAGCGAGATGCGCTCGCGCTGCCAGTCGATGTCCAGCACCTTCACCTCGAGCTCAGCGCCGATCGCGACGAGCTCGGACGGATGCGAGATGCGGCCCCACGACATGTCCGTGATGTGCAGCAGGCCATCGACGCCGCCGAGATCGATGAACGCACCGAAGTCGGTGATGTTCTTGACGACGCCCTTCCGGATCTGATCCTTCTCGAGCTCCTTCATCAACTTCTCGCGCTTGCCGGCGCGCTCGTTCTCGAGGATCACCCGGCGCGAGACGACGATGTTCCGGCGGCGCTTGTTCAGCTTGATGATCTTGAACTCGAACTTCTGGCCGAGCAGCTCGTCGATGTTCGGCACGCGACGAAGCGCGATCTGCGATCCGGGGAGGAACGCGTCGACGCCCATGAGGTCGACGACCACGCCGCCCTTGATCTTCTTGACCAGCGTGCCTTCCACCGGCTGATCGTTCTCGTACGCGAGACGGATGCGCTCCCACACGCGCATGAAGTCCGCCTTCTTCTTCGACAGGACGACCGAGCCTTCCTGGTCCTCCAGATGCTCGAGGAGCACTTCGACTTCGTCGCCGATCTTGAGATCGGGGAAGTCCTTGAACTCTTCGAGGGGGACGCTGCCTTCCGACTTGAAGCCGATGTCCAGCACGACCATGTTGTCGCGGATCTCGAGCACGTGGGCTTTGACGATCTCGCCCTCGTCGATCGAGGCCATCGTGCCGTTGTACATCTCCATCATCGCTTCCAGCTCGTCGGGCGAGTAGCCCTCATCGTCGACGAGTTCCGGACGCAGGTTGGCGAGCGGGCGAAGCTGCGCGCGCTGCGCGTCGCGCTTCTCGCGGGCGCTCAGGGCTGCTTTGTCGGTCGGGGAAATCTCGAGCTCAGTCATACTTGAAAGAAGGTCTCCTAAATCGCGGAATTTTCGCTCGCCGCGGCGAGTCAGAGGGTTGACGCGCGCCGAGATGACGGAACGCGCGTACGGCCTCCCGGACACACGCCGGGCGGCCAGATTGGAGCGAACCTGAAAATATACGGAGCACGGACCCCAACGTCAACGGCCGACGGTCTTTAAGTCGCGTGCGGACGGTGAGTTACGGCGCGAGCGAGCGCGACGATGCGCTCCACCTGCTCTTCCTGGGTCAGAAAAGTGGTGTCCAGAAGGATCGCGTCGGCGGCCTGAACGGTCTGGGTGGCATCCTTGGCGTCGCGCTGCACGATCTGATCGGTCTCCTCGGCGATCTCGTCGTCCACCGGCCGCCGACCGAGGCGCTGGATGAGGCGCCGCCTGGCGCGCTCCCAGGGATCCGCGATGAGGAAGATCTTCAACGGGGCATCCGGAAACACCGCTGTGCCGATGTCCCGCCCATCCACGACGACGTCGTGGTTGGCCGCCGCCTCGCGGACCTTCGCGTTCACCCAGACTCGCGCCTCGGGCATGCGCGCCACCTGGGAGACGTGCGCCGTCACCGGAGCGCCTCGCAGCTCTTCCTCCGCCGCTTCGCCGTCGAGGAGAACGGTGAACGACGTCGCCTCGGGCCGAAGGCTGACACGACGACCCTCGGCGGCCAGGCGGTCGGCGGTCCAGTCGGCCGACGAGATTCCGGTGCGGAGCATCAGCGCCGTGAGGCCCCGGTAAAGCGAGCCCGAGTCGACGTGGCGAATGCCCAGGCGCTGCGCCACCCACTGGGCGGTCGACGACTTTCCGGATGCGGCTGGGCCGTCGATGGCGATCACGGAATGCCCCGCCTGGCTCACGCGGCCGTGACTCTCGCGAGGTCGGTCCAGAAACTCGGGTACGACACGGCGACGCAGTCTCGGTCGTCGATCGCGATCTCATTGCCGGGCAGCGACGCGAGAATGCCGAACGCCATGGCCATTCGGTGGTCACCGTGGGTGACGACCGTTCCCCGAAGCACCGGTGAAGTGCCGCGCACGACGTACCCGTCAGGTAGCTCCTCCGCGTCTGCGCCGAGCGCGCGGAGGTTGCCGACGACGACAGCGATGCGATCGCTCTCCTTCACTCGAAGCTCCTCGGCGCCGGTGACGCGAGTCTCGCCCTGCGCATACGCGGCGAGGCACGCGACGAGCGGCAGCTCGTCGATCAGCGTCGGGATGGCTTCCCGTCCGATCGAGATGCCCTGGAGCGACGCGCCGGCGACGACGTGCACGTCGGCGACCCACTCGCCCGAGAGACGCTCGCGATTCTCGAGCTCGATCGACGCGCCCATCTCTTTCAGCGCGGCGAGAAAGCCGACGCGCGTCTCGTTCACGCAGACGCGGCGCAGCAGCAGCTCACCGCGAGGCGCCAGGGCCGCGAGTGCGGCGAAGAACGCCGCCGATGACGGGTCGCCCGGCACCGTGATGTCGAGCGGCGTGAGGCGCTGCACGGGATGCAGCAGTACCGCCTGTTCGTTCACCCACACTTCGGCGCCTTGGGAGGCGAGCATGCGCTCCGTGTGATCACGTGAGCGCGAGGGCTCGCTGACCTTCGCCTCGACGCCACCACAGAGCGCCGCGAGCATGATGCAGCTCTTCACCTGCGCGCTGCCCGTCTCGTTGTTCCACTCGATCTCCTTCATCGGTCCGCCGCGAACCGTCATCGGAAGCCCACCGTGCTCGGGCAGGTCGACCGTCGCGCCCATCGCGGTGAGCGGTCGCGCGATCCGGCGCATCGGACGTCCACTCAGGCTCGCGTCGCCGATGAAGCGCCCGGTGAGCCCGGAGCCGGCGACGACTCCGGCGAGAAGCCGCGTGCTCGTGCCGCTGTTGCCGCAGTCCAGATCCGACTGCGGCGTGCGGAGTCCCTTCAGCCCCACCCCGGTGATCGTGATGGACTCACCAAGCTCGGGGATCGCCACGCCGAGCGCGCGGAGCACGCCCGCCGTGGAGTGCACGTCGGCGGACTGCAGGATCGCCCGTACCTGGGACGTACCGTCCGCCAGCGCGCTGCAGATCAGCGAGCGGTGCGAGATCGACTTGTCGCCCGGCACCGTCAGCTCACCAGCGACGCGGAGACCACGCGCCGTCATCGGAGCCATCCCTCGAGCGCCGTCGCGAGGTCGGTGCGTTCATCGCGGAATTTCACGATCACTGGGGTCTGAAGTGAGAGTCCCTGCGCCTCGCCCCACCCCTGACTGACGCGCCGTGCGCCGGGGACGACCACCGCGCCGGCAGGAATCTCGAGGGGACGTGACGCGTCGCCGCGAAGGATGCGCTCGTGCACGAGATCGTAGACGGGGGTGCCACGGGTGAGCACGACGCCCGCGGCGAGCACCGCCTTGGATCGAACGATGGTGCCCTCGTAGACGCCGCAGTTCCCGCCGACGAGGACGTCGTCTTCGATCACCACGGGCGACGCGTTCACCGGCTCGAGCACGCCTCCGATCTGGGCGGCGGCGCTCAGATGCACCCGTTCCCCGATCTGCGCGCACGAACCGACGAGTGCGTGCGAGTCGATCATCGTGCCGGCGCCGACCCACGCGCCGACGTTCACGTACATGGGGGGCATGCACACCACACCCGGCGCCAGGTATGCGCCGCGCCGCACGGACGAGCCCCCGGGCACGATGCGCACACCCGCCGCGAGCGTGATGGCCTGCGGCGGATACGTGTGCTTGTCGAAGAAGGGCAGCGACACGCCACCGGACCCGCCAAGGGTCATGTCGACGATGCGGCCTACACGGAACCCCAGGAGGATTCCGCGCTTGACCCACGGCACGGCATTCCACGTCCCAGAGGCATCGCGTTCGGCGGCGCGCAGCTCGCCGCGCTCCAACGCGCCGAGCAGCGAATCCACGAGCGACTCCGCATCCGCCGGTAGCGACTCGCCGGCAGGAGTGTCCGCGTAGCGCAGGACCCGCTCGGCGAACTCTGCGCCGAAGGCGGTGGGCGACACGCCACTCATAGCGCTCCGACGGCGCGAAGCGCGTCTCGCACGGTGGATTCGTGCTGCGGGTGCAGCGGGACGAGCGGCGAGCGCAGCACGTTCTCGAACCGTCCCATCATCGCGAGGGCCGCCTTGACCGGAATCGGGTTCGACTCGGCGAACGCAGCGCGAAGCCAGGGGAGAAGGCGCAGATGCAGCTCCCGCGCGCCGGAGATGTCGGCATTCATTCCTTTGTGAACGAGCTCGGTCATCAGCCGGGGCACCACGTTCGACGCCACCGAGATCAGGCCGTCCGCTCCGAGCGCGAGCATCGGCAGGGTGATCTCGTCGTCGCCGGAGAGGACCCCGAAGTGCTCCGGACGCCGAGCGATGATATCGGTGATCTGCGGCAAGAGACCGGACGCTTCCTTCGTGGCCGTGATGCGAGGGTGATTCGCCAGCTCGAGTGTCGTGGATGCTTCGATGTTGCAGCCGGTTCGACTCGGCACGTTGTACAGCACGATCGGCAGATCGACCGCGTCGGCGATCGAACGGAAGTGCAGCGCGATACCGCGCTGCGGCGGCTTGCTGTACATCGGCGCGACGTGCAGCAGATGCGTCGCGCCCGCTTCGCGCATATCGCGCGAAAGGGCGATCGCCTTCTGCGTGTCGTTGGAGCCGGCGCCGGCAACCACGGCGACGCGCCCACGCACCTGCTCCGCGGTGATCTCGACGACGCGCCGGTGCTCCGCCAGCGACATCGTCGCCGCTTCGCCGGTGGATCCGCACGGCACGAGAAAGTCGATGCCTTCGTCGAGCTGCCAGTCGATGAAGCTCCGAAGCGCACGCTCGTCGATCGCGCCCGCGGCGGTGAACGGAGTCGCGAGCGCGGTGCCGCAGCCGGTGAGAGATGCGGCTGTCATGGGCTCGTGATCACAGAGTCGTCCAGCACGTCGTTCAACGTGAACCGTCCTCGACGTCCGACGAGCCACTTGGCGGCGAGCAGCGCACCTTCCGCGAAGACTCGCCGATCGCGCGCCTCGTGTACCAGCCGAACCTGCTCGAACGCGGAGTCGAAGATCAGCTCGTGGGTGCCGGGCACGTGCCCCACACGCACGCTCGTGATGGGCACGTCGCGCCCGAGTGCCGCGGAGGCGGTTCGAGCGAGCGCACCGGCGGTACCTGAGGGCGCATCCTTCTTCTCGGCGTGATGCGTCTCCACCAGGTGCGCATCGGCGAAGCGTGGCAGCCGCGCGTAGAGGCGCGACGCCTCCGCGACGATCTTGTCGAACACCGCGACGCCGACGGAAAAGTTGGGAGCCGTGAGGATCGCGCCGCCGGCGCGCTCCACGTCGGTCGCGACCGCGTCGAGCTCCTGGTACCATCCCGTGGTGCCGACGACGACCGGACACCCGGCGCGCGCACAGGCCCGCGCGTTCTCCGCGGCCGCGCCGGGCGTCGTGAACTCGATGGCGACGTGCGCGCCGCCAAGACTCTCCCGCGTGATGCCGGTGTAGTCAGGGCGATTCGCATCCAATTCGGCGACCACACGAAAGCCCGCGTCAGGCGCGAGCGTCGCGAGCGTGCGGCCCATCTTCCCCATGCCGATGAGCGCGAGCGGAATCGTCTCGCTCATACGCAGGTCGCGTCGGAGCCGAAGAAGGCGGCGTGCAGGCGCTGCATCGCGGGGCTCACCTGCTCCCCATCGACGACGACGGTGAGATTGATCCCGCTCGAGCTGAGCGAGAGCATGTGGACGCGGATGTCACCGACCGCGGTGAGCGCGCACGCCATCGCCTTGCCACCGTCGCTCAGGCCCGTTCCGACGACGGACACGATGCCACGATTGCGCTCGACGGTGACGTCCCCCAGCTCGCGGAGCTCGAGGATCAACTCGTCCAGCCGTGCGGCGTCATCGATCGTGACGGAGACACTGACCTCGGATGTGGCCACGACGTCTACCGAGGTGCGATGTCGCTCGAACACGGCGAAGAGCGTGCGCATGAACCCTTCGGTGAGCAGCATGCGAGGGCTGCGCACCTTCACCAGGCTCACGCCGCTCTTCCCCGCGATCGCCGTCACCGCTCGGCGCGGTGCATCGAAGGTGATCAGCGTGCCCTTTCCATCGGGTCGCTTCGAGTTCAGGATCCAGACGGGAATGCCCTTCGTGACAGCGGGCGAGATGGTGTTCGGGTGGAGCACCTTCGCACCGAACGACGCGAGCTCCGATGCCTCGTCGAATGCGATGCGCTCGATGAGCTGGGATCCCTGCACGACGCGCGGATCCGCCGTGAGCATCCCGTCCACATCGGTCCAGATCTCGATCGCCTCGGCCTGGAGCGCCGCACCGACGAGCGACGCGCTGTAGTCCGACCCGCCGCGGCCGAGGGTAGTGGTCACGCCGTTGGCCTTCGCGGATCCGATGTAGCCGCCCATCACCGGGATCAGTCCGTCGCGCAGCAGTGGAACGAGGATGCGCTGCGCCGCCTCGGCGATCGCGTCGGGTTGCGGCTCCGCCTTGGTATATCGCTCGTCGGTGATGACCACCTGGCGTGCGTCCACGTGAGTCGCGGGAAGGCCCCGCAGCTTGAACGCTGCCACGACGAGCACCGACGACATCTGTTCGCCGAGCGATGCGATCGCGTCGAGAGACCTTGGCGTGAGATCGCCCAGCGTCCGCAATGCGTCGGCGAGCATCGCCAGCTCGTCGAACATCGCCGAGATCTCGGCCGCGATGTCGTCCGCGACGGCCTGATCGGCGGCGAGCAGAAGCTGCGTCTGGTTGAGGTGACGCTCGCGCATCTCCTCGATCGCGCGAAGCGCGCCGATCAGCTGTCCGCGCGCAGCCTGCTCGGCGATCGCGAGAAGTCCGTTCGTGGCACCGGCGAGCGCGCTGACGACGACGATCGGCTGGCGCTCGCGGCGCGCGGCGATGATGGTGGCCGTGCGCGCGATCGCCTCGGCGTCACCGACCGAGGTCCCACCGAACTTGCAGACGATCACGCGATGCCCGCCTGCCCCGTCGCGACCAGAAGCTCCGCGTTGAGGACCGATGCGCCCGCCGCTCCGCGCACCGTGTTGTGACCCATCGCGACGAGCTTCACGTCGAAGAGCGGGTCCTCGCGCACGCGACCGACCGTCACCGTCATGCCGCGGCCCGCGTCCACATCGCGACGCGGTTGGGGACGGTCCGGCGCATCGGTGACGACGAGCGCGCGCTCCGGTGCGCTCGGCAGCCCGCGCGCCGACTCATCACCTTGCCACTCGCGCAGCACCTCGAGCGCGGCACCCGCGTCGACGTGCTTCTCGAAATCCACGGAGAGGCACACCGTGTGACCGTTCTCCACGGCGACACGATTCGCGTGCGCACTGATCTTGATTGGCGCGTGCTCGATGTGCGTTTCGAGACGACGACCGAGCATCTTCTGGATCTCGGTCTCGATCTTCGCCTCCTCGTCCTTGATGTACGGCACGACGTTGCCGAGGATGTCGAGCGACGGAACACCGGGGTAGCCGGCACCCGACACGGCCTGCATCGTCGCGATGAACAGGCGGCGCACGACGAACGCTTCGTGCAGCGGCGCGAGCGCCATCACCGCCATGATCGACGCACAGTTGGCGTTGGTGACGATGCCCCCCTTCCACCCGCGGTTCGCGCGCTGCACGTCGAGCAGGCAGAGGTGATCGGCGTTCACCTCGGGGATGACGAGCGGAACGTCCTGATCCATGCGAAAGTTCTTCGCATTGCTCAACACCAGGTGGCCGGCACGCGCGAACGCCGCTTCCACCTCACCCGCCACCCCGGCGTCGAGTGCCGAGAAGACGATCGGCGCGCTGACCTCCATGGGATCGCACGGGAGCACCGTGATGTCCCGAACGGAATCGGGGATGCCGCTTCCGCCGATCCAGCGAGTGGCGTCGGCGTAGGACTTTCCAGCCGAGCGCTCCGATGCGGCGAGCTGGCTCAGCTCGAACCACGGATGGTCGTGCAGCAGC
Source organism: Gemmatimonadaceae bacterium (assembly GCA_036008805.1). Lineage (GTDB taxonomy): Bacteria > Gemmatimonadota > Gemmatimonadetes > Gemmatimonadales > Gemmatimonadaceae > AG11. The sequence continues at coordinate 8,947 of DASYMZ010000061.1, forward strand.
CGGATGAACGACTGCCCCACGGCGCCCGTCGCACCGAGGACGGCGACCGGAATGCGCGTGCGTGGCGCGGCGCTCATGCGGCGAGCAGGCTGCGCACGATCCGCTCGTACGCGTCGACGGAGTTCCGGAGCTCTTCCACGTCGATGAACTCTTCGCTCGTGTGCGCAACGTGAATCGAGCCCGGACCGAACAGGAGCGGAGTGCCCCAGCGGCTGAGCAGCGGAATGTCGGACGTGTACGCCACGGGTGAGACCTCGAAGCCCTCGATGGTGTGAAAGTGCTGCGCCGGGATGAAGGAGCCCCACTCGAGCTCCGCGCGGTCGCCCGCCCACGTCGTGAGCGCCGCCTTCAGCGGGGCGACGTCGCCGACGAGGCGGAACATGAGCTCCGCCTCGCAGAGGTCGGGAACGATGTTGGCCTCGGTGCCGCCCCGGATCGTGCCGATGTTCACCGTCGTCTCGCCGAGCACCGGATCGGTCGGCAGCGGCAGCGCGGAGATGCTGGGGAGCAGCGCGAGCATCGGCTCGATGGCCGACACACCGAGGTGCGCGTACGCGGAATGCGCCGCGCGTCCGCGCGTGCGCACGACGACGCGCAGCGATCCCTTGGCACCGGAGGCGAGCTTGCTCTCGGTGGGCTCGCCATTGACGAGGAAGCGGCTTGTGGCCTGGAGATGGTTCGCCGCGCGTGCGCCGTCGGAACCCTTCTCCTCTCCGACGACGAACAGCAGATCGACGCGCTCCTCGCCGGCACTGGCGAGCCGTTCGGCTGCGCAGAGCATCGCCGCGGCGATTCCCTTCGCGTCGCAGGAGCCGCGACCGAACAAGCGCTTCTTCTCGAGTCGCGGACCGACGTAGGGCGGAACGGTGTCGAGATGCGTCGAGAGCGTCACGCCGCGACCGGCGCGCGAGGCCCAGACGTTCGCGCGGCCCTTGGCGACTTCCTGGAGGGTGACGTTCCAGCCGCGCGCGATCAGCCAGCGGGAAACGAAATCGACGGCTGGCCCTTCGGCCCCCGTGGAGGATTGAAGAGCGAGAAGCTCGGCAGCGAGCGCGACGACATCGGTCATATGCGCAAAAGTAGCCGGGGACGAAACGTGATGCTACCGTCGCCCCCGGATTTTCACCGCCGCGCCGCTACGACGAACTACATCGGCGACGATCGAGCTACGCTAGGTCGCGGTGCCCATCGTCCCCATGCCGGCGGACGTGCCGCTGCTCGCCGATGGCGAGATGTTGAGCCCCGTGGTGTCGCCCTGACGCACGTACTCGATGAACATGGCCTGTACGAGGCGGTTGGCCTCACGGTTGTACTCGTCGTGATCCTTCTCGCCCATGTCGCCGAGCTGCCGCAGTGGCTCGATGCCGAGCGCCTTGCCCGCCTCGCGGAACGTCTTGAAGGTGTCCTCAGACTGACGCGAGGTGACGACGTCGCCGACGAGTCGCAGGAAGTCACTCTCGCGCGCGGCGTCGGCGAGATCGCGCGCGACGCCGAGTGCCTTGCCGAGCGCCTTCTTTCCCACGCCCGTCTCCGCGCCGATCGCACGCTGGTAGTCCTCGAGCATGCGTTGATGTGACTGCGCCTTCGGAATGAATCGCGAGCAGAGATCGCGGAATCTCGCGTCCTCGGCCTGCTTCTCGTGGTCGAGCAGATTCTCCACGAAGGTCTGATGCTGCATGACCGCGTTGTTGATCTGGCTCTTGAGAAATTCGATGCCTCGCTCCATGTCCGCTTCCCTCCTCTTGTGCGTTGCTGACTGGACGCGGGAGGGGGTGCACAACACGCGCCACCGACGCGATGCACGGCGCGCGGTCAGGGCGGTGGATCGGTGCTCGAGAGTGGCTACCGAGCGCGCGCGCCGGAGCTAGAGCTCGCCGGAAAGCACGCGACGACGGATCTCCGAGTAGTCGCCGGGAAGCGCGTGTCCGCCTTCGACCGAGAGATCTTCCAGCGCGTTGAGCAGCGCGCGCTTGAGCCGACGTCCAGCGTCTCCCGAGGGGAGGGTGCGCAACGTGGCGACCAGGTGGGCCGGCTCGGTGAGGTACAGCGCGATCGAGGGCGCTTCGCCGGTGGCGACGATCGTGGCTGCGGGCTGCGCGACCGACGCCAGCGAAAAGGTCTGGGTCGTGGCGAGCGCATGCGGCGCCGAGAGGAACCCTGGGTCGACCGAGAGGGCGCCGGCCAGCCGATCGCGCAGCGAGCTCGTCAGCTCCGACTTACCAGTCATGACCCGCCAGAGCTGTTGGCGCGAGGTACCGGCATGGCGAGCGAGGCGCTGCTTGGAGATGCCTCGCTCGATGCGGAGGATCTCGAGGCGCTTGCCCAGTGAGGTCAGCTCTGGAAACCCCTCCGGAAGCACGGTCTCGAGCATCCCATCCGTTGACATACGTTACAAAACTCCCTAGATTTTAGTACCGAACGAACCCCGAACTCATGCGACGTCCGTTGCAAAAGTCTAGGAGAGGAAGTGTCGAAAGTCAAGAAAGCGGCGCGAGTTACGGGCGAACGTAACATCAAAGGCAAGAGCGGGAAAAAGACCAGCAAGCCCACGGGGAAGCGAGCGACCCGCGCGGACTCGGCGCCGATCCAGCGAGGCGGCGCGGCGAAGAAGACGGCGACGACGCGTTCACGGAAGCGGGCCGCGGCACCGATGAGAAAAAGCGCGAAGGGCAGTCGAACCATCGGGAGCCGCGGAACGAAGAAGGCGGTGGCATCAGCGGTGAAGCAGAAGAAATCGAAGCGCGCGGCAACGAAGACCGGCAAGCTGAAGCTCCTACGAGGACGCAAGGTGCTCAGCGATGCACCGGTGGTGACGGTGGCGGTGAAGGCGCTCGACCCGCTCAGGAAGTGCGGGCCCAACACGACGGTCCAGTTTCTGTATCGGGTGGACGAGTCGGTGGACGGACGACGCACCGCGCACCTGGTCTTCTTCGATCGGCACGGATGGTACTGCGAACATGGCCGCACCTGCCCTGCGGTCGGACACGCCAAGAAGCACAATGGGCAGATCGCGCGAGTCTCGTAGGAGCTCGCACCGGACGGACACGACAACGGTAGGATGAGAGAATGATCGCGAGACACGAGACGCACCTCGACAAGGTCGACATCTGGTCGGCGCTGTCAGCCCCCCTTCCCCCGGGAGTGATCTCCTGGCGACAGGATGGGCGCCCAGTCACCCGCGACGGGCGGCACATTGCCCGCTTCGTCGCCTACATCGAGGCCAACACGGTCCGCGAGCGGCTCGACGCGGTCGTGCCGGGCGAGTGGGACCTCACCCTCGAGCTTCTTCCGACGATGACCGGTCTGGATGAAGACGCGAACCAGGGAGCCTGCTCGTTCAAGGCGCGCCTGCAGATTCTCGGTGTGATCCGGGAAGACGTGGGCACGGGCAAGGACTACAAGCAGGCGGCGACGGACGCGTTCAAGCGCGCGGCGGTTCGCTTCGGGATCGCGCACGAGCTGTACGCGTACGAGCAGAACTGGGTGCAGATGGACGGTGACGGCAAGTACGCCAAGCCGCTCGAAGACCCCGCGGTCGCGTACGCGCGGCGATATGGTCGTCCGCGTGTTGCCGCTCCCGCTGACTCGACGGCGGAGCGTCCCGACCGGGCAGCGGCCTCGGTGGAGCGCGAGGTCGAGGTACCGACGAGCGACGACCCGATCGACTCCGCGCCGCAGGTGGCGGCTGGCCCACTCGCCTCGGACGAGGTGAGCTGCCCGAAGTGTGGCGGCCGGACGTGGGACAACCGCCTCACGAAGCGAAACCCCAAGGCACCGGACTACAAGTGCCGCGACCGCTCCTGCGACGGCGTGATCTGGCCGCCAAAGGCGGCCAAGAACGAGTCGGCGAAGTCGCCGGCCGAGGAGACGGAAGAGATTCCGTTCTGACCACGGTGGGGAGCTGGGAGTGACAAGTGAGAAGACGGCCTCGGGAAGCATTGCTTCCCGAGGCCGTTTCGCTCGATGACGCTCACGACTCACCAGTCACGACCACGACCATGATGCCGGGACCGGGTCTCGAACCCGGATGTCCTTTCGGACACAAGATTTTAAGTCTCGCGCGTCTGCCAGTTTCGCCATCCCGGCGCGCTGTGCTGCAACAACGCATAACGGGGGAGCCTTCGCTCCCCCGTTATGCGCGTTCAGAGCGGGAAACGGGACTCGAACCCGCGACCCCAACCTTGGCAAGGTTGTGCTCTACCAACTGAGCTATTCCCGCGTGTCGAGCGAATATAAATCGCGAACCGTGGGCCAGGTAGGTGGATCGGTGCTCAGCCCTTGAGTCCGAGCGCGTGTACCGCGTACCAGGCCGTCCAGGCCAGCAGACCGGACAGCGACGCGTCGCCGGCGTTGTACGTGGCGACCCCCGCGTCGTCGACCTGCTCGGCCGCGAGGCCACCGTGCAGGGGCGCATGTCGCAGCCACCGCAGCTCGGCATCACCGTCGGGTCCGAGCAGCCGGCCGATCTCGCGAATGAGGAACGCACGCTCCGAGGGGATCGCCTTGACGGTTCGCCGATAGAGCGAGTCGTGGCGCTCGAGCGCTTCGTACAGAGGAAGCCACGCGGCGCTCGCGCTGGGATCATCGGCGGTCGTGGTGTTGCCGGCGAGATCGGTGCTGGCGCGCAGCGTTGCCTTCGCGTCGCGCTCGGGGGTGAAGTGCCGCCGGATCGCGGCGCGCACCGCCACGGGATCCTCGACTTCGCGCGACGATTCCTCGTCGAGCGTGCGGCGCAGGATCTCGAGCGCCTGCGCGACGGCGGCGTTGGCGTGCAGCGTGAACGGATGCGGCGCCGGTGCGCCGTCCGGCATGATCTCAGTGGAATACAGCGAGACGCGCCGGTCGCGGCGATCACGCAGGTCATCGCTCGCGAGATACAGCGTGTCGCCGATGACCGGCTCATCGACGATCGCGCCGTCGCCGGTGTCGCGCGCGTAGCGGTCGACGGCGATGGGATACGCCGCGACACCCTCGAGCGCGAAGCCGGGCTCGAACAGCGTGCCGTCGAAGTAGTGGACGCCTCGGCCCGGCGCATAGCCATGCAGCTCACACATGCGCAGGAGGAGCTCGCGCGCGAGGCCCGCGTCCGCGAGCTGCACGGCGGGCAGCGTCCACATGAGCGCTTCCCAATCGCGGACCGTGACGCCGGCGGAGTGCCAGGGCACTCGGGTGCGCACCAGGTAGTAGTGCGCGTCGTCCAGGGCGCGGCCCACCGCGTAGAAGTACGCGAAGAGGAGGTTGCGATTGATCAGCCGATCCACGCCGTCCGCGCCCGTGCTCTGCTCGAGCTGTTGGAGCGCGTCGCGCGTGCCGGCGAGCAGCGCGCGCCAGCCGCGCCGGCGCAGCACGGCGACCGTGGCTTCCGCTCCGTCGCGCTCCGGCCCTGCCGCGACGTAGAACGCGGTCTGCGCGTGTCCGCCCGCGGGGAGCGTGAGAGTGCGCGCGAGCGAGAAACGCAGGCCATCGGTGGTGACGTTCGCGTCTCCATCGGGGGCGATGGCGATCGCCACGAGACCGGGTTGCGCACTGCCCTCGAGCAGGACGAGATCGTTCGCGCCGCGCGAGACGAGCGAGGCGTCGTCGGTCGGGCGCGGCGTCCGCACGCGAAGCTGACGGTGCCCGCACACGCCTTCCATGCGCACGCGGATGTCATGCGCGCCGCCCCTGCTCTCGAATCCGATCGCGTACACGGCGCCGGCGAGATCCGCGTCGCGCCCGTACGGCGCGAAGATGGTGCCGCGCACGACGACGTCGCCGATCGTGCAGGTGAACGTCGGAAGCCAGGCGAGCGCGCGCTCCCACACCATGGTCCCGCTCGTGAGGTCCTGCTGCACGCCGTCGATCTCGATGACGGGGCGCAGCAGCGCGGGCGCGTCGCCGTCGAGAAAGGTCGGCCCACCGGCGAACTCCACCGCCGCGCGCGCGCCGCGATGCAGCGTGCCCAGCGCGTGGATCGATCCGTCAGCGGGATGAATGCACGGCAGCGCGAGCCAGTGATTGCCCGTGATCTGCCAGGGAACGTTCGGGACGGTGCTGTGTGTCACGTAGCGGGCGAGTGAAGTTGTTGGCCGTGCGCCCCAATGATAACCTTCGGCCCCATGCCGCCGCTCGCCGTGCTCCGACCATCGAATCGCATCGTCTCGCTCGCGGCCCTCGCCCTGAGCGCCGCCGCACTCCTGCTCGCGACGCCCGCGGCATACGGGCAGAGCGCGCTCTCGCACACGGAGGACGCCACCCCGGTGCCGGCTGGATCGGTGCGCTTCACGATCACCAACGGCTGGACGCGCTACGACAGCCGGTTCGGCGAGCACGGCGTCACGCGCGGACTCGGCGACGAGCTGTCCACCGATTCGCTCGGACCGCGGCAGCTGCCGAAGCTGGCACCGGTCGAGGCGGCGCTTCAGACGCTCGCGAGCAATCCGGCGCAGCGCCTGACGCTTGGCAAGCTCGATGCGCGAAGCGACGCGCGCATCGTGACGACGCCCTTCGCGATCGAGTACGGGATCACGCATCGACTGAGCTTCGGCGTGGTCGTTCCGCTCGTGCAGACGCGGCGGTCGGTGCAGCTCCGCGTGAACGAGCACACGGCGACGGATACGGCGCGACGCGGCAACACGGGGCTCATTCCGGTCACCCTGCGACAGAACGCGTCGTCGAGCAACGCGGCGGTCGTCGCGGCGCTCACGACGGCGTCGTCGAACCTGTCGGCGCTGCTCACGCATTGTCAGGCGAATCCCGCGGCGCCGGAGTGCAATCCCATTCGCGGCAGGGAGGCAGCAGCCGCCGCGGCTGCGCAGAGGGCGGCGGAGTTCGCGGCGGGCGTACGCACGGCATACGGTGTCACGGAAGAGACGGCGGTCGTTGCGCCGCTTGCCGGCAGCCAGCTCGCCGCGCAGATCGAGGCGCAACGCGCTGCGCTCGCCGCGCAGCTCGCGACGTTCGCGCCGGGCGTCACCGTCGGCACGCTGTTCAACGCGCCGACGGAATTCTCCTACGCCGACTTTCAGGGCCGCAACACCGTGCCGGGTCTGTTGCAGAGCGACTTCGGTGGCGGTCTCGACTCCATTCGCACGACGGAGCGCATCGGCATCGGCGACGTGGAGCTGCGCGCCGCATTCATGCTGCTCGATCACATGCAGCCGGATTCCCTCGCGGCTCACGGGCTGCGCTTCCGCGTCGCCGTCGGCGCGTCCTATCGGTTCGGCACGAGCAAGGCGGACACCGCTCGCAATCTGATGGACATCGGTACGGGCGACGGGCCCGGCGCGGAAGCACGCACGGCGATCGACGTGCTCTCGGGCCGCGTCGGCGCAACGGTGGCCGCGCGCTTCTCCACGTCGTTCGCGCGGACGGTGGATGCCGCGCTCGTCGGCTATCCGGAAGGCGGTTTTCCCTATCCGCTCTTCGGACCGGTCACGCGCAAGAACGGCAACGTGCTCGGCATCGACGTGTCGCCGAGAGTATTCCTGAGTGAGTGGCTCGCCTTCGAGGGCGAGTATGGGTTCGAGCACACTGGGCTGCCGACCTTCACGGGAAACACCAGCGAATGCTCGGCGTGCGCCCCGCTCGAGGGATCGATCCTGCCGGCTGCTCGCACGGTGCAGCGCGCCGGGGTTGGACTACGCTACTCGACGATCGACTCGTATCTGCGCGGGCGCGCGCGCTACCCGATCGAGGTGTCGTACCGGCATCTCGAGACGATCACGGGCGACGCCGGCGCGCCGAAGCTGTTCCGCGACCAGATCCAGCTCCGAATCTTCTACCGAATTCTCCGCTAGCGATCGCCGAGCGCGCGGGGTCAGCCGCGCTTCGAGCGACGCGGTGCGCGCGCCGCCGGCTCGGCACGCGCGACGTCTCCTCCGAGCGTCGCGGCATTCTCGAGCAGCTCGCGCGCGTGCGCGCGGCTCACGTCGCTCTCGGGATCGCCTCCGAGCATCCTCGCGACCTCGGTGATGCGAGGCTCGCCGTCGAGCACGGCGACGTCCGCCGTCGTCACGCCGCCGCGCGCGCCCTTGCTGACGAGGATGTGGTGGTGCGCGCGCGCCGCGATCTGCGGGAGGTGCGTGATGGCGAACACCTGGTGATACGTGGCGACGCGGCGCATCGTCTCGCCGACCTGCAGCCCGACGCGTCCACCGATGCCGGCGTCGACCTCGTCGAAGATGAGGGTGGGCACGCGATCCAGCCGCGCGAGGATGGTCTTGAGCGCGAGCATGACGCGGGACAGCTCGCCGCCGGAGGCGACGCGCGCGAGCGGGCGCTGCTCGTGACCGACGTTCAACGAGACGCGGAACTCCACCGCCTCGGCGCCCTCGGGGCCGATGTCGCGGAGTGGCACGAGCGCGGCGTGAAAGCGTCCATCGGGCATGCCGAGATCGGGGAGCACCTCGTCGACCGCGCGGCCGAGCCGCTCCGCCGCCTGCGCGCGCAGCGCCGTGAGAGCGGCGGCATGATCCTGCAGCGCGGCCGCGGCGACGCGCTCTCGCTCCTCGAGCGTCCGGAGATCGAGATCGGCCGAGGCGATGAGATCCAGCTCGGCCCTGGCGGCGCTTCCCGCCTCGATCACGTCGCCGACGGTGGGCCCGTACTTCTTGGTGAGGCGATAGAGTAAGTCGCGCCGGCGGCGAACCTCGTCGAGCCGGGTGGGATCCAGCTCGACGCTCGATTCGTACTCGCCAAGCTCGCGCGCGAGTGCCTCGAGGTTGTAGTACGCCGTGTCGTACAGCTCCTGGAGCCGAGCGAGCGTCGGGTCGACGCGGGTGATGGTGGACAGCAGTCGCTCGACGACGGCGAGCCGGTGCAGCACGGACTCCTCTTCGCCCTCGATGGCCTCGGCGATGCCCGTGGACAGCTCGCGCAGCTCCTCGGCGTTCTCGAGCCGCCGCGCTTCGTCTTCGAGTCGAACGTCTTCGCCCTCGACGAGCTTGGCGCCTTCGATCTCCTGCACCACATGCCCCAGGTAGTCGGCGCGCTTCTCGGCGTCGGCCCGCCGGCGGCGGAGATCCGCGATCTCGCGGCGCGCGCTCGCGAGGGAGTCGTAGGCGTCATGCACCGCGGACGCCTGTTCCGTCGCGCCGGCGAACGCATCGAGGATGCGTCGCTGCGCGTCGCCATCGAGCAGGGTCTGCGCCTCGTGCTGGCCGTGCAGGTTCACGAGCAGCCTGCCGACCTCGGCGAGGATGGAGGCGCTCACGGTCGTGCCGTTCACCCATGCCCGCGCGCGCCCCGCGGCGGCAACCTCGCGCTTGAGGACGACGAACGACTCCTCGGCGTCGATGCCGCGCTCGTCCAGCAGCACGGCGATCTCGGGACGGTCGGCAACGTCGAACACGCCCTCCACCGTGGCGCGATCGGCGCCGGTGCGAATGAGATCGGTGCTGGCGCGCTCTCCGAGCAGCAGGCCGAGGGCGCCGACGATGATCGACTTGCCGGCGCCGGTCTCGCCCGACAGCACGTTGAAGCCACGCGCCAGCGGAAGAGAGAGCGATTCGATGATGGCGAAGTTCCTGATCCGCAGCTCGGTCAGCATCGAGTGGGTTCGTCCCGGTCGAGCAGCCCTCCCCAGTGCAGCTTCTCGCGCATCGTGGAGAAGAAGCTGTGCTCCGGAAACCGCACGATGGTCACGGGGAAGGCGGACCGTCGCACAGCGAGCGTCTCTCCGGCGCCGAACGTGGTGCCGACCTGTCCGTCGACCGTCACCAGAAGCTCGTCGGGCCCATCGTTCGCCTGCAGCAGCACCTCGGAGGTGGGCGGCAGCACGAGCGGACGGAGAGCGAGCGTGTGCGCGCTCACGGGGGTGAGCAGAATCGTTTCCAAAGTGGGAACGACGACCGGCCCGCCGGCCGAGAGGTTGTACGCCGTCGAGCCGGTCGGAGTGGCGATGACGACTCCGTCGGCGGTGAAGTGCCCGACTGTCTCGCCGTCGGCGGACACGCGAACCGTCACGACGCGCGCGAATCCGCCCTTGTGGAGCACGACATCGTTGAGCGCGCGCCAGCTCGCGCGGTCGGTGCCTGTTGCATCGCGCACCCGTGCGTCGAGCGTCATGCGCGCCTCGACGACGTAGTCGCGGCTCGCGAGGCGCCGCAGCGCCGTCTCCAGATCGGACGCCGGACAGCAGGTGAGGAAGCCGAGCCGCCCCATGTTGACGCCCAGGATCGGCACGGGGCGCTCCGCGACGACGCGCGCGGCGCGAAGCAGCGTCCCGTCGCCACCCAGCGTGAGCATCGCGTCGACCGATGCCGGATCGATCGGCCGCGCGCCATCGCCGGCTTCGCGACGAAGCTCCTCCTCGTACGACAGCTCGATGTCCAGATCGGGCGCGAGTCGTCGCAGCGTGGAGAGCGCATCGGGGAGACCGCCGTAGCCGGGATGACCCACGACGCCGACGCGGATCACCCGGCGAGCGCCTCGGTCTCGTGCAGCGCGCGAACGCGGTCGGCGATGCCGGCGGCGTCCAGGCCGAGCATGGCGAGCTGCTTGGTGCGCGGCGCCGAGTAGATGATGCGATCGGGCACGCCGTGGGTGTGCACGCGAACGGTGGGATCGTGCCGCTCGATGATCGCGGAGAGATAGGCGCCGAAGCCGTTCACGACGGTGCCCTCCTCGACGACGAGGATCTGGCGATGGTTCGCGAGGATCGCCGCGAGCGTGACCTCGTCGTGCGGCTTGAGATATCGGCAGTTGACCACGGTGACGTCGAGTCCATCGGCGCCAAGGCGCTGTGCCGCGGCGAGCGAGTGCTCGACCATCGTGCCGACAGCGAGGATCGCGACCTCCGAGCCATGTCGCATCACTTCCCAGGTAGCGTGCGGGGTCGGAGCGATCTCCGCGATGTCAGGAACTGGCGCAGGGACGACGTCGCGCGGATAGCGCAGGGAGAAAGGTCCGCTGGTATGCAGCAGACCGGCGCGCAGCAGCGCGAGCATCTCACGGCCGTCCTTCGGCGCGGTGACCGTCATGTTCGGCACCGCGAGCAGATACGCGATGTCGTAGAGGCCCATGTGGGTCTCGCCGTCCTCGCCGACCAATCCGGCGCGGTCCATCGCGAAGATCACCGGAAGCGACTGGATCGCGCAGTCGTGGATGATGTTGTCGTAGGCACGCTGGAGAAACGTCGAGTAGATCGCGCACACGGGCCGCAGCCCGCGCGTGGCGAGCCCCGCCGCGAAGGTCACCGCGTGGCCTTCCGCGATGCCGACGTCGAAGAAGCGCGCAGGGTGCGCCGAGGCGAATGCACCGACGCCGGTACCGCTGGGCATGGCGGCCGTGATCGTGACGAGCTTCTCGTTCTCTGTTCCGAGCTGCGCGAGCCCTTTGCCGAACACCGTGGTGTACGCCGGATTCGCGACGACCGACTTGAGCTGCTTGCCCGTCGCGGGATCGTGGCCCGGAGGAAGTGCGTGCCACTTTTCGCCGCCCGCATGCTCACCGGCGGGAAATCCCTTCCCCTTCTGGGTGATCACGTGGACGAGCCGTGGCCCGCCCAGCTCGCGCACCATCGCGAAGGTCTCGACCAACGCATCGACATCGTGCCCGTCGATCGGCCCGAAGTAGCGGAAGCCGAGCTCCTCGAACAGCACGCCGGGCGTGAGGAAGGTCTTCACGCTCTCCTCCCACTTCCGAACGATCGCGCCGACGGGGCCGGGTGCGCTGTCGACCAGCTCGCCGATCTTGGTGCGCATCCGATTGTAGAGCGGATTGCGCTGGACCGACGAGAGATACTTGTGCATCGCGCCGACGTTCGGCGCGATCGACATCTCATTGTCGTTGAGCACCACGACCACGTCGCGGTCGGAGTGGCCCGCGTTGTTGAGGCCCTCGTAGGCCAGTCCGCTGCTGAGCGCGCCGTCGCCGAGCACCGCGACGACCTTGAGATCCTTCTCGCCATTGATGTCGCGGGCGGCGGCCATGCCGAGCGCCGCTGAGATCGCGGTGGCTGCGTGCCCCGCGCCGAAGGTGTCGTACTCGCTCTCGCTCCGCTTGAGGAAGCCGGAGATCCCATTCTCCTGCCGCAGCGTCTCCATCCGCGAGTTGCGACCGGTGAGGAGCTTGTGGGGATACCCCTGATGACCCACGTCCCAGACGAGCTGATCGCGCGGCGTGCGGAAGGCGTAGTGAAGTGCGATGGTCAGCTCCACGACGCCGAGCCCGGCGCCGATGTGACCGCCCGTGCGCGAGCAGACGTCCACCAGGCGCGCTCGGATCTCGTCGGCGAGGGCGGGCAGCTCCCCTCGGCTCATGGCGCGAAGGTCGGCGGGCGAATCGATCTGGTCGAGGAGAGACATGATGCGCAGAAATCTAAGAGGTGCGCTCGACGGTGAACTGGGCGATCCGGGCGAGCGCGGGGGTGAGCAGACCGACCTCGTCGAGGGCGGAGCATCCCTCGTCCACCAACGCGGCCGCTCGGGCTTTCGCTCCCTCGATGCCGAGAAGCGCCGGGTAGGTGCTCTTGCGCAGCTCCAGATCGCGCCCCGCGGTCTTTCCAAGCTGATCGGTAGTCGCCGTCACGTCGAGGACGTCGTCCGCGATCTGGAACGCGAGGCCGATCGCGGCACCGTACCGCGCCAGTGCGTCGAGGCGCGACGGTGACGCTCCAGCGGCCCGTCCGCCGATGGTCGCCGCGGCGGTGATGAGCGCGCCCGTCTTGGCGCGATGGATTCGCTGCAGATCGTCCAGGGCGAGCGGTCGCCCCTCGCCCTCCAGGTCGAGGAGCTGGCCACCGATCATCCCTCCCGCGCCCGATGCCACCATCAGGTCGCGCACGATCGCGCCGACGCTCGCATCATCGAGTCCCAGCTCGCGCGCCGCGTCGGCCGCGCAGTGCGCCGCGAGCGGGACCATCGCGAGCCCTGCGGCGGTCGCCGCCGCGACCCCGTGAACGCGATGCACCGTCGGCCGGCCGCGCCGCACATCGTCGTCGTCCATGCAGGGTAGGTCGTCGTGCACGAGCGAGTACGCGTGGACGACCTCGATCGCGCCGGCGAGATCCGCCGCGCGCCTCGAGCCACCGGCTGCCTGAAACGCGCGGAGGAACAGGATTCCCCGAAGCCGCTTCCCCTCGCCAGTGAGGCTGTACCGGATCGCATCCGCGACAGGCGACCGCACCAGGCTCAGGTAGCGATCACAAAAGCCGTCGAGGGCATGATCGATGGCGACGCGGTCAGGTCCGAAGTCGACCGCGACGTCGACCGCCGTGTCACCCATCCAGCTCCTCGAGCTCGAAAGCTCCGTCCGCGAGCTCGGTGAGACGCTTCACTCGCGCCTCCGCATCGGCAAGCGTTCCCGCCGCGTCGCGCAGGTGACCGACTCCCTCCTCGAAGAGCGCGAGCGCGTCGCCGAGCTCCATCTGCTCCTCGTCCAACCGCGCGACGATCTCCTCCAGGCGCGCGAGCGTCTCGTCCAACGTCATCGGGCGGCCGGATTGGTAGGATGCACCGTGTTCGCGGTGGCGTTCACGCGGCCATCGCGCAGCCGCAGCTCGAATGCATCGCCGGGCGTCACGTCGTCGACGGACGCGAGCCGGCGTCCGTCGGCGAGACGCGCCACGGCGTAGCCGCGCTCGAGCGTGGCGAGCGGGCTGAGTGCGTGCAGGCGGCCGGCCACTGCGGCGAGCGACGACTGCCGGTCGGCGAGGCGGCGAGACACCGCCCCGACGAGGAGCCGCGACGCGTCACGCGCACGCTCGCGCGGCTCGGCGACGCGACTCTCCATCGCCGAGACGAGGCGCTGACGGTGTCCGGCGATGGTCAGCAGCATCTCCTCGCGCGACGGGACGGCGGCTTCGGCCGCGGCGGACGGCGTCGGCGCGCGAAGGTCGGCCACGAGGTCGCACAACGTGATGTCGACCTCATGACCGACGGCGGAGATCGTGGGCACCGGACACGCGGCGACGGCGCGAACGACGCGCTCGTCGTTGAACGCCCAGAGATCCTCGCGCGATCCACCGCCGCGGCCGATGATCACGAGCTCCGCGCCGCCCCAGCGGCACACGCGCTCGAGCGCGGCGCAGATCTCGAGCGGCGCACTCTCTCCCTGCACCGCCGCGTGCGACACGATGAGCTCCACACCGGGCGCGCGCCGGCGCAGCACCGCGATCACGTCGCGAAGCGCGGCACCACTCGCGCTCGTGACGATCGCGATGCGCCGGGGATAGCGCGGCAGCGGACGCTTCCGGCCCGGGGCGAGCAGTCCGTCCGCTTCGAGCCGCACGCGCGTGAGCTCGAGCGCCTTTCGCCACAGGCCGTCGCCGTCTGCTTCCATGCGGCGAACGGTGAACTGCATCTCGCCCCGCGCCGCGTACACGCCGAGTTGGCCGAGGGCGGCGACCTGCATGCCATCGTCCGGCGCGGCGGGGATCCCGCGCTGATCGCGCGACCAGACGACGCACTTGAGCTGCGAGGTGAGATCGCGCAGACAAAAGTACCAGTGACCGTTGCGATGCGCCTTGAAGTCGCTGATCTCGCCACGCACCCACAGTGGTATGAACGCGCCCTCGACGACGTCCTTCACCGTCTGGGTGAGCGTGGAGACGGCGATCGCCGATCGCGGGCTCGCGCCCGGGAAGGACTCGCCGACCTCCTCGTATACGTCGGCGATCGACGGCGCGAGCGACGGGTGCTCGACGGCCGGCGACACCGACGGCGCGTCGAAGAGCGAGGGCGCGACGTCGGACGACGGCGCGATCGTTCCGCGGCGGCGCTTCATGCCTGGAGAGTGCGCTCCGCGGCGCGCACGGTGTTCCGGAGCAGCAGCGCGATGGTCATTGGTCCGACGCCGCGCGGCACCGGCGTGATCATCGACGCGACGGCGCGCGCGCTCTCGAAGTCGACGTCGCCGACGAGGCGCGTGCCGCTCTTCGTCGACGGGTCGGCGATGCGGTTCATCCCGACGTCGATCACCACCGCGCCCGGCTTGATCATCTCGCCGGTCACCAGGCGCGCGCGACCCGCCGCGACGATGAGGATGTCCGCGCGTCGCGTGTGCGCGGCCAGATCGCGCGTCTTGCTGTGGCAGACGGTGACGGTCGCGTCGGCCAGCGGCCCGCTCTGGATCATGAGTGCCGCCATCGGCTTCCCGACGATCGTGCTGCGGCCCACGATGACACACTCCGCTCCCGCGGTCCGCACGCCGTACTCGCCGAGCAAGAGCTGGACACCCTGCGGCGTGCACGGAACGAAGCCGTCGGTGTGGCCGATGAGCAGCTTGCCGACGTTCACGGGATGGAAG
The DNA here is from genome assembly GCA_036008805.1 of Gemmatimonadaceae bacterium. Taxonomy (GTDB): domain Bacteria; phylum Gemmatimonadota; class Gemmatimonadetes; order Gemmatimonadales; family Gemmatimonadaceae; genus AG11. The sequence goes on from DASYMZ010000061.1 coordinate 24,175, forward strand.
CCGTCGACGTCCTTGTCCGGCCGGATGTGGTTGATGACGGTGTCGGGATCGAGGTGCTTGGGCAGCGGCATCTGCACCAGGATTCCGTGTACCGCGGGATCGCCGTTGAGACGCTCGACGAGCGCCAGCAGCTCCTGCTGCGACGTGGTTGCCGGCAGGCGAATCGTCTCGCCCGCCATCCCCGCTTCGCGCGACGCCTTCTCCTTGCCGCCGACGTACACGGCGCTGGCCGGATCGTCGCCGACGAGCACGACGGTGAGCCCCGGAACGATGCCCCGCTCCGCTCGCAGCCGCGCGACGTCGATCGCGACCTGGTCGCGCACCTTCTTCGCGACGGCGACTCCATCGATGAGCCGAGCGCCTTCCTGCGGCGCGGCCGACTCGGCGCCGCGCGATTCCAGCATGCTATCTGGCAAAATCCACCGCCCGCGTCTCGCGGATCAACACCACTTTGATCTGCCCCGGATACTGGAGCTCGGCCTCGATGCGGCGCGCGATCTCCTCGGAGAGCGTCGTCATCCGCCCATCGTCGACGTCGTCCGGAACGACGACGACGCGAATCTCGCGGCCGGCCTGAATCGCGAACACGCGCTCGACGCCCTTGTAGCTGGACGCGATTCGCTCCAGCCCCTCGAGCCGCTTGACGTACGTCTCGAACGCCTCGCGGCGCGCGCCCGGCCGTGAGCCGGAGATGGCATCGGCGGCCTGCACGAGCACCGACACCTCGCTCTCGTGCGGGACATCGTCATGGTGCGCGGCGATACAGTTCACGACCAAGGGGTTTTCGCCGTACTTCGTGGCCATCTCGACGCCGAGCTGCACATGGGTACCCTCGTGCTCGTGGGTGAGCACCTTGCCGACGTCGTGCAGCAGGGCGCCACGCTTGGCCATCGCGACATCGAGCCCGAGCTCCGCCGCCATGATCCCGGCGAGGTGCGCGACTTCCTGCGAATGCTGCAGGATGTTCTGCCCATAGCTGGTGCGCCACTTCATCCGTCCGATGAGCTTGATCAGCTCCGGATGCAGGCCGTGCACGCCCGTGTTGTATGCGGCCTGCTCGCCGGTCTCGACGATGGCGACCTCGACTTCCTTCTTCGACTTGTTCACGACCTCTTCGATGCGGCCCGGATGGATCCGACCGTCGGAGACGAGCTTCTCCAGCGCCAACCGTGCCACCTCGCGGCGAATCGGATCGAAGCAGGAGACGACCACGGTGTCCGGCGTATCGTCGATGATGACGTCCACCCCGGTTGCGAGCTCGAAGGCGCGAATGTTCCGCCCCTCGCGCCCGATGATTCGCCCTTTCATCTCGTCGTTCGGGAGCGCGACGGCAGACACCGTGGTCTCCGCCGTGGTGTCGGCCGCGATGCGCTGAATAGCCAGCGCGACGATCTTCTTGGCCTCGCGCTCCGCATTGCGACGTGCCGACTCCCGAATCTCGCGCAGCAGGTTCGCGGCGTCGGCCTGCGCCTCCTCCTCGAGCCGGCGGATCAGCTCATTCTTGGCGTCCTGGGCCGACATGCCGGCCATCTGCTCCAGCCGGCGGCGCTCTTCCGCGACGAGCTTCTCGAGCTCTTCCTCACGCGTCTGCACGAGCTTCTCGCGACGACCGAAGTCGCTCGCCTTCCGGCCAACGTCTCGGTCACGCTGCTCCACCTGCTCTGCCCGGCGATCGAGCGCGCTCTCGCGCTCACCGACGCGGCGCTCCTCCAGCTCGACCGCGTTTCTTCGCGAGCGGAGCTCCTGCTCCGCGGTCTCGCGAAGGCGGATGAGCTCTTCCTTGCCCGAGAGCACCGCCGTCTTCCGGAGCGTCTCGGCTTCGCGCTCGGCCTCGCTCACGACGCGCTGTGCGATCTCCTCGGCAGATGACTTCGCGGCGCGCTGGCGTTCCAGCTCACTCTTGGCGCCGATGCCGACTCCGCTGCGGCGCCCGAGAAAGAAAAAAGCCGGCAGGGCGATGACGAGCGCGCCGAGCACGGCAAAGACTGCCATCTGGTTCATAGCGTATCTATGCTCCACCGCGCGGGCGCGGGAGAAAGGGAACCACCGCTCGGCCCGCGGAGCGCCCGGTCGCAGCACCGCACTCGAGGACGCGCCGGCGTAGGGCGCGACATGGAGCGGGCTAACTACAAAGGGCGCTTCAACCTACGGGTGAGCTTGGCTACGGCGAAGAAGCTATTCGCCGCCATGCGGGAACGCAAACCGGATGCGCTCCTAGACGACCGAACCGTCGCCGCGCTTGGCCGGCGGCAACATGTGCCGCACGTCGGAGCTGAGCGCCTGCATCGCGCCGGTGATGGCGAGGTTCGCCTCGCGCGCCTGGAAGAGCTCCGAGGTGATCTGCAGCGCAGCCAGGATCGCCGCCCGGTTTGCCTCGATCACGGCACCGCCCGAGAGAATCTGACGGATGGCCTTGTCGAGGTACTCGGCGACCGCCTTGGTATGCTCCGGTGCGGCCTCGGTCCGAATCGCGTACGACTCGCCAAGGATCTCGACCCTCACCGACGTCTTCTTTCCCGTCACCGCTCCGCTCCCTGAGCCTGCTGACGGATGAAGCGCACGCGATCCAGCATCTGCCTGGTGCGCGCCGTCGCCGAGTCGAGTCGGCCCCGCAGCACAGCGTTGTCGTGCTCGAGCTGCGTCACGCGCTCGGCGAGCTCCCGCTGGGTCGCAGCCGGTTGGGCGCCTTCACTCTCGAGCTCGCGCAGCCTGGACTCCGCGAGGAGCGCTCTCCGTCGGAACCCGGCGAGCTCGTCGCCGAGGTGGCGAACGAGCTGTTCGAGGTCGCGGAACGCGATCGTCTCAGGCCGTGCGTTGTCGGACATTCAGCTCCTGCATGAGAGCGGAGAGGATCTTGGCGCGTCGGCCATCGATCTCCTTGTCGCGTAGAGTGCGCTCCGGATGACGCAAGGTCAACCGCCACGCGATGGAGCGATGGCCCGCGTCCACACCCGAGCCCTCGTACAGATCGAACGCGACGAGACGCTCCAGCAGCTCGCCCGCAGACGTCCGGATCACCTGCTCTACCTGCGCGGCGGAGACGCCGTCCGGGACAAGCAACGCGAGATCGAACTCCGACGCAGGGGTCGTGGGCAGGGGGCGGAACGGTCTCGCCGGGCGAAGCGCGAGTGGCGCGGCGCCGCCATGTGCGTGCTCACCCGGCGGCGCGACGTCTCCGTTGGACATCGTATCCAACTCGAGCTCGACGCCGAACGCGGGCTTGGCCCACACCGGCGCGTCGAGCGGCACCGAGCGTACCTCGCCGCGCGACGATCCATTCACGTCGACGCGCCAGAGCAATCCCGTCTCGTCGCCGACCGGCTGGAGGACGATCTCGGCGCCGGGGAACGCGACGCGCGCGATGCGCTCGGCGAGCGCCTTGGCGTCCCACGCGTCGAATGCCGCGCCGTGAGGCGAGGCGAAGTGCGGCGGCTCACGATCACCCATCACCAGCGCCGCGACGCGGACGGTCTCGTCGGGGAGCACATCGGTGCCCGGAGCAAACGCGGAACCGATCTCGTACAGGCGGACGTTGCCCTGCATGTGCGCCAGGTTGTACTCCGCACGCCGAGTGAGCGTCTCGAGCAGTGAGCGACGGAGGTACGCCTCGTTCTCGGCGAGCGGATTGAGAACGCGAACGAAGCCTTCCCCGCCCTCGACGAAGGGAATCGGGCGCACCTCGAGCAGCCCGGCGCCGGCAAGCTCCTCGCGAAGGCGAGCAGCCGTCGTCCAGAGCGGCGCATCCGTCATCGTGCCCGGGCGATATGGGCGGATCTCGTCGGGAAGCTGCTCGTATCCATGCAGTCGAGCGACTTCCTCGACGAGGTCGATTTCGGCGACGAGATCGTGTCGCCAACTGGGCGGCACGACGCGTACTGCGTCGCCCGCGTCCTCGACCGTTGCCTCACAGCCGATGGCGCTCAGGAGAGCCACCACCCGATCTGGCGCGAGCGCGACGCCGAGCACGCGGTGCAGCCGCTGGATGCGCAGCAGCAGCGCCGCGCGTGCGGGATCGCCCGCGTACAGATCCACGGGCGCGCTCGGGACGCTTCCGCCCGCGAGCGCGATCACGAGTTGCGCGACGCGTTCGAGCGCACGCGGCGCGAGCGTGACGTCGACGCCGCGCTCGAATCGGTAGCTCGCATCCGTGGACAGCCCGGCGAGACGCCGCGTGCGGCGCGTACGCGATGGGACGAACGTGGCCGATTCGATGAAGATGTCGGTCGTGCTCTCGTCCACTTCGGTGTCGCGACCTCCCATGACGCCCGCGAGCCCGACGGGGCGCGTGGAGTCCGCGATCACGGTCATCTCGGGAGTGAGCGTGCGCTCGACGCCATCGAGGGTGACGAGTGTCTCGCCGGCACGCGCGGTCCGCACGACGACAGTCTTCTCGGGAAGCTTGGTGTCGAGATCGAACTTGCCGAGATCGAACGCGTGCGTCGGCTGGCCGAGCTCGTGCAGCACGTAATTCGTCGCGTCGACGACATTGTTGATCGAGCGCGATCCGACCGCCGCGAGCCGCGCGACGAGCCAATCCGGACTCGGCCCGACCTTCACGCCGCGCACGACGATGCCCATGTAGCGCGATGCGAGCGTGGCGTCTTCGAGGTGCAGCACGATGCCTCCCGCGTTGCCGGCGCGGCGGAACCGCTTCGGCGCGGGAATCTCGATGCCGGCGGCGCCGATGTCCGGCAGCGACAGCCGAGCGCCGGTGATCGCTGCGATCTCGCGCGCGAGCCCGAGATGCGAGAGCAGATCGGGACGATTGGGCAGCACGTCGACGACGAGTCGCGCGTCCCCCACCGGCATCGCGGAGAGAAGTGGTGTGCCCGGTGGAACGTCGAGCTCGAGCTCGAGGATGCCGTCGTGCTCCTGGCCCAGTCCGAGCTCGCGTGCGGAGCAGAGCATGCCGTTCGACGTGTGCCCGCGAATCTTCCGCTTTTCGATCTTCAGTCCGCCCGGCATGACGGTGCCGGTGGGCGCGAACGGGTACAGCTTGCCCGCCGCGACGTTCGGCGCGCCACAGACGACGTCGAGCAGCTCGCCCGTCCCCGCGTCGACCTTGGTGAGGTGCAGATGATCGGAATCGGGATGCGCGCGCTCCTCGACGACGCGTGCGACGACGATCGGCGCGAGATCGGCGCGCAGCGGGACGAGCTCCTCGACGGTGGCAGTGTGCCCGGTGAGGAGATCGCGCAGCTCGACCGCCGACTTCTCCGCGTCGAGAAACGCGTTCAGCCACTCGACTGACGCGTTCATTCGGCCACCTCCGCGAGGAAGCGGACGTCCGAGTCGTAGAGGATGCGAATGTCGGGGAGATCGTAGCGCTGCATCGCGATTCGGCCTGGTCCCATCCCGAACGCCCAACCGGTGTACCGCTCACTGTCGATGCCCGCGGCTTCGAGCACGGCGGGATGCACCATGCCCGAACCGAGGATCTCCATCCATCCCGTTCCCTTGCACGCCGAGCATCCGCGTCCGCCGCACAGCCGGCATTCGACGTCCATCTCCGCCGACGGCTCGGTGAACGGGAAGTAGCTCGGACGGAACCGCGTGCGCGTCTTGCCGAAGAAGCGCTGCGCGAAGTGCGTCAACGTCGCCTTGAGATCGACGAAGGAGATGCCTTCGTCGATGGCGAGGCCTTCGAGCTGCGCGAACGCGGGCGCATGCGACGCGTCGAATGGATCGCGGCGGAACACGGTGCCGGGCGCGAGGATGCGAATGGGCGGCTCGTGACGTTGCAGCGTGCGCACCTGCACCGGCGAGGTGTGGGTGCGCAGCAGCGCACCCTCGCCGAGATAGAGCGTGTCGTGCAGATCCATCGCCGGATGATCGGGCGGGAAGTTGAGCGCACCGAAGTTGTACCACTCCGACTCGCTCTCGGGGCCGAGCGCGACGACGAAGCCGAGCTCGCGAAAGATCTCGACGATCTCGTCGATGACGAGGGTGACCGGATGCTTGCCGCCGATCCAGCGATGACGGGCGGGCATCGTTAAGTCGAGCTTCGATCCGGACGACGACGACGCGCGCGCGAGTGTCGCACGCCGCTCGTCGAGCGCCGACGTCAGCCGCGTCTTGGCGTCGTTGAACGCACGTCCAGCGTCGCGTCGGCTGTCGGGCGGCAGCGTGCCGAGCGCCTTCTGCAGCGTGAGCAGCTCGCCCCGGCGATCGCCGAGGTATTGAATTCGCGCCGTCTCGAGCGCGTCAGCATCGGGCGCCGACGAGAGTGCGTCGGCGCCGCGTGCGGCGAGCGTGTTGGCGGCGTCGAGGTACTGCTCGAGCGTGGGATTCTCGGGAAGCATTGCGGAGAGAGCGGTCGGAAATAACACGGCGGCGGCGTGACCCCAGGGTCGCGCCGCCGCCGAGTGTCTGCGGGTAATCTACTTACGCGGCGTTCAGAGCGGCGCGGACCTTGTTCGCGATCTCGCCGAACGCCTGTGGATCGCGCACGGCGATGTCGGCCAGGATCTTCCGGTCGATCTCGATGCCGGCCTTTCCGAGCCCGTTGATGAACACGTTGTAGCTCATGTCGTGCTGACGCGCGGCCGCGTTGATGCGCACGATCCAGAGGCGGCGGAAATCACGCTTCTTGTTCTTGCGATCGCGGTACGCGTACTTCCAGCCGCGCTCGACGTTCTCCTTGGCGGCCTTCCACAGCTTGGAGCGAGCGCCGAAGGCGCCCTTGGCGTGCTTGAGGATCTGCTTCTTGCGCTTGAGGCGCGGGACGTTCGATACGGCGCGTGGCATGGTCGGCTCCTATTAAGCGGCCTGAATGAGGCGCTTGATTCGCTTCGCTTCGCCGTTCGTGGCGATGAGCCCCGCGCGGCGCAGATTGCGCTTCCGCTTCGAGGACTTCTTGGTGAGGATGTGGCTCTTGAACGCCTTGAAGCGCTTGACCTTGCCGGTGGCGGTCAGCTTGAAGCGCTTCTTCGCGCCCTTGTGAGTCTTCATCTTGGGCATTTCGAACTCTCTTATTTGGGCGTCAGAATCATCGTCATGGACTTCCCTTCCAGCCGACCCGCGCTCTCGATCTTCGCGATGTCCGCCAACTGACTGCTCACCCGGTCGAGCACCTGCTGACCGAGCTCGGGGTGAGCGACCTGCCGACCACGAAACATCATGGTCACCTTGACCTTGTTCTTCTCTTCGAGGAACCGGCGCGCATGCCGCGTCTTCGTGTCGAAGTCGTGGTCATCGATTCCTGGACGGTACTTCACTTCCTTGAGCTCGATGACGTGCTGCTTCTTCTTCGCGAGCCGGGCCTGCTTCGCCATCTCGAACTTGTACTTCCCGTAGTCCATGATGCGGACCACCGGGGGACGAGCCGTTGCCGCGACCTCGACGAGGTCCAACCCGGCTTCCTCCGCCATCCTGAGCGCCGCGTCCACCTCGAGAATTCCGAGCTGAGAACCGTCGGCGCCGATCACGCGGACCGGGCTGATGCGGATCATGCGATTGACCCGCACGCGCTTGGTAGTGTCCTGAATACTCGTAGCCTCGGAGAGAGAGAACAAAAAAGCGGACCCCGCTGGAAAGCAGGAGTCCGCACGACGCTCGACGCCCGCCACGCGTGGCGGGACGAGCGTTGCA
>DASYMZ010000062.1:0-4434 GCA_036008805.1 Gemmatimonadaceae bacterium
GACAGCCGACAGCACCGAAGGAAGACGCCTCTCCTTCTCGCTCCGGGTGCGCGACGGTGCCCTCGATGGCGCCGTCACAGCGAGTCCACCGATGGCGTCGCACCTCGAAGGCCGTGTGAGCTACTGGGTGGAGCTGCAAAAAGAGCGTTGACGTGGGCGATGCGCGCCGCGACGGCGACCGATCACCCCCGCGAGCGGCCTCGAATCAGGAGAGGATCGCGAGCGGGATGCCCCCGAGCATCGCCCCGATCACGGCGCCTTCCAGTCCTCGGCGGCTCACGCGCTCGATCCGGCGGATGTCCGCGACCGGTATCTCGGCTTCGCTTTCTGGCGAGATGCGAAGAACCACCGTGGCGTCGTCACCGCTCACGAACCGCCCAAGCAACTCCTCGTCGTCGGTCACCACGGCGACGACTCCCGCGGCGACGAGAATTCGCTTGGCCGCATCGATCGTGCTCACGGGGAGAACGAGCGGTGGTGTCAGAGAGACCTCACTGATCGCGACATCCCACCACCGCCGAGCTCGCGCTCGATGCGGAAGTGGCCCGCGAGAGTGCGGGAGCGTGCTGCGGGGACGCAGCGGTCCACTGAGTGTGCAGCGCCGTCGCTCTCGGCGCCAGCAGCCTGCGCGCTACGGCCACCACCGCGAACGTCCACGGATCCGCCGCGGCGATGATGGGGGGTTGCGGACGTACTGGACAGCTCGATTTCTGGAGACTTAGTTATCAGTCGCCCGGGAGGAAACGACCATGCTCTGCATCACGTACACCATCGCCGTCGGTCTCGTGCTCGGCATTCTCGCGCACCTGCTCGAGCATCTGCGTCCCGCACGCGTGGCACGTCGGTGGATCTGGTGCGCCACGATGGCGGCCTCCATATCGCTTCCGGGCTACTATCGGTTGCACCATTCGCTCGACGTCGGCGGTGCGGCGCTGCCAATCACCGCGCGCGGAATCGCCGGCGGTCTCCTCGGTCGCATCGGTCCGATCGACGATGCCATCTCGCGCACCTGGCCCGTCGCGACGGCGGTGCTCGCGCTGTGGGCAGCGGCCGGAGCGGGCTGGGTCGCATACTCGTTACGCAAATCGCGCGGCGGTCGGCGTGGGGCGGGACCCTCCTTCGTCGGCGACGTGGCTGCCGTCATCACGGAGACGCTCGGGCCGGCCACCGTCGGCGTGTGGCGCTCCCGCGTGGTATTGCCTCGGTGGGTGCTCGCGCTCCCGGACACGCAGCGCGACTACATCGTGCGACACGAAGAGGAGCACCGACGGTCGCGCGACTGCGCCCTCCTCTTCCTTGCATCGCTCACCGTCATTCTCCTGCCGTGGAATCTTGCGCTCTGGTGGCAGCTTCGCCGCCTCAGCCTGGCCGTGGAGATGGACTGCGATACGCGCGTCGTCGCCGCGCTCGGCGATCCGCAGTCATACGGAAGCATGCTGCTCACGGTCGCACAGGCTTCGGGCGGCCCGTCTCGGCTGCAGCCCGGACTGCTCGGCGCCGCCGGCATGCTGGAACGGCGACTCGTCGCGCTGCTCGCGCCGGCGACGCCGCATCGCGCCCACCGAGTGCTGATGGCCGTGGCCGCGTGCCTGCTGCTCGTCGCGGTGTTGTCGACACCTCATCCCGTGGCCGGCCACGCGCACTCACGGGCAGCGCGCGGCCCGAGCTCGGTCGCGGCGCGATGAAGGCTTCTTCCCCCTCGGCCGGACCACGTCGATGACGGTCGAGCTGCATCTGACCAGGCGCGAGCTGGACATCATGAGTGTGCTCTGGGAGCTGGGCGAAGCGACCGTCACGGAAGTGCGCGACCGGGTCGATCCCGCGCTCGCCTACACGAGCATCTCCTCGATGATTCGCACACTCGAGCTCAAGGGCTACGTGTCGCACCGGCGCGGAGAGGGCAAGACCCACGTGTACTTCGCTGCGATCGACGCGGAGACCGCCGGAGAATCCACGCTGTCCCGGATCCTGAACAAGATCTATGGCGGCTCGCCGATCAAGCTGCTCGCCCATCTCGTGGAGCAGCGCAAGCTCTCCGAGGCGGAGCTGGCGCGCATGCGCACGCTGTTGAAGGGCCGCGACAAGAAGCGGTAGCGCGGAGCCCAGCCCGCGGCCGCCCCGCCCGCCGTATAACTAGAAACTAAGTTATTAAGCACTGCGTAGGGAGAGCGTCGGCTCGCCTCCCGCATCGCGCGGGATGCGCCGGCGACAGCCCCTCACCTCGAGGTCCTCATGCATCGCGCCACTCGCGCCGTCCTGCTCGCCCTGGCCTCCCTGCTCGTCAGCGATCCGGGGCGCACTCCGCTCAACGCGCAGACCGTGATCGCCACATCCGACACGCTGAGCAGCGTTCGCTGGAACCGGCTCGTCCCCGTCTTCGCCGCCCAGGCCGCCGCCATCCGGACGGCGGCACGGGTCGCGGCCGCTCGCGACTCCGCAGCGCTCGCGCGAATTGCCCGGACGCCTCCGCCCATTCTCTTTCGGATCTTCCCGATCATGAGCCTCGCCCAGTACGGTGCACTCGAGTCGGCGCGCCGCCACCGCGGCGTCTCCTCGGCGGCGGCCGTTGCCGGCGCATCCGCCGCCGTGCTCACGGAGCTGTTCCCCGACTCTGCCGTGCGCGCATCGATTGCGCACGAGCTTGCCGTGGACCTCGAACGAGCTGGACGTCTGCCGCACTCCATGGAAGCTGCCCTCGCGGGCAGGCGCCTCGGTGAGCGCGTCGCTCGCAGCGTGCTCGCCTGGGTGCCACCGTTCGAGATGATGGCGCCCTTCGCCGGCGCGATTCCCCAGGGACCGGGAATGTGGTCCAGCGCGCCGAACGTTCCGCCGATCGGCACCTCCATGGCCACGTCGCGCACGTGGCTGCTCGACTCGGCCTCCCAATTCCGTCCCGGCCCCCCTCCCCGCTTCGACTCACCAACCTTTCGCGCGGCGCTCGACGAAGTGCGGCGTGTCGCGCGGGAGCGCACTCTCGAACAGACGAGAATCGCTCAGAAGTGGAATGGAAGCGACCCGATGGTGGCGTGGAACGCCACGGCGTCCGCCGCGATCGTTCGGCATCACATGGGAGAATCCGACGCGGTGCGCGTGCTGACCCTGCTCAACGTCGCGGCGTCCGACGCGGTCATCGCCTGCTTCGACGCGAAGTATCACTATTGGACCATTCGTCCATCGCAGGCCGACACCACCATCGCCCTGGCCGACGACGTGGGCCTGCCGAACTTTCCCTCCTATCCGTCAGGGCACGCCTGCACGGCCGGAGCGTTCGATGCGGTGCTCGGGCACTTCTTTCCTCGAGAGCGGACAGAGTTCACCCACATCGCTGAAGAGCAGGCGATGTCCCGTCTCTACGGCGGCATTCACTACCGGTTCGACAACGACGAAGGGCTCGCGCTCGGCCGAGCGGTCGCGCAGTTCGACATCGAGCGCGAACGACGGCGCGGCTTCGATGCGTGGAATGCCGCGGGCGTAGCAAACAGGCCGTGACACCCGCGAGCTCCGACTCGCGCCGTTGCCGTTCCGTTGAGCGCTCGCGAGATCGTCGTCGCGACGACTTGTCGTTCGTCGCGGCGACGATCCGCAGCGCTACTTCTCCGGCCTCGTCTTCTTCTGCGCTCCGGGAGTGCGCGTTCCCTTGATCGGGACCTCGCCCTTCTTCGGCGCGCGCTTGACGGTGCCGACTTTCACCGTGGGGCGCCTGGACGCCGACTGCCGTCCGCTCTCGCGCTTTCCCGCCGCGTTTCGCACGACAGTCGCCGAAGCGGCACCGGCGCCCGCAGGTCCATCGCGTCGTGGTGCGCGTGACTCATCCTTCGCTCGGCTTCGCGCCATGATCGGCTCCTCTCGGGTTCGGCGGATGCAGGCTCGTGATTGCCGACGTCGCGGTCGGTCACCTCTGCTCCTGAACGAATCGAGAGCGAGTGGCGCAGAGCATGTGCCAATGCGATACGAGAAATCGGGAGCTCTTCCCGATCTCGCCGGGCACGGCGGCAGCAGGACGTGGTTGCCGGCCGATCAGGAACCGCCGAGCACTCTCGCCGGCTCCGCCCGCCCCGCTCGCCTCGCCGGCCCGATGCTCGCCGCGACCGCCACGACACCAATCACGACGATCACCGCGGCGAACGTCCACGGATCCGTCGGTGTGACGCCCTGCAGCATCGAGGTCATGGCCCGCGCGGCGATCAATGCGATGACGATCCCGATCGCCAGACCCGCCACCGTCTGCTTCACGCCAGTCCGCATGCTCAGAGTCACGAGCTCGCTCGGCGTTGCACCGAGCGCCGCGCGGATCGCGAACTCCTGCGAGCGCGACGCGACCACCTGCGACACGATCCCGAAGATCCCGATCGCCGAGAGAACAAGAGCGAGCGCGCCGAACACGCCGAGCGCCTGCATCGCGAACCGCGGCCCCGCGATCGCGGTGTTCACGAC
>DASYMZ010000063.1:0-8866 GCA_036008805.1 Gemmatimonadaceae bacterium
GCGCGGCGAAGGCAACGCCGGCAAGCTGCTGCGCGACTCCCTGCTCTACAACGATCTGCGCGGGCTGGTGGGACAGGTGGATTCGGTGCTGGTCGATCTGAAGGCGAACCCGAGGAAGTACCTGAAGTTCAGTGTGTTCTAGCCGCGCCTTCGGCGCGCGTTCGTCGGTGAACGGTTCATCGGTTAGACGGCCGGCCTCCATCCCGAGGCCGGCCGTCTAACCGTTCACCGATGAACTGAGGAACGGGCGGCCTCGCCGCCTCAGTCGTCGTCCTTCGGCGACCGCTTGTCGATCACCGACCCGCCCGCCCGCGACCCATCCCAACCGGAGTCGCCGCCGCGGTCGGAGCCTTTGGAGATCGGGGGCGTGGGATCCGGATGATCGTCGTGCTCCTCGCGCTGCAGCACACCGCGGCCGTGAGCGCCATGGCCGCGATGCGGCGCCGAGTCGACGCCGGGCTCGGCCTTCTGGTTCATCTCCGCCGAAGAGGCGTCGTTGGGTCCGCCGGGCACATGATCGCCGCGAGGCACGTTCTCCTTCGAGCTGTCGGACATGCTGTCTCCTGTTGATGGCTGAGCACGAGGAGTAGCATTGGGCGTGCCCCGCCGAGCGAAGCGCGCTCCGCCGTTCGCGTCACGCGACCTCGTGCGTAACAACGAGTGGGCTCCGCCGTAGGGCTCGCAATCGAACCGCACCCATTCTTCGAGGTGACCCGACATGTATTGGGCGAATCACATCAAGGACCTCGTGGTCCTCGCGCTAGGCGGGCTCTCCGTCACCACCGTCGCCTTCGCCGCGCTCTGGGTCCGCGCCCGCGAGCGCGCGGTGCGCGCCGAGTCGCTGCTCGAGGGTGCGCGCATGGGATCAGCGAGGTCGGACTCGAGCGGCATCGCGCTGGACGCGATCGCCGAAGAGGTGGAGCGGATCGGTGAGGGGCAGCGCTTCCTCACGCGGGTGATGTCGGAGCAGGCGAATCGCGCGGCGCTGCCGGGCCGCGCTCCCGGCAGCGTCACGCCGCACTGACCGAGCAAGGGGTCAAACCCCGAGCTTCGTTGCGCCGCGGCTCACCTCACCGCGCGATCGGCCGATTCGCCCGACGCCGCTTCGGCATGCTCGAGCCGGCCCCGCGCGCGGAGCTGCCACCCGAGATACACCACCACCAACACGTTCACCGCGAGCGTCGCGACGCGCACGAGGGTGAGCCGGTGGTACACCGCCGCCGCCTCGAACGGGAGCAGCGACGTGGTGACGCCGATCGTCAGATACTCGGCCCACCGCTTGCCGCGCCAGAGGCCGATCCCCTCGGCGAGAAACACCAGCGCGTACAGGAACGCGCCCGACCCGATCGCGCCGAAGTGACGCGGCGTCGCCGCGTACAGGAAGGGCAGCGTGCGCGCCGCCGCGGCGACGGCGATGCGATGACCATTGCCGAGCGCGAGACGCTCCAGCCACTCCTGCGCGGCATCGGCGACCCCCGCGTTCATCAGACCGAACGCGCCGAGCCCCGCGACGATGAGCGTCGCGGCCTGCAGGAACTTGAAGCCCGCGATGATCTCGAGGCCGGTGAGGCCCGGGAGTGCGGGACGTCTCTCGCGCATGCGGCTAGTGGGGACGAGCGGCGGGGAGGCTACGACGCTCGGCGCGCGACGACGTCGTCGCGTGTGGCCGAGCGGGGTCAAAGGATGGTATCGACCGCATGCGGGCGCTGGTAGTCGCTCTCGCGCTCCGGCTCGCGATCCTTTCGCGCCGGGACGAAGTGGGTCAGTTCGTCCCGCGCGCCGAACTCGCCCGCGCGGCGCGGCCGACCGTCAGATAGTACACCGGGATGCCGAGCAGGATGATGCCGAGCACCGCGAGCGTGCCGTTGCGGCTCGTCGGATCGATGATCGCGTTCCCGAGCAGGAACAGCGTCGCCACGATGAACATCGCGGGAACGATCGGATAGAGCGGGGTGCGGAATGGCGGATCGTACGAGGCGCCGCGGCGCCGCACCACGAACACCGCCGCGACCGCGAGGGCGTAGAATGGCACGATCGCGGTGACGAAGGTATCGGCGAGCTGCTCGAAGGTTCGCGTCAGCACGAAGACGACGCCCAGCGCGGTCGCCAACATGATCGAGACGTACGGCGTGTTGAACTTCGGATGCACCGACGCGACCCGACGGAAGAAGAGCCCGTCGTCGGCCATGGCGAAGAAGACGCGGGGCGCGGTGAGCAGCGTTGCGTTGAGGGTGCCGAAGGTGGAGAGCATCACGGTCGACGCGACGAACACCACGCCCGGCGCGCCGATGAGACGCTGCGCGACGTCGGCCGCGACGAGCCGCGAATGCCGGATCTCGTCGACAGGGATGACGGCGAGGTAGGCGAGGTTCGCGAGGATGTAGATCACGATCACGGCGAGCGTGCCGATGATGATCGCGCGCGGCAGCACGCGGCGAGGATCCTTCACCTCACCCGAGACGAACGAGAGATCGGCCCAGCCGTCGAACGCCCAGAGCACGGAGACGAGCGCCAGCCCGAACGCGGCGATGTGAAACGAGCCGGCGGGCACGGCGGGGGTGAAATGACCGCCGGTGCGCGGAAGCCCGACGGTGAACGCCAGCAGGATCACGAACAGCAGGCCGCCGTACTTCGCGAGCGTGGTGAGATTGAGCACGAGCGAGCTCCACGCCACGCCGATGTAGTTGAAGGTGGCGGTGAGCACGATCGCCACGGCGGCGACGTAATGCACGTAGTCGCTGTAGGGCGCGACACTGGGATCGAAGCCGAGCACGCGCAGCAGGTACTCGGAGAAGGTGGTGCTGATCGCGCCGAGCGACGCGGCGCGAATGAGCACGAGCTCGGCCCACCCGAACAGGAACGCGGGCATCCGGCCCCAGCCCTCCCGGATGAAGACGTACATCCCGCCGGTCTGCGGAAACGCCCCCGACAGCTCGGCGAGCGTGAGCGCCCCGCACAGCGCGAACAACCCGCCCGCGACCCACACCGCCATGAGCGGCAGCGGGCCGGGCAGGCGGTCGGCGATGCCGGCCGGGGAGCGAAAGATGCCTGACCCGATCGTGGAGCCGATGAGGACCGCGACGGCGCTCCAGAGGCCGAGCTGGCGGGTGAGGGTGCGGGCTTCTACCGGAGGGGTCGCGATGGTCATGAGGGCAATGGTACCCGGGGAGAACTTCGACTGCCACTCCCCGTCGGTGGTCGTGAGCGGTGGGTCGCGGGACGCCGTAGCAGGCAGTGGATAGATCGGCTTGCGGGCTCGCCACACACGCTCTCTCGGGATTCGACGGGCTCGTCGCGTCTCACGACCCGCTACGACTTCTCGCTACCGCTACCACCTACCACCTACAGGCGGTGGTAGTCACAAGAGTAGATTCCAGCTCTACACCATTCATCTGACCCATGCGCCTCTCCTTCGCCGACGGACTGTTTTGGACGTCCGTGGCGTGCTGCCTCGTCGCTCAGCTCCTGATCCTTCGATCGGTGCTCGGCGCACGTCATCTGCCTCCGCCGGGCGCCGACGTTCCGCGCTCGCGCGGTGCCGTCGAGATGCTCTGGGCGCTCGTGCCGGCCGTGGCGCTCGCGGTGTTGCTCGTCTTCACCTGGCGCGCGATGCGCGAGCACGCCGCGGCCACGCCAACGGTCGCGGAGCTGGCACGATGAAGTCGGTGCGACGGTTCGCCACCGCGGCGTTCATCATCGCCTGTCTGCACCTCGTGTTCGGTGCGATCGTGCGAATCTCCGGTTCGGGGATGGGTTGCGGCGACCACTGGCCGAAGTGCTACGGCAGCTTCTTCCCACCGATGAACCGCCCCGACCTGATCGTCGAGGTCTCGCACCGCTACCTCGCGTCGATCCTGCTGCTCGCCCTCATCGCGACCTTCGTCGCCGCCTGGCGCCGCCGCTCGGAGCTGTTCATCGGTGGCCGAGGGGGCGTGCTGCGCATGGCGGGGCTCGCCGTGGCCCTCGGCTTCTCCGCGGCGCTGCTCGGTGCCGTGACGGTGAAGCTCGGCAATGCGCCGTTCGCGACGCTCGCGCATTGGACCGTCGCGATGAGCCTCGTCGCCGCAACGGTGGCGACGCTGATCAGGGCGGGTGGGCTCGGCGGAGTGCGCGCGCGAATCGGCGGCGTGTCGGAGAAGACGAAGCGCGGTGCGCTCGCCGGTGCGTCGATGGCGCTGCTCACCGTCGTGATGGGCGGTCTGACGGCGAAGTACCCCGGCGCGGCGGTGGCGTGCCGGGATTTTCCGCTGTGCGGCCGCAACCCCGACGTCGTCGCCGGCGCGGTGCACGTGCAGCTCACGCATCGCGTGCTCGCGGTGCTCGTCGTGCTGCACCTGATCGGGCTGGCCTCCGGGATCTACCGGCGCGGTGAGGCGTCCATCGCCAAGCGTGCCGTCACCGTCGCCGTCATCCTCGGCCTCGCGCAGCTGGGCGTGGCCGCGGCGATGGTGCTCGGCAATCTGCCACCGGTGCTCCGGTCGCTGCACGAGGCGACCGGCGTCAGCATCTGGATCGCGACGTTCACGCTCGCGTATCTCTCGCGCATCGCGAGCGGTGGCTCGGCGGTCGCGCTCACCGGCGAGATCGATCCCCTCGTCGGCGAAACGCGTGGGCACGGTGCGAGCCGCGGCCACGGACCTCGCGTCACCTCCCTCGGCTCGCCGCGCGGAGTCGAGTCGTGAGCGAGATCGCCGCCACGAAGCCGGCGCGGCAGAGCTTCGCGCGCGATCTCGTCGCGCTCACGAAGCCGCGCATCATCTCGCTCCTGCTGGTGACGACGATCGCGCCGATGTACGTCGCCGGGAGCCCGAGCTGGCAGCTCGTGCTCGCCGTGTTCGTCGGCGGATACCTCATGGCGGGCGGGGCGAACGCGGTGAACATGTACATGGACCGCGACATCGACGACCGGATGTCGCGCACCAGGCTGCGTCCCATCCCCAGCGGACGGATGCGCGCCGAAGCCGTGCTCGCGTTCGGCGTGCTGTGCGCGACGACGGCGACCTTCCTGCTCGCGCACGTCGCGAACGTGCTGACGGCGGGTCTCGCGCTCGGCGGCTTCTACACCTACGTGTTCGTCTACACGCGCTGGCTCAAGCGCAGCTCGCCGCAGAACATCGTCATCGGCGGCGCGGCGGGGGCGTTCCCACCGCTCGTCGGCGTCGCCTCGGTCACGGGGCGCATCGACCTGCTCGGCATCTATCTCTTCCTCATCGTCTTCTACTGGACGCCGCCGCACTTCTGGGCGCTCGCGCTCAACAAGCAGCGCGACTACGGCCGCGCCGGCGTGCCGATGGCGCCGCTCGTGTGGGGCGAGCGCGAGACGATGCGCAACATGCTCTGGTATACGCTGATCCTCGTTCCGCTCACCCTGCTGCCAGTGGCGTTCGGTGCGTTGGGGCTGCCGTACTTCGTGATGGCGCTCGCGCTCGGCGCGTGGCTGCTCATCGGAGTGGTGAAGGTCATGCGCGCCGCCGATTTCGTGAAACCGGCGTGGTCGGTGTACAAGTTCTCGCTCCTCTACCTCGCCCTGCTCTTCGCGGCGATGGTGGTGGACCGCGCCGCCGCATGACGCCGGAGCTGACGTGATGCGCGACGCCGCGGGATCGACCTCCGCTCCGCGCGAGATGCCGCTGCTGATCGGTCCTGGCGGCGGCGCACCAGAAACGCTGTTTCTCATCGGCGTGCCGGGCGACGACGACGTGCTGCACGTGCGCGTCTGGAGCGCCAACGACTGGAGCGCACCGCCGAAGGTGCGCGCCGAGCGCGCGACGGCGCTGCTCAACTGGCTGGAGGCACAGAGCGCGGCGGGGCGCTCGATGAATCAATCGCTCTACGCGCTGCGCCTCTGGCTGCGCCGCGAAGGAACCGCATCGCTCTGACGTGACCAGCCCACAACGCGACTCTTCGCCCGCCGCGGACGCCACGGTGCGCCCGCGCCGGCCCGCCTCACCCAGGCCGCTCGCCGACATCGTGCCGCGCGTGCGGCCGTACGCCGGCCGCCTCGCCGTCTGCGCGCTCTGCCTCGTCGTCGCCGCCGGCGTCGGTCTCGCCTTTCCGCTGGTCGTGCGCAACCTGCTGGACGCCGCGTTCCAGCAGCGCGACCGCGCGCAGCTCGACCGGATCGCGATCGGCCTGATCCTGGCCTTCGCGCTGCAGGGCGCGATGAACTTCATCCAGGTCTTCCTGCTCACGGGAACCTCGGAGCGGGTGATCGCGAAGCTGCGCGAGGATGTGTTCGCGCATCTGGTGCATCTGTCGCCCGGCTTCTTCACCGAGCGACGCACGGGTGAGCTGACGAGCCGTCTCTCGGCTGATCTGGCGGTGCTGCAGACGCTGCTCGCCACCTGGATCTCGGAGGCATCGCGGCAGGTGCTCTTCCTCGTCGGCGGCATCGCGCTGCTCACGCTCACCAACCCGCGTCTCACCACGACGACGCTCGCCCTCGTGCCAGTGGTCATCGGGTCGGCGTTCTTCTTCGGCAAGCGGCTGCGCCGAGCGAGCACCGGGCTGCAGGACCGAGTGGCGGAGAGCATGGGGATGGCGGACGAGGCGTTCGCGCAGATCCGCACGGTGCAGAGCTTCGTTCGCGAAGCGGAGGAGACGCGCCGCTACCGCGATCTGCTCTCCGGCGTCGTCACCGCCGCCGTCGCGCGGGCCAAGATGCGCGCGACGTTGTTCGGCGTCGTCGGCTTCGTCGCGTTCGCCGGCGTGGTCGCGGTGCTCTGGCAGGGGGGCCGGCTCGTGCTCGAGGGAGTGCTCACGCCGGGCGCGCTCGTCTCCTTCCTGCTGCTGGCGATCACCGTCGCGGCCGCGGTCGGCTCGCTCGCCTCGCTGTTCGGCAGCTATCAGGAAGCGGTCGGCGCGGCGCAGCGTGTGTTCGAGATCCTCAAGATGTCGCCGACGGTGGCCGAGCCGGAGCACCCGGTGCCGCTGCACCACCCGGTGCGCGGCGCGCTCGGTCTCGAGCGCGTCCGGTTCCGCTACGATCCGGAGCTGCCCGACGTGCTGAGCGAGGTGTCGTTCACCATCGCGCCGGGCGAGGTCGTGGCGCTCGTCGGCCCGTCGGGCGCGGGCAAGACGACGGTCGCCTCGCTGATCCCTCGATTCTGGGACGTGACGGGCGGCCGCATCACGCTCGATGGCGTCGACATCCGCGATCTCTCGTTCGCCGACCTGCGCGGGTCGATCGGCCTCGTGCCGCAGGAGCCAGCGCTCTTCAGCGGCACGATCCGCGAGAACATCGCCTACGCGCGCCCGACGGCGAGCGACGCCGACGTGCTCGCGGCAGCGCGCGCCGCGCACGCGATCGAGTTCATCGACCGTCTGCCGAGCGGCATGGAGACGCGGGTCGGCGAACGCGGGATCAAGCTGTCTGGCGGGCAACGGCAGCGAATCGCCCTTGCACGGGTGTTCCTGAAGAACCCCGCCGTCGTCGTGCTCGACGAAGCCACCTCGAGCCTGGACAACGAATCGGAGCGGCTGGTGGAGGAGGCGATGGAAGAGCTGCTGCGCGGACGGAGCACGCTGATCATCGCGCACCGGCTGCGCACCGTGCGCCGCGCCGATCGAGTGCTGGTGCTCGAGCACGGGCACGTGGTGGAGCAAGGGACGCACGAGGAGCTGGTGGGCGCGTCGGGGCTCTACGGGAGGTTGTATCAGGCGGAGCTGCGGGACTGAGAACCGAGCTACAACCGAGCTACAACCGAGCTACAACCGAACTACAGCCGCGTGTACGCCAGGACGACTGACGTACTCTGGATACTCGGATTGGCATACCGGCCATTCCAATTCGTGGTGGGCCGTCCGTGGATATCGGCTCTGATCGTCGCAGCGCCACAAGCAGACCCCAGCTAAGTGCGTCCAATCATTGAGGATTGGTTGGATGTCGGTCGCCATGCGGCGTACGAAGATACGAAGCTACGGTACCGAGTACCCGCAGCTCCGAAGCATCCAGCCATTCTCGTGGCCAGCGGCCAGGTCCAGGTACCGCATACGATGGTACTCCGCCCCGCCGTCCCCTCAATTACGCGCCATGCCCCTCTTTCCTTTGGTCCACTCCCGCTCGCTCGGCCACCTGAAGATTCACGCACTTCAGGCTGGACTTCAGCAGCTCGACGGCGGCGCGATGTTCGGCGTCGTGCCCAAGAATCTCTGGGAGCGGAAGATTCCCGCCGACGCGAAGAATCGCATCCCGCTCGGCATGCGCTGCCTGCTGATCGAGCATCCAGACGGCCTCGTGCTCGTCGACACCGGCGCGGGAGACAAGGAGAGTGAGAAGTTCTACGGCATCTACGCAATCGAGAACGCGCCGATCGGCGCGGCCGGTCCCACCCAGCTCGAGAGCGCGCTGGCCGAAGCGGGCTTTGGGCCCGCTGACGTCGCCGTCGTCATCAACAGCCATCTCCATTTCGATCATGCGGGGGGCAACACCCGTCGGGGCGAGGATGGAACGCCGGTCCTGAGCTTCCCCAACGCTCGCTACGTCGCACGGAAAGGCGAGTGGGACTGGGCGCATCACACCAACGAACGCACCGCAGCGAGCTACTTCCCCCACAACTACGACCCTGTGCACGCCGCTGGCCGCCTCGAGCTCGTGGATGGCGACACCGAGATTCTCTCCGGCCTCTCCCTGCGCCGCACGCCCGGTCACACGCCGCACCATCAGGGCATCCTGGTCGAGTCGGGCGGCGAGCGGCTGTTCTATCTCGCCGACCTGGCGCCCACGACGGCGCACGTCCCGCTTCCCTGGATCATGGGCTACGACGTGGAGCCGCTCGTCACGCTCGAGACCAAGCGCCGCGTCTGGGCCGAAGCAGCGGACGAGGAATGGACCGTGATGTTCGAGCACGACGCTACCAACGCATTC
>DASYMZ010000064.1:0-25249 GCA_036008805.1 Gemmatimonadaceae bacterium
GCGGTGGCGCTGACGGATTTGCCCGCCTGATTCGTTTCAGGCATCGTGCGCCACGGTCGGTCGGCGGCGCATGCCCGTCCGGCCGCCACCTGTTCGGCGGCGCGCTGCGCGCTTGCCTCACCGGAAGCGGCCTTCAGGGCACGCGCCGCCGACCGACCGCGGCGCACGATGCCTGACGCCACAGACCTGAAACGAATCAGGCCGGCAAATCCGTCAGCGCCACCGCCCTCGACATCGCCTCGCGCACGCGTCCGATCGCCGTCAGCATCGCGCGCATCTTGCTCTCGGTCTCCGCCCACTCCATCGCGGGCACCGAGTCCATCACGATTCCCGCCGCGGCCTGCACGTTCGCGACCCCTTCCGCGATCACGCACGTCCGGATCGTGATCGCCAGGTCCATGCGCGCGCCCCCCGCGGCCAGATACCCCACCGCGCCGCCGTACGCCCCGCGACGCTCCGGCTCCAGTTCGTCGATGATCTCCATCGCGCGCACCTTCGGCGCGCCGGTGAGCGTGCCCGCGGGAAACGCCGCGCGGAACGCGTCGAGCGCGTCGAGACCGGCGCGAAGCCGGCCGTCCACCTGGCTCACCAGATGGAACACGTGCGAATACTTCTCGATCACCTTGTAGTCGGTCACCTGCACGCTGCCGTACTCCGCGATCCGCCCGATGTCGTTCCGTCCGAGATCGACGAGCATCACGTGCTCGGCCAGCTCCTTCTCGTCGCCCGACAGCTCCGCGACCAGCGCGGCGTCCTCCTCGGCGTTCGCGCCGCGCGGCCGCGTGCCGGCGATCGGGCGCACGGTCGCCTTGCCGCCGCTCACGCGCAGCAGCAGCTCGGGAGAGCTCCCGACCAGCTCCACGCCGTCCAGCACGAGATGATACATGTACGGCGACGGATTCAGCGCGCGCAGCGCACGGTACAGCGCCTCGCTCGGAAAGTCGTGCGGCAGTGCGATGCGCCGAGCGAGCTGCACCTGGAATGCGTCCCCCGCGACGATGTACTCGCGAATTCGCTCGACACCCTCGAGGTACTTCTCGCGCGTCGTGTTCGAGCGTCCCTCGGCGGGCTTCGCATCAGCGCGCAGATCGAGCGACGGCAGTGAGACCGGCGCGCGAAGCTTCGCCATCGTACGCTCCACTTCACTCAGCGCGCGCTCGTACGCGGCGGCCAGCGTCGCGTCGCTCGTGTCGTCGTCGACCAGCGCGCTCGCCACCACGCGCGCCTGCGAGCGAAGGTTGTCGATGATGACGAGCGCGTCGGTGAAGACGAACAGCGCATCCGGCACCGCGACGGCCTTGACGGGCGGATCCGGCAGCCGCTCGATCAGGCGCACGACGTCGTAGCTGAAGAAGCCCACCGCGCCGCTCCAGAACTCGCCGAGCTCCGGCACCTCCACGGGCATGCGCGCGCGCACCAGCGCATCGAGATCCGCGAGCGGATCCGACGGGCGACGTTCGTTGTGCCAGCCGCGCGACGCCGTCCAATCGGCGACCACGCCATCCTCGAGCCGCCACGCCGCGCGCGGCGCGCTGCCGAGGAAGGTGTAGCGCGCCCACGTCTCGCTCCCCGCCGGCGCGGACTCGAGCAGAAACGCGAACGGACCTTCGCGCAGCTTCGCGAATGCCGTCACCGGCGTGTCCGTGTCGAGCAGACAGTCGCGCCACACGGGCACCACGGACCGCGCGCGCGCTCGGCGGCGAAATTCGTCGAGGCTCATCGTGACTGCGCGTGCGACCGCGCGTGCTTGTCCGGCGTGTGAACGCCGGCGACCTTTGGATGATGCATCGCTTGCTTGCCGCGGCCGTGGCCGCCTGCGGTTTGATGGTGGTCCTCGCGCCGCCGACCGCGGGCGCCCAGGAGTGGAACGACCCACGCTCGCGCGCCCTCGTCGAGCGAGCCACGGCGCGCCGCGCACAGCAGCTCGCCGATACCGGCCTCAAAGACTACAAGGCCGTCGCGCACGGCTACGTCACCTTCCTCGCCCAGGTCGGTGAGGGACTCGCCGAGCCGCCGAAAGTCGTGAAGGCTGACGAGCTCGTGAACGAAGTCTATTGGCGCGCGCCCAACCTGAGCAAGCAGCTCATCCTCGGCAGGAGAGACACGCTGCTTCTCCCGACGGACATCGCCTATCATCGCGACCACCTCGGCATCGTCCAGAACAACTTTCCCGCCATCATCCGGCTCGGCGAGGGCGACGAGGTGCGCGACGTCCCGCATCCGCTCTCGGATTCGGGCCTCGTCGGGTACGACTTCGCGATCACCGATTCGCTCCCGCTGAACCTGCCGGGCCGGACGATCATGCTGTACGAGGTGAAGGTCCGTCCCAAGAACGACCGCCAGCCGCGCATCATCGGCGCGATGTACATCGACCGCGACGACGCGCAGGTCGTGCGCATGGCGTTCAACTTCACGCGCGCCGCCTTTCGCGACGCCGCGCTGGAAGATCTCTTCGTCATCGTCGAGAACAGTCTCGTCAACGGACGGTTCTGGCTCCCGCGCCAACAGGAGATCGAGATCCGGCGCGGCGGCACCTGGCTCGACTATCCCATCCGCGGCATCATCCGTGGCCGCTGGGTGATCGGCGACTACCAGGTCAACATCGGCCTCTCTCGAACGATGTTCGGCGGGCGCGAGATCGAGCTCGCGCCCAAGACGGTGCAGGACACATTCCATTTCGGCGCCGGCAAGATTCTCGACTCGCTGCCGCCCGACGTGCGGGCAGTGACGAACGAAGACGTGCGGCGCGTGCAGGAAGAAGCGCGCGCCCTCGTGCGCGCGCAGGCGCTCCGGCGTCCACAGCTTCTCACCCTCTCCGCGCTCGGCATCTCCGACTTCGCGCGCTTCGATCGCGCCGAGGGCTTCGCCGTCGGCGCGGGGGTGGCGTCGCGATTCGGCGGCGGGTTCGGCGTCGAAGCGCGCGGCCGCTACGGCATCGACGATCGCCAGGGGAAGGGAAGCGGCTCGCTCTCCTGGCAGTCGCCCAGATGGGGCGTGCGGCTCTTCGGCATGCACGACTTCCGCGAGGCCGGCGACGTGCAGGAGCGCTCGCGCATCGTGAGCTCGCTCGCCGCACAGGAGTTCGGCTCAGACGTCACCAACCCGTATGGCGTGCAGGGCGGCGGCATCGGACTCGATTCGCACGGACTGCTCGGCGCGAACATCCGGCTCGACGCGTCGCTCGAACGGCAGCGCCCCCTCGCCGTGCGCGCGTCGCCCGCGCGCGGACAGTTCGATCCGACCATCCCAGCCGCGCCGCTGCGCGCGCTCCGCTTCTCGCTCGCCGCCGACCGTCCGACGTCGCTCGGCTGGCTCGGCACGGAGGTGCGCACGAGCGGCGAGCTTCGGCTGAGTCATCTCCGTACCGACGACGCGGCGTTCCCCGTGGACGCGACCACCGTCGGCCGAGCGTTCGCGTCGCTCTCCATCGAGCGTCCATTCGATCGCGGTCGCCTCGTTCTCTCCACCGCTGGAGGCGCCGTCGGCGCGAACGGCGCCGTGCCCGCGCAGGAGTGGCTCTACTTCGGAGGCCCGGTCAGCCAGCCGGGCTACCAGCTCCACGAGCTCGCGTCCCTCGCCGCGGTGTCGCAGCGCCTCGAGTGGCGCACGCCGATCTCGGCGCCGTCCATCTCGCTCGGCCGCTTCGGACGCATGCCCGGCCAGGCCACGCTCGCTCCGTTCGCCCAGGCGACCTTCGCGCGCCGCGCCACGACGAGCGACACCGCACATCCAACCGGCGTCTATCCGGCCGTCGGTGTCGCGCTGCAGCCCTTCTTCGATCTCCTGCGCTTCGAGGTCGCACGAGGACTGCGCCACGGCAGTTGGACGTTCAACGTGGACGTCTCGCGCGACTTCTGGGGAATTCTGTAGCGCTGGCCACGATCCATGCGCGGCCAGCGCGTCCACTGCGTTCGGGCCGGCTACTGCCCGCGTTGGCTCGACGGCGGCACCAGTCCGTTCATGCGCAGGTAGGTGACGACGTTGCCATAGTGCTCGAAGTTGTGCGTCGCGTTCAGCATCAACGCGTATCGCTTGGTGCCGGGCGAGCCGAAGACGTCCACCGTCGCGCCCGCGGCGGCGTCGGCCTGGGCGTACGCCTTCTCGCAATAGGCGGTCGACTGCGTGAGCGCCTCGATCAGCGCCCCCTTGGTCGTGCGGGTCTTCTCGATCTCGTCCTCGGCGGGCGCCTTGTCGCCCATCGCCGTCGCGCAGAACGTGTACTGCGAACCGGCGACGTGCCCGATGAGCTGGCCGAACGTTCGGACGCTCGCTGTGGGGCGGAACGCATAGCTGGACTCCGGCATCGCCGCGGCAGACTGGGCCAGATAGTCGGCGGATTGCCGCCAGAGCATTCGCACGTCGTTACCGACCGCGTTCTTGGCGGCTGCTGGCTTTGACGTCTGCGCGCCGAGCGTGCTGGCGGCGAGGAGCAAACACACGATGCGTGTGAGCATGGGAGGAGACTGGATGGTGGTGGGGTGGGCCCAGCGTCGCCGAGTCGCGAGACATCGTCGATTGCGATGTACGCCGGCCCGATGGATATACGGCGTCCTGCCGCCGTTGTCGATTCGAGGGCGCCGGTTGGCGCGTGACGCTCGCGTCCCGACACCAGTCCCCCGGACATGAAACGCTCCGAGCCCGTCGTCCTCCTCGTCCTTGCCCTCGTCTGCCTGGCCGTATCACGCGTGGGCGCGTCGGAACCGGGAACGTGGGTGCTCGAGGTGTTTCCGATCTTCATCGCGCTGCCGGTCCTCGTCGCCACCGCGCGGCGATTCCCACTCACGCCACTCGTCTACCGCCTGCTGTTCGTGCACGCGCTCATCCTCATGCTCGGCGGGCACTACACCTATGCGAAGGTGCCGCTCGGCTTCTGGGTGCAGGACGCGCTGCACCTCGCGCGGAATCACTACGATCGCGTCGGCCACTTCGCGCAGGGGTTCGTGCCGGCGATCGTCGCGCGCGAGGTGCTGCTGCGCCGCTCGCCGCTCGTGCGTGGGAGATGGCTGTTCTTCCTCGTCACCTGCGTGTGCCTCGCCATCAGTGCCTCCTACGAGCTGATCGAGTGGCTCGCCGCGGTGCTCGGTGGCTCGGCCGCCGACGCCTTCCTCGGTACGCAGGGCGACGTGTGGGACACGCAGTGGGATATGTTCGTCGCGCTGATCGGCGCGTTGAGCGCGCAGCTCCTGCTGTCGCATAGGCACGATCTGCAGATGGAGCGCACCACTTCGCGCTGACGTTCCGCGTCCCGACCGCCGGCCGCTCGGCACTCGCCGCCGTCGCCGTTCAGCGCGCTCTTCCGCGCCACGCTGCAGTGAATTGGTGAAGCGCTCGGCGCCTCGACGCGTAACGTGCGCTCGTGATCACCTCTCCCGCGCCGCTCTCCAATCGCGCCGACTTCACCCGCGTCGACCCAGGCGCCATCGCGCTCCTCGCCGAACGGTGGGCCAGGCGGTACGGCGTCCTCCCACTCTATCGCGAGGGCGGCTGGCTCGTGCTCGCCACCAGCGATCCGCACGACCTCGACGCCGAGCGTGCCGTCGCCTTCGCGACCGGACATCGCGTTCGCTGGGCGGAGGCTTCGGCAACCGAGATCGCCCAACAGATCGCGCGCTGGTATCCGGAGTCGCATGCCAGATCCGAAGTCGCTTCGCTCCCGGTGCAGGTCCAGCACATCGGCTTCGAGTCGGCGGGCGCGTCGCCCGGCGCGACCGACGAGTCCGCGTCGGCGATCATGCTCGTCGACCAGCTCATCGCCGAAGGGATCCAGGCGGGCGCGAGCGACATCCACGTCGAGCCGGAGGAGCAGGGGATCGCCGTCCGTCATCGGGTCGACGGCATGCTGCGTCAGGCTCGCCTCCTTCCGCGCTCCCTCGCGCCGTCGCTCGTCTCCCGCGTGAAGATCCTCTCCGGGTTGGACATCGCGGACCGCATGCGCCCGCAGGACGGCCGAGCGCGCGTCGCGCTGCGCGGGTCCGTGGTGGATCTCCGCGTCTCGACACTGCCGGCGAGCCACGGTGAGAAGATCGTCATCCGCGTGCTCGACGGCAGCGCCGGTCTTCGCTCGCTCGATTCCATCGGCTTCGCCGACTCCGATCTCGCGCGCATTCGCTCACTGCTCGAGCAGCGCGAGGGTCTCGTGCTCGTCACCGGGCCAACCGGCTCGGGCAAGACGACGACGCTGTACGCCGCGCTGCGCGAGGTGCAGGCGCGCGGCGTCAACGTCGTCACCGTCGAAGATCCGATCGAGTACCGTCTCCCCGGCATCGTGCAGGTGCAGGTGCACGAGCGCGCCGGTCTCACCTTCGGTGCGGCGCTGCGCTCGATCATGCGTCAGGACCCCGACGTCATCCTCGTCGGCGAGATCCGCGATCGCGAGACGGCGGAGATCGCGATCCAAGCCTCCCTCACTGGTCACCTGGTGCTCTCCACGCTGCACACCAACGATGCCGCGAGCGCCGTCACCCGTCTCATCGACATCGGTGCCGCGAGCTATCAGATCGCCACCGCCGTGAAGGGTGTGGTCGCACAGCGTCTGGTGCGGCGGCTCTGTCCAGCCTGCACGGGGAGCGGATGCGCGGAGTGCTCCAACATCGGCTATCGCGGACGGCGCGCGGTGGCGGAGATCCTCATCGCCTCTCCCGAGTTCGAGCGGCGGGTCGCCGCGGCCGCGCCGCCGGAGAGCATCGCCGAGGCGGCGCGAGCCAACGGCTGCACCTCCCTGTGGGAGTCGGGTCTCGCGC
The DNA here is from genome assembly GCA_036008805.1 of Gemmatimonadaceae bacterium. GTDB lineage: Bacteria > Gemmatimonadota > Gemmatimonadetes > Gemmatimonadales > Gemmatimonadaceae > AG11. The sequence goes on from DASYMZ010000064.1 coordinate 6,741, forward strand.
TCGTGCGAAAGGGCGAGACGTCCATCGAGGAGCTGCGCCGAGTCGCGGCCGAACCGGCGCGTCAGGTCACCGAGCCCGCGCCGAGTGCTCTGGAGGCGACGGGGAAGACGAGGGTCGGGTGGTGGAGTGGACGGGCCGGCGCGGTTGGTGGCGGGGTGCGCGGTCAGCTCGCGGCGGCGGCGTTGGCACTGGGCGACGAGGTCGAGCTCGTGGTGCTCTCCGGCGAACCGACCCACGATCCGACCGGGCTCGACGCACTCGTCACCCTCGGTCCTCCCCTTCTCCAGATCCGCAGCGATTCCGCTGCGACGCGCGCACCGGACGATGCAGCACGCCGCCCTCTCGTCGTCGCACTGGCGCCGAGCGCGGCGACCGGCGAGCATGTGCGCATGCTGGAGCGCGAGGCCGATCTCGTGCTTCCGGCGCTCACGCATGGTCGAGTCATCCTCGCGACCGTGCTCGCGCTGCTGCGTTGGCGCGCCCGACGATGACCGACGCGACGCGAGCTCCGGTCACGCGCTGGTCGGGCGTCTGGCAGGGCCGAGCCTGGAGACAATCCACGATGACCCTCGTTCACGTCGGCACGATCGACGTCTTTCTCATCGCGCCTGAGCCGACCGGATGGGCCGTGCTCGTGCTCCGGCGCTCGCTCACCACCCGCTGTCCCACCGCGTGGGAGACCGTCCATGGCCGCATCGAGCCGGGCGAGCGCCCCGAGGACGCTGCGGTGCGTGAGGTCCGCGAGGAAACGGGATTGGAGTGCGATCGACTCTACAACGTCACGGTGCAGCCGTTCTACTTGCACAAGACCGCCACGGTCGAGCTCTCGGTCGTCTTCGCCGCGTTCGTGAATCGGGACCGGGCCGTCGTGCTCGGAGAGGAGCACATGGATCATGAGTGGCTCACGCCGGCGCGGGCGTTGGAGCGCTTCGTATGGCCCCGAGAGCGCGCGGGTCTGCGCGAGGTGATGCAGCTATTGCGCGGTGGCGACGCCGGCCCGGTCGAGGACGTGCTGCGCGTGTTCTAGAGCGCACGCTGCGCGCGGGTGGGTGCGCGGTGGGTGCGCGGTGGGCGCGTGCTAGGGGCGCGTGCTAGGGGCGCGGCGTTCGTTCGCTGATCGACTCGCGAGCCAGCGCGACCCCGAGAGCGGTGAAGCCCAGTCCGCACACGACCAGGAAGAGCCAGTCGTACAGCGGAACGTGCACCGGCAGATCGCGCACGTGATGGAGGTTCAGCACGTGATGGTCGATCACGCCCTCGATCAGGTTGAACAGCCCCCATCCGGTCAGGAGCTGTCCGGTGAAGGCGCGCGTGCTCGGGATCGGCACGCCCGCTTGCGCCGCCATGAGGAGTCGGAACACCCCCACCAGCGTCAGCACCCAGACCACAGCGTGGAACAGTCCGTCCCAGCGCATGTTGGTGCGCATGGCGTCCATCGTGATCGGGGGCAGCACGGCCGAGCCCATGTTGTGCCACTCGAGGATCTGGTGCAGCAGGATCCCGTCGACGAATCCGCCGAGCCCCGCTCCGAGCACTATGCCGGCGCGCGTCGGAGCATCGTCGCGGGACATCGGCTCGTCGCTACCGCTCGGCGCCCCCGCGACTCTCGCGGGTGTCCGACGTGCGCAGAATCGTCGCCGGGGCGGGCGCGTTCGGTTTCACCCGCACGCTCTTCGCTGGAATGCCGACGTAGACGTGGTACGGACGCACATCCTTCGTGGCCACCGCCACTGCGCCCACCATCCCCTGCTCGTTCACGTGGACGCCGGCCAGAACGGTGGCGTGGTAGGTCACGCGCACGCCGTCGTCGAGAATCGTGAGCGCGTTCGTCACGTCCGCCTGCTCGACGATGCTGTGGGTGTGGCTGTAGATGTTCGCGTAGTCGCTGATCGACACCTTGTTCCCCAGGCGGATGCCGCCGCGATCATCGAGAAGAACGTGCCGGTGGACCACGACGTCGTCGCCTACCTCGAGGTTGTAGCCGAACGTGAACTCGACGTGCTGGAACGCTTTGAAGTTCGCGCCCACCCGCTTGAAGATGTACGGCGCGAGCAGCCGCCTGAGCGCCACCCCGAGCTCCACGTTCTGTCCGCCCACCACGGTCCGGTCGAACGAGTACCACAGCCAGAGCAGTGGCTTCACCGGCTGGAAGCGCGCGTCGTCGCAGTCGCTGTAGTACTCGGGCTCCAGCGTCACGTTGCGGGGATCGAGCGCCGACAGCGCGAGCCGAGTGCCGAGGGGGATCGCCTCATCCTGCACGGCCTCCTCCCAGCTCGCTGCGTATTGGGGAAACACGAGCTCGGCCAGCGTCTCGCGGCAGATCACCGCGCGATGGGCGGCGACGTCCCCCGATCGCTGGGCGAGCCGGTCGGAGAGGCGCTCGAGCCAGGCCCGGGAGATCACGTCGAGCGGACGCGGTGGCAGGGTGCGAAGGGGCAGGTAGGGCATTGGTCTAATGTGACTGGGACGGTGATTTTGCGCACCTGCGTTAATCCCGACAAACCTTGACGGGATTAGGCCGGACCGGATATGGTTCGCCGATCCGAGGGCGCTCGGTGTGCTCGCCCGGAGCTATATCCGTAATCCAGACAAAAATACTCCCGATGTCTCGCATTTCGCTCGCCCGCGCGCTGCCCGCCGCCATCGCGATGCTCCTCCTCGCCCCTCGCCTCACCTGGGCGCAGTCGTCGCCGAGCGCACGACCCGACACGAGCGTCTCCGCCGGCCGAGGGGCGTCGGGGTCCGCCGACAGCACGAGGGCGGCGCGACGGGCGCGCGAGATCGCCGGCGTTCGCGTGGTGGCCGAACGGAATCGCCGAACGGCATACCTGACGTCGCGCTCGCGGACGGCGACCAAGACCGACACCCCGCTGCGCGACACGCCGCAGTCGGCCACGGTGCTCACCCGCACCCTCATCGCCGATCAGGCGATGCAGAGCATGGCCGACGCGGTCCGCTTCATTCCCGGGATCACGATGGCCCAGGGCGAGGGACACCGCGACGCGCCGGTCATTCGGGGCAACAGCTCCACCGCGGACTTCTTCGTCGACGGCGTGCGAGACGACGCGCAATACCTCCGCGATCTGTACAACGTGGAGCGCATCGAGGCGCTCAAGGGCTCCAATGCGATGATCTTCGGTCGTGGCGGCGGCGGCGGCGTCATCAATCTGGTGCGCCGAGAGGCGTCGTGGTCGCCGGTGGGCACGCTGACGCTCGAGGCGGGCTCGTTCGACCACAAGCGCGGCGTTCTGGACTTCGGCCGCCCACTCGGCGAACGGGCCGCCGTGCGCCTCGACGGCCTGTACGAGAAGTCCGGCGGGTTCCGCGACGGCTCGCGCCTCGACCGGTTCGGAGTCACCCCCACGGCGACGATCCTCGCGGGAAGCGGCACGATCGTGCGCCTCGACTACGAGCACTTCCGGGACGATCGCAACGTCGACCGCGGCATTCCATCGTTTCTCGGCAGGCCATCGCCAGCGCGCATCACGACGTTCTTCGGCGATCCCGACGTGAGCCGCTCGCACGCCCTCGTGGACGCGGGCACCGTGGTGCTCGACCGCACGCTCGGCGCCGGCCTCACGCTGCGGAATCGGACGCGCGCGGTGCACTACGACAAGTTCTATCAGAACGTCTACCCCGGCGCCGTCGATTCCACCGGCACCCAGGTCAGCCTGCTCGGCTACAACAGCGCGACGTCGCGCACGAATCTGTTCAACCAGACGGACCTGACCGGCGCGCTCACCACCGGAACCGTGCAGCACACGCTGCTCGCGGGCGCGGAGCTGTCGCGGCAGGGAACGGACAACTTCCGCAACACCGCCTACTTCGGCGGCTCGGCCACCAGCACGCCGGTGCCGTTCGCGCAACCGACCCGCGCGACTGGCGCGACGTTTCGCCAATCGGCCACCGACGCGGACAATCACGTGCGCGCCGATGTGGCCGCGCTCTACGCGCAGGACCAGGTCGCACTCTCGTCGCACTGGCAGGCGATCCTCGGCGTTCGCGTCGACGAGTTCAGCGTGCGCTTCCACAACAACCGCAACGATCAGGATCTCCGGCGCGACGATCGACTCGTCTCGCCACGGGCGGGGCTGATCTTCAAGCCCGTCGCGCCTGCGTCGCTCTATGCGTCGTACGGCGTGTCGCACCTGCCGAGCTCGGGGGACCAGTTCTCGTCGCTCACGGCGACGACGGAGAGTCTCGAGCCGGAGCGGTTCCGCAACTACGAGGTCGGCGCGAAGTGGGACGTGCGCGAATCGCTCGCGCTGACCGGCGCGCTCTTCCAGCTCGACCGCAGCAACAGCAGCGCGCCCGATCCCACCAACCCGTCACGCACCGTGCAGACCGGCGCGCAGCGGACGACCGGCTGGGAGCTCGGCGCGACCGGTGAGGTCGTTCCCACCTGGCAGGTCGCCGCGGGATTCTCGTCGCAGACGGCCCGCATCCGGAGTCGGACCACCGCGGCGATCGCGGGCGCGACGGTGCCGCTCGTCCCGCGCAGCACCGCGTCCCTCTGGAATCGCGTGCAGCTCGCGCCCGCCGTCGGTGTCGGCGTCGGGGCGGTTCATCAGGCGCGCATGTACGCCGCGATCGACAACACGGTCCTTCTTCCGGCCTTCACGCGCTACGACGCCGCGCTCTTCGTCACGCTCCCGTGGCGCACCCGCGCGCAGCTCAACGTGGAGAACGCGTTGAACGCACGGTACTACGGCACGTCGCAGGGGAACAACAACATCATGCCGGGCGCCTCGCGCACCGTGCGGGTGTCGCTCAGCACGGGACTGTGATCGCGCTCAGTCGACCTCGATGAAGTTCATGTAGTCCAAGTTCACGACCGGCCTGTCCAGGGCTCACCGAGCGAAGAGCTAGCTCACGGCGCCGTTCCGCTCCTGGGCTGCTGCGCCATCCGCGACCGGATGAGCGCGCGTTCACGCTCGACCGTCCTGAGCGTCGTCGCCCACGAGCTGCTCGTCTGACCGCTCAGCGACACGGTCAGCGGCTGGTTCACGTCGAGCGCGTCGTCGAACAGGTAGAGCGCCGATTGCGTCTCGCGCGGCTGCAGCCGCTGGCTGCCGAAACCGCTGCTCAGCGGGATCACCTCGGCCGGCCTGTAATCGCGCCCCGCCGATCCGACGGTGAGCTCGAGTGGGGAGAATCGCGCTTCGGGGGCGAGGCCGTAGAACGACACGTACCACACGCTGCCGTGCAGAAACCCGTGCTGCGCGGCAAGTCGAGCGATCGCCGGACGGCGGCTCTCCGCCAGCTCGCGGAGTGCGCGGTACGAGTCGGGCGACAGGGTGCGGATCACGCTCTCGTCCAGCGGCGTGAGCTTCACCAGCACGTCGGAGAGCTGGAGCTTGATCGCGATGTCGTCCTGCCGGAGGGTGCCGAAGCCTGGCGGCACGAGCGCGCTGCCATTCGTGTCCGCCACCGCCGAGGCGGGAGTCGCGGGCGCACCCGTCGGCGCGACCGATGCGGTGCGCGGCGCCTGCGCGGCGCACGCCAGCACGAGAGACGCCGACAGCACGCGCGCCGTGATCGTCATCGCTCCTCCTGCGTATCGGTCGGCTCCGGCGGCTCGGGTAGTGCAGGGGCCGCGCGCCATGAGGGCTGCTCCACGAGCGACACCAGTGCCGTCGCGAGGTCATCGCGACCCACGTTCGTCGTCGCGCTGAACGGGATCATCTGATCCTCCTCCAGATGAAGCTGTACCGCGATCTCGTGAATCCGTTCCGGCAGCTCGCGCGCGCGGAGCTTGTCGATCTTGGTCAGGACCACCACGGTCGGCGCGCCGATGTCGGCGAGAAAGTCGAGCATCTGGAGATCGTCTTTCGACGGCGGATGGCGTACGTCGAGCAGCTGGACGACGCCTCGGAGCGCCGGCGACAGCCGCAGGTAGCCCTCGATGAGGGGCAGCCACTCCTCCTTCCGCGTCTTCGAGATCTTCGCGTAGCCGTAGCCCGGCAAGTCGGCCAGCACGAAGCGATCGTTCACCTTGAAGAAGTTGATCTCGCGCGTGCGGCCCGGCGTGTTGCTCACGCGCGCGAACGCCTTGCGCCGTACGAGACGATTGAGCAGCGACGACTTGCCCACGTTGGAGCGGCCAGCGAAGGCGACCTCGGGCAGCTCGTTCGTCGGGCGCCATCCCTCGGCGGTCGCCATCGGTCCGATGAACTCGAGCGACCGGATCACCAGTGGGTCGTTCTCCGCTCCACTCAATGGGTCACCAGCGTGGCGGACGGGCCTTCTCCGCGCGGGTCCAGCGGCAATGCCTCGACGACACGCGCATCCACCGCGCGTCCATCCACCGTGCGCGCCAGGGCGACGGCGAGCACCTCGTCCATCGAGCGGACGGGATGGAACTGGATCCCCGCCTTCACCTCGGCCGGGAGCTCGTCGAGATCGCGCGCGTTCTCTTGCGGCAGCACCACGTGCGCGACGCGATTGCGCAGCGCGGCGACGGACTTCTCCTTCAGCCCGCCGATGCCGAGCACGCGGCCGCGCAGCGTGATCTCGCCGGTCATCGCGACGTCGCCGCGCAGCGGAATGCCCGTCAGCGCGCTCACGATCGCGCTCGCGATCGCGATCCCCGCGCTCGGCCCGTCCTTCGGGGTTGCGCCAGCGGGGATGTGCACGTGCAGGTCGCGCGAGCGCAGGAACTCGCGCTCCAACCCGAACGTGCTCGCGCGCGCACGCGCGTAGCTCAGCGCCGCGCTCGCGGATTCCTTCATCACGTCGCCGAGCGTGCCGGTGAGCTGCAGCCGGCCACGACCGGGCACCACGCTGACCTCGATCTCGAGCACGTCGCCGCCGGTGCTCGTGTACGCCAGACCGGTCGCAACTCCGACCTTGTCCTCGTTCGTCTTCGCCTCGGGATCGAACGGAGCGACGCCGAGCATCGTCTGCAGTTGCGCCACCTCGACGATGTCCGACATCTCCGCCGGAGCGTCGTCGCTCGGCGCGTAGGCCGACCGGCGCTCGGCGCGTGCGCGCGCGAGCTTGCGCGCGAGGCGTGCGAGCCGGCGCTCGAGGTCGCGCACGCCCGCCTCGCGCGTGTAGCCGTGCACGATCGCCGGGATCACGTCCGGCGCGAGCCTCACCGTCGCGGGATCGACGCCGTGCTGCTTGAGCTGACGCGGCAGGAGAAACTGCCGCGCGATGGCGTACTTCTCCTGATCGAGATAGCCCGCGAGGCGGATGATCTCCATCCGGTCGCGCAGCGGCTCGGGGATGCCGGCGAGCGAGTTCGCCGTCGTGATGAACAGCGCCTGCGAGAGATCGTAGTCGGCTTCGAGGTAGTGGTCGTTGAACGCTTTGTTCTGCTCGGGATCGAGCACCTCGAGCAGTGCCGCGGACGGATCGCCGCGGTAGTCCGCGCCGAGCTTGTCGATCTCGTCGAGCAGGATGACGGGATTCACGACTTCGGCGCGCCGCATCGCCTGAATGACGCGACCGGGCATCGCGCCGATGTAGGTGCGGCGATGCCCGCGAATCTCCGCCTCGTCGCGCACGCCGCCGAGCGACATGCGCACGAACTTGCGGCCCATCGCGCGCGCGATGGACCGTCCGAGCGAGGTCTTCCCGACGCCAGGCGGACCGACGAGACAGAGAATCGGCCCGTCGAGCCGCTCGACGAGCGACAGCACGCCGATGTAGTCGAGCACGCGCTCCTTCACGTCCTCGAGCCCGTAGTGATCCTCGTCGAGCACGCGCCGCGCGTGCGCCACGTCGAGCACGTCGTCGGTGCGCTCCGTCCACGGCAGCGCGGCGATCCAGTCGAGATAGGTTCGTGCGACGCCCGACTCGGGCGACATGGACGACAATCGGCGCAGGCGCCGCAGCTCGCGCCGCGCGCGCGCGAGCACCGCCTCCGGCAGCCGCTTGGCCTCGAGCTGCGCGGCCAGATCGTCGACGTCGTCGCCGTCTTCGCCGCCCAGCTCGCGGTGAATCGCCTTGAGCTGTTCCTGCAGGTAGAACTCGCGCTGATTCTGGAAGAGCGAGCCGCGCACGTCGTCGTCGATCTTTCGCTCGAGCCGGAGCAGGTCGATCTCGCTGGTGAGTGCGTCGCCGAGGGCGCGAAGCAGGGCGGGGAATTCCTCGATCGCGAGCAGTCCCTGACGCCGCTCGAGATTGGTGCCGAGATGCGCCGCCACGCCGAACGCCTGACGCGCGGGGGAGTCGGCGCTGTTGATCAGCGTGACCAGCTCGGAAGGCAGCCGCCGGTGCTGCGCGACGTACTCCTCGAACAGCGACAGAGTGCGGCGCAGGAGCACTTCGCCGTCGTCGCCGAGCTCCATCGGCGCCATCGGCTCGATCACGGCGCGGAGGCAGTCGCCGCCGGGCACGTAGCGCGTCACCTTGGCCCGCGCGACCCCTTCGACGAGCACCCGAACGGTGCCGGTCCCCAGCCGAGAGAGCTGCCGCACCTTCGCGACGACGCCGACCCGGTAGAGGTCCGCCGCGGCCGGCTCCTGGGTCTCCGCGTCGCGCTGCGCGACGAGGAGGATCATCCGGCTCTCCCCATTCGCCGCCTCGAGCGCGGCGAGCGACGCCGCGCGCCCCACGAGGAGCGGCATGACGACGTACGGGAACAGCACGACGTCGCGGAGGGGGAGGACGGGGAGGCGGGCGCCTGCCGCTGGCAGGGGGCTTTCGGAGGGGAGGGGGGGCATGTCGTAAGCTAACCGTCCTTGAAGCTGAGCGAGAGCGTGAGCTCCCAGCTCTGAGCAGCTCCAGCTTCGAGCTCGAGCTCGAGCTCGAGCTCGAAGCTGGAGCTGCTGGTGGCTGGAGGCTCACGCTCAGGCTCACAGCACGAACGCCTCCCAGAGCAGAAAGCTCCAAGAGGCGTTCAAGATTTCGTCGGGCCAGCGGACTGGGTCCGGGTACCGCGTACGATGGTATCGCGTACGGCAGTGGAAGGAGGCTAGGCCTCTTTCTTCCGCTTGGTAGGCGCCAGCTCCAACAACGGCGTCGTCCCGTTCACCACGCTCGACTCCGTGATCTTCACCTCGACCACGTCCTCGCGCGTCGGCAGGTCGAACATCACGTCCGTCAGCAGCTCCTCGAGGATCGCGCGCAGGCCGCGAGCGCCCGTTCCCCGCTTGAGCGCCTTGCCCGCGATCGCGCGAAGCGCCGACGGCTCGAAGGTGAGCTTCACCTCCTCGAGGTCGAACAGCTTCGTGTACTGCTTCGTGAGCGCGTTCTTCGGCTCCTGGAGGATGCGCACCAGGCTCTCCTCGTCGAGGCCCTCGAGCGGCACCGTCACTGGCAGTCGGCCCACGAGCTCCGGGATCAGGCCGAAACGCAGGAGATCGTCCGGCTCCACTTCGGAGAAGGCGTTCTTCGCGAGCGTGGCGGCGCGGATCGGATCGGTCTCGATCTTCGAGAAGCCGATCTGCCGGCGTCCAGTGCGCGCCTCGATGATCTTCTCCAGCCCGTCGAACGCCCCGCCGCAGATGAACAGGATGTCCTTCGTGTTGATCTGGATGTACTCCTGCTGCGGGTGCTTGCGGCCACCCTGCGGGGGCACGCTCGCGACGGTGCCCTCGAGGATCTTGAGGAGCGCCTGCTGCACGCCCTCGCCCGATACATCTCTCGTGATGCTCGGGTTCTCCGACTTCCGCGCGATCTTGTCGATCTCGTCGATGTAGACGATGCCGCGCTCGCACTCGGCCACGTTGAAGTCGCCCGCCTGGAGCAGCCGGACGAGGATGTTCTCCACGTCCTCGCCCACGTAGCCCGCTTCGGTCAGCGTCGTCGCGTCCGCGATGGTGAACGGCACGTCGAGGATGCGCGCGAGCGTCTGCGCGAGCAGCGTCTTGCCCACACCCGTCGGTCCGATGAGAAGGATGTTCGACTTGTCGAGCTCGACATCGTCCTCTCGCACCGACGCGGAGTTGATCCGCTTGTAGTGATTGTAGACCGCGACCGCCAACGCCTTCTTGGCGCGCTCCTGCCCGATCACGTAGCCGTCGAGCGTGTCCTTGATCTCCTGCGGAGTCGGGACCTGCGTGATCGCTTCGGCGACCTCGCGCTCCTCGTCTTCAGCGAGGATCTCGTTGCAGAGCGCGATGCACTCGTTGCAGATGTAGACGGACGGACCCGAGATGAACTTCCGGACCGAGTCCTTCGACTTGCCGCAGAACGAGCAGCGGAGGTGTTTATCGTGCGACATGGCGGTGACTCAGCGGGAGGCGCACGCCCGGGCGACAGGGGCGAGGTGGGGGTATCCGAGAGTTAACAGTGACATCGGACCCGGTCAAGCAAAGACGACCGGGGCTCGTGAAGGTTTTCACGAGCCCCAACAAATGTGCTACTTCGTCAGGCTGGCCGTCGTCTCGGCCTGCGCCGCGATGATCTGCGGGTCGACGATCTCGCCGCGGCTCGTGATCACGTTGTCGATCAGTCCATAGTTCTTCGCTTCCTCGGCCGACATGAAGAAGTCCCGCACCATGTCGCGCTCGATCTGCTCCACCGGCCGGCCGGTGTGCTTGCTGTAGATCGTGTTGAGCTGATGACGGAGGAAGAGAATCTCCTTCGCCTGGATCTCGATGTCGGCCGCGGTGCCCTGCGCGCCGCCCGACGGCTGGTGAATCATGATCCGCGAATGCGGCAGCGCCGAACGCTTGCCCTTGCGGCCGGCCGCGAGCAGGAACGAGCCCATGCTCGCCGCGAGACCCATGCAGATCGTGTTCACCGGCGCCTTCAGGTACTGCATCGTGTCGTAGATCGCGAGGCCGGCGGAGACGCTGCCACCCGGCGAGTTGATGTAGACGAAGATGTCGCGCTCCTGGTTGTCCGCTTCCAGAAACAGCAGCTGCGCGATGATGATGTTCGCCACATCGTCGTTGATCGGCGTACCGAGGAAGACGATGCGGTCCATGAGGAGCCGCGAGAAGATGTCGTAGCTGCGCTCGCCGCGGCTGGAGCGCTCGATGACATAGGGTGGGTACAGAGTTGCCATGGGGTCCCTCACGCGTTGGTACCGCTGGTGATTTCGTTTCTCGCCATCAACCATTCGAAGACTTTCTCTTCCGTGATGCTGCGCTCGATCTCGGGCAGCCGTCCGGCCTTCTGCAGCGACTGATACACCTGGCCCGGCTCGGCGCCGCGCTGCTCGGCGACTTTCTCGACGCGCTCGTCCACGTCCTTCTCCGTGGCGGCGAGCGTGTTCTGCTCGGCGATCGCGTCGATGAGCATGTCGCGCCGCACCTGACGCTCCGCGACCGCGGCGAACTCGCCGGCGAACTGCTGGCGCTGCTCGTCGGGAATCTTGTACGCCTGCATGTACGCGTCGATCGTCCGGTTCACCCAGCTCGGCGGCACGTCGAACGGATTCGCCTGCGCGATCTCGTCGAGGAGCTGCTGGCGCACCTGCGCGTCGGCCTCTCGCTTCGACTGCTCCTCCAGATCGGATCGCACCGCAGCGCGAAGCGCATCGAGCGAGTCGAAATCGCCGACCTCGCGCGCGAACGCGTCATCCAACGCTGGTGACGACTTCCGCTTCACTTCCTGCAGCGTCACACGGACGTTCTTCGTCTGGCCGCGCTGCGCCTCGTCGGGGAAGTCGTCCGGCCACTTCACCACGCGCTCCTTCGTCTCGCCGGGCGTGAGCTCCATGATCAACTCTTCCACACCGGGAATTGCCTGGCCCTCGCCGAGCACGAGCGGATACGGATTCCCTTCCGGCATCTCGCCACCCGCCGTCTCCGGCGTGGCGAGCAGCACCTTCACCATGTCGCCCTCGATCGGACGCTCTTCGACGGGCGCCCACGTCGCCTTCTGATCACGGAGCGTGTCGAGTTGCTCGGCGACCGTCTCGTCGGTCACCGCGCTCTCGGTGCGCGTCACGCGGAAGCCCTCCGTTCGCGCCAGCTCGAGCTTCGGCCGCACTTCGAGATGCAGCTCGAAGGTGAGTGGCTGCCCTTCCTCGAACTTCACGTCGTGCACGTGCGGCTGCGCGGCGACGTCGAGCTTCTCGCGCTCCATCACTTCCTTGAACGCATCCTGAACGAGCGACTCCAGCACCTGCTGGCGAATCGCGTCCTTGAACCGCTTGCGCACCATCGCCGGCGGCGCCTTGCCGGGCCGGAAGCCCGGCAGCCGCACCGACGTCGCATAGCGACGAGCCGTCTGCTCTTCGGCCGCGTTGACCGCGGCGAGCGGAACGGAGACCTCGAGGAGTCGCTCGACTCCCTCGCTCTTCTTGGTCGTGATCTGGATGTCCATTGCGTTCAGTGAAGCCGGATGCGCAGCGCCTGCACCGCTCGCTTGATCGAGCGGTTCGGCGGCACGAAAGACCTGGATGAAAGCTAACCCTCGTGCTCGACCCCATGCAGGGCCGCGCCCGCGCCGCCACGCCCTGGCGGCCGGCGAACTCGCCTAGGCGAGCTGGAGGCTCGGCATCGGCTCGCCCGCGCCGATCATCTCGGCCACGATCTTCCCCGAGCTCAGCACGCCGGGCAGGCCGGCGCCCGGATGCGTCCCAGCCCCAGCGAAGTAGAGGTTCGCGATGTCCTCGCTGCGATTGTGTGGCCGGAACCAAGCCGATTGCGTGAGGATCGGTTCCACCGAAAATGCGCTGCCGAGATGGCTGTTCAGCGTATCGCGGAAATGCAGCGGAGTGATCTGGCGCTCACTGACGATGTGGCGCGACAGGCCGGGCAGGTAGCGCTTCTCGAGATACGCGATGACGCGATCGCGATACGGCGTCGCCGCGGTCCTCCAATCGGTCTGGCCGCCGAGATTGGGAACTGGTGAGAGCACGTACCAGCTGTCGCAGCCGGGAGGCGCGAGTGAGGGATCGGTGGCGGTTGGGCGGTGCAGGTAGAGCGAGAAGTCGTCGGAGAGCGACTTCCGCGTGAAGATGTCGTCGAGCAGACCGCGATACCGCGGGCCCATCAGGATTTCGTGATGCGCCACGTCGGGGTAGCGTCGGTCGGTGCCGAAGTAGAGCACGAACAGCGACATCGAGTACCGCAGCCGCGACATGCGCCGGTCGGTGTTCTTCCTGCGCAGTCCGGCGGGGACGAGATTCATGTACGTCGTCGCCACGTCACCATTGCTCACGACCGCGTCGGCCGCGAGGCGCTCGCCGCCGGCGAGACGGACGCCCGTCGCGCGCCGCGTGCTCGGGTCGACGTCGATCTCCGCGACCTCCGCATCGAGCCGCAGCGATCCACCGAGCTCCGTCATCAGGCGCACGAGCCCGTTCACGAGCGCGCCGGTGCCGCCCATCGCGAACCACACGCCCCACTGCTGCTCGAGGGTATGGATCAGCGCGTAGATCGACGTGCTCTGAAAGGGATTCCCTCCGACGAGCAGCGGATGGAAGCTGAACACCTGCCGCAGCCGCTCGTCCTTGAAGAAGCCGTTCACGAGCTGCGCCACCGACTTGTGCGACTGCAGCCGCACGAGATCCGGCAGCACCTTCACCATGTCCGAGATGCGATCGAACGGCGTGTCGATCAACGCCATCCCAGCGGTGAAGATGCGCTCGGTTGCCGCGGCGAACCGCTCGTAGCCCGCGACGTCGTCGGGCGAGAAGCGGCGGATCTCCTCGATCACCTGCGCGCGATCGCCCGTGTAGCGGAACACGGAGCCGTCCTCGAACCGGATGTTGTAGAACGGGTCGATCGGAACCAGGCGCACGTAGTCGTCCACCGAGCGCCCGCTCCGCTCGAACAGCTCGCGGATCAACCAGGGCGCCGTGATGATCGTCGGACCGCCGTCGAAGGTGAAGCCGTCCTGCTGGTAGACGTAGGCGCGCCCGCCCGGCTTGTCACGCTTCTCGACGACGGTGACCTCGTGGCCCTGCTGAAGCAGGCGGATCGCCGCGGCGAGGCCGCCAAACCCGCTGCCGATGACGACGACGCGCACGCAGCCCGTCAGCCGCGCGCCATGCCGACCATCCGGCTCAGCGACTTGCGCTCGTCCACCGCGCGGAGCGGCGCGAGCACGGCGAGCACCAGCGGGATCGCCATCGCGAGCGCACCGAAGATCACCGCCCACCACATCCCGCGGCCAATACAGATGAGCAGGGGAAGCATCGCGTTCGCCCCATACAGAAAGAGCGGCAGGTTCGACGGCGACACCCGCGCCGCCCACGAGCTCGGGGGCACGATCGCGAGCATCACGCGTGCGACGATGGTGCCGGTGAGCAGCCAGCCGAGCCAGTTCGTGATGGGCATGCCATAGAACATCGGCGACGAGAAGATCCGCTGTCCGAGCGATGCATCCGCCCTCGTCGGGAGATGCCAGAGCCAGTGCGTCGTGGCCACCATCGCTGGATCCATCGACACGTCCCACGCCGTAAGCACGAATGCCGCGACCACCGCCCAACGCCAGCGCGTCTTCGAGTCGTCACGCGCGCCGAGGATCCGGCCGCAGATCGCCAGCGACGCGTACAGCATGAAGAACCACGACGCTGGAATGTTGAACGGCACCCGGCCACCGATGAGATAGCCGAGCTGCGTCGTGTACGAGTACGCACCGAACGGATAGCCGGTCGTGGTTCCGGTGAGCTCCGCCGCGAGCGAGAGGCAGAATCCGGCGACGAAGATCCCGACGGCGCGACGCCAACCGAGATGCGCCATGGCGTGGAGCAGGCCAGCGAGAGCGCCGAGCACCACCGTCGTCTGTCCGCCGTAGCGGAACATCAGTGACGCGAACGCCTGGTTCTGCGGCTCGAGCAGCCAGGTCGGCGTCGGCGGCGCGAGGAAGGTCGCGAATGCCACGCCCGACACGAACAACAGCGTCGCATGCAGCGCGAGGGCGAGCGTGGCGGTGCGTGACATCGTGCGGTCGATCTTCACTGGTGCGTGGCCGAAGCCCATGGAACCATCTCTCCGTCGGGATGGGGATCCGTGTGCGACGGCGCGCTGCCGTCCCCATCCGGTAGTGCAAGGCGCGTGCGCCACACAGTCCACAGCACGGAGGCTCGCGCCCGGGCGCCGAGGTGCGCTCGCACCCCGAAGGTGTCGTAGGCGTTCGACTCGATGGCGCCCAGGATCGCCTCGTAACCGGTCGCGCACGCCGCGGCGCAG
Organism: Gemmatimonadaceae bacterium; assembly: GCA_036008805.1. Taxonomy (GTDB): domain Bacteria; phylum Gemmatimonadota; class Gemmatimonadetes; order Gemmatimonadales; family Gemmatimonadaceae; genus AG11. Next base: position 21,785 of record DASYMZ010000064.1, read on the forward strand.
CGCTGGGCGTCGGGCGAGAGCAGCGCGATGCCTGGCATCGCGCTGGCGTAGAGAGCGCGCGCGCGGTCGATCTCGAACGCCATGAGCGCTCGCCACCGAAGATCGCGTGGGGCCATTCCCGCGAGCACGGCGGCGCGGTCGAGCCCGAAGCGCTCGAGGTCCTCGTCCGGCAGATAGCAGCGCCCGTTCCTCGCGTCCTCGCCGACGTCGCGAAGGATGTTGGTGAGCTGCATGGCGACGCCGAGCGTTCGAGCGTGCGCGAGCGCGCGTCGGCGGACGGCGGCTCCGCCGGTGACGCCGAACACGTGGGTGCACATCTCGCCGACCGTGCTGGCGACTCCCTCGCAGTAGCGGTGCAGCTCGGGCCAGGTCGCGTAGCGCGACGGCGCGCAGTCACGCGCGATGCCGTCGAGGAGCTCGTGAAGCACTGCCGGCGGCACTTGATGGAGCCGCACGGCGCGGGAGAGCTCGCGGAACACGGGACCCGACGGGCGTCCCCGGAGCGCATCGTCGAGCTGCCGGCGGTGCTCGGCGAGGCGGCGTGCGGTCTCGTCGGCCGGGGTGGAGCGCGCCAGATCGACGATGTCGTCGGCAACCCGGCAGAACGCGTAGAGCGCGAACGCCGAACGACGCTTGGTCGCGCCGAGAAAGTGACTGGCCAGCCAGAAGGTACGCGCGTGGGTGCGCACGATCTGCCGGCAATGTGCTGCGTCGTCCACGATCGTCCGCTCGGAGTCGGGTCGAATAGCCGAACGGGGGTGAACCGATCACGCCCGCCCTCGACAGCTCAACGCCCGCGGGCGCCGTTCGTTCCCGCCGGTGCCTAAGTGTAGGCGCGGGCGTCGCTCGGCGCGGGGGCCATCCCGTTCACGACAGCTCGATCGAGGGACAGCGTCGGAGAAGCTGCTGGGCCGCAGCACCGATCTTCAGGGAGTCTGACCCCTTGAAAGAAGGCGGCGGCCCTTCGAGCCCGTTAGCGCTTGTAGACCAGAGCGTTGCCGTTCACGAGCTCCAGCGTGACGCTCCCGCCGGCGGCGGTTCCGGAGAACTGGTAGTTGTCGACCTTGTCATTGAAGACCATGAAGGCATAGTCCCGAATGAACGCCCAGCTGCCCGAGCTGCCGAACGACGCGGTCTGGACCTTCGCCCCCTTGGTGAGCCGGTAGTTCACCGTCTCGGTCCACGACTGGTCGGAGCCCAGCACGAGCTCACCACTCGTCACCTCCCATACCCCGGCGGTGTCGGTGGAGACGAGCGCGGGCAACGATCGTCCTCCATACGTGTGGAGCTGGTAGGTGCCCACGATCGCATCGGGTCGCGTGCTCTGCTCGATCTCCCGGGTGCAGGCGGCGAGGAATACGACGGCGAGAAGTGCGGCGATGCGTCGCATGAACGCTCCAGAGTCCAGTAATGATGAATCGGCGGGTCGAGTCGTCACCAAGGGCGACGTCGACCGACCGGCAGTGAGCCAGGATCGATGAGGCCGTGCTGTTCGAGGACGATCGCGCACGGCGGCCAGCAACGTGGACGCCCAACTCCACGGCACGAGCAACGGAGCGGAGGGTGGCCGCGGAGGCGGTCACTTCTCACCTCGACCACCACTCTCCACCGCGTTTCAGTCCATGCGCCAACTGCTCCGCAAGGTTCTCTCCGACCGCCTGTACACCCAGCTCGGCATCGCGCGAGATCGCCTTGCCCTCGCCCGCTTCCACTCGTACGTCGCGACACACCGATACGGCGGCTATGAGCTCTCGGTTCACATCGGCGACGAGATGGCCCGCGGGTGGTACGACCACGACTGGCCGATGATGGCGGAGATCGCGACGCTCGCCGAACGCGGACGTCTCCGCGCCGGCGCCCGGGTGTTCGACATCGGGGCGCATCAGGGCGTGGTCGCGATGATCCTCGGCCGGCTGGTGGGCGAAGCGGGACGCGTCGTCGCGGTCGAAGCCACGCCGCACAACGTCGCGGTCGCGCGGAAGAACGTCGCGCAGAATGCGCTCGCACAGGTGACCGTGGTGCACGCCGCCGGGGCGGACGCACCGGGCGTGCTGCAGTTCAGCCCGCGCATGAACGGCCACGTGGCGGCCGCCGATGAAGCGTCGGTGGACGTGCGCGCCCTCACGGTCGACGAGCTCACGGCGGAGCACGGGGTGCCGCAGGTGCTGTTCGTCGACGTGGAGGGATACGAGCTGCACGTCCTCCGCGGCGCACGACGCACCCTGGCCGAGCATCGTCCCGATCTGTTCGTCGAGGTGCACATGGGGGAGGGGCTCGAGCGCTTCGGCGATGCCGACGACGTGCTCGCGCTCATCCCGGACGGATACGACGTGCTCGTCTCCAAGACCGACGCAGGACCGTACCTCCCGCTCGCCGACGGTCGCGAGATTCTTCGCGGCCACTCGCGGCTCGTCGCGCTCGCCCGCTCCGAAGGCGCCGCGGTCGCGTGAGCTGGCAGCGGCTCCGGATCTACGGGACGACGCAGCTCGAGCGTGGGCGGGCGCCGCTCTTCGCCGCGCTCGCGGCGGTGCTCGCGCACTTGCGCGCGCTCGGCAACGGCTACGCGTTCGACGACGTCGCGATCGTGGCGCACCCGCTCGTGCAGTCGGCGCGCACGCTGCCGAGCGCGCTCGCCGCACCGTGGTGGTACGACGGGAACCGTCTCTATCGTCCGCTCGCGCTCCTCAGTATCGGCGTCGACCGGCTGATCGGCGGTGGCGCGCCCTGGCTGCCGCACGCGGTGAACGTGGCGCTGCACGGCGTGATCGCCGCACTGGTCGCGAGACTCTGTCTGCGCTTCCTTCCGCCCTTCGCCGCGCTCGCGGCGGGGTTGCTGTTCGCGCTGCTGCCCGTGCATGCGGAGGCCGTCGCCACCGTGGTGGGGCGCGCGGAGCTGCTCGCCGCACTCGCGATGGTGCTCCTCCTTCTGCGCGTCACGCGCGACGAGCAGCCCAAGCTTGGCAGTTACGTCGCGGCAGCGCTGCTGTCGGCGGCGGCGCTCGCCGGCAAGGAGAGCGGAGCGACCGCGCCGGTGTTGGCGCTCGCCGCGGCGTGGGGCTGGCCAACTCAGCGCCGCAACGCGATGCGGTGGGCCGCGTCGGCGATGGCGGGGACGGTCGCGCTGCTCGCCGCGCGCGTCGTGGTGCTCGGATCGCTCGCCGGCGATCTGCCGCATCCATTCTTTCGCGGCCTCGGCGCGGGCACGCGCATCCTCGTGGCGTTGTCCCTTCTTCCCAGAATGGCGACGATGCTGTTCGTGCCGGTGCAGCCCGCGGTGGAAGACGTCCCGTCGCTCGCCGCCGCGTTGCATCCCGATCCGCTCGCCGTCGCCGCGGGCATCGCGCTCGTGCTCACGGCGATGTTCCTCGGCATGCGACACGTCCGCACGCCATCGGCGCTCACGCTGGGGAGCTGCATCGCGGCGGCGACGCTGACGCCGACGTCGAATCTGCTGTTCGCGGCGGG